>NZ_CAJYGK010000093.1 GCF_913773725.1 uncultured Aquabacterium sp. | reverse complement strand
CCAGGGGGTTGTCCAGGAAGCGGTCGTCCGCCTGGGCGTCGTGCACCACAAAGGCGTCGGTGCCATGGATGACATGGGCGCAGAAGGCCCAGTCACGCGGCGTCTCACGCACTGGCAGCCCGACCATCGACTTGAACCATTGCCGCTGCTCGTCGATGAGCGACACCGCGCTGATCGGCGTCCCCAGCAGCCTGCTCGCCAGCCGGGTGATGCGGTCGAACACCTCTTCCGGCTCGGTATCCAGGATTTCAAGGCGCCGGAGCACGGCCAGGCGGGCCTGCTCGTCCAACGGTTTGCGCGCAATCTGCATCACACATTTCCTTCTTCTGTCATCGGGCGCGCTGGTCCCGATTCATCGGCTTTGATTGAACGGACATCGACAGGTGACCTGCCTGTGGCCTGCGCTGACAGCGCCGCTGACAAGCCTGACCACGGCTGAACCGGCGGCCGCCCCCCGCGGGGCTCCTCGCCGAAGACCAGCATCCGCGCTTGGGGCAACTGTCTGCGGAAGTGCCGCAGCAAGGCGGGAGAGACCCCGTCGCAGGCCTCATCGAGCACCACCACCGAGACCCTGTAGGCCAGCGCATACAAGGCCGCATCCGAGGCGTGCTCCGCGATGAGCACCGTGCCCGCAGAGATGCTCTGGCGCCACGCCAGCATCACCTCATGTCGCCGGTCCGCGTGCGCGACCAGCATCAGCAAACAAGGCTGCATCTCAGTGCTCCTGCCCGCTGACGGACAGGCCCGGCGCCACCACCACTTCGATCCAGGGTGTGCGGCCGGCCAGGATGGGCGCCAGGGCATCAGGCGCGAGCGGCCGGGCAAAGAAGTACCCTTGTGCCTGCTCGCAGCCGAGCTCCATCAACACCTGAACCTGTTCGAACGTCTCCACACCCTCGGCCACGCACTCCATGCCGAAGCGGTGAGCCAGGCTGATCACCGTGGCCACCACGTGGCGGGTCCTGTCGTCGCTCACCAGGTCGGCCACGAAGCTGCGGTCGATCTTGATGCAGTTGACCGGAAGGCGCCGCATGTACGCCAGTGAGGAGTAGCCGGTCCCGAAGTCGTCGATGGACAGGCTCAACCCCAGGCGTCGCAGCCCCTGCAGGGTGGTCACCGCCGCCTCGAAGTCCTCCAGCAGCACCGACTCGGTGAGCTCGAGCTCGATGAGTTCTGGCGGCACACGGTGGCGGGCCAGGGCCGCCTCGACGCGCGCGACCACGTCAGGGCGCTTGAACTGCGCTGCCGAGAAGTTCACGGCCACGGGCAGCAGGCTGAGGTGACCCTCGTGCCATCGAGCCAGGCTGCGCAGCACCGTCTCCAGGACACGGTCGCCCAGTTCGGCAATCAGACCATGGCGCTCTGCCAGCGGGATGAATACGCTGGGCGGCACTGCCTGCCCGTCGGGCCCGGTCCAGCGGCACAGGGCTTCCAGCCCCACGGGTGAACTGGTGCTCAGCCGCACCTTGGGCTGGAACACCACGTCGAGGCGTCCCGCCATGATGTCCTCTCGCAGCGCGCGCGTCAGGCGGCGCTCAGCCTCCAGGCCGTCATAGTGCTGCATGCTGCAGGCGGGTGCGCCCTGCGCCTGCCGCGCTGCAGAAGCCTGAAGCAAGGCATCTGCCACGCCCGGCTCGAAGCCGGTCTGATTGGCGGCCACCAACGCGTCCGCCGTCAGCACGGCCAGCCCCACCGAGACCCGGAGGTCGACCGACCGGCCGGAATCGAGCTGATAGCGCGTGGCCACCGCCTGGCGCATCTGATCGGCCATCTGGTGAACCTGCTCTCGCGGCCGGTCTTCGCCATCCAGTCCACCGATCGCCCACGCCAGGGCGAACTCGTCGGACCCGACGCGACCCACGACGCACTCGACGCCAGCCAGGGCCGCGGCTTGCGTGCACCGATGAGCCACCTGGCGCAGAAGGCCGTCACCGCAGTACAGGCCATGGTGTTCATTGATGTCGGTAAAGCCGGTGATGTCCAAGGCCATGAAGGCCAACGGCCCCGTCACCGCGTGAAGGCGCTCGGCAGCCTTGATGAACGCATGCCGGCCCAGGATGCCGGTCACCGCGTCGACGCCGCCATAGTCCTCGGACTGCGCGTCGGCCATGCGGGTGGACGCCAGTCCGCTGTAGACGCCCAGGTAGTGCGTGACCTCCCCGTCAGCCTGCTGCAGGGCCGAGATGCTCAACCACTCCCGGAAAAGCCGACCGTCCTTACGGCGATTCCAGATCTCGCCCTGCCACCGCCCCTCCTGCAACAGCGCGGTCCACATGCGGCGATAGAAATCGCTGCTCTGCATCCTCGAATGCATCACGGTGGGCTGTTTGCCGTACAACTCCGCCAGCTCGTAGCCCGTGGCCTGCTCGAAGGCCGGGTTGACATGGCATATCCGTCCCGTCGTGTCGGTGATGACCATCGGCGAGAGCGTGCGGTGGAATGCCTCGTGCAGCAGACGAGGCCCGAGCTCGAAAGCCGACGTCAGCACGGGCGCGGGAGCGAATTGAACGGTCAAGCGGAATCCCCTGAAAGCAGTGGAATCCAATGTAGGAAGACCGTCTGCGACCGGCTGTCAGGAGTTCTTGATCCGTGTTGTCAGGAGGTGCGGACACTGACCCGGGCCAGCGCTCAAAGTGTGTCGTCCTTCACGAGTCCCACGCGCAGGGCCCAGCGCACCAGCCCGGTCACGTCGCTGACACCGA
>NZ_CAJYGK010000092.1 GCF_913773725.1 uncultured Aquabacterium sp. | reverse complement strand
TGGCGCGGGCGGAGTTGACGTCTACCGAGACCAGGGCTTCGGTGTGGTCGATGACGATGGCGCCGCCAGAGGGCAGGTTCACCGTGCGGCTGTGGGCCGTCTCGATCTGGTGCTCGATCTGGAAGCGCGAGAACAGGGCGGCGTCGTCGCGGTAACGCTTCACGCGATTGGCCTGATCGGGCATCACGTGCAGCATGAACTGGTTCGCCTGCTCGTAGATGTCGTCCGTGTCGATCAGGATCTCGCCGATGTCCGACGTGAAATAATCGCGGATGGCGCGAATGACCAGCGACGACTCCTGATAAATCAGGTAAGCACCCTTGCCAGCCTGGGCGGCCTCATCGATGGCCGACCACAGCTTGAGCATGTAGTTCAGGTCCCACTGCAGCTCGGCAGCGGTGCGGCCGATGCCAGCGGTGCGGGCGATCAGGCTCATGCCCTTCGGGTACTCGAGCTGGTCCATCGCCTCCTTGAGCTCTTCCCGCTCGTCGCCCTCGATGCGACGGCTCACGCCTCCGCCACGCGGGTTGTTGGGCATCAGGACCAGATAGCGGCCCGCCAGCGACACGAAGGTGGTGAGCGCCGCACCCTTGTTGCCGCGCTCTTCCTTCTCGACCTGGACCAGCAGCTCCTGGCCTTCCTTGATCACGTCCTGGATCTTGGCCGAGCGGACCTCGACGCCTTCCTTGAAGTACTGGCGCGAGATTTCCTTGAACGGCAGGAAGCCGTGGCGGTCTTCGCCGTAGTCGACGAAGCAGGCTTCGAGAGAGGGTTCGACGCGGGTGACAACAGCCTTGTAGATGTTGCCCTTGCGTTGTTCGCGGCCTTCGATTTCGGTCTCGAAGTCGAGCAGTTTCTGCCCGTCGACAATGGCCAGGCGCCGTTCTTCCGGCTGCGTGGCGTTGATCAGCATGCGCTTCATGTGGTCTCCACAGTTCAAGCGAGGCCTGACCGGGATGGCGCCGGACAAGCCTCCACTCACCGCCGCCTTTTCAGGCGACAGCAGCGTTCATGCACGAGCAACGACGTAGAACCGTGAAGGAATTGCCTGGGCTGATGGTGACGCGAAAGACGTCAGGACAGCAGGGGCGCGCGCATCGAGACTTGGACACGGGCCTGAAGCGCTCCCGCCATGACGGCACGGCCCGTGGCGCCAGGTGGCGGACAGGCTCGGTTGGTCGGTACGGAAAGGGGGGAGCAGACAGGGGGCCCCGACCGGCGCAATCTGGACGCCGACGCGTCTGCAGCCGAGGCTTCCTGCAGGAGGAAGGCGGGGCAGAGGCGGGCATCTCGGGCGCGAGGCGGCATGGGCCAGATCACGTGGGCAGTCACTCGACGCAGACACCAGCGACCTCATCACCCAGGGGTGCGCTGCACGCTGATGTCCATCAACCTTGAATCGTGGTTCGATCGACGTTGGCTCTGACCAGGTGGGCTGTTCGGCAAAACCACACCTTGGGTGGTTTTCTCCGTCCGGCCTGCCTGGTTGCATCACCATCGGTTTCATTTGGCGGGGCACCCCGCCCGACCCGTAACGGGACGCTGCTCGACCGGCTCAAAGTAAAATGCGGTCTTGCTTTGCCTGTTGGGTGCTGCTGACCTGGCCAAGCCATATCAACAAACACCTTATCCATCACGTGGCCAAGACCATTATAGGTGCGAAAACCGGCCGGCACCGGGTTGCGCAGACCGCAAAGAAAACCCCTGTTTCCCGTTCTGCGCCGCAGATATCGGGTAAACCCTCGAGGCCTCTTACACCTCCGGCGACACCGCAGGACAACCAGGCGCTTCAGTCGGTTCAGCGCAAGGTGATCGACGAAGGCTCCGCGGGCCAGCGGCTCGACAATTTCCTCATCAAGGTGCTCAAGGGGGCGCCCAAGACGCTGGTCTACCGGGTCATCCGCAGCGGGGAGGTGCGGGTGAACAAGGGCCGTGCGAGCGCCGACACCCGGCTCGAGATGGGGGACGAGGTTCGCATCCCCCCCCTGCGCCTGGCAGAGCGGGATGAGTCTGCCGCGAGTGCCGTGCCGGCACGCGAGTTTCCGGTTTTGTTCGAGGACGAACACGTGCTGGCCATCAACAAACCAGCGGGCGTGGCGGTGCATGGCGGCAGCGGCGTGAGCTTCGGCGTCATCGAGCAATTGCGGCGCGCGCGCCCGCAGGCCCGCTTCCTGGAACTGGTGCACCGACTGGACAAGGAAACGTCCGGCATCCTGCTGATCGCCAAGAAGCGCAGTGCGCTCACGGCCCTGCAGGACGTGTTTCGGCAGCGCCAGGCTCACAAAACGTATGCGGCCCTGGTGACCGGTGCCTGGCCTGTCAGCCGCAAGGTGATCGACGTGGCGCTGCACAAGTTCCTGACGCCCGAGGGCGAGCGCCGCGTGGTGGCCGTGAAAGGGGAAGACGAGGGGCGCCGCTCGATCTCGCTGGTTCACGTCGTCGCGCGGTATGCGGCATTCAGCCTGCTGGATGTCACCATCAAGACCGGACGCACGCACCAGATCCGCGTCCATCTGTCCCATGAAGGCCACCCCATCGTGGGCGACGAGAAGTACGGAGACTTTGCCTTGAACAAGGCGCTGGCGCGGGGAACGGGTGGCGAAGCCGTGGTCGGTGTGGACCGGGCGCGGCTGCCGGAAGGGCGTTTCGACCGGATGTTCCTGCACGCACGGTATCTCCGGCTCGCGCATCCGGCCACCGGGCAGGATCTGGTGCTGGAGGCCCCCATGCCACCGGAGTGTGTGGCTTTGCTGTCTGCGCTGGTTCCGGACCCGCGCGGGACGGCTACAGTGGCGCCAGATGCCTGAGAGGACCCTGAGTTGAGCTCCACCGACACGGGCCTGCGCCCCCGCCGTTTCGACCTGATCGTGTTCGATTGGGACGGCACCCTGTATGACTCGACCGGCCTGATCGTGCGCTGCATCCAGGACGCCTGTGCCGACCTGGGCCTGCCCGTGCCCACCCCCGGGGACGCGGCCTACGTGATCGGGCTGGGCCTGCACGATGCGCTGGCCCACGTGGCGCCCAGCCTCCCGCCCGAGCGGGTGCCGGAGTTGGGGCAGCGCTATCGGCATCACTACTTCCAGCGTCAACATGAGCTCAGCCTGTTCGAGGGCACGCTTGCGCTGTTGGAGACCCTGAAGGCCCGAAACCACTGGCTGGCCGTGGCCACCGGAAAGTCCCGTCAGGGCTTGAACGAGGCGCTGGGCCACGTCGAACTGCGCGGCATGTTCGACGGCACGCGGACGGCCGACGAGACCGCGTCCAAGCCGCACCCGCGGATGCTGCTGGAACTGATGGCGGAATTCGGCGCCGAGCCGGAGCGGACGCTCATGATCGGCGACACCACGCATGACCTGCAGCTGGCGCGTAACGCCGGCACGCCCAGTGTGGCCGTGAGCTACGGCGCCCATGAGCCGGCCACCTTCGAGCAGCATGGCCCTCTGTATGTGGCCCACTCGATGGCCGAGCTTCACGACTGGTTGAGCCGCCATGCCTGAACCCGGTGTCACCGGAGCGGCGCCCGTGCCGCTGTGCGCTTCGGAGGATCTGGCCGATCTCGGGCAGGCCGTCTGCTTCGATGTCGAGGAGTTCGGACGCAAGGCCCCGGCCTTCGCCGTGCGCTATGAAGGGCAGGTGCGTGCCTTCCTCAACCGCTGCGCCCATGTGCCGGCCGAGATGGACTGGCAGCCCGGGCAGTTCTGGGATGCCGATCGCCGTTACATCGTGTGTTCGATCCACGGCGCCCTGTATGAGCCGACCACGGGGCGGTGTGTATCCGGTCCCTGTCGTGGCGCCCGGCTGCTTCCCATCCGAACGGCCGAGCAGGGCGGCCAAGTCTGTTGGTATCCTGACGAACGCATCCAGCCTCTTTCCAACCCATCGCATCCATGAGTGAAGCCGAAACCCCCCGTGCCGACCTGGCCGGCGCCCAGCATGCCTTGCTGAATGACTTGGCGCGTGCCTATCTCGCCCAGCAGCGGCGCGAGCAGCGCTGGCGCTGGATCTGGCGTGTGGTCTGGCTGGTCGTGGCCGTCAGCGTGGTGTGGGGCACCCTCAACAACATGCCTTCGGCCACCGCGCCAGTGAGGCCGCACACCGCTCTGGTGGAGGTGCGCGGCGAGATCGCCAACGACGCCGAGGCCAATGCGGACAGCATCATGTCGGCTTTGCGCAACGCGTTCGAGGATGCGGGTGCGCAGGCCGTGGTGCTGCGCGTCAACTCACCTGGCGGGTCGCCAGTGCAGGCGGGACTGGTCAACGACGAGATCCGTCGCCTGAAGGCACTGCACAAGAAGAAGGTCTACGCGATCTGTGAAGAGATGTGCGCTTCTGCGGCCTACTACATTGCTGTGGCTGCAGACCAGATCTATGTCGACAAGGCCTCCGTGGTGGGGTCCATCGGCGTGCTGATGGATGGCTTCGGTTTCACCGGGGTCATGGACAAGGTGGGCATCGAGCGCCGCCTCATGACGGCTGGATCCAACAAGGCCATGCTGGATCCGTATTCGCCCCGCAATCCTCAGCACGAGGCCCACGCCCAGGCCATGCTGGACCAGATTCACAAGCAGTTCATCGATGTCGTGCGGGTGGGGCGTGGCAAGCGACTCAAGGACGATCCGGACACCTTCTCCGGGTTGTTCTGGAACGGGCAGCAGGCTGTGGGACTGGGGCTGGCAGACCAGCTGGGCAGTCTTGATCAGGTTGCCCGGGATGTGGTCAAGGCCGAGGAAATCATCGACTACACGCAGAAGGAAAACCTCGCCGAGCGGCTGGCCAAACGATTCGGAGCGGCCATCGGCGCGGGAGCTGTGCGTGCCATGCGCGGTGTGTCGAGCATCCACTGAGGCGCCGACGGGGCCGCGCAGCACCAGCGATCGTCAGCTGTCGATGGCCATGATGAGGCGAATGGCCGCGTCCTGGGACAGCGTGAGCAACTTGGCCACGTCGGCTGCATCGTCGTGCAGAGCGGCCTGCGCGTGCGGGTCTTCCCAGCCATAACGGCTGTGCCGAGCCAGCCGCACCGCCAGCAGGACATTCTGCACTTTCGGAGAGTGGCTCTGGCGGGCGTCCGTGGTCTTGATGAGCAGATCCGGGAGCTGCCAACGGTGCATGAGTGACTGGCCCAGGCCATCGAGGGTGATGCCGAGCACCGCCTGCTGGACCTCGGCCGAGCGCAGGGTGTGATCGGCCTCCAGACGGTTGGCAATGGTCTCCGCCAGGGTCGGGGCATGACACCAGAGCAGCATCTCCGCGAAGTCGTGCAGCATCGCGGCTTCCTGGATCACTGAGGCGTCTTCATCCTGGCGCCGGATGGCGAAGCTCAGGGCGAAGTGGGCCGCACGGCGGGCGCGGGTGATCAGGTCAGACAGGCCGGTGCGGGCAGCAGGGTGCTCGGCCAACCAGGCATCGACCGTGGGGACCCCCCGGAACGTGCGGAAGAACGGGCCGATGCCCTGCATCACCAGCGCGCCCACCAGGGTTTCAGGCGGCTCGACGCTCAGGCGTGTGCAGTACCGCGACACGTCGGTGAGGACCCGCAGGGTCATCAGCGGGTCTGGCGCGAAGGCCTCGGCCAAGGTGTGGGCGTCAACGGTACCCCGTTCGTCCTCGATCTGGGCCAGCCGCTCCACCTCTGCGGCAGAGGTGGCAAGCACCGGAATGCCGGCGTCGTGGAAGGCGTCGGTCCAGGCCTGCAGTGAAGAAAGCGGGTGGTCAATCATGGTGTAGAGGCGTGGACAGCCGGGAGCATGACCGCTTATCGGTCACATCGGCTCCCCCGGCAAGCGGGGGAACGCCGATGCATTGCGAATTCCGTCACGAACCGCCCAACAAGCCTGCCTTCAGGGACTTGTCCACGGGCTGGTCGCCCAGCCAGATGCCCAGCATGGCGTTGTAAAAGTCCTCGCCTGGCATCGGGTTGCCCTTGCGCTCGCCGTTCACCAGCAACTGCGTGCCGACACCCGGCACCAGCTCGAAGTGCACGACCGTGCCCTTGCGCACCTTGCCGAAGGCCATCATCGCGCTGCGGACCTCTTCCAGGCGGGTTTTGTAGCGAGCTTGGTCGGCTTCGCTGTGATTCTGGCGAAAGCCCGTCATCATCGCGTCGGCAAATTCTTCGCCGCTGAGTTCGCGCAACAGCACGATCTGCAGGCTCTTCGGGCCCGGCATGCTCATCACTGCGGCAGCGGAGGTCTCCTTGCGAGGCAGGTACAGGCTGGCGGCATACACGTCGAACACCAGCTTCACACGCACCCCGGTCCCGTTGCGCTGCAGGGTCTGCGTGCCGATCTGACGGGTGTCCTCGAAGCGCACACCTTTGACCTCGACGGCCGACCATGCAAAGGGCGCGGCGAGCGCGAGACCCAGCGCGAGTGATCTGATCCATGAATTCATGACTGTCTCCTTGCTAGTGGGGTTCGTTGGCGTCGCCATTCGGCGTACGCGCCATGGGCGACACCATATCTGCAACGCGCGGGCCTGCCCATCCGGTGGACACGTGTGGCGCCGATGCCGCGCTCCGACATGGGGCGCCTGGGCGCCGTGAAGAGGTTTGGCAGGCAGAATGGCGACCTGTGGACGTATCTGCGCCACCGTACACAGAAAGAGATGAATGGCCTTTCTCGTCATCGACATCGGCAACACCCGCCTGAAATGGGGACTGTACGAGCAGGGTTGCCCTGGCGCCGCGCTCCTGGCCCATGGCGCGGTTCCTCTTGAGGACATCGATCACCTCTGGGAAACCGCCTGGCGACATCTGCCTTGCACGCCGGCCGGCATGCTGGGCTGCGTGGTGGCCGGTGAGGCCATCAAGCGGCGGGTGGAAGAGCAGCTGATGCAGGGTTGGGGGTTGCGGCCCCGATGGGTGTCCGCCACTGCCCAGGCGGGTGGTGTGGTCAACGGGTACGAGCACCCTCAGCGACTCGGCGCCGATCGGTGGGCCGCCATCATCGGTGCCCGTCAGCGTGCGCTGCAGAGCGCGCCGGGCAATCCGCCTCCCGTGATGGCCGTGATGGTGGGAACGGCGGTCACCGTGGATTCCATCGACTGCGACGGGCGCTTCCTGGGCGGGTTGATTCTGCCGGGTTTCGGTCTGATGTACCGGGCTCTGGAGAGTGGCACGGCCGGTCTGAAAGTCCCGACCGGCGAGGTCAGGGACTTTCCGACCAACACCAGCGACGCGCTGATGAGCGGCGGCACGGATGCCATCGCCGGCGCCATCGAGCGCACACTGCGCCGCCTGCGTGTGCGAGCCGGCCGGGAGCCGCTGCTCATCATGTCGGGCGGGGCGGTTTCCCGCCTCTCGCACGTCGAGGAGCTGCCGGCGCACGTCGTCGAGAACCTCATCTTCGAGGGGCTGTTGACGCTGGCCGGCGGCCCGCTCACAGAATGAAACGCGACAGGTCTTCGTTGCGGGCCAGTTCGCCGAGGCGGCGCTCGACTTCGGCTTCGTCGACCGTGTGAGTCTGCCCCGACCGATTGGGGGCGTCGAAGGACAGTTCGTCCAGCAGACGTTCCATCACGGTCGCAAGACGCCGTGCGCCGATGTTCTCGGTGCGCTCGTTGACCTCGAAGGCCATCTGCGCAAGTCGGCGCAGTGCACCCGGGGTGAAGTCCAGCGTCACGCCCTCTGCGGAGAGCAAGGCCTGGTACTGCTTGATCAGGCTGGCCTTGGGCTGGCTGAGGATGGCCTCGAAGTCGTCGACAGACAGTGACGACAGTTCGACCCGGATCGGAAAGCGCCCCTGCAGTTCGGGAATCAGGTCGCTCGGACGACTGAGGTGGAAGGCGCCCGAGGCGATGAACAGGATGTGATCCGTCTTCACCATGCCGTACTTGGTCTGCACCGTGGTGCCTTCGACCAGCGGCAGCAGGTCACGTTGCACCCCTTGACGCGAGACCTCGCCACCGTGTCCCTCAGCTCGACTTGCCACCTTGTCGATCTCGTCGATGAAGACGATGCCATGCTGCTCGGCGCGTTCGAGCGCTTTGGACTTGATTTCGTCCTCGTTGAGCAGCCTGGCGGCCTCCTCGTCGATCAGTTGGACCCGCGCTTCCCCGATCTTGAGCTTGCGTGTGCTGCGTTTGCCCTGGCCGAGCTGCGAGAACAGACCCTTGAGCTGCTCCGTCATTTCTTCCATGCCGCCGCCTGCCGGGCTCAGGATCTCCACCGCAGGGCTTCGGGCATCGCTGAGCTCGATCTCGATCTCGCGGTCATCCAGGGTCCCTTCGCGCAGGCGCTTTCGCATCACCTGGCGGGCGGTGTTGTCCGGCTGGGCCTGGCCCAGGCCGAACTCGTTGCGAGGGGGGGGAACCAGCACGTCGAGGATGCGTTCTTCCGCGGCGTCTTCGGCCTTCACGCGCTGCAGTTGCATCTGGCGAGCACGCTCCTGCTTGACGGCGTATTCGACCAGGTCTCGGATGATGGTGTCGACGTCCTTGCCCACGTAGCCGACCTCGGTGAACTTGGTCGCCTCGACCTTGATGAAGGGCGCATCGGCCAGTCGCGCAAGACGGCGAGCGATCTCCGTCTTGCCCACGCCCGTAGGGCCGATCATCAGGATGTTCTTGGGGGTGATCTCGACGCGCAACTT
>NZ_CAJYGK010000091.1 GCF_913773725.1 uncultured Aquabacterium sp. | reverse complement strand
TTGAAACTACACCTGGCTCAAGGATGCACTGCTGTCCAAGGGTCGCGCCCAACACGGGCGCGTGGGTTGAAACAACCAGGCACAGATGGCAGCCGGGATGGCCAGGGCGTCGCGCCCATCACGGGTGCGTGGGTTGAAACCCTTGAACTTGGGCATGCGCACTTACTCCGTGAAGTCGCGCCCATCACGGGCGCGTGGGTTGAAACGATCTGGCCCGCGTGACCTCTGACCAGGACGACGGTCGCGCCCATCACGGGCGCGTGGGTTGAAACTCCTGCAGACCGAGTACCAGCACCCGACCGGCGTGTCGCGCCCATCACGGGCGCGTGGGTTGAAACTCGATCGTGCCGGCCAGTGCCTCCAGCTTGGCTGGTCGCGCCCATCACGGGCGCGTGGGTTGAAACTGCACCACGGATGCCGGCGCGCTCACGAGGAAATCGTCGCGCCCATCACGGGCGCGTGGGTTGAAACTTCGGGCGATTGCCCAGCTTGATTTTCGACATGGATGTCGCGCCCATCACGGGCGCGTGGGTTGAAACCCTGGGCCTCTGTGCTTGGTGTCGGGTTTAGGGTGTCGCGCCCATCACGGGCGCGTGGGTTGAAACTGGCGCGCGGACGTTGCCTCTATGACGGGTGAGCGGCGTCGCGCCCATCACGGGCGCGTGGGTTGAAACACTGCTCGGGCTCACCTTGTGAGCGACAAAGGCAAGCGTCGCGCCCATCACGGGCGCGTGGGTTGAAACGCGATGCGGGTGAACGACGCATCCACCTTCCCGGTGGTCGCGCCCATCACGGGCGCGTGGGTTGAAACGTGCGGGGCTGGGACAACGGGCGAGGGGTGGACAACGGTCGCGCCCATCACGGGCGCGTGGGTTGAAACGCGGGCTCTGGCGTCACGCCGTACGGTAACGGCTGTCGCGCCCATCACGGGCGCGTGGGTTGAAACCAGAGGATCACGCCGTCAGCGATGGGCGCAAGGTCGTCGCGCCCATCACGGGCGCGTGGGTTGAAACGCTGGATCCGATTCCGGCGGGGTGGTGCCCGCGCCGTCGCGCCCATCACGGGCGCGTGGGTTGAAACAGCAGCAACATGACGGCGGCGCGCGTGGAGCGCAGTCGCGCCCATCACGGGCGCGTGGGTTGAAACTGGGTGGGCACCACGCGCCAGAGCGAGAACAAGACCGTCGCGCCCATCACGGACGCGTGGGTTGAAACACCAGGCGGAACCAGAAGGCAAGCAGCAACACGGGGTCGCGCCCATCAGCGGGCGTGAGTTGACACCGCCACCGTAGCGTTCTGCGATGACGATGAATAAACAGGACGCCTTCTGAGGAACGCCCCCCTCGGGCAATTTGCCCGCCCCCTCCCGGGCACCCTGCCCTGGCCTCGCCCCCTGCGCATTCCTACAGTGAGCTCCACCCGCACACCGCGGCCTCATGTCTCAGGAGTGCCCCATGTTCCCGGTTCGCCGTTTTCCTTTCCTCCCACCCCCAACGCCCCGGATCCCCCTTGCCCTGACCCTCATGCTGGCGCTGTCGGCCGTCCCGGCCCACGCGCAGACTCAGGCCGGCTCCTGCGGTCAGCCCGAGCCGAGCGGCGCCGGCCCGTCCAGCATGGCTGCCAACAACGTCAGTGACCTGTCCCTGGCCTACCAGGCCGAGCAGCCGGCCAGCATCACCATGTGCGCCTACGGCTATCTGGCCGCCAAATGCGGCGACTACGCCACCGCCCACAAGATCTTCGACAAGTGCATCGCCAAGGGCTTTGTCGGTCCCATGATCTGGAAGGGGCATCTGCTGCAGGAAGGCGAGGGCGTGCCCCAGGACTCCGCGGCCGCCACCGCGATGTTCAAGCGCGCGGCCGAGTCCGGTCACGATGGCTATGCCGTGATGGGCAAGCTGCATTACGCCAGCGCCTTGTGGGAAGGGCGCGGGGTGGCCCGCAACGAGGCCGAGGCGCGCAAGTGGTTCGAGCAGGCCGCCGCCGAAGGCAGCGAAGATGCGCAGACCTTTCTGAAGACCGGCTATCACACCGGCTCGCGTGACCGCACGGGCAAGGGCGTGGGGGTGCCGACTGAGGATGTACAGGGCCAGGCGCTGCAGAAGCAGCCCACCGCTGCCACGCCCGCGTTCTCGGGCTGGTATACCGTGGGGCTGGGCGCCGTGCTGGCGCTGCTGGTGGCCATCGGGGCCTGGCGGCAGGGCCGCACCCGGCTGGTTGGCCTTCGCGTGCAGGCAGGAGGGCAACCCGCATGAGTGCCATCGCCTCCATCGACCACGCCATGTACGGCGTGAGCCAGCTTTTTCTCGTGCCCGTGCTGGTGGCCATCAGCGCCGCTTTTGCCTATGCCTTCGTGGCGCTCGGTGGTTTCGTGCGCCAGGCCTGGCAGCGCCACCGGGGCCTGCCGGCCGGCTTCGAGCTGCGCATGTGGCGCGAGCGTGAGCCCGCCTTGTCGCTCAGCCACCTCGAGGCCCTGGCCCTGCGCCGGCTGGAGCTGGTGCGGCTGGTCACCCGTGTGGCGCCGATGCTCGGCCTGGTGGCCACGATGATCCCGATGGGGCCGGCACTCAAGGCACTGGCCGATGGGCAGATGGCCGAGGTGTCGCGCAGCCTGATGGTGGCCTTCTCGGCCGTCATCCTGGCGTTGATCGCGGCGGCCATCACGTATGCGGTGGCCCAGGTGCGCCGGCGCTGGTATGCCGCCGACATGCTGAGCCTGGCCAGCGATGAGGAGCTCATGTCGTGAGCGAGACCAAGCCTGTGACCCCGCGTGCACGCCAGCGCCGCACTTCGGGCCTGCTCGAAGACCTGGAAGACGACGATCCCATCCTGTCGGTGGTCAACCTGATCGACGTGTTCCTGGTGCTGGTGGCGGCGCTGCTGCTGGTGGTCAGCCAGAACCCGTTGAATCCTTTCAACGACGACAAGCTGACGGTGATCCGCCGCGCCGGCCAGCCCGACATGGAAATCGTCATCAAGGACGGCCAGAAGATCGACCGCTACAAGGCCACGGACGGGCAGGGCGCCGGTGCCGGCGTCAAGGCCGGGATGCTGTACCGCATGCACGATGGCGGCATGGTGTATGTCCCGGAGTGACACAGTCCGGCACAGGGCTGACACCACTGCACGCGCGCCGCGCTGAGCGTATCCTCGCTCGCCATGTCCCTGTCTGCCCACCTGCTGATCCGCATGACCCTGGTTGGCCTGCTGTGCTGGTTCGGCGTGTCGGGCTTCGTGGTGTGGCGCCTGCAGCAAGAGGGGCTCAAGACCATCGAAGCCCAGGCCGACGCCCTGCAGCACCTGACCGAGCAGCAGCTGCGCCGGCAACTGGTGGCGCAGGACGCGGGCGGGCGCCTGCCCGATCTGGCGCGGGTGGTGGCCCTGTATGGCCGGCCGGTGTGCCTGCGCTATCAGGCCATCGACCAACCCGTGGTGCAGTGGGGTTGCGAGCCGCCGCCGCCCACCGAGGCCGTGCCCGGCTGGCTGGCCGCGTGGCTGGGCGAGCGCCTGCCGCTGAGCGTCACCCGGGGGATCCGGTTGTGGTCGCGCGAAGACGGCGTGCTGCGCATCGAGCCACAGCGCGCCGCGGTGATCGAGCAGCTCTGGAGCCGTCTGCAGGACCTCACCAGCCTGACGGCGGCCACCATCGTGGCGCTGGACCTGCTGGTGTGGCTGGTGTTGCGCCGGCTGTTGCAGCCCACGGCCGGCTTTGTGGCCGCGCTGGACCGCCTGGGCGCGGGCGAGCACACCCTGACGCTGCCGCGGCAGGGCGCACGCGAGTTCCGCCGCCTGAGCGAGGGCATCCAGCGTCTGGCCGGCACCCTGGCGCAGCTGACGGCCATTCGTGCGGCGCTCACGACGCGGCTCATCGACACCCAGGAGGCCGAGCGCCGCGAGATCGCCCACGATCTGCACGACGAGATGGGGCAGTGCATTGCCGCGCTGCAGGCGGTGTCGTCCGGCATCCGCCAGAGCGCCGCGGCCGGCGAGCCCGCCACGATGGAAGACACCGAAATCCTGGACGCGACCGTGAACGAGCTGGCTGCGGGCGTGCGCAGCCTGCTGGGCCGCTTGCGCCCGCCCCTGCTGGACGAGCAGGGGTTGCAGTGGGCCTTGCAGGAACTGGTGAGCGCCTGGAACCTGCGCCAGCGCGCGGCGCGCCAGCCGCCGCTGCGGGCCGAGCTGACCCTGCCGGCGCGCTGGCCTGCCGAGCTGGACGAGGCCACCAGCCTGGGGCTGTACCGCGCCTGCCAGGAGGCGCTCACCAATGCGGCACGCTATGCCGATGCGCGCGAGCCGGTTCACCTGTCCGTGGCCATGACGCATGGCCGCCTGTGCCTCACGGCGCGCAACGCCTGTCTGCCCACGGCGTCCGTGTCCCGCGCCGGCGGCACCGGCCTGGGCCTCAGCATGATGGCCGAGCGCGTGCGCGCACGGGGCGGCGACCTGCACACGGCACGCCAGCCCGCTGGGGCCGGTGAAGCCTTTGTTCTGACCCTGCAATGGCCCTTGCGCCCCGTGCCTGCCCATGTCTGATGCCATGTCGACCCCGGTCATCCGCCTGCTGCTGGTCGACGACCATGCCATCGTCCGCGCAGGCTATCGCCACCTGCTGCGCCGCCAGGCCCACCTTGATCTGATCGACGATGCAGGCAGCGCCGAAGAGGCCTACCTGCTGTACCGCCAGAACCGCCCGGATGTGGTGGTGACCGACATGGCCTTGCCGGGCCAGAGCGGGCTGGAGCTGACGCGCCGGCTGCTGGCGATCGATCCACAGGCTCGCGTGCTGATCTTCACCATGCACGGCTCACCGGACTTTGCGCAGGTGGCCTTGCGCGCGGGGGCGCGGGGCTACGTCACCAAGTCCAGCCCGGCCGAGACGCTGCTCAATGCCATTGCCGACGTGGCCCAGGGCCGCCGTGCCCTCAGCCCTGATGTGGCCCAGGCCCTGGCGTTGGCCCGGGTGGAGGGGGACACCGGGCTGGACGCCCTGACCCCGCGCGAGTTCGAGGTCCTGCGCATGCTGCTGCGCCCCATGCCCGTGTCCGACATCGCGGCCACCCTGCACCTGAGCGAGAAGACCGTCTGCAACCTGCACTACCAGATCAAGCGCAAGCTGGGCGTCACCAACGACATCGAGCTGACCCGCCGCATGCTGCCCCTGCTGGAACAGGCCGATGCCAGCCTGGAGGCCTCCACCGCCCCGTTGCACGACAACGGGGTCTGATGAGGCGGGCGCTCAAGCGGCGCGCCGACAGCCACCCCAAGGCCGCCACAGCGCAGGTCGCCAGGCCAGCCCCATGGTCACCACCACCGCGGCCACGCTGAGCCACATCACCCACACCAGCACCGCCATCGAGGGGTGATCCAACAGCAGGCAGACCCCCAACGCACCGGCCAGTGCGGCCGCGCCCAGTGCCCTCAGCCCGCGTTGCACAACCGGCGTGGGCTCGGTGCGGGTCGCCCACACCTGTTGCCAGTGCTCCGGCATGGCCAGGGCCAGCCACACCATGCCGGCGTGGGCCAGCAGCGGGGCGATCAGCCATTGCATCCACTCAGGCATGGGCCACCTCCTTCGGTGTGTGACGCGCCTGGGCCGTGCCCGGTACGGGGCGCGGTTCGCGGCCAAGCCGGCGGCGCACCGCCAGCGCCAGGGCCGCGGTGGCCAGCAGGCTCAGGTCGACCCCGGCCACCGGCCACTGAGCGGCCGGCACCGTCACCCACAAATGGGCCCCGGTGCTCCAGCCGTTGGCCAGCACCGCGGCCACCGCCACCCCCGCCAGGGCCAGGCATTGCTCGCGCCATGCCGGTGAGCGCAACCCGCGCGCCACCGGGGCATTGCGCCAGCCGGCATGCACCAGGCTCAGCAGCCAGATGCCCCAGAACGCCCGCATCTGCCAGTCTGCCGCACCGCTCAGGTCGGCGGGCAGCAGGCGGTTCACCAGCAGCATGCCGGTGGTGGCCAGCAGCATGCCCGTCACGGTGGTCACGGCCAGCGCGTCGACCACACGCGCACCGGCCGATCCCTGGCGGGCGTGCTGCTGCTTGCGCTTTTCCACGAAGAAGACGAAGCCGGTGCCGATGCACACGCAGCCGATCAGGCCTCCGGCGACGTACAGCCAGCGCAGCAGCCAGTGTTCGAAGTGCTGCAGGTGCAGCCCGGAGAGGAACTGGTGCACGGCCGAGGCGGGCGCACGCGGCGGGTCTTCGTACAGCACGCGTCCGGTGCTGGCCTGGAAGTGGATGCCCTCGCCGACCAGGGCGACGCGGTCGCTGCCGGCGCGGTAGATGCTGACGTAGCCGTTGGCATCGCCAATGTGATGCAGCTTCAGAAAGCCCACCTGGCCGGGCATGTCGCGCTCGGCCCAGCGGCGGCGGGCTTCGGCCACCATGGCATCGACCGAGGCCAACGGTGCGGCCACCCCCGCGCGCTCGTGCGGCAGCCCCGTCCGGGCCGCTTCCAGCACCGCGTGCCGATCATGCAGCGGCTTGAGCACCGTGTGCCCCAGCGGCATGTAGGTCGACGCGGCAAAGATCACCAGCCCGGTGAAGGCGAAGAAGAAATGGAAGGGCAGGGCCAGCACGCCGGTCAGGTTGTGCAGGTCGAGTGTGCTGCGCTGCAGGTGCTTGCGCGGCCGGAAGGTGAAGAACTCGCGGAACAGCCTTCTGTGGATCACGACGCCGCTGACGAGCGCAGCCAGCATGATGAAGGCCGCCAGCCCGACCACGAAGTAGCCGATGTTCTTCCAGTTCAGGTGCAGGCTGTAGTGCAGCGGGTAGAAGAAGGCACTGCCCACCTTCAGCTGGTCGTCCTTCAGCAACTGGCCGGTGCGCGGGTCGACCGTCACGCGGTTGTGGATGTGGTTGTGTGCGGCCGGGTCCTTGGGCAAGGGCACGGCGAAATCGGCGCCCACCAGCAGCACCGGGTCCCGGTGGGTGGTGTAGGCCCAGAACTCGTCGATGGGCAGGGCCTGGCGCGGCGTCATCGGGCCCTTGGCCGGATCATGCAGCACCGGCATCTTCGCGGCGTACTCGATCGGCGACGGCTCCATCCGGTCCATCAGCGGCCGCAGCATCTGGTCGAACGACGGCATGGGCTGCGGCGCGAAGCGCGTCTGCGGAATGGCCCAGCGGTCGATCTCGCGGTCGAACACCGAGAGCGATCCGAAGAAGAACACCACCATCAGCACGAAGCCCAGGACGAGCCCCAGCCAGGTGTGCATCCAGACCATGGCCTGGCGGAAAGTCCAGTTCATCGGGGTCTCCTTCAGCGCATCAGCAGGTGTTGCCACCACAGGGCGGCCGCCATCGACACGGCGGCGCCTCCGCCGACGGTCAGCCAAACCTGGCTCAGTCGGGGGGCGGCGAAGGCCCACATGAACACGCCCAGGTAGACCAGGAAGGCCACGACGAGCACGCCGTGCTCCGCCTCGTGGAAGGCCACGCCGCCGGCCACCAAGGCCACGACCGCCAGCGCGGACAGACCCCACGTGAGGGCATAGGCGCCGACGATGCTCAGGACGATGCGGTGAGCCCAGGGCCACCTGGAGGGACGAGAAGAGGGTGTGGCTGGCATGACACGGGTTCGCGGCAAGGGCGGTGGAAAGGGCGCAGCGTCCATCCGGATTCCACACACCTCATTGAAAGCCTAATTATAGAATGCGAATCAATCTCATTCTTGTTACGTAATCGCGTCATGCCTTTCTTTCATCGCCCCTCACCCTTGTGCCTGGCCGTATGGCTGGCGTGTGTGCAGCCCGTGCTCGCGGCCGATGACGGCGTCGCGGTGACCACGGGGGGCGCCACGGCGGAAGGCACGCTGCCGGAAGTCCGTGTGAAGGCCAGCAAGGCGCCCCGCGCCGACCGCCTCATCACCCAGACCCGTCCGGCCCAGGTCGGCAAGAGCCCGGCCAGCGTGTACGAGACCCCGTTCTCGATGGAGGTGATCGACGTGGCGCAGATCCGTGAGACGGGCGCGCGCAGCGTCGAGGACGCGCTGCTGTACAGCGCCGGCGTGCAGGGTGGCCGCTACGGCTTCGACACCCGGGGCGACTGGGCGGCCATCCGTGGTCTGTCGCCGGCGGCCTACATCGATGGCCTGCGCAGCCTATACGGCTACTACAACAATGTTCGGCCGGATCTCTACATGCTCGAGCGCGTCGAGGTGCTCAAGGGTCCGTCCTCGGTGCTGTATGGCCAGGCCGAGCTGGGCGGCATCCTCAACGTGGTGAGCAAGCGCCCGCAGGCCACACCCCGGCGCGAGATCGAGGTGCAGCTGGGCAGCCACAACCGCAAGCAGGTGGCCGCCGACCTGACCGGCCCGCTGTCGGCCGATGGCGAGTGGCTGTATCGCCTGGTGGCCCTCAAGCGCGACAGCGACACCCAGGTCCAGCACGTGGCCGACGACGCCCTGGTGCTGATGCCGTCCGTGACGTGGCAACCCCGCGCGGGCACCAGCGTGACGGCCTTGTTCGCACACCAGCAGTACAAGGGCCAGGTGTCCTCGCAGTTCCTGCCCTCCAAGGGCACGATCAACCCGGCGCCGCTGGGGAAGCTGTCGAGCAGCACGTTTGTGGGTGAGCCGGGCTGGGACCGCTACGACACGCGCAAGAACGAGCTCACGCTGCTGGTCGACCAGCAGCTGGCCGACAGCTGGCGTGTGGCCGCCGCGCTGCGCAAGACGCACTCGGCCTCGGTCACCCGCGAACATTGGGCCACGGTGGGCGCCGTGCCGACGGATGCCGGCGTCATCGGCCGCAACATCTACACCGCCGACCGCAAGACCGAGGTCACCTCGGGCGATGTGCGACTGGAAGGCCAGGTGAACCTGGGACCGACGCGGCACCAGCTGGCCGTGGGCCTGGACCACCAGCACGCCTTCTGGGAAGAGTACAACTACGCGTACGGAAGCGGCACCAGCATCAACCTCTACAACCCCGTCTACGGCAGCGTGAACACGGCGGCGCTGACCTGGCTCGATCGGCCCGACAGCAAGCTGATCCAGACGGGTCTGTATGCGACCGACCACGTGACCTGGGGCCCCTGGGTGGCCTCGGCGGCCTGGCGCCGCGACCATGCGCGCACCGTCGCGGTGGCGGTCAGCGGCGCGGAAACCACCGTGCACAACGAAGCGACGACGGGGCGGCTGGGCCTGATGTACAAGCTGCCGAACGGGGTGTCGCCTTACGTGAGCTATTCCGAAGCCTTTGTGCCCAATGCGGGCACCGACGGCACCCCGAGCGGGGGTTACCTCAAACCCACCGAAGGCGAGCAGAAAGAGGCGGGCCTGAAGTACCTGTCCGATTCCGGACAGACGTCTGTCAACCTGGCGTGGTTCGACATCAAGGAGCGCAACCGCGTGGCCACCGGCAGCATGCCGGGCGGGCTGGAGCAGGTGGGCGCACACACCAAGGGGTGGGAGGCCGAGGTGCGGCACCGCATGGGCGCGCTGGAGCTGTCAGCGAACTACACCGACATGGACGCGGTCAACGCCCAGACAGGCCTGCGCCTGGGCTCGGTCGCCGAGCGCCTGGCGTCGACCTGGGCGCAGTACCGCTTCCAGGGCGGCTGGCGGGCCGGTGCGGGCGTGCGGCACACCGGCTCGGTCACCGGCGCGAACGGCCAGCCGGTGCTGCCCACCGTCACGCTGGTCGATGCCATGGTCGGCTACACGACCGGCCCCTGGGACTTCCGCTTCGACGTCAAGAACCTCGCCGACAAGACCTATCTGGCCTGGTGCCGTGGCCTGAACCAGGACTGCGGCTATGGCGCGCGTTTGAACGCGAACCTGACGGCTCGTTACACCTTCTGATGTCGAGCACAGCAGCGTGTCCGGCTATCCTCATCGGATGCCTGACACGCCTGTTTCCTTTGCCTCGCGCCTGCCCGACGTGGGCACCACGATCTTCACCGTGATGTCCGCTCTGGCGCAGCAGCACGGCGCGATCAACCTGTCTCAGGGCTTCCCGGATTTCGACGCCCCGGCCGATCTGCTGGCCTTGCTGGACCAGGCCGCGCGCGCGGGGCACAACCAGTACGCGCCCATGGCCGGGCTGCCGGTGCTGCGCGAAGCCATCGCCGAGAAGGTGCAGGGCCTGTATGGCGCGGCCTTCGACCCCGACACCGAAATCACCGTGACGGCGGGTGCCACACAGGCCCTGTTCACCGCGATCGCGGCGCTCGTGCATCCGGGTGACGAGGTGATCGTGTTCGCCCCGGTGTACGACAGCTACGCGCCCAGTGTCGTGCTGCAGGGGGGCAAGGTGGTGTACGCGACCCTGCAGCAGCCCGACTGGCGGCCCGATTGGGACGAGGTCGCCCGGCTCATCACGCCGCGCACGCGGATGATCATCCTCAACACCCCGCACAACCCGACGGGCAGCGTCTGGACGGCCGACGACATGGCGCGGCTCGAAGCCCTGGTGGCCGGCACCGACATCGTCCTCCTCAGCGACGAGGTCTACGAGCACATGGTCTTCGACCAGGCGCGCCACGAAAGCGTGCTGCGCCATCCGCGCCTGGCCGAGCGCAGTCTGGTGGTGTCGAGTTTCGGCAAGACCTATCACATCACCGGATGGAAGGTGGCCTATTGCCTCGCCCCGCGTGCGCTGATGGCCGAGTTCCGCAAGGCGCATCAGTTCATCACCTTCACCGTGCACACGCCCAGCCAGGTCGCGCTGGCCGAGTTCATGAAGCGCCCGGGCTGGTACGAGCAGCTCAAGGCCCTGTACCAGGGCAAACGCGACATCTTTCGGCAGGCTCTGGCCGGCTCACGTTTTGAGCTGCTGCCTTGCCAGGGCACCTACTTCCAGTGCGTGCGCTACAGCGCCATCAGCGACCAGGGCGACCGCGCCTTTGTCGAGCGCCTGACAACCGAGCACGGCGTGGCCGCCATCCCGGTGTCGGCCTTCTACCCGGACGGGCGCGACGATGGCGTGATCCGGTTCTGCTTCGCCAAGTCGGCGGCCACACTGGAAAAGGCGCTCGAACGCCTGATCCGTCTGTGATGCCCTTCAGGCCGGGCCCTTGATGCGCGGCAGCACCTGGCGAAACGCCGGATGCCCGGCATGCGTCAGCCACTCGAACATCACCATCTCGCTGCCGACGATGGTGGCCCCGGCGGCCTGCAGCCGCTGCAGCGCCAGCGCCTTGTTCGCCTCGTCCCGCGAGGCCACCCCGTCGGCCACCACGAACACGGCATAGCCGGCCGCCAGCAGCCCCAGCGCCGACTGCATCACGCAGACATGCGCCTCGGCGCCCACCACCACCACCTGCCGCCGCCCCAGGGCATACAGCGTGTCGGCAAAGCCGGGCTCGTTGGTGCAGCTGAAGTGCGTCTTGTGCACGAAGGTGGCGCCGGCGGCCTCGGCGGCCGTTCGCACCGCAGGCAGTGAGCCGCCGAGCTTGTCCACGCAGTGCTCCGAGACCAGCACGGGCACGGCCAGGTCCGCAGCCGTGTCGATCAGGGCGATGGCCTGGCGGGCCACGGCCTCCGCGCCGGACAGCACCGGCATCAGTCGGGTCTGCAGGTCCACGACCAGCAGGAGGGTGTTGGCGTCCTGAATCAGCATGGTCCATCGAAGGGCGGTTGGTCAGCCTGCAGCCTAACCCGATCGGCACCCTTGTGGGGTGGCGTTCGCCGGATGGCCCGACCCGCGGCCAGGGCCGTTCCCACGGCGCGCGTGCAGGCAGGCGTGGCAAGGTGCGCCACATCGCGCACAATCGAGGTTTCGCCATGTCGGCGCTGCCACCTGTTCCATGTCTTCGACTCCCCTGCCTCCTTCGGACCTTCCCGCTGACCAGCCCGCCGCACCCGAGGTGCCGGCGGCGCCCGCCGTGTCGGCCGAAGCCGGCCCGGCCACGCCCGATGCGCCAGCCCCTGCCGCCGAGCCATCCGGCATGAGCCCGGCCGATTGCGCAGCCGAGCTGAAGCAGCGTTTCCCGGCGCTGTTTGGTGGCGAGCCCAAGCCGCTGAAGCTGCGCATCCAGACCGACATCCAGGAGCGCGCGCCCGGCGTGTTCACGAAGACCGCGCTGTCGGGCTTCTTCCGCCGCTACACGCATGCCACGGCCTACCTGATCGCCGTGACCAAGGCGCAGTCGCGCTTCGACCTTGACGGCAACCCTGCTGGCGAGCTGTCGGAAGAACACCGTCAGATCGCGGAAACCGAGCTCGCCCGCCGCCGCGCCATCGTCAAGGAGCGCCGCGAGGCCGAGGCCCAGGCGCGCCGTGAACGCGCCCAGTTGCTGGCCGATGTCGAAGCGGGCAAGGTGACGACCGAGGCCTATTGCGCCGAGAAGGGCATGACGGCCGAGGCCTTCGAGGCGCTGCTGGTCCAGGCCCGCAAGGAAGCGGCCGAGCCCAAGCCGGAGCCGCGCGCACGCGGCCCGCGCCCGGGTCAGGGCCCCCGTCGTGATCGCGGTGACCGTGCCGACCGAGGCGGCGAGCAGCGCCCGCGTGGTCCGCGAGCGGACCGCACCCCGCGTGACGGCGCTGCCGCTGCGCCGGCCGACGGGGCTCAGCGCCCGGCCCGAGCCGAACGCGGTGACCGCCCGCCGCGCGCCGACCGTCCGCAAGGCGATCGCCCGCGTGGCGACCGCCCGTCCGACCGGGGCCCGCGTCGTGCAGACGGTGAACAGCGCCCCCGCGGTGAGCGTGCCGACGGCCGCCGCACCGACCGGCAGGATCGCCAGGACCGCCCGCGCCACGAAGGCGCCCCCCGCCGCGATCGCCCGGCCGACGCCAACGCGCCCAAGTCGGCACTGGCGCTGGCGCTGGAAGCCGCCAAGGCGAAATCGGGCGGCAAGGCCTGACGAGAAGGCGGCCACCGCAGCGTGGCCCCAAGCATGCAAAAAGCCGTGTGCGGGGATGCCGCCACGGCTTTTTTGCATCCGGTTCGGGCCGCGTGTGGCGGCCCGTCTCGCGTCGATCAGAAGCGGTGCTGCAGCCCGAAGCCGATGCCGGTCTGGTGGTTGGTCAGCGGCGTCTGGTCGCGGAACACGCCGGTGCGGGTGGCGACGCCGTCTTCCGTCTGCGCGCGGGCGATGGCGGCCGTGGCGTACAGGCGCGTGCGCTTGGACAGGTCGTAGTGCACCTTGCCGGCCAGCATCACGGGGTTCGACGGCGTGCCGTGCTTGTTCTCCACGTAAATGCCACCAAAGGCCGTCACCTTGTTGGCCACCGGGGCGCTGGCACCCAGCCAGTACAACGTGGTGTGGAAGGCCGCGTTGCTGCTGCTGATCGTGCCCACGGGCTCACGCTTGGTGTCGCGCACGCCGGCGTACAGCTTGGTGGTGCCCAGGCTGTAGGTGCCCGAGGCGATCCAGCTGCGGTTGCTGGTCGACGTGGTGGCGGTTTCCGTGGCGGCGGTGCGGCCGTCGTCCAGGCTCAGCTGGGCCGAGATCGGGCCGGCGTCGTAGCCGATCGAGATGCCGCGGCTGGTGTTGGCGTTCAGCGAGCCGGCCACTTCACCCAGGCCGGCGTTCAGGCCCAGACGCACGTTGCCGAACTGCCCCAGGTAGCGCACGCCGTTGCTGATGCGGCTGGTGAACGATGCCTTCGGCACGGTGGCGGTGCCCGTCACCCAGGAGTACTGCGGCGCATAGCCCATGAAATCGTGCGGGGCAATGAAGTCATAGGCCACAGTCGACATGCGTCCCAACGCCACGCCGCCCAGCGACTTGCTGTCCACACCCACCCAGGCCTGGCGACCGAACAGGGCCGTGTCGGCGGCGCCCGTGTCGGCGCTCAGTTCGCCTTCCAGGTTGAACTGCGCGCTCAGGCCGCCACCCAGGTCTTCCTGGCCCTTGAAGCCGAAGCGCGAGGTGTTGATGCCGCCGGAGTTGACGCGCCACTGGCTGTTGCCGGCGGCATTGTTGTTCGTGCGGTACTCCAGCCCCAGGTCGATCAGGCCGTACATGCTCAGGTTGCTGCTCTGGGCGTGGGCGGCCGTGCCGGCCAGCAGTGCGGTCAGGGTTGCGGCGCTCAGCGTGGCCAGGCGGTGAGAGCGAAAGGCGTGTGTCATGTTGTCTCCAGTGACCCGGGTGTGAGAATGGGAAAATGGGTCAGTGGCCGCGGATGATCGGCAGGCTTCCTGTCAGGAATCTGGCGATCGGCGGGCGCGCCAGCGCTTCGCGGGAAAACACCGAGAACGATCCGAGACGCCGTGTGACCTTCCATAGGTGCGGTGTGGCGGCGTTCATGCTGAAATCACGCCCTGCTTCGCGCGACTGCATTTCCAACACGAGGTTTCACCATGCGCCTGCTGCTCGTCGAGGACCAGGAAGAGCTGGCCGACTGCCTGGCGAAAGCCCTGCGCAAGGGCGGCCATGCGGTTGACGTGCTGGGCCGTGGCGACCACGCCGACCACGCCCTCGCCACGCAGCCTTACGACCTGGCCATCCTGGACCTGAACCTGCCCGGGATCGACGGGCTGGAGGTGCTGCGTCGCCTGCGTGCCCGGGGCAGCGGGCTGCCGGTCCTCATCCTCACGGCGCGCGACAGCCTGGCCGAGCGTGTGAGCGGCCTGGACATGGGGGCCGACGACTACCTGGCCAAGCCGTTCGAACTCAGCGAGCTCGAAGCCCGTGTGCGGGCCCTGTCACGTCGGGGCACCGTGCGGGCGCCCACCGTGCGCATCGGCCGGGTCGAGTTCGACACCAGCAGCCGCTTGGTCACCTGTGATGGCCGTCCGCTGGCGCTCACCCCGCGTGAACTGGCCGTGCTCGAGGCCCTGGTGTCGCGGCTCGATCGCCCAGTGGCGCGCGAACTGATCTTCGAGAAGGTCTACGACATGGATGCCTCGGCCCGGCCCGAGGCGATCGAAAGCTACGTCTCGCGCCTGCGCAAGAAGCTCGAAGGCACCGGCGCCAGCATCACCACGCTGCGCGGCCTGGGTTACCTGCTGACCGACGCCGTCTGAAACAGCCGCTGGGCATGCAGGCCCAAGCCCGTGGCCACCGATGCCAGCCGGTCGCCCCGCACGGCCCGCGCGGCGGGGAAGGCGGCTTCCAGCTGCTCGGTCAGCAGCTTCAGGCCGGTGGAGCCACCGGTGAAGTACAGCGCATGGATGGCATCGGGCGCCACGCCCGCCTGTGCCACCGTGTCGTGTGCGCAGGCCACGATGCGGGCCAGGTCGTCGCGCAGCGCCTGTTCGGCCTGGGCCCCGTCCAGCGGGCTGTGCAGCCCGGCCTCGACCAGGCCCAGGTCGATGTCGGTCGAGCCGCCTTCGGCCACGGCGATCTTTGCGGCCTCGGCACGCCCCACCAGCGCATGACCCAGCCGCTGCATCACCACCTTCAACAGGCGCTGATGCTGCACCGGGTCGCCATAGAAATCGGCCATACTGCGCAACTCGGCAACACGCTGCGGCTGGTACACCGTGTTGATCAGGTGCCAGGTGGTCAGATCGAAGTACACGCGGCTTGGCACCGGGCGTGGCGCCTGGCCCTTGATGCTCGGGCCGAAGCCGCCATAGCCCAGCGGTGGCATCACGCTGGCCAGCGACACCCGGCGGTCGAAGTCGGTGCCGGCAATGTGCACGCCGTGGTTGGCCAGGATGTCGCTGCGGCGGTCCAGCGCCTGCGCGCGTCCGGGCCCCACCCGCACCACCGAAAAGTCGGAGGTGCCCCCCCCGATGTCGGCGACCAGAACCAGCTGCTCTTCGGTGGCGTGCTGCTCGTAGTCGAACGCCGCCGCGATCGGCTCGTACTGGAAGGCCACTTCCTTGAAACCGACCGCACGGGCCGCGGCTTCCAGCGAGGCCTGGGCGGCCGCATCGCGCACCGGATCCTCGTCGACGAAGAACACCGGGCGCCCCATCACCACGCGGTCCAGCGGGGCTTGGCCGGCCGCCTCGGCCTTGCTGCGCAGATGCCGCAGGTAGCCGGTGATGATGTCGAGGTACTTCACCCCCATGCCGTTGCCGACCTCGGTTGTCTGGTCCACCAAGGCCGTGCCCAGCACGCTCTTCATCGAGCGCATCAGCCGGCCCTCGTAGCCCTCGATGTAGGCCGCCACGGCGGCGCGCCCGAAGGTGCGTGGCAGGGCGTCGTCCGCGCCCACCCCGCGCACGGTGCCCGGCGGCAGGTCATCCGCATCGGTGCAGTAGAACACCGCGGTCGGCATCGTCAGGTGGCCGTCCTCCAGGGGAACCAGCCGCATGCCGCCCGCGCCGGCCGGGATGGCAATCGCCGAGTTGGAGGTGCCGAAGTCGATGGCGCAGTAGGACATGGCGTGAGGCGGGATCGGGCCGAGGGAGAAAAAGGGCCCGCGATTGTAGGTGCCCTGAGGTCATGACGGGCGGGCACCGCTGTAACGCCTGTTTGCAATTTCCCCCTTCCAGTGTGGTCGGCTACGCCCGCGGCCCCGCCGAGAATCGCGCGATACCGACAATAAACCTCAGGTGAGTGCATGAACCTACCGTCCGTGGGCGGCATGGTCGCGGCGTCGCGCGCGGCGGCGTCATCGTTGGCCGATCCCTCGTCGTTGCTGGACGAAGGGCTCTCCCGTCTCAAGGCCGCACTGGGCATCGGGCAGGCCACCCGGCTGCTGCAACTGGAAACCGCCCTGCCTTCGGCCACCCTGGTGGTCGAGCGCTGCCGTGTCACCGAAGCCGTGCACGCGGCCGAGCCCCTCTGGGCCGAAGTCGATGCGCTGTCCACCAGCGCGCTGCTGGAGCTCAAGGCGCTGCAAGGCGAGCAAATGACACTGCGCCTGATGCGGTCCGATGGCAGTTGGCGCCATTGGCATGGCTACGTGGTGCGCGCCGCCCAGTTGGGCGCCGATGGCGGCCTGGCGCGCTACCGTCTGACGCTCGCAGCCTGGACGCACTGGCTCACCCACCGCCGCGACACCCGCATCTTCCAGGACCGCACGACCCAGGACATCGTGTCCGAGGTGCTGGCCGCGTGGCCCCAAGCGCATTTCCGTTTCGACCTGGCGCAGCCCGGCCCGCTGCGTGCCATCACGACCCAGTATCGCGAGACCGACTGGCGCTTCGTGTGCCGCCTGATGGCCCAGGAAGGCTGGAGCTGGCGGCTGGAGCACGCGGGTCCGCAGGATGGATCGGACCAGGCGCGCGCTACTGTGGCCGGCGCCCGCGCTGCCCGGCACACGCTGGTCATCTTCGACGATCAGGCCGAGGTGCCCGACCTGGGCACCCTGCGCTTCAGCCGACCGGACATGCGGGGCGCAGGGCTGCTCGGCACCGGCCTGTTCGACGACGGCCTGGCGCAGGACACCGTGACCGCCTGGCGCGTGGGCCGGCACGTGGGCGCCAATGCCGTCACTGTGGCCGCTTGGGACGAGCGTCAACTGGCCGGCGTGGCGGGGGCGGCGACCGCGCTGACCGACCAGGGGGTCGTGCCCCTGCTGGAAGACTACCGCGGCCATGGCGAGCGGCAGCATGCCGAGGGCCGCGTCACCACGGCCCAGCCTGCCAGCACCGCAGTGGCCGAGGCGCGTGCGCAGGCTCGCATGGCGGCACACGAACTGCACCACACGCGCGCCGAAGGCGACAGCGCCGTGCGGGCGCTGCATGAGGGCGCGCGCTTCCTGCTGACCGAGCACAGCCTGTACGGTGCTGCGGCCGCCCTGGCCGCCACCGCCCGCTCGGCGATGGGGGGCGGCGGTGCCCTCACCGAGCCGACCGCGCCCGGTGCCTTCCGCGTGCTGCGCGTGGTGCACGAGGCCGCCAACAACCTGGGCAGCGAGGCGGCCCGTCTGCTGCGCCAGCCCGACATCGAACAGGGCAGTTACCGCAACCGCTTTGATGCCGTGCCGGCCAGCGTGCGGCTGGCGCCCATGCCGATCGATGCGCCGACGGCGCCCGGCTTGCAGACGGCGGTCGTCGTGGCCCACCCCGGCGAGCCCCTGACCACCGACCGCGACGGTCGCATCCGCATCCAGTTCGGCTGGCAACGCGGCGCGCGCCCCCTGGCAGGCGCCCTCAACGCACCCACCACCCCAGCCGGTGCAGACACCGGCCACGCCCCGGGCGATGCCACCAGCGGCACCTGGGTGCGCGTGGCGCAAAGCGTGGCCGGTCCCAACTGGGGCGCTGTCTTCACCCCTCGCGCGGGCACCGAAGTGCTGGTGGACTTCGTCGACGGTGACATCGACCGCCCCTTGGTGATCGGCCAGTTGCACAACGGCCAGCACGACCTGCCCTGGCCAGCAGGCGTGGACGCCGGCACCAACCACCCCGGCACGATCTCAGGTTGGCACAGCCCCCACCTGGACGGTGGCGGTGCCAACCAGTGGCTGATCGACGATGCCACTGGCCAGCTGCGCATGCGCCTGGCCAGCCACAGCGGCGCCACCGGCTGGAGCGAGCTCAGCCTGGGCCACCTGATCCAGCAAAGCGGCAGGGGTGGTGCTGGCTGCGCCCAACGCGGTGCGTGGCTGGGTGAAGGCTTCTACGGCCACACCGACGGCTGGGCCGTGGTGCGCGCCGGCCAGGGCCTGTTGCTGAGCACCAGCGCCCGGCCCGCGATGGGTGCGAGTGTGCGAAGCACCCAGATGGACGCGGCCGAAGCCGTGAGCCAGCTCAAGGGCGCGCGCCAGCTGGGCGATGCGCTGAGCCAGAGCGCCCGCCAGCAAGGCGCGGCAGGCCTGGCCAGCCACGACGCCAGCCAGGCGCTGCAACAGCACACCGAGGCCATGGACCCGGCCGCGCAAGGCAAGTACAACGGCGCGGTGGGGGGGCAGGAAGCGAAGAAGGCCCAACCCGGCAGCCGCACCCTGCGGGACCCGGTCGAGCGCTTTGCCAAGCCCCTGCTGCACCTCGACACCCCGGCCAGCGCCGTGTTCGTGACGCCGGCCAGCATCGGCCTGTTCAGCGGCCAGGACACGAGCCTGACCACGCAGGGCGACGTGCAACTGACGGCCGCGCACACGCTGAGTGCCGTCAGCGGCCAGACCACCAGCCTGTACACGCACGCGGGCGGCATCAAGGCGATCGCGGCCAACGGCCCGCTCAGCCTGCGGGCCCACACCGACGCGCAGCAAATCTGGTCGGACCAAGACCTGACCATCCAGAGCACCACCGACGAGATCCGCATCCAGGCCAGCAACAGCATCACGCTGACGGCGGGGCAGAGCCAGATCCAGCTCAAGGGTGGGGACATCACCTTCACCTGTCCGGGGACGTGGACGGTGAAGGGGGCGGGGCATGATTGGGGTAAGGGGGTGGGCGGGAGGGCGAGCTTGCCTGATCTGCCGGATGGCGCTGTGGGAGTACCCAGCTCGACTCCAATTCCGATATTTACACCCGAGCCTGAAAAATTCAGTGAACGGATGGTTATATTCAACCCGATCACCGGGGAGTCAATGGCGGCGAAGTATTCGCTGCATAAGGGGAAGACCGTTGTCGAACAAGGCAAGACCAGTGGGGATGGCCAATCGCCAAGACGAGTCAGAACTGAGGGCGAAGCTCTGCATGCCTTGGTCGGGCCAAGCGCTCCATGGGCCGTCGAATATCACAGCGGAGAAGACGTGCCCCAACGATTCGAAGGCTCAGATGAAACTATGAATGCAGGAGATGAGTCAGGGAGTTTGTATGAGTGACAGCGTTGGAAATACAGCGCCGGTTGAAGAGACCAAACCAGGACTTCATCCGATACCAGAGTCGCCCAAACCCGATGTGGTTCCTTACAGCGAGATATCCAAGGCTTCCGAGGAAGTTCCCTATGCTGACAAGCGTGGGGAGGAATCCGAGGACCAAGCGTTGACGATATTGTTTCGCGATGGGCTCGATCAACCTATCCAAGGCATGACATTGACGTTGACCTTGCCTACCGGTGCGTCCATTGAGGCGAAGACACTGACGAAGGGGGACGTCTCCTTCGAAGTGCCTCAAGACCGCAAGGGTCGAGTGAAGATCGAAGTCAAAGACGACAAAGGGGAGGCGCAGCCCGTTTGCGAGATTGATCTGAGCAAATGTAAGCAGGTCGCCATTGTTCGCAGTCCGAAGGTAAAGGTTGATATGCCGCTCAGGGCACACCAACAGGCGGCGAGACCCACATCACCAAAGACTGCCGCTGCCGATTCGGGCAACAGCTCGTCGGCGCCTTCAAGACCTGATAGGGCGCTTCCGCCGGCAGCTGCGGCGGCAGCGCCGGTTGCCGCCGCAGCGCCAACAAATCAAAGCAACGACAGTGCTTGGTGGAATCTGAATGGAGCGGTCGAGCGTGCCAGGGCATGGTTGTCTGCACACGTCAATGTAGAGGGTCTGTTTGGCCAAAGCCAGGGGGCCGTGACCAAGACCCTGTCTAACGCAGGGCAGCCAGCAACCATCGCGGCAGGGCCGGAGTGTCCCAATTCAGACAATTTACGTCTCGGCAGAAACAACGTTTACAGAACTCAGATCTTGAGTGCCGCAAAACGGCTTGGACTGGCGCCTCAGGCACTGTGCGCGCTCATGGACTGCGAGGCGGGCAAGGTTACTGAGAAATTGCCCCGGATCGGGCCTGACGGCAACCAGATGAAGGATAAGAAGGGCCGGCTGATGACCGTAACCGTGCGCGAACTGTGGAATGCAAACGCGGGCAATCCACAAAGTGGCGCAGCGGGTCTGACACAGTTCCTAGCCAGCACATGGCTGACGCACGTGTTGATACCGGGCTGCTTCATCCACGAGCAAAGCGTAGCTAAGGGATGGGTGCGCCAGGAGAAGAATGCAAAAGGCAAGAGCTACTGGGCATTTGTGCTGAGCGATGGTTCAATTACGACGACGCCTGGAAAACAGAAGGGCGATCAAAACGTCAAGAACTGCTTGGCAATGCGGATGGATCCTGCTTGGTCAATCAATGCTGCGGCTGACTATGGCAACGCGAACTTGAAAGTCTTGGAAAAGCAGGGTTTCAAATTGGCCGGTCTGAGTGATATGGACCGGGCAAAGCTGATGTACCTTATGCACCATGAGGGGGAGGGCGCGGGGCCGTTGTTCATCAAGAATCTGCTCGTCAAAGGCTCGGGCGGTGAGGCAGGGCTAAGACGAAAGTTCGAGATTCAGTTGGGCGCCAAGGGGGTCGCAAAGGCTAACGAAATGATTGAGGAGGCCGACGGCGATGTTGCAAAGGCTTACAGGGCTTGGTTTGCAGTCTTTGTCGATAGGCAATTTTCCCAGTCTGAAAAATACTTTTGCAGCGCCGCTATCAAGCCAAGGCGACTTTCAGATCTTGTGGTGAAAATTGGTGGCGAGGAGATCTCAATTGTCGAGTAAGCAGATTTCAGTGGCTATATTGCTTCTTGCATCCTTCGTTGGATGGTCGAATGCGGAAAACTCTGTGTCGTGCAAGACCAGTAAGCCAAAGATATATCCCTTTGGCGAGGTCTCGCGAACTGAGTGCACCTACAAGGGAGGCGCTACTGAGGATTTGATAAACTTTCGGGGGAAATCCATTCTTAGGGATGTGCGATTGTTTCCTGATGACTCGAGCCCAGACAAATCCATACGCATATATACGAGTGGAGCCCCTACATCAACGGCCTGCGCTGGGCGTTTGTATCTAGTGGACTTCAACATAAAGCCACCGAAGGTTCTTGCGTTCGGAGTTAAGAAGGCGTGCAACGAGTTCCACTGGGCTTCTTGGGGAGGCAAGCGAAGCGTGATTGCGCTTAAAAACAATGTCTCTTTCATCTATGAAAAAGGGAGACTTATTCCTCCCCCCTCCGGGGAGGAGCTCTGGAGCTCAGTGGAGCCTCCTCATGCGGGGCCTGGATTGTCAGTTGAAGATGCGGTCGCATTTGTCGAAGAGCAATTGCAGTCAAACTAGTATTGCTAGACACGCGCATCGAATGGGAGGCAATCGTTTCGTGCCACCTCATGATTAGGCGGTCATCCTTGCTTGCATTTCACATGACTGGATAGCGCTTGCCCCGATGAGTGACAGCCGTATGCAGTCGGCGGAGCAGCGTCGAGTACTACCTCGCAATTGCCGCGGCCAGCAGCAAAATCAAGAACGTTGATTTGGGTGCAGAAGGCGTGACCTTGTTCCGCTCATTCGGCCCAAAAGGGAAAACCCACGCGTTGACGTCGGCAAGTCCAATCCGGACGGATTCTGGTGGGGCGGGGTGAAGCGCCCAAGACCGCTGAGGAATGGCGCCAGAAGTTCGCTGTGCTGGATGAGTTCAACCGCAATGGAATGGTGGCGATGATTCACATACCGCTTGGGGGCGGGGTCAAGGCGCCTGCCTGTACCAGCACTGTGAGTGAGCAGCTCCGTGACAAGATCGCCGGGCAGTACTCGGAAGGTGGCGGCAAGACTGTTCTGGAGAACGGCATACAACTGGAAGCTCGACACAGCGGCTGGAAGAGCATCAACGGCAAGGTGGGCTATGGTTCTGAAGTCATCCCCGGCCTAGTAGAACGCTTGGGGGTCACGGAGATGCGAAGCAAAGTTGGCCAGACGGGTGTTCAACAAGGCGCGCAGCAAGCTGCTTGGCAGACGGGCGGGGCTGTAGCCAAGGATCAGCGTGCGGCGCCTAACCGAGAGAAGAAATGATGGCCTTGTTTGATTTCTTGAAACCCAAGTGGGCCGCAGGCAACAATGACGGAAGAGTGCCGTGCCCGCCAGTTCTGGCAGGCTCAGCGCCGAACGAGTTACACCGCTTGGAAACGATGCCGGGACGCGTATGCGGTGTATGTTGGCTCGGTTGAGCGGCAGTGCAAAGAAGAGCCAATCGGGCCAATGGGGGCTGTAGCCCTGGAACGCGAGTGCATCGGTATTAAAATTTTAATTACGCGAGGGGTGCTCCCCCGCATGCCCTGCACGGCCATACCAAACAGAGTGGACCTCGTCCACCGCGCGGTGTTGCCTTGTAAAACATGGGTTTTGCGCAACTGAAACAAGGTGATCGCTCGGTGTTCCAGCGCAACAGCCGGGTCTTCTTGGAAGACGCCTATCACTATGCGGACCATGAATACCAGATGTACGTTCTGGGTGGTCGCAACGGTGGCGACGGCATGGCATATTACGGCAAGCACGTGCCAGCCATCAAGGCCGCACTGGAGTGGGCGAGTCAGGAGGCGGGATCCTCCGAAGGCGGCTTGCAAGCCAAGATCGCCAACATATCGGCGCCAGTGCTCCGGGAAGACCGCCGAGAGGTTTACGAATCCATTGAAAATAGAAAGAATATACTGATCGGCTGCGGCGAAGAATGCAAGCGTGAGACATTACATCTATGGATTTTCCATAACTTGGTGGCCTCGCTGTTGATGTGCTTGCCTCCGCTGGTTCACGCCGAGATTAAACTGTCAAGCGACTGGATTACCGAGCGCACCTGCACGGGATCATCTCGGAATACCGAGGAACTGGCATCGCTCCAACGAGGCTTGCGTCCCCGACCCGTCTGCACACAGACCGAGGTGGAGAAAGTGGAGGAGGCGGCGGCCAAATCCGCGGAGGGCCGTTCCGCAGCAATGAGCCGAGTCGAACCCAACCGTCGCGACTTTGAGCAGCATCGCGGTTTCAAATTGCAAATCGATGGCCGCCAGCATTATCTAGAGCCCATCGGATTCATGACCAAGAGTCGGGCAGACGAGGTGTGCACCCCCTCGAACTTCAAGGGGCAGCCGACTTACCGATGCAACGAGGGGCAGCGTCACGCAGTGGATTGCCACATTCTCATCTTCAATGAGAATTTTGAAGAGGTAGGGTATCACCGAATTATGGTCAAGGAACCCTATCAATTTTACTGCAACGGGGTGCCCGCTGTGGGCGTCCTCAACGCCTCAGATAACCTTCTTTTGACCACGCTGCAATACTTCCCGATTGACCGCCGGCATGCCGGTACTGTCGCTGAAGTTGGCCAGGGCTGGAGCCGAATGACGGTGCTACTGCGTCTGACACGGAATGAAGACGGCCAAGTGTCGATCGAGCAGGATGACGTGTGTCTAGGTAGTCCACCCTGAACAACTTGCAACCCATTGATATGCAGCGCGATTTCGGCTGAAGTGTGGTGCGATATTTGCAAGGAAACAAATACCAGCCCCGCGCTTTCTTGCAAATTCTGTAGCCATGAAGCC
>NZ_CAJYGK010000090.1 GCF_913773725.1 uncultured Aquabacterium sp. | reverse complement strand
GAGTTGGAGCAACTGGCGCAGCGGGTGATCGCGCGCTTCCACCTCGACGCCTTGAGCGAGGCCGAGACCGCGCACTACATCCATCACCGCCTGACGGTGGCCGGCCGTCCACAGGGCGGCGTGTTCGACCGCGCGGCCCTGCGCGCCGTCCACCGGTTGGCCCGCGGCGTGCCCCGGCGCATCAACCTGCTGTGCGACCGCGCCTTGCTGGGCGCGTATGCCAAGGGGCGGCTGAAGGTGGACGCCCGCATGGTGAAGCAGGCGGCACAAGAGGTGTTCGGGCCGGATTCGGGAGTGCCCCGGAGTCCGGCCGGCGCGCCGGGACGGCCCTTGTGGTGGCGCCGTGTCTGGCGCTCGGGGCGGGCCGGCCTGGCCGCTGCCGGGCTGGTGTCGCTGGGCGCGCTGGGGGTGGTCGCCTGGTGGGCGACCCACCGCCAGCCGGCCGCCTCGGCCATGAGCCACACCCTGGCGCTGCCGCCGGACCGTGCTGCTGCGACGGGGCCGTCGGCGTCCATGGCGCCCGGCACGGCCCCGGTTCCGGTGGGTGGCGTGGCTGGTGCGCCTGTGCTGAACAGTGCCGACGCCGTGCTGGCCGCGGGCTGGGCCGATGAGGACGATGCCTGGCGGGTGCTTGCCGCCCGCTGGAACTGGACGGCGCCGGCTGCGTCGGGGGCCGACGTTTGTACGCAGGCCGTCCGTTCCGCCGGATTGCAGTGCTTCCGCGGGGCGGGCGGCCTGGCCATGGTGCGGCAGCTCGGGCGGCCCGGCCTGCTCCGGCTGGTGGGGGCCGATGGGCAGGTACGGCACGTGCTGCTGACCGCTCTGGACGGCCCGGGGCGGCACGCGCTGCTCGACACCCCCGCGGGGCCACGGCGTGTGCCGGTTGGCGTCCTGACTGCTGCCTGGCGAGGTGAGGTCGCCACGTTCTGGCGCCTGCCGCCCGGTTTCTCCGGCCGCCTGGCGCCCGGGCAGCGGGGGGCCACGGTGACCTGGCTGGCGGACCGGTTGGCCCTGGTGGATGGCGGGGCCCCAGCGCAACCCGACCAGCGCCTGGATCGCGCACTGCAGGCCCGTCTGGAAGCCTTCCAGCAGGTACAGGGCTTGAAGGCCGACGGGGTGCCCGGGGCGGCGACACTGATGTTGTTGAACCGGGCGAGCGGCGTGGACGAGCCCCGGCTGGTGATCCAGGGAGGGTGACACCGACATGTCCTACATCCTCGATGCCTTGAAGAAGGCCGACGCCGAGCGGGCGCGAGGCCAGTCCAAGGTGCCCGGCCTGCATGCCACGCCGGCGCCCCTGGTGGAGGAGCCGGCCGGGCCGCCATTCTGGTCCGGCGGCTTGGCGATCTGGGTGGTGGCGGCCCTGCTGGGCCTGCTGGTGGCGCTGCTCGGTTGGCACTTGTGGCGGGCCGAGCCATCGGCTGTGCCGTCTGCTCCAGCGCGGTCCGTTCAGGCTCCCGCCGTGGCGGTGTTGCCGACTCCGGGCGCGAGCGATGCGGCCCCGGCATCGACCGACAGGGCGCCTGCCACGCCGCCCCCGTTGTCAGGTGCCGCATCGGTTCCAGCCGCCAGGGTCGCGTCGTCCGATCGGCCCGCGGCCTTGACCTCGCGGTCGCCCGGTGCCTCGGGCGAAAAGGCGGGCCCCCCGGTGGCCTCGCAGGCCGGACGTGCCATCGAAACCCGGGCAGCCCCGGCTGCATCGGCTGCGTCCGGCAGCACGGTCCAGCCGCCGGCGGTGCCGGCCACGCGCCCGGCCGAGCCGGTCTACACGCTGCAGACGCTGCCGGATGCCTTGCGCCGCGACCTGCCGCCGCTCACGGTGGGCGGCGCCATGCACTCCGACGTCCCCGCTCAGCGCATGCTCATCCTCAACAGCCAGGTGTTCCGCGAGGGCGATCAGCCCGTGCCCGACCTGGTGTTGGAGGAGATCCGGCTGAGGTCGGCGGTGTTCCGCTTTCGCGGAAGCCGTTTCTCGGTGGCTTATTGACCCGGCTGTTGACCCGGCCCCACGCCATCCGGCTCCCTGAGTCCGCTGAGCTTGTGCAGCAGCCGGTGCAGGGTTTCCAGTTCCTCCGCATTCAGCGACGCCGTCACGCGGGCGTCGTGCGCCTGGACCGCCGCGGTGATCAGGGCCAGGTCGGTCCGACCCCGATCGGTGAGCTGCAGGCTGAAGGCGCGTCGGTCTTCGGGCATGGGCTCGCGGGTGACGTAGCCCAGGTCGGCCAGCGCATCGACCAGGATGACGGCGCCCGAGCGGGCAATGCCCATGATCTGTGCGAGCTGCGTCAGCTTCAGGCCCCGGTTGAGCGAGATGATGACCAGGGCCGAATACCGCGGGGGGGTGATGTGCCAGGCGGCCAGCGCCTGCACAAAGTCTTCGTACATGCGCAACTGAGTGCGCCGCACGGCATAGCCGGTGAGGGTGTCCAGCACGCCGTACTGGATGCCTGGCACGCGGGCCAGATAAGGGGCAACTTCACTCATGACGCAGGGCGTAGCGCGATGGCTACATCGCTCGGCGCGATTCTAGCCATACCCCCGGTCGGTACGCCCTGCGGGAATGTCCTTGGTTATTCGGACGAGCGAGGCCCGGTGGCTCAGCGGGCTGCGGCGAACAGGGCCGCGCCGGCGCGCATCGGGTCGCCCGTCTGCTCGAACGTGCGCACCCACACCGGGTAGCTGTGGATGACGGCATGCTGCCAGGGATGGAAGCCCGGGCGGTAGTAGGCCAGCAGCTTGCCGGTGCTGCGCGAGAACAGGCCGCGCGGGCCGTACAGCCACCAGGCGCCCTTGACGCTCATCAGCAGGCGCCTGCCGCGCGAAAACCCGTCGCCCTTGAGCAGGCGGTTGGTCAGGCGCATGCTGTCGGTCACGACCTTGTACAGCGCATGCGTCATCGCGGCGCAGCGCATCACATAGCCCACCTTGGCCACCTTCTGCATCACGTCGAAGGCCACGGCCTTGTGCTCCATCTCCTCGATGGCATGCCAGGCCCACATGGCGCGCACGTTCTCGTCGGCGGGCGCCATCATGTCCTTCTCGGCAAACAGGGTCTCGGCCATCAATGCGGTGAAGTGCTCGAACGCCGCGGTCAGCGCCAGGTTGTACTGGGCCGAATAGCGCTTGGTGTAGGTGTCGAACAGCTGCTTGGCTTCGGTGAGGATGCCGTCGACATCCAGGCCCTGCTGACGCAGCAGGTCGTTGTAGTGCGTGTGGGCGATGCCGTGCTGACCTTCCTGGCGGATGAAGTTCTTCACGTCCTCGGCCATCTTGCGGTCGGTGATCAGGTGCCGGAAGGCCCGCACGCTGGTGATGAAGTAGCGCTCGCCGTCCGGAAACGCGGCCTGCATGCCGTCGAACACGCGGGTCTTGAAGGCGTCCCCGCCGTACCACCAACGGGGAGTCTGCGCATCGAGCTGGAAGTCCAGCTTTTCGCGGGGCACGATCTCGTCGGGGCGGCTTTCCTGAGGGCGGGACATGAGGGACTCCTTGGGTGATGGACTGTCATCCAGTCTAGGAATCCCGTGCACAAAGGGCGGTCCGCCGTGCGACAGCAAGGCATCCGCCACGACAGCGCGCGCGACGAAGGGCTTTCAGCGCGGCTCCCCCTTCGGGGTTATCCCGAAAGGTGGGCGACAAGGGCGCTTTCGCGCCACTTTCCGCGTCATCATCCGGGGTGACGGGTCGTACCGTGGCCCGCTTGCTTTCTCAACAAACAGGGTGCCCATGAACCAGACTGTTGTCGCAACCGACTCTTCCAACACCTTGCGCCTGGACGGCCGCGTGGCCATCGTCACCGGGGCCGGCGCCGGACTGGGCCGCGCCCACGCGCTGTTGCTGGCCGCTCGCGGCGCCCGCGTCGTGGTCAACGACCTGCGGGATCCGGGGCCGGTGGTTGAGGCGATCCGGGCCGCAGGCGGCGAGGCCATCGGCCACATCGGCTCCGTCACCGACGAAGCGGCCGTGCAGGCGATGGCGGACCAGGCCATGGCCACCTGGGGGCGCATCGACATCCTCGTCAACAACGCCGGGATCCTGCGGGACAAATCCTTCTCGAAGATGACGGTCGAGGACTTCCGCACCGTGGTCGACGTGCACCTGATGGGCGCCATGCTGTGCACCAAGGCGGTCTGGGAGGTGATGAAGGCGCAGCAGCATGGCCGCATCGTGTTCACGACCTCGTCATCGGGCCTGTTCGGCAACTTCGGTCAGTCGAACTATGGCGCCGCGAAGATGGCGCTGGTGGGCCTGATGCAGACGCTGTCGCTGGAAGGCGAGAAGTACAACGTGCGGGTGAACTGCCTGGCGCCCACGGCGGCCACGAGCATGACGGAAGGCATCCTGCCGCCGCAGGCCCTGGCCCTGCTGACGCCGGAGAGCGTCTCGCCAGGGCTGCTGTTCCTCGTCAGTGACCAGGCGCCGACGCGCGCCATCCTGAACGCGGGCGCCGGGGTGTTCGCCACCACCCACGTCGTGCTTGGCGAACCCCATCTGGTGGGCAATGTGCCGGACGCGCCCGAGCGCATGGCCGCGGCGTGGCCGCAGATCAGCGACCGCGCCGCCGCCATCGAGCCGGCTGGCGGCATGCAGCAGTCGGCGCGCGAGATGGCGCTGGTGCTCAGCAGCGGGGCCGCAGGCTGAGCGGGCCTGCACGGCTCAGCGGTTGGGCTGCGGGGTGAGGCGCAGGTAAGGCTTCACCGCCTTGTAGCCCTTCGGGAACTTCTGCTGGATCACCTCCGGGTCCTGCAGCGAGGGCACGATCACCACGTCGTCGCCATCTTTCCAGTTGCCCGGCGTGGCCACGCTGTGGTGGTCCGTCAGCTGCAGCGAATCGACCACCCGCAGGATCTCGTCGAAGTTGCGGCCCGTGCTGGCGGGGTAGGTGATGATCAGGCGGATCTTCTTGGCCGGGTCGATCACGAACAGCGAGCGCACCGTCAGCGTGCTGTTGGCGTTCGGGTGGATCAGGTCATAGAGTTCCGACACCTTGCGGTCTGCGTCCGCAATGATCGGGAAGTTCACCGTCGTGCCTTGCGTCTCGTTGATGTCGGGGATCCACTTGCCGTGCGATTCGACCGAGTCCACCGACAGGGCGATCACCTTCACATGGCGGCGGGCGAACTCGTCCTTGAGCTTGGCCGTCAGCCCCAGTTCGGTGGTGCACACGGGGGTGAAATCCGCGGGATGCGAGAACAGGATGCCCCAGCTGTCGCCGAGCCGTTCATGGAAGCGGATCGGGCCTTGGGAAGAGGCTTGTTCGAAGTCGGGGGCGGTGTCGCCCAGGCGCAGGCTGGCCATGTGGGTCCTTTCGTGAGATGGGTGAGACAAGGCGGAGGTCAGACGGCGTAGCCGAACTCCAGGGGATGGGCACGAGCCAGTCGCTTGAGGCGCTGACGGTCTCGCACCATGTGGTCGACGTGGTAGCGGGCCAGCGGCCAGGGGCCGTGACCCGACTCGGTGTTGATGTGTCCGGCCCGCCCGAGGTTGACGAAGCGGGCTCCCCAGTGATGTGCCCACTCGCGGGCACGCTCGAACGGCATCCAGGGGTCGTCTTCGCTGCCGATCAGGGTGGCGGGCAGTCCCAGCCCCGTGGTCGGCAGCCTGTCTGCCACACCGAACTTCACCGGGTCGGCCGGCGCCACCATCAGCGCTGCACGGATCCCGCCCTCGTGCCCCGGGGTGCCGGCCTGTGCGCGCCGGGACAGATGGTGTGCCAAGGCCAGGCAGCCGAAGCTGTGGGCCACGGCAATCCATTCTGTCTGGGGCGCATGGCGGGCCAGCGTCCGATCGATGCGATCGGCCCAGGCATCGAGCTGGGGCGCCGTCCAGTCACGCTGGATGACGCGGACGGCACCGGCGTACTGGCGCTGCAGCCAGGTCTGCCAGTGGCCGGGGCCGCTGTCGTGCAGACCAGGAATCACCAGCACGCGCACGGCATGGGCGGCAGGCAACGGGGTGGCAAGGGGCAGGGGCATGGTGTGGCGTCGTCTGGCGGGTGGAGAAGAAGGAGCCGGAGCGCAGGGCTGACCACGACGGCGGCCGACGGGGTCGCCTGGTCCGGCCGGGCGTGGCCTCACAGGGCCGCGATGGACACCTCAGTCGACTTGACGAGGGCGATGACCTCCTTGCCGGGAACGAGGCCAAGCTCATGCACTGAGCGTGTGGTGATGACGGAGGTGACGATGAGGCCGGAGGGCGTTTCCACCTCGACCTCGGACACCACCTGTCCTTCGATGATCTCGCGGACCTTGCCGCGGAACTGGTTGCGCACGTTGATGGCAGAGACGGTCATGGCACATCCTTTTCGAGTCTGTGAGGTCATCGTATGAGCGATGGCACGACCGGAGAACGAAGAACATCGTGCTTCGATCTGCGCGCAGCGCATGTGCGAAAGCATGTGCTTCACATGCATATGGACGATTGAAAAAACACCTTCCTGCCTCTCGGATTTGGCGCTACGGTGTGTGCTTTGCAGCACGGCAAACGCCATGGAACGATTGCTCACCTTGCCGGAGTCTCCGGCATCCGCCCTCTCCATCCGGGCCAAGGCCCTGGTGTTTCACGACCCCAACTCTTTGCAACTGCTGGCGCACATCGAGCGCATTGCGCTCAGCGATGCCACGGTGCTCGTGACAGGGGAAACCGGCACCGGCAAGGAGCTCGTGGCCCGTCATCTGCACGCGGTCAGTGGACGGCGTGGCCCGTTCGTACCCGTCAACTGCGGTGCATTCAGTGAGTCCCTGATCGATGCCGAGCTGTTCGGCCATGAGTCTGGCGCCTTTACGGGCGCTTCGCAGGCTCGTGCGGGCTGGTTCGAGGCTGCCAACGGTGGCACCCTGTTCCTCGACGAGATCGGCGATCTTCCGCTGGCGCTGCAGGTCAAGCTGTTGCGGGTGTTGCAGGAGCGGCAGGTGGTGCGGCTCGGCTCTCGCAAGGGAATCCCGCTGGATGTCTGTCTTGTGGCCGCGACCAACATCGATCTGGCGCGTGCAGTGGAGGCCCAGCACTTTCGCGCAGACCTGTTCTACCGCCTCAGCGTGGCCAGCGTCCGCCTGCCGCCGCTGCGAGAGCGACCCGGGGACATCGTGCCGCTCGCACGGCACTTCATGGCGGTCTACAGAGGTCGCCTGCAGATCGATGAAGTCGCGTTGAGTGACGACGCCCAGGCGCTGTTGCGCACCTATAGCTGGCCAGGCAATATCAGGGAACTGGAGAATGCCATCCACTACGCGCTGATCGTCTGCCGAGATGGTGTGATTCGCGCAGAGGATGTCCGGCTGGTCCCGTTGGCTGGCCAAGCGAATGCGAACGAGTCAGCCCGCTTGGTTGTCGGGGGCGTGGGGGCGATGCCGCCTGCCACTGCCCCGGCTCCTTCGATGCCGGATGCCTCTGCTGACGAGAGTCCGTCCGCTTTGGCCCGTTTGCAGGACGCGCTCAGCGCGCTGTTGCAGCAGGGCGAAGCCGAACTGTTCCAGAAGGTTGAATCTGCCCTGGTGCACGCGGCGTACGCACATGCCGGACAGAACCAGGTTCGGGCCGCTCGCGTGCTGGGGATCACGCGCAACATGCTGCGCACGCAGCTCAAGCGCCACGGCTTGCTGGCCGCGGCGGATGAAGGCGAGGGGCGCTCATCTTCGGCCTCTGATGAAGCAGAGACTGGAGACGCCCCGCTCGGCAGTGCGCTGCTGCCCTTGTGAGCACTTTTGAGCGAGCTGGGCTCCGTGTCCGTCCTGAGAGCCCAGTGCGCCTGATAAAAAAAACGGCCTCGGCGCCATGCCGCCGAGGCCGTTCTCAATGTGCCTTGGAAGCCTGACACGGACCTCCTGGCACCCCCACTTGCCTTGAGACTCTTCCCCGTCTTACTTCTTGGTGTAGATCTGGTCGAAGACACCGCCGTCGGCAAAGTGCGTCTTCTGGGCCTTGGTCCAACCCCCGAATACCTCATCGATCTTCAGCAGCTCGATCTTGGGGAACTGTTTGGCGTACTTGGCGGCTGCCTTGGCATCGGTCGGTCGGTAGAAGTTCTTTCCGGCGATGTCCTGCCCCTCGGCGCTGTAGAGGTAATCGAGATAGGCCTTGGCCACATCACGGGTGCCACGCTTGTCCACCACCTTGTCCACGATGGCCACAGGCGGCTCCGCATAGATGCTGATCTTCGGGTACACGATGTCGAACTTGTCTGCGCCGAACTCCTTGAGCGACAGGTGTGCCTCGTTCTCCCAGGCGAGCAGCACGTCACCCTGGCCGCGCTCGGCGAAGGTGACGGTCGAGCCACGGGCACCCGAGTCCAGCACCGGCACGTTCTCGAACAGGCGGGTCACGAAGGCCTTGGCCTGCGCTTCCGAGCCGGTCTTCTTCAGGGCATGGCCCCAGGCTGCCAGGTAGTTCCAGCGGGCACCACCCGAGGTCTTGGGATTGGGCGTGATCACAGCCACCCCTGGTTTGACGAGGTCGTCCCAGTCCTTGATCTGCTTGGGATTGCCCTTGCGCACCAGGAAGACGATGGTGGAGGTGTACGGCGAGCTGTTGCCCTTGAACGTCTTCTGCCAGTCGGTCTTGAGCAGGCCCTTCTCGGCAATTGCGTCAATGTCGTAAGCGAGCGCGAGGGTGACCACATCGGCTTCCAGGCCGTCGATGACGGAGCGAGCCTGCTTGCCGGAGCCGCCGTGCGACGCCTTCACAACGACGTTGTCGCCGGTCTTGGCCTTCCAATGCTTGGCGAACGCGGCGTTGTACTCCTGATAGAGCTCGCGCGTCGGGTCATATGACACGTTCAGCAGCGTGATGTCCTTGGCGTGAGCAGCCAGCGGAGCCAGGCCGGTGACGGCAAGGGCCGAGGCAAGGGCCAGAGCGTGAAACGTGCGACGGGAAGATTTGGAAAACAGCATGTTGGTGTGATGTGGTGAACAGGTGAACGGATGCTAGAAGCGGGTCGATGGAAGCAGAACGAATGAAACTGAACTTGCTTATGCGCTGTATGCAGGTCACCATCCCGGAGCGGGCTGTGCCGTGGGCGATGCTGCCGGAGCGTGCGTGATCCACAGACCGCTTGCCCCCCAGGCGACCGCCACGCCGATGGCCACGGACATCACCAGCGCAGCCGGCTTGCCGGGATGGGGCGCTCGGGTGCCTGTGGGCAGTGAGGCTTTCCCGGTCACCATGGGCCGGACCAAGTCCTTGCGGCGTACCACGGCATAGAAGGCGATGGCAGCGATGTGCAGGCCGAGCAGACCGTACAGAAGGTTGACGACCCGGTGATGCCAGGCCGTCAGATCGCCGATCTGCTCGTCAGTCAGCAGGGGGGTCAGCGGGCCGCTGAACGCGATGTCGTCATGGCTGAACAGACCTGTGCCCAGTTGCACCGCGAGCAGGATGAGCAGCGCGAGCACAGACAGGGCCCCCAGCGGGTTGTGCCCGACGCCGTGCCACCGCCCTTTCAGATAGGCCCGAAGGCGGGCGGGTGTGGGGAGAAAAGCGCGGAACAGGGCCGTCTCGGATCCCAGAAGCCCCCAACTGAGACGGAAGCCGAGCAGCCCGGCGATGGCGATGCCCGCCCGCCCATGCCACACCATCCAGGCGCCGCCGGCCAGGCCGGTGGCGATGGCCGCGACCACCGCAGCGACCAGCAACCAGTGAAAGAGCCGGAGTGCGATATCCCAGATTGGCACCGCAATGGTCTCTGCGGAGGCGTTTCCGTCCGTTCGGTCAAACCCCTCCTGCAGGGTGTCGGCGTTCATGCGCATGTTCATGCCACCTCCCTCACTGAGCTGGCTTGGGCGGAGGCGGCAACACCTTCTGGATGCTGCCGCCAGCCTCGCGGTAGTCTTCCGAGCCCAGCGCGCCGGCCACCTTGTAGCCCTTGCTGGCGAGCAGGTCGCCGGCCGCGCCCGCACGGTGAGCCCGGTTGGACACCGTGATGATCTGGCGGTCGCGCGGAATGTAATCCAACGCATACGGGAGGTCCTTGAGCTGCACGTTCAGGTAGACCGCCAGGCTGCCGTACTTCACCAGCTCATCGGGACGACGGACATCCAGCACGAGCAGCTTCTTCGGGTTGCTCAGCAGCTTGTCGACGTCGTTGCGGCTGAGCTGGCGGGTCTTGTAGGTCCATGGCGGGGCCACATAGGGCTGGGGCGCCGAGGCGGTCGGTTCGGCCCCGGGGGCCGCCTCTTGGGCCTGGGCGACAGGAACGGACAGCGCCAGAGCGGCGGTGATGGACATGAACGAGAGAACGGAACGTGTGGACATGTTCTTGGACTGCATGAAGCGGTGAGGTGAAAAGAAGGAAAGCAAAGGGCAGGCTCAGGCTGTGAGCGGGTCGGTCACGCGTTCGAGCCGCTCGGCCACGGTGGCGTGGTTGATTTCGTGATTGAACTCGCCGAGTACGTCGTCCTTGATGGCCGTGAAGGCTGCGCTGACCCGGTCGCGCGGACGCGCCAGCGGCACGTCGACGATGCGCTTGATGCGACCGGGGCGCGGCTCCATCACGACGATGCGGTCGCCGAGGTAGACGGCCTCCTCCACATCGTGGGTGACGAGGATGGCGGTAATGCCTTCGGCTTGCCAGATGCGCTGCAGTTCCTGCTGCAGTCGGGTGCGCGTCAGGGCGTCGAGGGCGCCGAAGGGTTCGTCGAGCAGCAGCACTTCCGGGCGATTGACCAGCGCGCGGGCGATGGCCACGCGCTGTGACATGCCGCCCGAGAGCTGATAGGGGTAGGCTTTCTCGAACCCCTTGAGCCCGACGAGTTCGATGTGCTCGCGCACGCTGCGGTCCTTCTCGGCCTGGGTGCCCCGCGCGTTCAGCAGGCCCAGCGCGACGTTTTGTTCGACGCTCAGCCAGGGAAAGAGGCGGTGCTCCTGGAACACGATGCCGCGATCCAGGCTCGTACCCTGGATGGGTTTGCCGTCCAGCAGCAACTTGCCGCTGAAGCCGGATTCCAGGCCGATCAGCAGGCGCAGCAAGGTCGACTTGCCACAGCCGCTTGCGCCGACGATGCTGATGAACTCGCCGGGCTGGATCGAGAGGTTGATGTCCTGCAGCACGGTCAGGGGCTTGCCCTTGACCGCGTACTGCTTGTGAAGTTGCTGGATGTCGATGGTGCCTGCTTGGGGCATGGCGGCTCCTGGTAAGCGTTCTGGATAGGGATGTGGCATCGGCCTCATGTCAGCGGCGCTGGGGTGCACGCCAGTGCAGCAGGCGCTGTTCGGCCAGCGTGGCCAGGTGGTTGAAGGCCACGCCGACCAGGCCGATGGACAGCAGGCCGAAGAGAATGAGTTCGACGTTGAAGGCGTTGCGCCCCTTGAAGACGATGTTGCCGATGCCGTGTCCGTCGTTGACGAGCAAGAACTCGGCACCGATGGTGGCCAGCCAGGCATAGATGAGCCCGAGACGCAGGCCACCCAGCATTTGCGGCGCGGCAGCCGGCCACACCAGGCGGCGCAGCGTCTGCCAGGGCGTGAAACCGTACACGCGGGCCACCTCGGCATGGGCCTGGGTCACGCCCCGTACGCCCTCGGTCGTCCCCAGTGCCACGGGGTAGAAGGTCGAGAACCCGATGAACAGGATCTTGGCCGCATCCCCGGTGCCGAGGATCGCCGACAGCAAGGGCAACCACGCGAACAGCGAGATCTGGCGGGCCGTGTGGAAGGTCGGACCGATGAGCTTGTCGGCCAGGCGGGATACGCCGATCAGCGTGCCGACGGCCACACCGGCCAGTGCGCCGATCGCAAAGCCGGAGAGGTCGCGCCACAGGCTCAGGGCCACGCCGACATGGAAATCAGGCTTCTGTAGCTCGGTGATGGCTGTGGTCACCACCCCCGCGGGGGGCACGATGAGCCGCGTGTTCACCCAGTGCAGCTGCGTGGCGGTGAACCACAGTGCGATGAAAGCAGCAGGCAGAACCCAGCCGCGCCAGTCGGGTCGTTTGGAAGGCAGAGACATGGTGAAGCGTTCAGGTCGGGTCGGGTTCAGAAGGCGTTGCGGCGCCAGCCTTGCAGCCGGGATTCGACCAGCCGCAAGGTGAGTTCGATGGCGATGCCCAGCACGCCGATGGCCAGCATGGAGACGATCACCATGTCGATCTGGCTGAGCGAGCGGCTATAGGACATGAAGAAGCCCAGCCCCTCGCTGGAGGACAACAGCTCGACGAAGATCGTGGTGAGCCATGCCTGCATCACGCCCTGGCGCAGGCCCGTGAACAGAGCCGGCGTGGTGGCCGGCAGCACGATGCGGACCAGGGTCTGCCATGCGTTGAAGCGGTAGACGCGCCCGACCTCAAGCAGCGCCGCCGGAATGTTCGCGATGCCGTTGAGCGTGCTGAGCGCGACGGGCACGACCACTGCGATCGAGATGGCAGACAGCTTCAGACCTTCTTCGATGCCGACGAAGATGATGAGCAGCGGAATCCAGCCGAGAACCGGCAGCTGCGCCAGGGCATTGAAGCTGGGCCACACATAGGCCCTGATCCGCTCGGACAGTCCCATGGCAAAACCCAGCACCAGCCCGGCACCGCCACCGATCAACAGGCTCAGCGCGGCACGTCGTGCGCTGTGGCCGACGTGCCCCAGCAACTCGCCGCTGTCCCACACGATGCCCAAGGACTCCCACACGAAAGCCGGCGACGGCAGGATCTGCTCGGCGATCCAGTGGCGGTCGGCGGCCGTCCACCACAGGGCGAACAGGGCGGCCGGCAGGATGAAACCGAGCGCCACGGTGCCGAAGGCGCTGACCAGCCAGGCGGGTCCTCCCAAGAAACGCGACGGTGAGCGGCGCGTCGGTGCCGGTGCAGCGGGCGGCGCTTCCTCCGGCGGAAAGATTGCAAGGTCGTCGGTGGACACGGCCATGGTGGGGTTCTCCTCGGGGCGTGGGGATCAGGTGCGAATGAACTTGCCGTTGGCGTCCTGTGTGGGCCAGTACGTCTCGAGCTTCTGTTCGCGCAACGCGTTGTTCAGGTACTTGGGCTCGATCCAACCGTCCAGACTCACATCGCGACGCGACAGGCGGTAGCCCTTGATCTCGTCGATCGAGCGCTGGATGGACGCGGTGTAGTACTCGTCAAGCAGGGGGTTGTGACGGGTGCGCAGGTCCTTGGTGCGGTCCCACACTCGCTTGTTGTCGATGTACGTGTTCACACCGGACCGTGTCCAATATTGGTACTGGGTCTCTCGGTTGGCTTCCTGCGTGCTCCAGTGCGCTTGTTGAATCACGAGCAAAACTGAGCCAGGCGTCACGTCCAAAACTGAGCCACTAAGTTGACGAAGAAATGGACTGTTCGGATGTGGATAAGTCTACTGCGTGATCTGTCTGGGGTGCTCCTTTG
>NZ_CAJYGK010000089.1 GCF_913773725.1 uncultured Aquabacterium sp. | reverse complement strand
GTGAAAGGCCACCCCGATGCTCACGGTCAGGTGGATCACCACGCCGTGTGTCCGGCAAGGGGTGGACTCCACAACCCGGCGGAGCCGTTCTGCGACACGCAGTGCCTCGCTCTCCATGCGCACCGGCAACACCACAGTGAACTCTTCCCCCCCGTACCGCGCGAGCAAGGCATCCTCGCGGAGGTGATCCCGCAGCAACTGCGCCAGGAACCGGAGGACCTCGTCGCCGACCTGGTGACCATGCGCGTCGTTCACCTGCTTGAAATGGTCCACGTCGACCATGAGCACCGCGGTGGCACGCGCGGGATGCTGCTGCAGGCCCAGCATGCGCTCGCCCAGTTCACGCAGACCGCGACGCGACAGCGTGCCGGTGAGGTCATCCGACAGGGCCCGGGCACGCAGCTGCGCGTTCAGTCGCTCGTTGACGATGGCAAACACCACGGCCGCAACCGACAGCGGCAGCAGCGCAATGGCCAGCGCCGACCACGGAAGCAGCCAGGCCGGCACATGCAGCCAATGCGGTGGATAAGGCCCGGGCACCGAGAGAACGTGCTGCACCGCGACGAGCCAGTTCAGCGCAAAGCCCGATGCGACCCACAGCAGGGACAGCTCACTGCCGCTGACTCTGGGGCTGCGCAAGATGATCCAGCCCTGCTCCAGCGTCATCCCCACGCTCACGAACGCGAACACGAAGGCGATCGCGCGGGCGAAGACCGTGTCGCCCCACCATGCGGCCCCCCAGATGCACCCGCCGGCCAGCGCCGTGGCCAGCAGTCCACCCCACGGAGCCGTCCGCCGTCCGTTGAGCTGGCGGAACGCCCAGGCCAGCAAGGCCACCCCCATCGCCACCGAGCCGATGGCGACCTTCAGGTAGCCCGACTGCCAGCTCGGAGGCACCAGGGGCAGCGCACCCAGCAAGGCGATGCACCCGAACGCCCACCGGTACAGACCCAGCGCCTGGCGCAGCCTTGGCTGATCCGTCCGGATCAGCGACACAACGCCCAGCCCGATAACCGCACCGGCACCGGCGGCCACGTAGCTGGTGAAGACGTCGATCGGCCCCATGACTTGCAGATCAGGCCCACCAGTGCCGCGCCATGCGAGCGCCAAGCGCCGCGCACGCCAACGCCCCCAGCACATGGGCGGCCGTGTGAGCCAATGCCATCTCGGGCCGGCCCTTCTCGATCAGGGCCAAGGACTCGGCCGAAAAACTGGAAAACGTCGTCAACCCACCCAGGCCCCCTGTCACGACCAACAGACGCCACGTCTCATTCGGAGTGCGTCCGAAGTAAACGAACGCCACGCCGGCCAGGAAGCCCCCGGTCAGGTTCACACACAGCGTCCCCAGTGGGAAGCCTCCCCAAACGGGGTTCAGCCACACAGCGGCCTGCCAGCGCAGCCAGGCGCCGCAAATGGCTCCCCCGGCCACGGCCAGCGCGTGCACGATCATGCCGTTGTTCATCTCACCGGGTCCTGCGGCTCGCCTGCTGCAGCAGGGTTCCAGCGCGCGGCAGCCGCCTCGTCGCTGTCCCGTGCCGCCACCCAGCGGGCTCCGTGTGACGACACTTCTTTTTTCCAGAACGGCGCCCGCGTCTTGAGCCAGTCCATCAGGAAGGCACAACAGGCAAACGCCTCGCCCCGGTGCGCGGAACTGACGGCGACCAACACGATCTGATCACCCAATGCCAGCGGCCCGACACGGTGAATCACCCGCACGCCGCGCACGTCGAACCGCTGCCTGGCCGTGACGATCAGCTCGGCAATGCTGCGCTCCGTCATGCCAGGATAGTGTTCCAGCTCCATCACAGGCTGTCCGGCTGCCTCGGCGTCGGACGTCGCATCGCACACCTGGGCATCGTGGGTCCACTCCCGGACCGTGCCGACAAAGGCGGCGACGGCGCCCACACCAAGATCGCCCGCTCGAAGCCGCGCCACTTCTGCGCCCAGATCGAAGTCATCAGGACCGACCCGAACACAAGCGAGGGCCTCCTGCCAGGGGGGCGGTGCGAGCATGCGTGCATCCATCTTGTTCAGTGTCTTCTCAAGGTCTGTGTCGGGCCGTGCGCATCTTCGCAGATCGCCTGCTCAGCCTTGTCGCATCGTGGAAGCGGGCTGCAGCAACTCCGGCAGAGGCAGCCAGGGCACCAGGTCGCCAGGCTGCACGGTGCGGCCGGGCGCCAGATCGACCAGACCGTCACCCCAGGCCGCGGAACTCAGCACACCGGAGCCCTGGTTGGGAAACAGCACCGGGCGCCCACTCCCGTCGAGCCGAGCGCGCAGAAACTCCCGCCGCTTGTCCGCCCTTGGCCAGGCAAACCCGGCTGGCACCATCAGGGCCTGGGGCAGGTGCCACCGCTCCCCGGCCAGGCACCCGAGCACCGGACGGGCCAGCAGGAGGAAGGTCACGTAACTGGCCACGGGGTTGCCGGGCAAGCCCATGTACAAGGCGTGCGTGCCGTCCGGACGACGCAGGCGACCGAACACGAAGGGCTTGCCGGGTTTGATGGCCAGCGCCCAGAAGGCCAGCTCGCCCTCGGCCTCGACCGCCGCGCGCAAGTGGTCCTCCTCACCGACGGACACCCCGCCACTCGTGATGATCAGATCATGACCGGCTGCTGCCGCCCGCAGTGCGGCGCGGGTCGCTGCCAGCTCATCCGGCACCAAACCCAGGTCGGTCACCGCCGCCCCACACGCCTGTCCCAGGCCCACCAGCGTATGGCGGTTGCTGTTGTAGATCGCACCTGGTGGCAGGGGCTCACCCGGCATCACGAGCTCACTGCCGGTGGTCAGCACGCCCAGCCGGGGACGGGCAAACACGGACAGCGTGGCGGCCCCCACCGACGCGCCCACCCCCAGCGAAGCAGGCGACAACCGTGTGCCCGCTGCCAGCACGCCATGCCCCTCGGCGATGTCTTCCCCCCGACGACGGATGTTCTGCCCGGCCGTCACGCCATGGATGAAGCGCACCGCGCCATCCCCAACGGCCTCTGTGTGCTCCTGCATGACCACGGCCCCCGTGCCCTCGGGCACAGGCGCCCCCGTGAAGATCCGCGCGACCGTTCCGGGCACCAGGGCATCGCCGACCTGGCCAGCCGCAATCCGTTGCGCCACAGGCAGCACCGTACCCGGCTGCACCAGCCGGGGCACGTCCGCTGCGTGCACGGCATAGCCATCCATCGCACTGTTGTCAAGCGGCGGCACCGCCACCGGCGACACCAATGCCGCAGCCAGCACCCGCCCAAGCGCGTCGACGCTGGGCATCCGCTCTGTGGTCAGTGGCGCGGCACCGAGGTGGGCAGCCAGACTGGCCTCAAGGCGCGACCACGCATCGTCCAGCGGCATCAAAGGTTGAAAGGCAGGCGGCACGTTGGATCCTCGTCAAACAGATGGAAGCGCCGTGATTGTGACCCAGCGCAGTCCGATCACCACGCGCTTGCCCCTTGCGCCGCATCAAAGCCCTGAGGCCAGTGCGCGACGACCATGGGAGCTCCATTCCACCATTTGTGAGCACGCCATGCACGATGCCGATCTGGCCCTGTGGACGCTCGCACGGGCCATCCCGGGGGCCACCCGGGTCTTTCACCAGCACGATCTGGACTTCTGCACAGGCGGCAGACAGACCCTGCGCGACGCAGCCCTTGCCAAGGGGCTGGACGTGGGCCTGTTGGAGGCCGAACTGGACGCCATCAAGCCCGGTGCGATGCGCGAGGTGAACTGGGCCCGAGCCAGCACGCCCGCCTTGGTCGAACACATTCTCGAGCGCTACCATGCCCGGCACCGAGCCGTCCTGCCGGACTTGGAACAGCGTGCTGAGGAAGTCGAGGCTTCGCATGCGGCCCATCCGGCTTGTCCGCATGGGCTCGCCCACCACCTGCGGCGGATCCACCACGCCCTGAACCGCCACATGCGTCAGCAGGAAGACGTGCTGTTTCCCTTGATCGCGGAGGGGCTCGCATCGCAGGCCACCGACGCGCTCGACGCCATGCGCCAGGCACACCGGCACCTCGCCGATCTGCTGACCACCCTGGCCACCCTGACAGACGGATTCACGCCACCGGACGAAGCCCCCGCAGATTGGCGGGCGCTGTACGTCGGCGCCCGAAGCCTGAAGGAAGACCTCATGGAGCACCTGTACCTTGAGAACCAGGTGCTGTTCGAACGCCGCTGAGCCCCCTGAGCGACACGCCAGAAAACAAAAAGCCTGCCACGCGGGCAGGCTTCCGTCCTCGGCATCACGCCAGGCGTCACATCAGTCCCGGCAGTGCTGGACGATGTAGTCCTTGACCGCTTGCGTGCTCTTGGGCACCACGACAAAGCGCTTGGGCAGGTCTTCCAGCCCGTCCAGGCCCCGGATCCAGCTCGGACGCTCGGGCTGGCGACCCGTGGCTTCCACGATGGTTTCAGCAAACTTGGCCGGAAGGGCCGTTTCCAGCACCAACATCGGCACACCAGCCGTGAGGTGCTCGCGCGCCACCTTCAGGCCATCGGCCGTGTGCGTGTCGATCATGATGCCGAAACGCTCGAAGGTGTCCTTGATCGTGGCCAGGCGGTTTGCGTGCGTGCTGGTGCCTGACACGAAGCCGTACCCCGGCACCTTCGCGAACTCGTCGGGCGTGAGCGTGAACACGCCCCGCTGCTCGACCTCGTCCTTGAACAGGGCCTTCACGCGGGCACCATCGCGGCCCAGCAGGTCGAACACGAAGCGCTCGAAGTTCGAGGCCTTGCTGATGTCCATCGACGGCGACGAGGTCTCGTAAGTTTCCGCCGAGCCTCGCACGCGGTAGGTCCCCGTGCGGAAGAACTCGTCAAGCACGTTGTTCTCGTTCGTCGCCACCACCAGCTTCTCGACGGGCAGGCCCATCATGCGGGCGACGTGGCCGGCGCAGACGTTGCCGAAGTTGCCCGAGGGCACCGTGAAGCTGACCTTCTCGGCGTTCGACTTGGTGGCGTAGAAGTAGCCGGCGAAGTAGTACACGACCTGGGCCAGCAGGCGGGCCCAGTTGATCGAGTTGACCGTGCCGATCTTGTACTTGCGCTTGAACTCGAGGTCGTTCGAGACCGCCTTGACGATGTCCTGCGCGTCGTCGAACACGCCTTCCACCGCCAGGTTGTGGATGTTCGGGTCCTGCAGGCTGAACATCTGAGCCTGCTGGAAGGGGCTCATGCGGCCATTGGGGCTCAGCATGAACACGCGCACGCCCTTCTTGCCGCGCATGGCGTACTCGGCCGCGCTGCCGGTGTCGCCCGAGGTCGCGCCCAGGATGTTGAGCTGCTCGCCACGGCGACCCAGTTCGTATTCGAACAGGTTGCCCAGCAACTGCATGGCCATGTCCTTGAAGGCCAGCGTCGGGCCGTTGGACAGGGCTTCCAGCGCCAGACCGGGCTCGAGCGGCTTGAGCGGCGTGATCTCGTCAAAGCCGTACACCGCCTTGGTGTAGGTCTTGGCCGTCAGGGCCTTCAGGTCGGCCGCCGGGATGTCGTCGATGTAGAGCGACAGGATCTCGAAGGCCAGCTCGGCATACGACAGGCCGCGCCACTTCGACAGCAGCGCGTCGTCGACCTTCGGATAGGCCACCGGCAGGTACAGGCCGCCGTCCGGCGCCAGGCCTTCCAGCAGAATTTCCGAGAAGCCGCGCTCGGTCTTGTCACCACGCGTCGAGATGTATTTCATGCGAGTTCTTCCTTGCGCAGCTTGACGATGGGCGCCAGCACGGTCGGCAGGGCCTGCATCGCGGCCAGCGCGGTGTTCATCGCGCCTTCCTTGGTGTCGTGCGTGAGGATGATGAGGTCGGTCTGGTTGCCGCCCTCGCCGCTCACTTCATCGGCCTCGCGCTGCAGCACGGCGTCGATGCTGATGCCCTGCTCGGCCAGGATGCTGGTGATGCGGGCCAGCACGCCGGCCTGGTCGGCCACGCGCAGGCGCAGGTAGAACGACGTGACCACCTGCTCGATCGGCAGGATGGGCAGGCTGGACAGCGCATCGGGCTGGAAGGCCAGGGCCGGCACACGCGACGCGGCAGGCGCTTCGACCTGACGGGCGATGTCGACCAGGTCGGCCACCACGGCCGAGGCGGTCGGCTCGGAGCCCGCGCCCTTGCCGTAGTACATGGTGGTGCCCACGGCATCGCCCTGCACCATCACGGCGTTCATCGCGCCTTCCACATTGGCGATCAGGCGGCGCATCGGCACCAGCGTCGGATGGGTGCGCAGCTCGATGCCCTCAGCCTGACGGCGGGCGATGCCCAGCAGCTTGATGCGGTAGCCCAGCTGCTCGGCGTACTTGATGTCGGTGGCCGACAGCTTGGTGATGCCTTCCACATGGGCCTTGTCGAACTGCACTGGCACGCCGAAGGCGATGGCGCTCATGATCGTGGCCTTGTGGGCAGCGTCCACGCCTTCGATGTCGAAGGTCGGGTCGGCTTCGGCGTAGCCCAGACGCTGGGCTTCTTTCAGCACCACGTCGAAGTCCAGGCCCTTGTCACGCATCTCGGACAGGATGAAGTTCGTGGTGCCGTTGATGATGCCGGCCACCCACTGGATCTGGTTGGCCGTCAGGCCTTCGCGCAGCGCCTTGATGATGGGGATGCCACCGGCCACGGCGGCTTCGAAGGCCACCATCACGCCCTTTTCCCGGGCGGCAGCGAAGATCTCGGTGCCATGCACGGCCAGCAGCGCCTTGTTGGCGGTGACCACATGCTTGCCGGCCGCAATGGCTTCCAGCACCAGCGCCTTGGCGATGCCGTAGCCACCGATCAGCTCGACCACCACGTCCACGTCCGGGTTCGCGATCACTTCGCGGGCGTCGGCCACCACCTTGGCGGCGTCACCGACCACGGCCTTGGCGCGCTCGGTGTTCAGGTCGGCCACCATGGTGATCTCGATGCCCCGGCCGGCGCGACGGTGGATTTCTTCCTGGTTGCGCTGCAGCACGGTGAAGGTGCCACCGCCGACGGTGCCGATGCCCAGCAGGCCGACGCGCACGGGACGCAGTTGTTCTTGGCTCATGTCGTTCTCTTCTCTCGCTGCGCGCGGCCTTGTGGGCGGCGCGGGTTCATCACAAAGGGGTAGGGGCGGTTCAGGCAGGGCTCACGCGTAGCGCTTGCGGTAGCCATCCAGGAATCGGGCGATGCGGCCCACGGCATCGGTCAGGTCGTCGCTGTTGGGCAGGAAGACCAGGCGGAAGTGATCCGGGTGGGCCCAGTTGAAACCGGTGCCCTGCACGATCAGCACCTTCTCTTCGGCCAGCAACTCGTAGGCGAACTGCTGGTCGTCGGCAATGGGGTACATCTTGGGGTCGAGCCGCGGGAACATGTAGAGCGCGCCCTTGGGCTTGACCACGCTCACGCCCGGGATCTGGGTCAGCAGGTCATAGGCCAGATCACGCTGCTTGCACAGCCGGCCGCCGGGCGCCACCAGGTCCTTGATGCTCTGGTAGCCCCCCAACGCGGTCTGGATGGCCAGCTGGCCCGGCGTGTTGGCGCACAGGCGCATCGAGGCCAGCATGTTCAGGCCTTCGATGTAGTCGCGGGCATGGCGCTTCTCGCCCGACACCACCATCCAGCCGGCACGGTAGCCGCACGAGCGGTAGTTCTTGCTCAGGCCGTTGAAGGTCAGGAACAGCACGTCGTCGGCCAGCGAGGCCATCGAGGTGTGCACCGCGCCGTCGTACAGCGTCTTGTCATAGATCTCGTCGGCCATCACGATGAGCTGGTGCTCGCGCGCGACCTGGATGATCTCTTTCAGCAGGCTCTCAGGGTAGAGGGCGCCCGTGGGGTTGTTCGGGTTGATGACGACGATGGCCTTGGTCTTGGGCGTGATCTTGGCGCGGATGTCGGCGATGTCGGGATACCAGTCCGACTGCTCGTCGCACAGGTAGTGCACCGGACGGCCGCCCGACAGCGACACGGCCGCTGTGTACAGCGGGTAATCGGGCGCCGGCAGCAGCACCTCGTCGTCTTCATTCAGCAGCGCATTGAGCGCCATCACGATCAGCTCGGAGGCGCCGTTACCCAGGTAGACGTCGTCCACCGTGACGCCCTTGATGCCCTTTTCCTGACAGTAGTGCACCACCGACTTGCGCGGCGCGAACAGGCCCTTGCTGTCGGTGTAGCCCGCGGCGCCCGACAGATTGCGGATCATGTCCTGGACAATCTCGTCGGGCGGCTCCAGCCCGAACACGGCCAGGTTGCCGATGTTGAGCTTGATGATCTTGTGCCCGTCTTCCTCCATCTGGCGCGCCTTGTCCAGCACGGGCCCACGGATGTCGTAGCAGACGTTGGCAAGCTTGCTGGATTTGGCGATCGGCTTCAAAACGGGCTCCGTTCAGGATGCTTGTGGGGGACTCAGCGGGCAGTTCTCGCGCGGTACGCCGTGGCAATTGCCGCCATGCGCCGCAGACCGCGCTCAAATCGCGGCTTTTTCAGGGAAAGCTACAATTTAACCACACCCTCCCTCTGCCGGCGCGCCGCGAGGGCCGCCGCGCACCAACCCTGCACAGCCTGTCCATGAAACTGCATGCCGACCGCGCCGAAGGCGTCAACGTGATCCATGCCTGCGAGCCCGGCTCGGTGTCGATCAACGGGGTCACCTACCGTCACAGCGTGCTGGTTCCCTACACGGGCGAGGTGGCTGCCTGGGCGCCGGTCGCCCTGGCCGACCTGACGGAAGACCACTTTACGTCGTTGGCGGCTGCGCAGCCGGAAGTCATCGTTTTCGGCTCGGGGGCCACCCTCCGCTTTCCTCCACCCGCCGTGTTGCGTGCGCTCATGCAGGCCCGCATCGGCGTCGAGTCGATGGACACCGCAGCCGCCTGCCGCACCTTCAACATCCTCGCCGGCGAGGGACGTCGGGTGTGGGCTGCCCTGCTCGTCTGAGGCCCCGGAACACGGTCGTACCGGAGCCTTATCCTCCCTCAGGGGGATCGGGCACCCGTCAGGGGGGGCCTGCAGAAGCACTTTATAATCAGAGGCTATTCAATCAGGCTGCTGATTCACTACAACATGACACCCGCCCTGAACAAACCGTTGCCGGAATTCGAAGCAGTTGCCACTGGGGGCGTGAAGTTCACTCCTCAGGGTTACATCGGCCAGACCGTGGTGCTCTACTTCTACCCGAAGGACCACACCCCCGGCTGCACGACCGAGGCCATGCAGTTCCGCGACAAGCACAAGGAATTCGTGAAGGCCGGCGCGGTCGTGTTCGGCGTGTCGCGAGACAACCTGGCTTCGCACGACAAGTTCAAGTCCAACCTCGAGCTGCCGTACGAACTGATTGCCGACACCGAAGAAAAACTGTGCCACATGTTCGGGGTCGTGAAGAACAAGATCATGTACGGCAAGAAGGTCAAGGGCATCGAGCGCTCGACTTTCCTGATTGGCCCCGACGGTGTGCTGCGAGAGGAATGGCGCGGCATCAAGGTGGCCGGCCACGTGGACGATGTGCTCAAGGCCGTGCAAGGCCTGAAGCAAGAAGCGGCCTGATGTTGCATTCGGGCACGGAAGACGCGTAAAACTGCGTAAATCTTCCAGCACAGGGCGCCTTCGGGCGCCCTTGTTTTTTCGGTCAAGGGCGGCGCACGCGGCTGACGCCGAAGCTCTCAGCATGACACGCTTTCCGGGTCGCAGGGGCGGCTGTCACGCCGCCGCCACGCCGTGCATCTACCCGCGCCCCCGCGGGTAGCGCGCCGGCACGGACTGTGCATAATCGATCGCATGCCCCTGCGCATCGACCCGTCTTCTGTCCCCGCCAGCTCCCGATCCGTGACGCATCGCCCTTGTGGTGCCCTGATCGACCCGAACGAGGCCGCACATCGCCCTGTGCGGCCTTTTTGTTTGTCCCAAACCGACGGACCCCACCATGCCTCTGCCCAAGCCGCCCACCAAACGCGCTGACATGCTGACCGAGGACGACTACGCCTCGCAGCCCAAACCGGCCAAGGCAAGTCGCTCGAAAGCCTCCGCCCGACCCACCCCCGTCGTGGAGGCACCTGCGGCCGCGACGCCGCCGGTGCTCGAACTGGTCAAGCCCGTCACGTCGGCACGCCAGGCGCCGGTGACCGCTCAGCCTGCTGTCGAGCCCGCTGTTGTCGTCTCCGTCGAACCCGTGCCGCGCCGCATCGTGGCCGACAAGGGTGGCGCTCCGACACCGCCACCTGCCACCAGCAGCACGCCCCCCTCTCGCGCCCGCGCAGCCGAGCCCGCCTCGGGCGGTCGACGCCGCAAGGTCGACACAGGGCCAGCCAAGCTTTTCGTGCTGGACACCAATGTGCTGCTGCACGATCCGATGTCGCTGTTCCGCTTCGAGGAACATGACATCTACCTGCCGATGATCACGCTGGAAGAGCTGGACGGGCACAAGAAGGGCATGACTGAAGTGGCGCGCAACGCCCGCCAGGTCAGCCGTGACCTGGACGCCCTGGCCGCCGACATGAGCAACCGGCAGCAGATGGACCCGGCCTCCGGCATCGAGCTGGCCAAGACAGGCCATGTGGAGGCGAAGGGCAAGCTGTACTTCCAGACCACCGGCATGGCGGTCGAACTGCCCATGGGCCTGCCTCAGGGCAAGGCGGACAACCAGATCCTGGGCGTGGTGCAGGCACTGCGCAGCCAGCATCCGGGACGGGACGTGGTGCTGGTGTCCAAGGACATCAACATGCGGATCAAGGCGCGCGCCCTGGGTCTGCCGGCCGAAGACTACTTCAACGACAAGACGCTGGAAGACGGCGACCTGCTCTACACCGGCGTGCTGCCCCTGCCAGGCGACTTCTGGGAGCGCCATGCCAAGGGCATGGAGAGCTGGCAGCAAGGTGGCGTCACCTATTACCGCATCACCGGGCCGATGGTCCCGGCCTTGATGGTCAACCAGTTCGTCTACTACGAAAGCCCGGGGGCCGCGCCGTGGTACGGCAAGGTGGCCGAGATCACGGGCAAGTCGGCCGTGCTGCGCACGCTGAAGGACTACACCAACCAGAAGCACGCCGTGTGGGGGGTGTCGGCACGCAACCGCGAGCAGAACTTCGCCCTCAACCTGCTGATGGACCCGGACTGCGACTTCGTGACGCTGACAGGCTCGGCCGGCACGGGCAAGACGCTGATGACGCTGGCCGCGGCGCTGAGCCAGGTGCTCGACGAGCGCCGCTACACCGAGATCATCGTGACCCGGGTCACCGTGCCGGTGGGCGAGGACATCGGCTTCCTGCCCGGCACGGAAGAGGAGAAGATGTCGCCCTGGATGGGCGCGCTGGACGACAACCTGGAGGTGCTGGCGCGTGGCGACAGCTCGGCCGGGGAATGGGGCCGCGCGGCCACCAATGAACTGGTGCGCAGCAAGATCAAGATCAAGAGCATGAACTTCATGCGCGGCCGCACCTTCTTGAACAAGTTCCTCATCATCGACGAGGCGCAGAACCTGACGCCCAAGCAGATGAAGACCTTGATCACGCGGGCGGGCCCGGGCACCAAGATCATCTGCCTGGGCAACCTGGCCCAGATCGACACGCCCTACCTGACCGAAGGCTCGTCGGGCCTGACCTATGCCGTGGACAAGTTCAAGGGGTGGCCACACAGTGGGCATGTGACACTGGCCCGCGGTGAGCGTTCACGCCTGGCCGATTTCGCCTCCGAGGTGCTCTGACCCGGGCTGCTTCGGCGCCCCCCGCCCCCAAGGCCGGAGCATGCTCCGGCTTTTTCACGTCTGAAGATCACCGTCTCGCCATGTCTGCCCATTTCTTGCACATCCGATTGCTGACCGAAGCGGACCTGCCTGCCGTCATGGCGGTTCAGGCCGCCTGCTACGAAGCCGGCTTTCACGAACCGCAGGCCGCTTTCGCCAACAAGCTCGCCGAGGCGAGCGACAGTTGCTGGGGTGCCTGGCAAGGCGATGCGCTGCGGGGCTACCTGTTCTGTCTGCCAGCCGACGCCGATCACCTGCCCGCCCTGCATGCGAGCAGCTGGCGCCGCCCCGCCGACGCCGCGTGGCTGTACCTGCACGACATGGCGGTGCACCCCGACGCACGGGGCCTCGGGGTGGCTGGCCGCCTGCTGGAGGCGGCACGCACCCGCGCACACGCCGTGGGTGTGGAGGCCCTGGTCCTGGTTGCCGTGCAGGGCTCCGTTCCGTATTGGACGCGCCATGGCTTTGCGACAGTGGCCCCCAGCCCCCCCATTGCAGCCAAGCTCCGCACCTTTGGTGACGACGCGCATTTCATGCAGCAGGCCCTGCGTTGAACAGCCCCCATCGCACGGGGTGTCGCTCTTTCGTCGGCGTTTGCGTTTCATCAAATCAGTCGATTGATTCACAAGCCCACTGGTGTCATGCTGGCACTTGTCCAGCCGGGTTTTCCCGAGCGCTTTCAGGATTCGCGATGACGCCCGTCACCCTCGACGCACACAGCACCCGCCCCCCTCACTCAGCCCACCCCGAGTCCAGCCGCGGCGCCCTGGCCCGCGACAAGATGCTGATGGCCGCCCTCGACCTGTTCGGGCGCCACGGCTATGAGGCAACCACCACCCGCATGGTGGCCCAGCAGGCCGGCATGAACCTCGGCGCGATACCGTATTACTTCGGCTCGAAAGACGACCTGTATGCGCAGTCGGCATCCTGGCTGGCCGCCTACATCGCCGACCGGATGCGCGAGCCGCTGGCGCGCCTACAGGTGGACACGACCAGCGAGGACGACCCCGAGGTGTTGGTGGCCCACCTCGTCACGTTCATGCAGGCGCACGCCCGCGCCCTGCTGCACGATGCTGCGCCACCCAGCTGGGTGCAGTTCTTCATGCGCGCCCAGACCGAACGGGACGCCGCGTTCGAGGCGCTCTTCGGTCAGGTCATCGCGCCCAGCCATGACACCGTGTGCACGGTGCTGGGCAAGGCGCTGGGGCTGCCAGCCGAGCACCTCCGCACCCGCACGCTCGCTTACCTGGCCTTTCACCAGTCGATCTGCTTCCGGCTGACCGGTGACGTGTTGCTGCGCCGGCTTGGATGGGACAGCTTCACGCCGTCGCGGATCGACGCCTTGCTCGAACTGATCGGCGGTGCCTTGCGGGATCAACTGCTGGGAGCCATTCGACGCGGGGGGCAGGCATGAAGCGCGGCGTGGTGTTCGCTGCGCTGACCGTCGCAGCCCTGGCCGCGGCAGGCGGCGCATACTGGTACGTCGGGCAGCAACAGGCGCTCCCGGAAGGCTTGGTGCGCACCAATGGCCGACTGGAAGTCGACCGCATCGAGGTGGCCGCCAAGTACCCGGGCCGGATTGCCGAGCTGCCCGTTCAGGAGGGCGATGTCGTCCGCCGCGGCGATTTGCTTGCCCGGCAGGACACGAGTGAGCTGGAGGCGCAGCGCGCCGCGATCGAGGCGGCGCGCGACCGTGCGGCGCAGGCCATGGCCCGTGCGCAGGCCGAAACCGCCGTGCGCCAGGTGCAGGCCCGGCTGGCACAGCTGGAGCTCGGTCACACCGAAACCCTGCGGCGCGATGAACTCGTCTCGGCCGCCGAGGTCGACCGCCGCCTGGCCCAGCGCGATGGTGAGCAGGCTGGCGTGCGCGTGGCCACCGCGGCGATCGGCGAGGCCACCGCCGCGCGTGCCGAGGCAGAAGCGCAGATCCGGCGCATCGACGTGGCCATCGGCGACATGAGCCTGCGGGCCCCGGTGGATGGGCGGGTCGAGTACCGCGTGGTCGAACCGGGCTCGGTCATCCCGTCCGGTGGGCGCGTGGTGACGCTGCTGGACACCAGCCAGGCGCACATGACGGTGTTCCTGCCCTCGACCGTGGCCGGCCGGCTGAAAGTCGGCGACGAGGCCCGGCTGAAGCTGGACGCCGCACCGGCCTTCACCTTGCCGGCCAGGGTCACCTTCGTGGCCGCAGAGGCCCAGTTCACGCCGAAGTACGTGGAGACCGCCACCGAGCGCGACAAGCTGGTCTACAGGGTCAAGCTGGCCGTGCCACCCGAACTGGCCAAGCAGCATGCCGGCTTCGTGAAGGCCGGTCTGACGGGCTATGCCTTTGTGCGCACCCGGCCAGACACGGCCTGGCCGGCGAACCTGGCCGTGGCGCTGCCGCCTGCCGAAGCCGCAGCACCGGCCATCTCCGCTGCGTCTGCCGCATCCCGCTGAAGCGCGATGGTGAGCGCCATGTCGCCCCAGGCACCGCGCGACGTCGCCGTCGTCGTTCAGGGCCTGAGCCATTCCTACGACAATGTCCCGGCACTGGACGGCGTCGCGCTGCGCCTGCCTGCGGGCCGCACCATCGGGCTGGTCGGGCCGGACGGCGTCGGCAAGTCGACGCTGCTGTCCATCGTGGCGGGTGTGCGCCGCGTGCAGCAAGGCCAGGTGCAGGTGCTGGGACTGGATGTGCAGTCCGCAGCCGATCGACACCGCTTGTCGCCCCGGGTGGCCTTCATGCCGCAGGGGCTGGGGCGCAACCTGTACCCCACCCTGTCCGTGGCCGAGAACATCGACTTCTTCGCCCGGCTGTTCGGCCAGGCAGCCCAGGAGCGTGCCGCGCGCAGCCAGCGTCTGATGGACGCGACCGGGCTGACGCCGTTTCGCGACCGGCCGGCCGGCAAGCTCTCCGGCGGCATGAAGCAGAAGCTGGGGCTGTGCTGCGCGCTGGTCCACGACCCGGATCTGCTGATTCTCGACGAGCCGACCACCGGCGTGGACCCGTTGTCACGGCGGCAGTTCTGGGCCCTGGTCGAAGCCCTCCGACAGGAGCGCCCGGGCATGACAGTGGTCGTGGCCACGGCCTACATGGAGGAGGCCGAGCGCTTCGAGGTGCTGGTGGCCATGGACGCCGGCCGCATCCTGGTGTGCGACGCCACCCGTGACGTGCTGGCCCGCTCGCCCGATGGCACGCTGGAATCGGCCTACATCGCCCTGCTGCCGCCCACGCGGCGCGGGAGCGGCGAGCCCCTGGTCATCCCGCCGCGGCCGGTCGTCGACGGCCCACCGGCCATCGAAGCCCGCCACCTGACCCGACGCTTCGGCGACTTCGTGGCCGTCAACGACGTGAGCTTCCGGATCGAGCGGGGCGAGATCTTCGGCTTCCTGGGCTCCAACGGCTGCGGCAAGACCACGACCATGAAGATGTTGACGGGCCTGCTCGACATCAGCAGCGGCGAGGCCAGCCTGCTGGGGCAGCCGATCAACGCCAGGGACCTGGCCACGCGGATGCGGGTGGGCTACATGTCGCAGGCCTTCTCGCTGTACGAGGAGCTGAGCGTGGCGCACAACCTGCGCCTGCACGCCCAGCTGTATCGCATGGAAGGCAAGGCCGCAGACCGGGCCATCGAGGGCGCCCTGGCGCAGTTCGAGCTGGCCGAACATGCCGAGGCCATGCCCTCGGCCCTGCCCCTGGGGATCCGTCAGCGCCTGCAGCTGGCTGCAGCCTGTCTTCACCGCCCCGAGGTGCTGATCCTTGACGAGCCGACCTCGGGCGTGGACCCGGCCGCGCGCGACCTGTTCTGGCGGCATCTGGTGCGCCTGTCCCGCGACGAGCAGGTGACCATCTTCGTCTCGACGCACTTCATGAACGAGGCCGAGCGGTGCGATCGGATCTCGCTGATGCACCGGGGCACGGTGCTGGCGGTGGGCTCGCCCGACGCCCTGCGCCGCGAGCACGAGGCCGCGACATTGGAAGAGGCCTTCATCGCCTGCCTGGAAGCCGCGGACACCACGGTCCAGGCGGCGCAGGCCGCAGCACGGGCTGGCTCACCCGCTGAGCCAGAGGCCGGGAAGACGGCCGCCGACACGCTGGGCCACACCCTGGGCGACCCGCGATCCGGCTGGCTGGCCCGCATGTGGGCCTTCGCCCGACGCGAAGGCATGGAGCTGCGCCGGGATCGCATCCGCCTGACCTTTGCGCTGCTGGGGCCGATCATCCTGCTGCTGACGGCGGCATGGGCCATCTCCTTCGACATCGAGCAGGTGGCATTCGCGGTGCTGGACCACGACCAGAGCCATGACAGCCGGCAGCTCATTTCGCACTTCGACGGGTCGCGGTACTTCGTGCAGAAGGCCCCCTTGCACGACATGGCCGAGATCGGGCCACGGCTGCAACGGCGCGATGTGCTGCTGGTGATCGACATCCCGCCGGGCTATGGACGGGATCTGGTTGCCGGCAGACAGCCCGAAGTGGCCTTCTACATCGACGGCGCACAGCCTTTCACCGCCGAGAACATCCGCGGCTACGCCCGCGGCATCATGCTCGAGCATGCGAGCCGGCTGGCACGCGAAACGCCCGGGGTGGCGCCGGTCGCCCTGCCCGCCCGGTTCGAGCCCCGGTTTGCCTACAACCAGGACTTCCGCAGCATCTATGCCTTTACGCCAGGCCTGATCATGCTGTGCCTCATCATCATCCCCAGCATGCTGACCGCACTGGGCGTGGTGCGTGAAAAGGAGATGGGCTCCATCGTCAACCTGTACGCCTCGCCTGCAACGGTGGCGCAGTTCCTGATCGGCAAACAGCTGCCCTACATCGCGCTGGCCATGCTCAGTTACCTGACCCTGGCCGGGCTGTCCGTCACGGTGCTGCAAGTGCCCTTGAAAGGCAGCTTCATCGCGCTCACGCTTGGGGCGCTGTGCTTCGTGTTCGCGGGCACGGCGCTGGGCCTGCTGGTGTCGGCGTTCCTGCGCTCGCAGGTCGCGGCCACCTTCGCCACGGCCATCCTGTGCATGATCCCGTCGGTCAACTTCTCGGGGCTGCTGTACCCGGTGTCCACGCTGGAGGGCGCGGCCCGCTGGGTGGGACTCGGCTTTCCGTCGTCGTGGTTCCAGCTCATCAGCCTGGGCACCTTCACCAAGGGGCTGGGGCTGTCGAGCTTCGGCCCGATGTACGCGGCCCTGCTGGGCTTTGGTGCGCTCTATCTGCTGGCAGCCCGCCTGCTGGTGCGCAAGCAGGAAGGCTGAAGACCCATGCGGCAATGGATGCTCAATGTGCTGCGGCTGTCCCTCAAGGAGCTGCGCAGCCTGGCCGGGGACCTGCCCCTGATGGCCCTCATCGTCTTCGCGTTCTCGGTGGCCATCTACAGCACGGCCAAAGGGGTCAAGGCCGAGGTGGCGAATGCATCGGTGGGCATCATCGACGGTGACCGGTCCGGTCTGTCGCAGCGCCTGCGCGAGGCCATCCGGGCGCCCTACTTCAAGACCCCGGTGGACACCACGCCCGATGCGGCCACCCCGGCGCTGGACCGCGGCGACCTGATCTTCGTGGTCGACATCCCTCCGCGCTTCGAGGCCGACGTGCTCGCGGGCCGCGCGCCCACGGTGCAGGTGCTGGTCGATGCCACCGCCATGACCCAGGCGGGCCTGGGCGTGGTCTACCTCAACGAGATCTTCTACCGCGAACTGCTCGATTTCTTCCACCAGCAGGGCATCGAGGCGCGCCTGCCCACCCGGCCGGTGATGCACGTGCTCTACAACCCCAACACCCAGTCGCACTGGTACACGGCCGTCATGCAGATCGTGACCAACGTGACGGTGCTGGCCATCATCCTCGTGGGCGCGGCCGTGATCCGCGAGCGCGAGCACGGCACCATCGAGCACCTGCTGGTCATGCCTGTGCGCCCGAGCGAGATCGCCCTGGCCAAGATCATCGCCAACGGCGCTGTGATCGTGCTGGCCGTGATGCTGTCGCTGTGGCTGGTGGTGCACCTGTGGCTGGGCGTGCCGCTGGCCGGCTCGGTGCCGCTCATCCTGCTGGCCACCACGGTCTACCTCTTTGCCGTCACGGCGCTCGGGATCATGCTGGCCACGCTCGCGTCGTCGATGCCACAGTTCGGGCTGCTGTCGTCGCCGGTGTACGCGGTGCTGTACCTGCTGTCGGGCGCCGCCACGCCGGTGGAAAGCATGCCGCCGCGCGTGCAGCAGCTGGTGCAGTTCTCGCCCACGACGCAGTTCGTGCGGCTGGTGCAGTCGGTGCTGTACCGGGACGCCGGGCTCGACATCGTCTGGCCACAGTTGCTGATCGTGACCGCGGCCGGCGCCTTCTTCCTCGTCATCGCGCTGTCGCGTTTCAGATCGATGCTGGCCCGACAGGGCTGATGCCAACCCAGGAGCTATGAGCATGACCACCCCTTGCACGCCCCCCACCCCGGATCCGGACGCCTGGCAGAACTGGGTCAACGAGCTCGACCGCCATGCGCAGGCCACCGTGGGCCAGATCACGGGCGGCATCTCGCCGGTGCAGGCCGCCCTGGTCTACCTCGACTGGCTGGGCCACCTGGGCACCGCGCCGGGCAAGCAGCTTGATCTGATGAAGCGCTTCATCGAAGACGCCCAGGCCACGACCGAGCGGGTGCTGTCGCCCGAAGACGAGGTGCCCGCCGACAAGCGCTTCAAGTCCGAAGGCTGGCGGCGCTTTCCCTTCAACGCCTGGGCCGAAGGCTTTCTGCTGATGCAGCGCGCCTGGGACCGCGCCACGCACGACGTGCCCGGCGTGGGCCACAAGACCGAGGAAACCGCCACCTTTGCCGCACGGCAGTGGCTGGACATGATGTCGCCCTCGAACCTGCCCTGGCTCAACCCCGAAGTGCTGCAGGCCACCGCCAAGGAAGGCGGCATGAACCTGGTGCGCGGCGGCCAGAACTGGTTCGACGACTGGCAGCGCCTGGTGCGCGGGCTGCCGCCGTCCGGCGCCGAGCAATACGAGGTGGGCCGCAACGTGGCCATCACGCCCGGCAAGGTCGTGATGCGCAACGACCTCATCGAGCTCATCCAGTACAGCCCCACCACCGACAAGGTGCACGCCGAGCCCATCCTCATCGTGCCGGCCTGGATCATGAAGTACTACATCCTCGATCTGCAGCCGCAGAACTCGCTGGTGAAGTACCTGGTCGACCAGGGGCACACGGTGTTCATGATCTCGTGGAAGAACCCCACGGCCGACGACCGCGACAAGGGCATGGACTGCTACCGCGAACTCGGCGTGATGGCCGCGCTCGACACGATCAACCGCATCGTGCCCGACCGCAAGGTGCACGGGGTCGGCTACTGCCTGGGTGGCACGATGCTGATGATCGCCGCCGCGGCCATGGGCCGCGCCCACGACGACCGCCTGGCCACGATGACCCTGTTTGCGGCCCAGGGGGACTTCACCGAAGCCGGTGAACTGCTGCTGTTCATCAACGACAGCGAGGTCAGCCTGATCGAAGCCATGATGGCCGAGGAAGGCGTACTCAAGGGCAGCCAGATGGCGGGCACCTTCCAGCTGCTGCACTCCAACGACCTGATCTGGTCGCGCGTGCTCAAGGAGTACATGCTGGGCCAGCGCGGCGAGCCCAACGACCTCATGGCCTGGAATGCCGACACCACGCGCATGCCCTACCGCATGCACTCCGAATACCTGCGCAAGCTCTTCCTGCACAACGACCTGGCCAGCGGGCGCTACGAGGTCGACGGCAGCCCCGTGTGGTTCACCGACATCCGCATGCCGGCCTTTGCCGTGGGCACCGTGACCGACCACGTGGCACCTTGGAAGTCGGTCTACAAGCTGCACCTGCTGCCCATCGACCTCACCTTCGTGCTGACCAGCGGCGGGCACAACGCCGGCATCGTCAGCGAGCCCGGTCACCCGCGCCGGCACTACCAGATCCGCCATCGTCCGGCCACCGAGCACTACGTGGACCCGGACACCTGGCAGGCCATGACCCCGCGCGTGGAGGGCTCGTGGTGGCCCGCCTGGCAGGCATGGCTGGCCGAGCACTCCAGCGGCCTCGTGGCCCCGCCCCGCATGGGGCTGCCCGGCGGGCGCAAGAAGACCTTGCCCGACGCGCCGGGCGACTACGTGCGCGTACCCTGACCGGAGCCTGCGATGAACGACACCCCTGCCCTGCTCGAGAACCGCACCTACGACGAGCTGTCGGTGGGTGACACCGCCTCGCTCGTGCGCACCCTCAACAAGGACGACATCGCGCTCTTCGCCATCCTGAGCGGCGACGTCAACCCGGCCCACCTGGATGAGGCCTACGCGCGCGACACCCCCTTTCACAAGGTCATCGCCCACGGCATGTGGGGCGGCACGCTGATCTCCACCGTGCTGGGCACCAAGCTGCCTGGCCCCGGCACGATCTACGTCGGCCAGACTCTGCAGTTCCTGCGGCCCGTGGGCCTGGGCGATCGCATCACAGTGACCGTCACGGTCAAGACCAAGGAGGCCAACAACCGCGTGCGGCTCGAGTGCCTGTGCACCAACCAGCTTGGCAAGCCGGTGATCACGGGCGAGGCCGAGGTGCTCGCCCCGCTGACCAAGGTGAGCCGCCCGGCCAGCAGCCTGCCCGAGGTGCATCTGCACCGCCATGAGCGCTTCGACCAGCTGATGAGCCTGGTCGGGGCGCACGCGCCCCTCCGCTGCGCCGTGGTGTGGCCGGATGACGAACACACGCTGACGGCGGCGCTGGAATGCGCCCAGGCCGGCCTGCTTGCACCCGTGCTGGTGGGCCACGGCGAGCGCATCCGGGCACTGGCTGCGCAGCTCCAGCTTGGCCTGGACGGGTGCGAGATCGAGGAAGCCCCCGGACCTGCCGCGGCGGCCCACCACGCCATCGCCCTGGCCCGCGAGGGCGATGTGCTGGCCGTGATGCAGGGCGCGCTGCCGGTCGGCACGCTGATGCACGCCGTGATGGACCACGGCTACGGCCTTCGCACCCATCGGCGCGTCAGCCACGCCTACATCGCCGACGTGCCCGCCTATCCCCGTCCCTTCATCGTGACGGATGCGGCCATCAACATCCAGCCCACGCTGGAGGACAAACGCGACATCGTGCAGAACGCCATTGACCTGGCCCGCACGCTGGGCCTGAGCGAGCCGCGCGTGGCCATCCTGTCGGCGGCAGAGACCGTGCACAGCACGCTGAGCTCATCCATGGATGCGGCCGCGCTGTGCAAGATGCTGGAGCGCCACCAGATTGCCGGCGGCATCGTCGATGGCCCGCTGTCGCTGGACGCGGCCATCAACGAACGCATCGCCCGGCTCAAGCACCCGCAGTCGCCCGTGGCCGGCCAGGCCAACGTCCTGGTCGTGCCCAACCTCGAAACAGGCGACATGCTGGTCAAGCAGCTCTCGCTGCTGGCCGATGCCGACGTGGCTGGCATCGTGCTCGGCACCCGCGTCCCCATCATCCTCACCAACCCGGCCGACAGCCCGCGCACGCGGCTGGCCTCGGCCGCGCTGGCCCTGCTCCTGCACGATGCCGACGGCCGGCTGTCCACCGAACACCCGATCACATGAACGCGTTCCTCGCCCGATCGCCCGCGCTGGCTGACCTGCACCGTGTGGCCCCGCGCCTGCTGCTGGCGTGCGCTGTGGCCAGCCTGTGCGGCTGTGCCGTCGTCCGGGTCGACATGCCTGCTCAAGGCGTGACCCCGCCCGACCGTTTTGCCGAAGCCCCTGCCGAGCCCGGCACGGCCCTGCCCGACACGGCCCGGTGGTGGCGCCAGGTGCCCGATCCGACGCTGCACGCGCTGATCGAGCGCGGTCTGCAGGCCAACGCCGATGTGCGGATCGCCCTGGCGCGGGTGAAAGAAGCGCGCGGCGTGAGCAGCCAGGCCGAGTCGGCGCTGTACCCCACGCTGACGGGATTCGGCGGCATCGGCCGCAACCGCCAGGACATCCTGCCGTCCACGCCCGATGGCCTGCCCGTGCCGCTGCCGGATGTCCGCGTGCCCATCAGCCGCTTCGACGGCTTCGGTCTGGCTGCCGCCTGGGAAGTCGACCTGTTCGGCCGCCGCCGCAGCGACATCGATGCCGCCCGCGAAGCCGAACTGGCCCAGACCGAACGCGTGCACGGCGCGCAGCTGCTGGTGGCAGGCGACATCGCCGCCAACTACGCCGAGGCCCGCGCCATCGAGCATCGGTTGGGCGTGCTCGACCGGGTCGAAGCCACGCTTCAGATGCTGCTGCGCTATGTGCAGGGCCGCTTCAACGCCGGCCAGGCCAGCCGGGCTGACATCGATCGGGTGCAGGCCCAACTGGCCGGCGTGCAGGGCCAGCGCGCGCCGCTCCAAGGGCTGCGGGCGTCGCGTCTGCGCCGACTGGCCGTGTTGTCGGGCCAGACGCCCGATGCGCTCACCGCCCTGCCCGCCCCCACCGCAGCCGCACCGGCGGACGCCCGTGTCATCCCGACCGCACTGCCCACCGTGCTGCCTTCGTCGGTGCTCGAGCAGCGCCCGGATGTGCGCGGCACCGCGCGGCAGGTGCGCGCCCTGGCCGCGCGGCTGGGCAGCGCCAAGGCCGAGCTGCTGCCCAGCTTCTACCTTGGCTTCCTCAACACCGACGGGCGCCTGAGCATCGGCGACAACCTGGGCGCGCGCGACCAATTCACCGCCTGGGGCGTGGGCATGCGCTTGCCGATCTTCGAGGGCGGCCGCATCCGTGCCCGCATTGCCTCGGCAGACGCACGGCTCGAAGCCGCCGCCGTGCAGCATGAACAGGCTGTGCTGACCGCGCTCGAAGACGTCGAGAACGCCTATGCGATGCGGCACGCGCTCGACCAGCGTGCCACACAGCTGACCGCCTCGCTGCAGCACGGCAACGACGCAGCCCGCCACGCACAGCGTCTGTTCGAACAGGGCAGCACGCTGCTGCAACCTGCGCTGGAAGCCCGCCTCGCCGCGCTGCAGCGCGAAGACGAACTGATCCAGACCCAGGCCGCCCGGGCCCGCGCCACCATCGCTTTCTACCAGGCGATCGGGGGCGGCTGGCAGGACGACACGCCCGCGCGGGCAGAGGCCGTCGAGCACACCCCGCACTGAAGCCGCAAAAAAAGCCGCCGGGCTTGCACCTCGGCGGCTTCTGATCCAGTCAGCAAGCCGGCTCGCGCCGGCAGCCCGATCAGTTCTTCGACTGGTCGACCAGCTTGTTCTTGGCGATCCAGGGCATCATGCCGCGCAGCTCGGCACCCACGGTTTCGATCGGGTGCACGGCGTTCAGACGACGGCGAGCGGTCATGCTCGGGTAGTTCGTCTTGCCTTCCAGGATGAACATCTTGGCGTATTCGCCGGTCTGGATGCGCTTCAGAGCGTTGCGCATGGCTTCGCGCGACTTCTCGTTGATCACTTCCGTGCCGGTCACGTACTCACCATACTCTGCGTTGTTCGAGATGGAGTAGTTCATGTTGGCGATGCCGCCTTCGTACATCAGGTCGACGATCAGCTTCAGCTCGTGCAGGCACTCGAAGTAGGCCATTTCCGGAGCGTAGCCGGCTTCCACCAGCGTCTCGAAGCCCATCTTCACCAGCTCGACGGCGCCACCGCACAGCACGGCCTGCTCGCCGAACAGGTCGGTTTCGGTTTCTTCACGGAAGTTGGTCTCGATCACGCCACCCTTGGTGCCGCCGTTGGCAGCAGCGTACGACAGAGCGATGTCCTTGGCCTTGCCCGACACGTCCTGGTAGACGGCGATCAGCGACGGCACGCCGCCGCCCTTCAGGTATTCCGAACGCACAGTGTGGCCAGGGCCCTTGGGGGCGACCATGATCACGTCCAGGTCAGCACGGGGCACGACCTGGTTGTAGTGCACGTTGAAGCCGTGCGCGAAAGCCAGCGTGGCACCCTTCTTGATGTTCGGGGCGACGTTGTTGTTGTAGACCTCGGGGATGTTCTCGTCCGGCAGGAGGATCATCACGACGTCAGCGGCCTTCACGGCTTCGTCGACTTCAGCGACCTTCAGGCCAGCGCCTTCGGCCTTGGACCACGAGGCGCCACCCTTGCGCAGACCGACGGTCACGTTGACGCCCGAGTCACGCAGGTTCTGGGCGTGGGCGTGGCCTTGCGAGCCGTAGCCCACGATGGTGACGTTCTTGCCCTTGATCAGGCTCAGGTCGGCGTCCTTGTCGTAATAGACCTTCATGTTTTGCTCCGTCGATGAAACGAATAGGTGCTTGAGCGGCTCAAGCGGGTTGATGCAGTGACAGCGGAAATCAGCGGGAGAAAGAGACTGCGGAGAGTCAGACGCGCAGGATGCGCTCGCCGCGCCCGATCCCGCTGGTCCCGGTGCGCACGGTTTCGAGAATGGCAGCGCGGTCGATGGCCTCGATGAAGGCATCGAGCTTGGACGCGTCGCCAGTGAGTTCGATGGTGTAGGTCTTGTCGGTCACGTCGATGATGCGGCCGCGGAAGATATCAGCCATCCGCTTCATCTCTTCGCGTTCCTTGCCCACGGCGCGCACCTTGATGAGCATGAGTTCACGCTCGGTGTACGGGCCTTCGGACAGGTCGACGACCTTGACCACCTCGATCAGTCGGTTCAGGTGCTTGGTGATCTGCTCGATCACGTCATCGGAGCCGTGCGTGACGATGGTCATGCGCGACAGCGACGGGTCTTCCGTGGTGGCGACCGTCAGGCTCTCGATGTTGTAGCCGCGGGCCGAGAACAGGCCGACCACGCGGGACAGGGCGCCGGCTTCGTTTTCCAGCAGCAGGGCAATGATGTGTTTCATGTTGATCGTCCTGGCGGGCTCTTGAGCACCCGGGGCGGTAACCCCGGGCCCGTGGCCCGCGCACGATGGGAAATCGTTGTGCATGTGCCCGACCGGCTTGAGCGAACCCTCCGCCCGTGCCGGAAAGCACGGGCCTTGGTTCAACCCCGACCAGATCGGGCCTCGATGTCAGAGGGTGCGCCGGATCAGAGTTCCTCGGAGCCCAGCAGCATCTCCGAGATGCCCTTGCCGGCCTGCACCATCGGCCACACGTTCTCGGTGGGGTCGGTGCGGATGTCGAGGAACACCGTGCGGTCCTTCAGCGCAATGGCTTCCTTCAGGGCGCCTTCCACGTCTTCCGGACGCTCGACCAGCATGCCCACGTGGCCATAGGCCTCGGCCAGCTTCACGAAGTTCGGCAGCGCGTCCATGTAGCTGTGCGAGTAGCGGCCCGAGTACTCGAGCTGCTGCCACTGGCGTACCATGCCCAGGTAGCGGTTGTTCAGCGACAGCACTTTCACCGGGGTGTTGTACTGCAGGCAGGTCGACAGCTCCTGGATGCACATCTGGATCGAGCCTTCACCGGTGATGCAGAACACATCCGATTCCGGCTTGGCCAGCTTGATGCCCATCGCGTACGGCAGGCCCACGCCCATCGTGCCCAGGCCACCGGAGTTGATCCAGCGGCGCGGCTCCTCGAACTTGCAGTACTGGGCGGCAAACATCTGGTGCTGGCCCACGTCCGAGGTGATGTAGTGGTCGGTTCCGGCCGTCAGGCGGCCCAGAGTCTCGAGCACAAACTGCGGCTTGATGACCTCGTTGGAGGTCTTGTAGCGCAGGCACTCGCGCTTGCGCCACTCGTTGATCTGGCTCCACCAGGCGGCCAGGGACTGCTGGTCGACCTTTTGAGCCGACTCCTTGACCTGGGCGATCAGCTCCAGCAGCACGTCCTTGACGTCGCCCACGATGGGGATGTCGACCTTGACGCGCTTGGAGATCGACGACGGGTCGATGTCGATGTGGATGATCTTGCGCTCGACCTGGGCGAAGTGCTTCGGGTTGCCGATCACGCGGTCATCGAAACGCGCACCGATGGCGATCACGACGTCTGCGTGCTGCATCGTCATGTTGGCCTCGTAGGTGCCGTGCATGCCCAGCATGCCCAGGAACTTGGGATCGGACGCGGCCGTGGCGCCCAGACCCATCAGCGTGTTGGTGCAGGGGAAGCCGAGCATGTCCGACAGCTCGCGCAGTTCCTTGTGCGCGTTCGCCAGCACCACGCCGCCGCCCACGTAGATGTAGGGGCGCTTGGCGTTGAGCAGCAGTTGTACAGCCTTGCGGATCTGACCGCCGTGGCCCTTGCGAACCGGGTTGTACGAACGCATTTCCACCGTCTCGGGATAGTGGAAGGCGGTCGTCTTCAGCGAGACATCCTTCGGGATGTCGACCACGACCGGGCCTGGGCGGCCGGTGCGGGCGATGTGGAAGGCCTTCTTCAGCGTGCTGGCCAGCTCGGCCACGTCCTTCACCAGGAAGTTGTGCTTGACGATGGGGCGGGTGATGCCGACGGTGTCGCACTCCTGGAAGGCGTCCAGGCCGATGGCGGCCGTGGGCACCTGCCCGGTGATGATCACCATGGGGATCGAATCCATGTAGGCCGTCGCGATGCCGGTGATGGCGTTCGTCACGCCCGGGCCGGAGGTCACCAGTGCGACACCGACGTCGCCCGTGGCGCGCGCATAGCCGTCGGCGGCGTGCACGGCAGCCTGCTCGTGGCGCACCAGCACGTGCTCGATCGTGTCCTGCTTGTACAGGGCGTCGTAGATGTAGAGGACGGCGCCACCGGGGTAGCCCCAGATGTACTTGACGTTCTCGGCCTGCAGGCAGCGGACGAGGATGTCGGAACCGTTGAGGATTTCGCCCTGGGCGATGGAGGCGGCGTCGGCGGCTGCGGCGCGCTTGGCGTCTGCGGGAGACATGTCCATGATGAAGAAGAACCTTTCCGAATTTCTCTAACGAAAAACGATCGGTGCCCCTCTTACACGATCACCACCCGGGCGGGTGGCAACAGCAGCACTGCGGCAACGGATTGCCAGCGTGCTCGCCCTCGTGAGGCGGTTTCGGAGCCTGCGCGGCCTGGGCCCGTCGCCTGTAGATGCGGGCGAGCACAAGCCAGATCGAAATGGCGCAAAACCGACATTATTGCATTCCCTGACACAACTTCAAGCGAAGCAGCCCCGCGGGGTGACGCCGCGCAAGCCGGTGCCATAATCCGCCGCGACAAACGCCGCCGTCTGGCTTTCGGTCTTGACCCCTCTGCCCAGCCCCTCTCCAGAAGAAGAACTCGACGACTTTCTCAGAAGTGTCGAGCGCCGCGCCTTCAAGCGCACGGTCTATGCCGTCCGCGACGAAGACGCTGCCCTGGACATCGTGCAAGACAGCATGATCCGGCTCGTGCAGAGCTACGCCGACCGCCCGCCCGGCGAGTGGCCGATGCTGTTCCAGCGCATCCTGTCGAATGCCACCCTGGACTGGTTTCGCCGGCAGAAGGTGCGCAACGCCGTGTTCACCAACATCGGCGACATCGAGGCCTCGGCGGACGATGGAGAGGGCGACTTCGATCTGCTGGAAGCGCTGACTGCCGAAGACGCTGGCACGGAAGGTGCGGATGACGCAGCGAGTCGCACCGAAACCCTCGCCCAGATCGAAGATGAGATCGCGCGGCTGCCAGCACGTCAACGGGAAGCGTTTCTGCTGCGTTACTGGGAGGAACTGGATGTTGCAGAGACGGCCGCTGCCATGGGGTGCTCCGAAGGCAGCGTGAAAACCCACTGCTCCCGCGCCGTCCAGGCCCTGGCCAAAGCCCTACAACTTCGTGGAATCACATTGTGAAAACCCGTCCCACTCTCCCGCTGAACGCGGCGCAACGCGAGGCGCTTGAAGCCCGCTTTGCCCTGCGTCTGAGCGCGCGCCTGGACGAAGGTGCGCAATCGGTGCCACATGACATCACCGAGCGGTTGCGCGTGGCGCGACAGCAGGCGGTGGAGGCCGCCCGCGTGGCGCGCCTGAAGGCAGCACCGGCCATCAGCGTGGCGCCGCAAGGCCTTCAGGTTGGCTGGGCGTCTGCCACGGCAGGCGCAGGTCGGGCTCTCGGCCCCTGGCATGACGGAGCAGCGGCACGCCGATCGGATCACGGCCGCCGACTGGACGACGGGCCCGTTTCATGGGGGTGGCGCCTTGCGTCTGCCCTGCCGGTGCTGGCCCTGGTGGCTGGCCTGTGGGGCGTGAAGTTCTATCACCAGCTCGAGCAGCTGGAGGCCGCGGCCGATGTCGACATCGCCCTGCTGAGCGACGACCTGCCGCCTGACGCCTATGCAGACCCGGGCTTTGCGGAATTCCTGAGCCACGACACGGCGCCGGCGACGGCGGTGTCCGCGTTGCGTACGCCGGACATCGAGGTGGCAGTGCAGGCCCCGTCGGCCGATCCGATGGAACAGGGCACCGACGACGCGGCGGCCGCTGCGGCGGCGGTGTCGCCATGACGATGCGTCGCCCGCTGTCTCTCGCCTGCACCACCGTGGCGCTGGCCCTGTTGTCGGGCACGGCGCCATCGGTGCTCGCGCAGCCTGCGCCGACCGCCCCGGCGCCCCAGGGTGGCGCGATCGCGTGGCAGGACCTCAGCCCGGCACAGCGTGCCGTGCTGCAGCCGCTGGCGTCTCAGTGGGCCACACTGCCCGCAGGCAGCCAGGAAAAGTGGGTGCAGGTGGCGGCGCGCTACCCGAAACTCAGCGCCACCGAGCAGCAACGGCTGCGCGAGCGCATGATCCAGTGGGCCTCTCTGCCTGCCAGCGAGCGGGGCGAGGCGCGGCTGCGGTTTCAGCAGGCCCGTCAGCTGAGCCCGACCGAGCGCCAGCAGAAATGGGAGGCCTATCAGGCCCTCTCACCTCAGGATCGCGACCTGCTCGGCAGACAGGCACGTGAGCGCACGGTTCCCGCTGCTTCCTCTGCGGCCTCTGCCACACCGGCTTCGCTGCTGGGCAGCCGCCGCGTGGTCACGGAAGATGGCCGCAAGCTCAATGTGGTGCCAGCAGCCGGCCAGCGGACGGCGGCCAGCCCCACGGTGGTCGCGCCTGCGCTGGTGAAGGACGGCCCGGGCGCCACCACCCGGCTCGTGACGCAGCCGCCCGCGCCTCCGCTGCATCAGCAGGCCGGCCTGCCCAAGATCACGGCCACCCGTGTCTTTGTCGATCCCGTCACCCTGCTGCCTCGCAAGGGCGCGCAAGGGGCGGCCATGGCCACGCCGCCTTCGGGCGTGATGCCTGCGGACGACCTGCCGGACTGAGCCGGCGCGGCCTCGCGACGTGGTGGTATCGTTCGCGCCTGCCTGCCCTGTCCGTCCCGCATCATGTCCGCCCGGCGCCCGTCCTCGTACCGATCTCTCACCCCTGAAGAAACCGCCCTCCGTGCGCACGGCCCCGCACCGCGACTGCGCCGCAGGCTGACCTCGTTCGTCTATGAAGGCGTGCTGGTGTTCGGCATCGCCGTGCCAGTGGGCCTGCTGTACGGCATCGCCACCTCGCAACGCCATGCCTTGCAAGGGCGGCACGGTCTGTGGCTGGCGCTCGTGCTGGCCTTCGCGCTGTATTACACCTGGTGCTGGGTGCAGACCGGGCAGACGCTGGCGATGAAGACCTGGCACCTGAAGGTGGTCGATGCCCAGGGGCAGGCGCTGCGGCTGCCACGGGCACTGCTGCGCTATGCGCTGGCATGGCTGTGGCTCGTGCCGGGGCTACTGGCGCCCAAGCTGCTGGACCTCCATCAGGGGCGCGCGGTCTTCGGCGCGCTCGTGGGATGGATGGTGTTTTATGCTGTGCTGAGTTTCGTGCTGCCCCGGCGCCAGTTCCTGCATGACGTGCTGAGTGGCACGAACCTGATCGACACGCGCCCCGACCCCGAGGCTGCTGCCCCGAACGCCGCCTCAGCGGCCTGAGAGAACCATGTCCCTGTCACTCTGTGTGTATTGCGGCTCGCGAGACGGGCTGGACCCGGCCCATGTGGCCGCCGCCCGCGAAGTGGGCCGACAGATCGGCGAGCGCGGCTGGCGCCTGGTGTACGGCGGGGGCAGCACCGGCCTGATGGGCACCGTGGCCGATGCCGCGCTGCAGGCCGGCGCCCAGGTGCTGGGCGTGATCCCCGAGCGGCTGATGACCCGCGAGATGGGGCACGGCGGCCTGACCGAGCTGCAGGTGGTGGACACCATGCACGCGCGCAAGCACCTGATGGCCATGCGCTCGGACGCCTTTCTGGCCCTGCCGGGCGGCATCGGCACCATGGAGGAAATCTTCGAGGTGTGGACGTGGCGGCAGCTGGGCTACCACCGCAAGGCGCTGGGGCTGCTGAACGTGGCCGGCTACTACGACCACCTGCTGCGCTTCATCGACACCTGCCGCGAAGGCGGCTTCCTGTGGCCCGACGTGCAGGAACTGCTGCTGGTCGACGCCGACATCACGTCGATGCTGGACAGGCTGGAAGACGAGCACGCCCGCCTTCAAGTGCAAACGCCGCCGGACCAGCCTGAGCCGGGTCCTGGCGGCGTCTCGACCGAGATCTGATCCCGGCCAGCCGATCAGGCGGCGGTCAGACCGCCGATTCGTCGGTTTCGCCGGTGCGGATGCGCACCACCTGCTCGACGGCGGTCACGAAGATCTTGCCATCGCCGATCTTGCCGGTCTTGGCCGCCTTGATGATGGCCTCGATGCAACGGTCCACGTCGGCGTCCTTCACGACGACCTCGATCTTGACCTTGGGCAGGAAATCGACGACGTACTCGGCACCGCGGTAGAGCTCGGTGTGGCCCTTCTGGCGGCCAAAGCCCTTCACCTCGGTGACGGTCAGGCCGGTCACGCCGACTTCAGCCAGGCCTTCGCGGACTTCTTCGAGCTTGAACGGTTTGATGACGGCGGTGATCTGTTTCATGAGGGAACTCCAGAAAGTCGGCGAAGTGGGGAAATCGACAAGGCTTCGGGGCGCATTGCTGCGCCGCATGATGACTATTTAAGCACGTCTGTGACAGCCCGGCACCCCGGGATGAGGGCCGTACAGGGTCACATCGGACTTCAGGCGCGGAAGCGCGACGTGATCGGGTAGCGCCAATCGCGGCCGAAGGCGCGGTAGGTGATGCGGATGCCCACGGGTGCCTGACGGCGCTTGTACTCGTTGATCTTGATGAGGCGGGTGACCTTGTCGACGTCAGCGCGGTCGAAGCCTGCGGCCACGATCTCTTCGATGGACTGGTCCTGCTCCATGTAGCGCTCGAGGATGGCGTCGAGCACGTCGTACTCCGGCAGGCTGTCCTGGTCGGTCTGATCCGGTCGCAGCTCGGCCGAGGGCGGGCGCGTGATGATGCGCTCGGGGATGGGCTCGACCTGACCGGCTGCCGCGGCCTGGGCGTTGCGCCAGCGCGCCAGCCGGTAGACCACCGTTTTGGCCAGGTCCTTGATGACAGCAAAACCGCCGGCCATGTCGCCATAGAGCGTGCAGTAGCCCGTGGCCATCTCGCTCTTGTTGCCGGTGGTCAGCACGATGGCGCCGGTCTTGTTGGACAGGGCCATGAGCAGGGTACCGCGGATGCGGGCCTGGATGTTCTCTTCGGTGGTGTCCTCGGCGCGGCCCACGAACAGCGGCGCCAGCGAGGTCTTGAAGGCCTCGAACTCGGGCGCGATGGCGATCTCGTCGTGGCGCACACCCAGACGGTCGGCCATGTCGCGCGCGTCGATCCAGGAGATGTCGGCTGTGTAGGGCGACGGCATCATCACGGTGCGCACCTTGTCGGCGCCGAGGGCATCGACGGCGATCGCCAGCACCAGGGCCGAATCGATGCCACCCGACAGGCCGATGATGGCGCCGGGAAAACCGTTCTTGCCGATGTAGTCGCGCACGCCGGTGACCAGGGCCTGCCAGATTTCGGCATCGGCTGAGGGCACGTCGGCCAGCGTGCCTTGCACGGCACCGCCCGGCTGCAGCGCCAGGGACAAGGTGGCTGCTTCGAAACTGGGCGCGCGCGCGCAGACCTGCCCCTGGGCATCGACGGCGAACGAGGCACCATCGAACACCACCTCGTCCTGGCCACCCACCATGTGGGCATAGACCAGCGGCACGCCCAGTTTGCGGGCGCGTTCGCCCATCAAGGTTTCGCGCTCACCCCATTTGCCGGCATGGAAGGGCGAGGCGTTGACCACGACCAGCGCGTCGGCACCCTGCGTCATGGTAGCCGCGGCAGGCTCGTCGAACCACGCGTCTTCACACACCAGCAGGCCAAGGCGCCAGCCCAGCACGTCGACCACGACCGGGCCGAGACCGGCTTCGCGCCCACTGAGGAAGTAACGCCGCTCGTCGAAGACCTGGTAATTGGGCAGCTCGCGCTTGGCATAGCTGGCGCGCACCTGCCCGCCTGCAATGAGGCTGGCGGTGTTCAGCAGCCCGGGCTGGGCATGGGAACGTCCGCGCAGCCCGGCGCCCGGGGCGGGCTTGGGGTGGCCGAGCACGAGGTGCAGGTCGGGCAGATCGGCCAGCCTGGCCGCGATGTCGGCCACGGCCTGCTCGCAGGCGGCCACGAAGGCGGGGCGCAGCAGCAGGTCTTCTGGGGGGTAGCCGCACAGGGCCATTTCCGGGGTCACGACAAGGCGCGCGCCTTGCGCGTACGCTTGCCGGGCTCCGTCAACGATCTGACGGGCGTTGCCGGCCAGGTCGCCGACGACCGGGTTGAATTGCAGCAGGGCCACGTTCAGCGCCTGGGAAGGGCCTGAGGCGGGACGGGCCACGGACGACACAGCATTCATGAGCAGGTTTCAAGCAGACGGCGCAGATGCGCAAGGCAGCATGGTACCGGCCGAATCGGCCCCATGCAGCGTGACCTGGGTCCATGACCCCGCCGCGATCGACGCCGCACAGTGGGATGCCCTGCTGCCGGCCGGAGGCAGCAGCCCGTTCTTGCGGCATGCGTTCTTCCAGGCCTTGCACGAGACGCGCGGCGCCCACCCGGACACAGGCTGGCATCCGCAGTTTCTGCTGCTGCACGATGCGCAGGGCGTGCTGCGGGCGGCCTGCCCCGCCTATGCCAAGGACCACTCCTATGGCGAGTACGTGTTCGACTGGGCCTGGGCCGATGCACATGACCGGGCCCTGGCGCGCCACGGGCAGCACTACTATCCCAAACTGCTGAGTGCCGTGCCTTTCTCGCCCATTCCGGGAGCGCGCCTGCTGGTGGATCCCCGCCTGCCCGATGCGATGCGCCAGGTGTGGCAAGGGCGGCTGCTGGACGCGCTGGTCGAGCGGTGTGCCGAGCAGGGCTGGTCATCGGCCCACGCGCTGTTCCTGCCTTCGGACGAAGCGGCGCTGGCCGTCGAGCGGGGCTGGTTGAAGCGCGAAGGCGTGCAGTTTCACTGGCTCAACCGCGCGGAACGACCTTACACCGACTTCGCCGACTTCCTGGCCAGCCTGCAGCGCGACAAGCGCAAGAAGATCCAGCAGGAACGCCGCAAGGTGGCCGAGGCGGGTGTGCAGTTCGAAGTACGCGCTGGCGAAGCCATCACGGCAGCGGACTGGCATTTCTTCCACCGCTGCTACGCGCGCACCTATCTGGAGCATGGTCAGCGGCCCTACCTCACCGAAGCGTGCTGGCACCAGCTTGGGTCCACCCTGCCGGATTGCTGGACGATGTTCATCGCGTCTCTCGGCGGGGAGCGCATCGCGGCATCCCTGCTGGCCGTCGACCCGGTTGGCCGTGTGGCCCACGGACGCTACTGGGGCGCCCTCGCGTCGGTGTCCTGCCTGCATTTCGAGGCCTGCTACTACCAGCCGATCGCCTGGTGCATCGAGCAGGGGATCCTGCGTTTCGAGGGCGGCGCCCAGGGGGAGCACAAGCTGGCACGCGGCCTGCTGCCAGTGAGCACGCAGTCGGTGCACTGGCTGCGCCACCCCGGGCTGCGCGAGGCAGTTGCCGACTTTCTGTCACGCGAGGAACGGGGCATCGGGTATTACCTGAACGAACTGGACGAACGCCAGCCGTTCAAGCAAGGGGATCTCCCATCACGGTGAGGGGGGCAACCCGGGACCATAGACGAACAGACACAGGGACTTCATGAATTCACCTCTCGCAGCCGGCGTTGCCGCCCTGCCGCCGCCGGTCATCGACATCGAAGCCTCGGGGTTCGGGCACGGCAGTTACCCGATCGAGGTGGGCTTCGTGCTGCCGGACGGACAAGCGTGGTGCAGCCTGATCCGGCCCGAGGCGGACTGGCAGCACTGGGACGATGCTGCGGCCTCCATGCACGGGATCACGAGGGAGCAGCTGTGGTGCCATGGCCGCTCACCGGCGACGGTGTGCGACACGTTGAACCAGCGCCTCAGGGGCTTGACCATCTACTCCGACGCCTGGGCCCATGACTACACCTGGCTGGGCCGGCTCTTCGACGTGGCCGACCGCGTGCCGGCGTTCAAGCTGGAGAACCTGCGCGCGCTGCTGACCGAGGCCGACGCCGCGCGATGGCATGAGGTCAAGAGCCAGGTGGCCGCCCGCATGGGGCTGGCACGCCACCGGGCCAGCGCGGATGCGCGCCTGCTTCAGCAGACGCTGGTGGCCGTGAAGCAGGCTGCCTGACCGCACAGGCCGCCGTCAGGGCGGAAAGTGGTTGCGCTGAGCCTCTTCCTGCTTGCGCATCTGCACGCATTCGGCATGGCGCGCGTACGCGGGCCGACTGCAGTGTTGCTTCATGCAGATGGCCAGAAAGATGAAGGACTTGCCGGCGCACGCTGTGCGCGGGCTCAGCGGCCCAGGGCGGGCCGAACGCGGCTTGGGCTCGGGGCGCTCGGGCGTGGACGCAGGCTGCGCAGCAGGCAGGGGAACAACGGGTGACGACGCCGATGCCGGCATCGCGGCCGCCTGCTGGGCAACGGATGGGGCCGGCGTCGCCTCGGGCACCGGCGCGGCAGCCTGCCCGAACCATCCGAAGCCCGCTGCGGCCACACCCGAAGCTGCGATCAGTCCGGCCCAGGCCACGCGGCTGAAGCGCCGGCGACTCGGCCCGGAGCCCGGTGCAGGTGAGAGGCCGCCCCCCGCATGCGCGGGCGCGATGTCGGCCAGGGGCACCGTGGGCCGTTCGGCGTCACCGGCTGCTGCACGGCTCGGCACCCCGTCTGGACGCGAATGTGTCGTCGGTGGGCGCGCCAGCACCGTGGGCATCACGCCCGCGTCGGCGGCCAACAGCCGCGGCTCGACCTGATCATCCCGCTCTTCCAGCTCTTCCTGCCATTGCGCCACCGATGCGGGTCGGTCCAGGGGGCGCACCGCCAGGGCATGGTCAATGGCCCGCAGGAGGCCGGGGCTGTAGTGTCGGTCGAAGCCCCGGGCCAGCGCGGTCGCCATGCCGGACAGGGAGGGCAACTCGTCCTGCACGGTCCGGGCGGTGGCCGGCACCGGTGGCCGCCCGGTGACGCAGAAATGCAGGACGGCGGCCAGCGCGTACAGATCCGTCCAAGGCCCCTGCCTCAGGTGGCGCGTTTCGGCGTACTGCTCGATCGGGGCGAAGCTGGGCTTCACGATGGCCGTGAGTGCTTGGGTGTGGTCACTGATGACGCGCCGTGCCGCCCCGAGGTCGAGCAGCACGGGTGCCCCGCACCCTGGCCCGGCCTCGCTGTCGAGCAGCAGGATGTTGTCGGGCGCGATGTCGCGGTGATAGACCTGCTCGCGGTGCAGGCAGGCCAGCGCGCCGAGCAAGGGTTGCAGCAACGCGCGCAGCCAGGCCTCGTCCGGCGGCCCGGGCATCTCGCGACGCACGGCCTGCAAAGTGCGCCCTTGGTAATACGGCATCACCATGTAGGCGGTGCCGTGCGCCTCCCAGAAGCGGTAGACCTTGACCAGGGCCGGGTGATCGAAACGGGCCAGCAGACGGGCTTCGTTGACGAAGGAGCGCAGCCCCAGTTCGAAGGTTTGCGCATCGGCCCCGGCTCGCAGGGCCAATGTCAGATCGGGCTGGCGCACGGCCAGCGTGGCGGGCATGTACTCCTTGACCGCCACCGGGCGCTGCAGCGTGTGGTCGAACGCAAGGTAGACGACACCGAAACCGCCCGAACCCAGCACACGCTGGATCTCGAACTCGGCGAGCTGGGTGCCCGGCGGCAGCACATCGTGTGCAGACAGAAGCGGCATGAAGCGGGAATGCGGTCGACGAAGCGCACGGCGTACGGCAAGCCATCAGCTTAACCGACTCGCTGCCCCACCACTGGCACCGTTTCGCCCCTACAGATGGCGCTCCGCCATCCGAAATTCCGGGTGCTGTCATGTCACAGACGGGGTATCCATGTCATCACGTCGTTTCACGTCGATGATCCTGGCGATGCCCACACGATCCGGCTCCTTCGCGACGGCCCTGATGGGGCTGTCTGTCGCGCTCGCCACGGTCCTGCTTGCGTCGTCCATTGGCTCATCCACTTCGCGCTCCACAGCCACGCTGTATCAGTGGCATGGCGCGGCGCTGCTGCTCGGGATTGCGGGCGCGGCGTGGTATCACGCCCTCCGGTCGCGACGCCATGCGAGCGCGAGCCAGACCGGTGCGCGAACCATGGCCTTGCTGGATGGGTTGAACGATGCTGTCGTCGTCCTGGTCCGGGATGCCGATGATCCCTCGCCTCAGCGTGTGTCGTATGCCAACCCCGCCGCCCGGACCGTGTTCGGCGAGGCAACCGAGCGCCTTGGCGGCCCTCTTGCTGCCGCGATGTGGCCGGCATTGCACCAGGCCATCGACTTGGCGTGGTCGACCCGGCGAGCACAGCAGACTGAAGAGGGTGGCCAGTTCCCCGCCAGCACCGCCACCGCATCGCGCTCGGGTGTGCGCTGGTGGCTCCATCAGGTCATTCCCCTGCCGGACGGCCTGGCCGTCTGTACCCGGGAGACCACCGCGGCCCATCAGACCCTGCAGGCGCTGCAGGAGAAAGAAGCCTTCTACCGCACGCTGGTGGACAGCCTGCCACTGGGCGTGTTCGCTCGCAGCACCCGCCCTCGAACAGCCGGCCAGTACGTGGTGTGGAACCAGGCTGCGGCCGACATCATGCGCTTGCCGGCCGAGGTGGTGCTCGGGCGCACGGCGAGCGAGCTCATGCCGGCCGAGATCGTCCGGCAGGCCGACACCCTGGACATGGCCGTGGTGCGCGAGCCCCGGGTGCACCGGTTCAACGACCTGGTGTTTGTCACACCGACCGGCGAGCGTGTGATCGACATGGTGAAGTGCCCTGTCTATGGCCAGGACGGCGAGATCGACCACATTCTGTCGATCGCACAGGATGTGACGGCGCAACGCCAGACGGCCGAGCAACTGCGCCTGGCATCGCGGGTGCTGGAGGAAACCGGAGACGCCGTGGTGGTCAGCGATGCCGTGGACCGGATCGTGGCCGTGAACCCTGCCTTTCTGCATCTGACGGGTCTGCCGGAGGCAGACGTGCTCGGCCGCAGTGCCGAACTGGTGGGCCTGCCTCCGCTGCGCGAAAGCCATCTGCCCGGCATCCTGGCCCGACTGGAAACAGGGCAGCGCTGGCACGGCGAGAGCCGGCAGGTGTGCCAGGATGGCCGCACGCTCGACATCTGGCTGAGCGTAAGCACGCTGCGCAACGAAGCGAGCCGCATCACGCAGCACATCCGGCTGTTCAGCGACATCTCGGTGCTCAAGGCCCAACAGCGTGAACTCGTCGAGCAGGCCCGGCATGACAGCCTCACGGGCCTGCCCAACCGGAGGGCCTTCGGTGAACGACTGCGGCAGGCCATGGCCCGAACCCAGCGCCGCCCCCAGGCACTGGCCGTGCTGTTCGTGGACCTGGACGGCTTCAAGGCCATCAACGACCGCCACGGTCACGCAACCGGCGACCAGATCCTGGTGGAGGTGGCACGTCGGCTGCAGACCTGTGTGCGGACCACGGACACGGTATGCCGCCTGGCTGGCGACGAGTTCACCGTCATTCTGGAAGGAGCCGGCCTGCCGGACGATGTAGCGCGCGTGGGCACCCGGATGCTCCAGTGCCTGAGCCAGCCTCACGCCGTGGGACAGGAGGCCATCGTGTGCACGCCGAGCATCGGTGCGGCCTTCCAGCAGGCGGAGGACACGCCCGACACGCTGTGCGCCCGCGCGGATGCCGCCATGTACGTGGCCAAGGCCGCCGGCAAGGGCCGGCTGGAGATCGACGATGCAACGCAGCCCGTAACAGTAAGAAAGTGTCAGAAAGAGGCCATTTAGAAGCAGAAGCCCCTTGTTTTCGGGGCGAAACGTGAGGGGAAAAGACCACATAAATCACTCGGGAAAAGGTATAAACCGTTGATTGCACGTCAAAAGGTTCCCCATGAAGCCCGTTTCGCCTTCGTCCGCCTCCCAGCCTGGTCGCCCGGGACACGGCCGCCCCCGCGTGGTGATCATCGGCTGTGGCTTCGGCGGCCTGGAGGCCGCCAAGGCACTGGACGGCGCTGCCGTCGACATCGTGGTGGTGGACCGCACCAACCACCACCTCTTTCAGCCCTTGCTGTACCAGGTGGCCACCGCCGGCCTGTCGGCCCCTGCGATCGCAGCGCCGATCCGCCACGTCCTGCGCAAGCAGATCGCCGACGGCCAGCTCACGGTGTTGATGGGCGAGGTGACCGGCGTGGACACGGCCTCCTCCTGTGTGCAGATGGACGGTGGCGAACACCTTCACTACGACCACCTCATCGTGGCGGCCGGTGCCACCCACAGTTACTTCGGCCGGGACGACTGGGCCCGTTTTGCCCCCGGATTGAAGACACTCGGCGATGCATTCACCATCCGACGGCGCGTGCTCAGCGCCTTCGAGCAGGCCGAACGGGAATCCGATCCCGCCCGCCGTGGCCCCTGGCTGACCTTCGCGGTCGTGGGCGCCGGCCCCACCGGTGTCGAGATGGCCGGCACCCTGGCCGAGATCGCCCAGCAGACGCTGAGCGCCGAGTTCTGCCGCATCGACTCGCGCGAGGCGCGCGTCATCCTGCTCGAAGGGGGCCCTCGGGTACTCGGAACGTTCACCGAACCGCTGTCTCAACGCGCGAAGGAACAGCTGGAAGGCCTGGGTGCCGAGGTGCTGCCAGGCGCCAAGGTGACCGACATCAATGCCTTCGGCATCCAGTACGATTTGAACGAACGGCAGCCCGACGGCAGCACGCGTTCGGTATCGCACTTCCTGCCTACACGCACTGTGATCTGGGCAGCCGGTGTGGCCGCGTCACCCCTCGGCAAGGCGCTGGCAAAGACCACGGGATGCGAACTGGATCGCGCCGGCCGCGTGATCGTGCAGCCCGACCTGACGATTCCCGGCCACCCCAACATCTACGTCGTGGGCGACCTGGCCAGCGCCAAGAGCTACCACGACCCGCAGAACCCGACCCCGGTGCCGGGCGTGAGTCCAGGGGCCAAGCAGATGGGACGCAAGGCCGCGTTCAACATCATCCGCCGCATGAAGGGGTTGGAGCCCCAGTCCTTCCGCTACTTCGACTACGGTTCGTTGGCCACCATCGGCAAGCGTGCTGCCGTGGCCATGATCGACCTGCCCTTCACGAAACGGCAGTTGCGCTTCAGCGGCTTTGCGGCGTGGCTGTTCTGGCTGTTCGTGCACGTGTACTTCCTGATCGGCTTCCGCAACCGGCTGGTGGTCATGATGGACTGGGCGTGGGCCTACTTCACATCCCAGCGGCATGCGCGCGTGTTCCCGGACCCTCACGCCCTGGAACCCCACAAGCGCCTCGTGCGGGTGGACGACGACACGACAGCCAAGGCGCCTCACACGGGCGCGCGCGCGGCAAGGTAATGCGGGGCGTGGCAACATCCGGGCTGACACCCTGCTGGATTGCCTTGTGAACGCCCCTGCCGCCCTCGCCTCTGCCTCCGCTGTCCCGGCCCGCCTGGCCGCCTTGCGTGCCGCCATGGCTTCCCACGGGTGGCATGCGGTGATGCTGCCCAGCAGCGACCCTCACCTGTCGGAGTACCTGCCGGAGCGCTGGCAGGGCCGCGTGCACTTCAGCGGCTTCACCGGGTCATCCGGTACCTTGCTGGTGGCCGCCGACCGCGCTGCGCTGTTCACCGACAGCCGATACTGGACGCAGGCCGAGGCCGAGCTGTCCGGCACCGGCGTCGATCTGGTCAAGCTGGACGGCCCGCCGGTGCCGGCCTACGTCGCCTGGCTCAAAGCGCTGCCGCTGAGTACGGGCACGGCCACCCTGGCCGCCGATGGCGCCGTGCTGGGCCTGGCGCAGGCGCAGCAGCTGCAAGAAGCCCTCGCAACCGTGCAGACCTCGACGTGGCAACTGGCCACCCGCCAGGACGTCCTGGATGGCGTGTGGCCGGAGCGGCCTGGTCTGCCCACCGCACCGGTGCATGAACACCTGCCCCCCCACGCGACCACCTCGCGCCAGGAGAAGCTCGCCGGCGTGAAACAGGCGCTGCAGGCCCGCGGTGCCACACACCACTGGATTGCCACCCTGGACGACCTGGCCTGGGTGCTGAACCTGCGGGGCGCCGATGTCGACTACAACCCGGTGTTCCTGGGACACCTGCTGATCCGCCCCGATGGGGCCGATCTGTTCGTCGGTGACGGCAAGGTGGGCCCGGCGCTGGCTGCCCGTCTGGCCGAGGACGGGGTGCGCTGCCGCCCCTACGACGAGGCGCTGGCCGCCATGGCCTCGCTGCCCCTCGATGCCGTGCTGCTGCTGGATCCCAAGCGCACCACCTGGGGCCTGCGCGAGGCCGTGCCCGAAGGCGTGCGCGTGATCGAGGCCATCAACCCGAGCACCGTGGCCAAGGCGTGCAAGACCGACGCCGAGGCCGCCCACATCCGCGAGGCCATGGCGCGGGACGGCGCCGCCATGTGCGCCTTCTACGCCTGGCTGGACCAGGCCCTGGGCCGCGAGGCGATCAGTGAGCTCACCATTGACGAGCGCATGACGGCCGAGCGCGCCCGCCAGCCGGGCTACGTGTCGCTCAGCTTCCCGACCATCGCCGGCTTCAACGCCAACGGGGCCTTGCCGCATTACCGTGCCACCCCCGAATCGTTCGCGATGATCAGCACCCCGACCGGCCTGGTGGCCGAAGGCCTGCTGCTGATCGACTCGGGTGCGCAGTACCTGGGTGGCACGACGGACATCACCCGCGTGTGGGCCATCGGCAAGCCCACGGCGGCGCAGCAGCGCGATTTCACGCTGGTGCTCAAGGGCACGATGGCCCTGTCGCGTGCGCGCTTCCCGCGTGGCACGCTGGCACCCATGCTTGACGCCCTGGCCCGCGCACCGCTGTGGGCCGAAGGGCTGGACTTCGGCCATGGCACCGGCCATGGCGTGGGCTACTTCCTCAACGTGCACGAGGGGCCGCAGTCGATCTCGAAGGCCGTGCCGCATCCCGACATGGCCATGCTGCCCGGCATGGTGACCTCCATCGAGCCCGGCCTGTACCGCCCGGGTCAGTGGGGCATCCGCATCGAGAACCTGGTGCTCAACGTGCCGGTGATGCCGGCCGTGCCGAACGCCGAGCCGGGTACGCCCGAGCATGGCGACTACCTCGCATTCGAGACGCTCAGCCTGTGTCCCATCGACACCCGCTGCATCGACCGCAGCCTGTTGCGCCCGGATGAGGTGGACTGGCTGAACGGCTACCACCAGCATGTGCGCGAGCGCCTGCTGCCGCTGGTCGAGGGCGACGCACGGGCCTGGCTGATTCGGCGTACCGAGCCGATCTGACGGAAGCACGGCAGGCACCTGAACGGGGCCACAGGCCGCGCCACACCCCGACATGAGGCGCCACGACGCCGGCCTTGCGGCCCCGTTCGCACCACGGCTGTGCGGTTCCGGCCTGCAAGCGGCGGGCTGCCTGGGAGGGCACCGGGAACGGCGCCTGGCACAGCGCTTGCGTTGATCTCACATGAGAGGACCGGCGGCGATGTCGGTCTCTGACAGGACAGCTAGGGTTCCGATCCCGGTGCATGCACGGGGGTGACTGGTCCGAGAGCGGTCGGCCCCCATCGGCTTCATACCGGCAGGGGCTCCACGGCGGGACAAAAGCCCGGGAGGTTCGCTTCGATGTCACGGAGTGTCCTCTCGCGTCCGCCAACCGATCCAGGAGCTTGCCCATGCTGTCCGTCTCTCGCCCGAACACCGGTTCTTTGCTGTGCGTCGGCCCCGCGCTGAAGCACAAGGTGCTCGGGGCCATGGCCGCGGTCGCCGCCGCCATGGCCCTCGCAGCACCCCTTCCGGCCGCAGCCGAAGTGAAGGTGGGCGTGTCGGACTGGCCGGGCTGGGTCGCCTGGTACGTGGCCGAGCAGAAAGGCTTCTTCAAGAAGCACGGCGCCGACGTCAAGCTCGTCTGGTTCGCCAACTACACCGATTCGATCTCGGCCCTGTCCTCGGGCAAGCTCGACGCCAACTCGCAGACCTGGTCCGACACCATGGGCCCGCTCGCCAAGGGCCTGCCGCTCAAGGCCATCCTGGTCAACGACAACTCGGCCGGCAACGATGCCGTGATGGTCTCGCCGAAGATCAAGTCCATCAAGGACCTGAAGGGCAAGACGGTCGCGCTGGAGGAATTCAGCGTCTCGCACTTTGTCCTGGCCACCGCGCTGGCCAAGAACGGCATGAAGCCGGCCGACGTCAAGATTACCAACCTGAGCGCGGGCGACGCCGCAGCCGCCTTCCTGGCTGGCCGTGTGGACGCCGCCGTGGTCTGGAACCCCTGGATCCACCAGATCGAAAGCAGCGGCAAGGGCAAGGCCGTGTTCACATCGAAGGACATGCCTGGATTGATCCCGGACCTGCTGGTGGCGCAGGACAAGGCCATCAAGGCCAAGCGCAAGGACCTGGTCGGCATGATCAAGGCCTGGTTCGACACCGTCGCCTTCATTGCAGCCCAGCCTGACGAGGCCGCGAAGATCATGAGCAAGGTCGTGAGCCTGAAGCCCGATGAGTACGAGGTCTTCCTGCCGGGCACCAAGTTCTTCGACGCGGCAGCCAACCGGTCGGCGATGGACGGCAAGAGCCCTCAGTCGCTGGTCGCCGTGGCCCCGACGGTGTCGGCCTTCCTGCTCGAGCACAAGCTGATCGAGGGCAAGCCCGATCCGGCCAAGGGTGTCGACGCCTCCCTGCTGGCCGAAGCGCTGAAGTAAGTCGGAACGCGCTCCATGTCCATCACCCCGCTTCCCGTGAACCCGGCCGACCTCCCGCCTGTTGCAGCGCCCGCCGTCCCACCCAGCGTGTCGCATGGGGTGCCGATGCAGCGCCCCAATGAGACGGGCCAGGTCAACCCGCGCCGGCGCGGCCTGGCCGTGCGTCAGGACATTCCGCGTGCGGTGTACTGGGGGCTGGCCGCGGTGGGCCTGCTGGTGCCCCTGCTGCTGTGGCTGCTGGCCGCTGCAAGCGGGGCCGACCCGGTGTTCCTGCCTTCGCCCGCCAAGGTCGTGGCCCGCCTGGGCCTGTGGTGGGACGACGGGCTGCTGGGTGACGTCGGCATCAGCACGATGCGCGTGGTGGTGGGCTGGGCGGTGTCGGCGCTGATCGCCCTGCCGGTGGGGCTGATGATCGGCACCTGGCGGCCCGTGCAGGCGCTGCTCGAGCCGCTGACCGACTTCATCCGCTACATGCCGGCGGTGGCCTTCATCCCGCTGGTGATGGTCTGGGTCGGCATCGACGAAAGCGCCAAGGTCGCCATCATCTTCATCGGCACCTTCTTCCAGATGGTGTTGATGGTGGCCGAGGACGTGCGCCGTGTGCCCATGGCCCAGATCGAGGCGGCCCAGACGATGGGCGCCACCGCAACCGAGGTGATCGAGAAGGTCATCGTGCCGTCGGCCAAGCCGGCCCTGCTCGACACCCTGCGCATCACCATGGGCTGGGCCTGGACCTACCTGGTGGTGGCCGAACTGGTGGCAGCAAACTCGGGCCTGGGCTACGCCATCCTCAAGGCGCAGCGCTTTCTGCAGACCGACAAGATCTTCGCCGGCATCCTGCTGATCGGCCTGATCGGGCTGCTGATCGACCAGCTGTTCCGCTTCGCGCACCGCAAAGCCTTCCCGTGGCTGCACGCACGCCACTGAGCTGTACGCACTGCCTGCCTCGATGGCTTCGATGAACCGATCCCAAGGGCCTTTCATGCCTGCAGACACCCCCTCGCTCGGCATTCACTGCCGGCAGTTGCACAAGACCTACCCGGGCGCCAGCACGCCGGCACTGGTCGACATCCACCTCGATGTGCACCCGAACGAGTTCGTCGTGCTGGTGGGCGCATCCGGTTGTGGCAAGTCCACCTTGCTGCGCACCATCGCCGGGCTCGAAGCCTATGACAGCGGCGTGCTGACCGTGGGCGACCAGGCCGTGACCGGCCCCGGCCTGGACCGCGCCATGGTGTTCCAGCACTACAGCCTCTACCCGTGGCTGACGGTGCTGGACAACATCCGCTTCTGCCGCCAGTTGAAGGCACACACCGCCGAGCGCACCAGCGGCGACGTCGAAGACGCCGCCGGCCGCGCCGACGCGCTGCTGCACCTGATGGGCCTCACGCACGTGGCCAAGGCCTACCCCAGCCAGCTCTCCGGCGGCATGCAGCAGCGTGTGGCCATTGCCCGCGCGCTGATGAGCCGCCCGCCCGTGCTGCTGATGGACGAACCCTTCGGCGCACTCGACGCCCAGACCCGCGAGGTGATGCACGACCTGATCCAGCACGTGCATCGGCTGGAGCGCACCACCATTGTGTTCGTCACGCACGACGTGGAGGAGGCCATCTACCTGGCCGACCGCGTGGTGCTGATGGCCCCGCGCCCAGGTCGCATCGACTCGATCCACACCGTGCCGCTGCCAGGTGTGCGCACGCAGGACATGAAGCTCGCGCCCGAATTCCTCGCGCTCAAGCGCCTGCTGCTCGACCGCATCCGCGACACCTCGGGCATGAAGACCGACCTGGACCTGCTGGCGCAGTTGAGTCGCTCGGCCGCCGATGTGGCGTCTGGCGCCACGGCCCCCTGATCGACTGCACCGCGCCCCTCTCCTCTCACTGGCCGACACCCATGAGCACCGCCCCCTTCGAGATCCCTGACAACCCGCCGCTGGCTCAGCCGGTGGATGCCCCGGCCTTCTGGCAGCGCTTCGCGCCCGACCTGCCCGCCGACCGCGTGATGTGGTCAGAGATCGTGCCCGGGGGTTGCCACTGGTCATGGGTGATGCCGCGTGGCAGCCGGATGCGCATGGTGGCCCTCGAGGCCGGCGCCAACCTCAGCATGGTGCTCTACCACGCACGGGAAAAGCTCGAGCGCTACAACATGCCCGACTCGCTCAAGGCCCAGCACACGGCCCACTACACGCTAGGCCACGTCCTGATGAGCGACATGGGTCGCGCACTGGCCAGCATCACGGCCGACACCGTGGGCTGGCATGACCCGCTGGGCGCGCTGCTGGATGCCGAGCGCATGCAGGCGAAGTACGGCGACCGCTCCTTCCACACGCACCGCAACGCGATGCACCGCAGCGGCAAGGATGGGTTGCTGATCGAGATCGGCAAGTACGGTCTGGCCCGTCGCGACCTGATCGCACCGGTGAATT
>NZ_CAJYGK010000088.1 GCF_913773725.1 uncultured Aquabacterium sp. | reverse complement strand
TGTTGCTGAGCACTATCACCGGCAGGCCCTTCAGCGCAGGGCGGAACACGCGCTCGCAGCTTACGTAGAAATTGTTGCCGTCCAGCAGGGCAAACATGGCCTGATCTCACAACGCACGGAACGACTTGACGGCACACGTCACCACGCCCCAGATCTCCAACTGTTGGCCTTCTTTCGCGCGGATGTCAGGGTATGTGGGGTTTTCGGCGCGTAGCATCACTTGGTCATACCTTGCCCAGAATCTTTTGCAGGTGAAATCGCCATCCACCTCGGCCACAACGATGTCGCCGTGCTGCGGTCGCAGGTACTTGTCAACCACCAGCAAATCACCATCGAAGATCCCCGCGCCGATCATCGAGTCGCCGCGCACGCGCAACAGGAATGTGCACTGAGGGTGCTTGATCATGAGCTTCGCCAAGTCGATGCGGGCACAGCTAAAGTCTTCGGCTGGGCTCGGAAAGCCAGCGCGTACCGGACTGGCGGGGGCCGGCAGCGGTGTTGGCGGCATGGCGGCCGCGACCGGTTGTGTGGGGGTGATGACGTGGGGCATGGTCGAATTCCTTGTGCTGTATAAATATACAGTAACCATGCATTCCCTCAAGCCAGCGTGTTCCGTTGCCGTGGCGTATATGACCCAGCGAAGCAAGGGGCGGAGGCCTCATGTAAGTAGAATGGTGCGCTTCCGCCTCTATTAGTTGGTGGGGCGAAGTAGGTGAGCGCTGCAAGCTATTGATTTGTAAAGGTGTAATTTTCCCTTACAAGGCGTAGGTCGGCGGTTCGACCCCGTCAGCACCCACCAAGAACAAAAGGCGAACGAAAGTTCGCCTTTTCTATTTCTGCCACTGAAAGACAGACCATGTTCGAATCCATCCGCAAGCATTCCAAGTTCGTGATGATCTTGTTGTTCTTGCTGATCATTCCCTCGTTCATCTTCGTGGGGGTCAACCAGAACTACTTCACCGAATCCAGCGTGATCGTCGCGCGTGTGGATGGACATGAGATCAAACAGGCCGACTGGGAGAACGCGCACCGCATGGAAAGCGACCGCCTGCGCGCCGAGAACCCCAACGTCGACCCCAAGCTGCTGGATTCGCCGCAGGCGCGCTACGCCACGCTGGAGAAGATGGTGCGTGACCAGGTGCTGGCCGCTGCCGTGCAGAAGATGCACCTGGCCGCATCCGATGCACAGCTGGTGCGCACGCTGCAGGAGATTCCCGCGATTGCCGCGCTCAAGAAGCCGGATGGCTCGATGGATGCCGAAGCCTACCGCGCCTTGGTCGGATCGCAGGGCCTGACGCCTGAGGGCTTCGAGGCCAATCTGCGCCGCGAACTGTCCATGAACCAGGTGATGGGTGGCGTCACGGGCACGGCCTTTGCGACCGACGCCCAGGTCAAGCAGGCCATCGATGCGCTGTACCAGCGCCGCGAAGTGCAGGTGGCACGCTTCGAAGCCAGCGCCTACGCCAGCAAGGTCCAGCCCACCGAGGCCGACCTCAAGGCCTACTACGACGCCCACACCAGCCAGTTCCAGCAACTGGAGCAGGCCAAGGTGGAATACCTGCTGCTGGATGTGCCCAGCATCGAGGCCGGCATCACGCTGAGCGAAGACGATGTGCGTTCCTACTACAACCAGAACGCCGAGCGCCTGGCCGGTCCCGAGGAGCGCCGCGCTAGCCACATCCTGATCAACGCATCCAAGGATGCCCCCGCGGCAGAGCAGGAGAAAGCCAAGGCCAAGGCCGAGGAACTGCTGGCCGAGCTGCGCAAGGACCCCAAGCGCTTCGCCGAGCTGGCCAAGGCCAACTCGCAGGACGGCGGCTCCGCTGCATCGGGTGGCGACCTGGGCTACTTCGGCCGTGGTGCCATGGTCAAGCCGTTCGAGGATGCAGCCTTCGGCATGAAGGTCGGCGACATCAGCGACGTGGTGCACAGCGACTTCGGCTACCACATCATCTCGCTGGTGGACATCAAGAAGCCCAAGGCACCGAGCTTCGAGCAGATGCGTCCCAAGCTGGAGGCTGAACTCAAGCAGCAGCAGGCGCAGCGCAAGTTCGCCGAACTGGCGGAAGGCTTCTCCAACGCGGTCTACGAGCAGTCGGACAGCCTGCAGCCCGTGGCCGAGAAGTTCAAGCTCACCGTGCAAAAGGCAGACCATGTGACGCGCCAGCCCGGCCCCAACGTCAAGGGCCCCCTGGCCAATCCCCGTTTCCTGGAGGCGCTGTTCTCCAGCGATTCGCTCAACAACAAGCGCAACACCGATGCGGTGGAGCTGGGTTCCAACCAGTTGGTGGCCGGCCGCGTGGTGGAGTACACGCCTGCCCGCACGCTGCCCATGGCCGAGGTCGGCGACAAGCTGCGCACCCTGTATGTGGCGCAAAAATCCGCCGAACTGGCCAAGGCCGATGGCGAAGCCAAGCTCGCCGCATGGAAGGCCAAGCCTGACGCGGCGCAATTGCCCGCAGCCAAGGTGATCAGCCGTGACCAGCCCGAAGGCCAGTCGCGCGAAGTGGTGGACGCTGCCCTGCGTGCGCCCACGGCCCAGCTGCCTGCATGGACGGGTGTTGACCTGGGCGCGCAAGGCTATGCCGTGGTCAAGATCAACCGCATCGTCGAGCGTCCGGCCGATGATGCGCAGGCGGCTGCCGCGCAGAAGCAGGACTTCCTGCGAAGCTCGGCCGTGGCGGAAGCTATGGCATACTACGAGCTTCTCAAGAAACAGCTCAAGGTGCAGATCAAGGTCCCGCGCCCCTGATGAGGGAAATTTCTAGAAAAACAGAAATTTCAGAAATCAAGCAGTTTTTTGGAATAGAATAGCGTTCTTCTACGGTGGCTGTAGCTCAGTTGGTAGAGTCCAGGATTGTGATTCCTGTTGTCGTGGGTTCGAGCCCCATCAGCCACCCCAAATAAAAA
>NZ_CAJYGK010000087.1 GCF_913773725.1 uncultured Aquabacterium sp. | reverse complement strand
AGTTCAGACGTGTGCTCTTCCGATCTGCTGCATGCCGGCCGGACGCCCGCCCCCGAGGCGCTTGGCCTCGGCCTCCAGCGGCGCGATGGCCACACCGGCGCCGGCCACCGCGACCAGCACGGCCGTGAAGCCGTGACGCAGGGTCTTGATCCAGTTCATGTCTGTGCTCCTCATCCTCATCGTGTCAAACAGCGACGACCTCCCGGGCAGCCAAATCCCGACCGAATGCGTCGTCCATCGGATGATGGCGCCTGCAGGCCCCACATTCCACGGCCGACACCTGGCTTTACATCCATTTGCAATACCCGGGCACCGTCGCGCCGATGCAGACGATGATCGCCCCCCGCCTGCGGCGCATCCAGCCGCCCGGCCTCACCCCTTGCCGGCACAGGGCAGGCCGCGGGGGCGCTGGCACGAATTCGGCCACCGAGCGACAATCACGGGTTGCCCTCGATGCCTGCCCCCGGCGTCCGCTCCATGTCTGCCCTGCCGCCTGCCTCCACCCATTCCCACGACAGCGACGAACTGGTCGCGCCCGCCACGAAGGACTTCGTGCCGCCGGCGCTGCCCGTCGCCAAGCCGTTGTCGAGTTACAAGCCTTTCTGGGCCAAGCGTTTCGGCACCGCGCCTTTCCTGCCGATGAGCCGCGCCGAGATGGACGCGCTCGGCTGGGACAGCTGCGACATCATCATCGTCACGGGCGACGCCTATGTGGACCACCCCAGCTTCGGCATGGCCGTGATCGGCCGCATGCTGGAGAACCAGGGCTTCCGCGTGGGCATCATCGCCCAGCCCGACTGGCACAGCGCCGAGCCCTTCAAGGCGCTGGGCAAGCCCAACCTGTTCTGGGGCGTGACGGCGGGCAACATGGATTCCATGATCAACCGGTACACCGCCGACCGGAAGATCCGCAGCGACGACGCCTACACCCCCGGTGGCGTGGGTGGCGCGCGGCCCGACCGCTGCTCGGCCGTGTACGCCCAGCGCTGCCGCGAAGCCTTCAAGGACGTGCCCATCATCATGGGCGGCATCGAGGCCTCGCTGCGCCGCATCGCGCACTACGACTACTGGCAGGACAAGGTACGCCGCTCCATCCTGATGGACGCCAAGGCCGACCTGCTGCTGTACGGCAACGCCGAACGGGCCATCGTCGAGATCGCACACCGCCTGGCCGCCCGCGAGCCCATCGAGCAGATCACCGACGTGCGCGGCACCGCCTTCCTGCGCCGCCGCAACGACCCGACCATCGAAGGCTGGTTCGAACTCGACAGCACCGAGGTCGACCGCCCCGGCCGCATCGACCAGCACATCAACCCCTACATGGGCATGGCCCAGCAGGCGGCCGAACAGGGCCAGACCTGCGCGCTGGAAGAAGCCGGCGCCTTCGACCCGGTCAAGGGCGCGGCCTCGCCTGCGCAGGCCGACCTGGCGGGCGGCGCCAAGCCGATCAAGCTCGTGCCCAACCCGGCGCTGGCCCGCCGCGACGCCGACACGGCACCCGCACCCGCACGCACCGGCAGGATCGTGATGCCGCCGCGCGACCGCACCGTGATCCGCCTGCCCTCGTACGAGCAACTGAAAGACGACCCGGTGCTGTACGCCCACGCCAACCGCGTGCTGCACCTCGAGACCAACCCCGGCAACGCCCGTGCGCTGGTGCAGCGCCACGGCGAAGGCCCGGGCGCGCAGGACGTGTGGATCACCCCGCCCCCGATCCCGCTGACCACGCCCGAAATGGACCTGGTCTTCGACCTGCCCTACGCCCGCGCGCCGCACCCGAAGTACGGCGACGCCGTCATCCCCGCGTGGGACATGATCCGCTTCAGCGTGAACATCATGCGCGGGTGCTTTGGCGGCTGCACCTTCTGCTCCATCACCGAGCACGAAGGCCGCATCATCCAGAGCCGCTCCGAAGACTCGGTCATCCGCGAGATCGAGCTCATCCGCGACAAGGTCAAGGGCTTCACCGGCGTCATCAGCGACCTGGGCGGCCCCACGGCCAACATGTACCGCATCGGCTGCAAGTCCAAGGTGATCGAGGCGGCGTGCCGCAAGCCCTCGTGCGTCTACCCGGACATCTGCCCCAACCTCAACACCGACCACAGCCTGCTGATCCGGATGTACCGGCGTGCACGCGCCCTGCCCGGGATCAAGAAGATCCTGATCGGCTCGGGGCTGCGCTACGACCTGGCCGTGCGCTCGCCCGAGTACATCAAGGAGCTGGTCACGCACCACGTGGGCGGCTACCTGAAGATCGCGCCCGAGCACACCGAGCAAGGCCCGCTCAGCAAGATGATGAAGCCCGGCATGGGCGCCTACGACCGCTTCAAGCAGCTGTTCGAGCAGTACAGCGCCGAGGCGGGGAAGAAGCAGTTCCTCATCCCCTACTTCATCGCCGCCCACCCGGGTACCACCGATGAAGACATGATGAACCTGGCGATCTGGCTCAAGCGCAACGGCTTCAAGGCCGACCAGGTGCAGACCTTCTACCCCAGCCCCATGGCGACGGCCACGGCCATGTACCACTCGGGCCTGAACACGCTCAAGGGCATCAGCCGCGACCCGCGCAAGGGCGAGCGCGTCGACATCGTCAAGGGCGAGAAACGCCGCCGCCTGCACAAGGCCTTCCTGCGCTACCACGACCCCAACAACTGGCCGCTGCTGCGCGAGGCGCTCAAGGCCATGGGCCGCGCCGACCTGATCGGCAACGGGCAGCACCACCTGATTCCCACCTACCAGCCCAGCACCGATGGCGGCTACGAAAGCGCCCGCCGCAAGAACTCGACCAAGGCCGGAACGAAGACCTCGGTGGTGACGGTGGGCCGCGTGGCGCGCGATGGCACGCCTGCACCGGCCGGCCGCAACTCCGGGGCCGCCTCGGGCAAGCCCCGCCCCGGCCAGATGCTGACCCAGCACACCGGCTTGCCTCCCCGGGCAGGCACGGGCAAGGTGGGGCCCGCGAAGGCCCGGCCAGCCGAGGCCGAGCGCGACCCGCGTGGCATCGACATCAGCCGGGGAAGCACGCGCAAGGCGGGCGGCAAGCCGCGGCGCTGAGCACACCAGCGCGCGTGGCCCGGTCGGATCAGGGCTGCGTCAGCAACAGGGCCGGATGCCGTTGCCACAGGCGCTGCAGCAGGCCCATCGTGGCCGGCACAAGCGCCTGCACCCCGTACCAGACCAGCTCCCGACGGGGCGTGACCCGGCGCAGCAAGGCCGCATGCAGGGCCTGCCAGCCGGCCCAATCCAGTTCGGTCAAATGGTCGCGCAGCGGCGGGCCCAACTGGGCCAGCGTGTGCGCCATGGTCAGCAAGGCCTGCTCGACCGCGGCCAGCGTGTTCGGGCTCGCGAACAGCTCGGATTCATCCTGCATCTCGGCCAGCAGGGCCGCGATGTCCTGACCACATTCGGTGGCCACGCTGACAAGCGCATGGTGTTGCACGGGCACGCTCCATGAAGCACACATGGTCCCATGCTAGCGATCCGGCTGCCGCGCATCACAAGGGCTTGCCCGAATTCCGACCGCCCGACTGGGACGAGGCGCCGCAAGCCGCTGCGCACGCCTTTCAGGCAGGCCCCAGCCACCCGAGCCAGTACGCGCCGCCCCAGGCCACGAGCAGATTGACCACGAGGGCCATCGCCACCCCCGTCCCGAAACGCAGGCCGCCCGCCCCGGTCGCGGCGGCCGACCGCGTGACCGAGTTGACCGAAATGGCCACCAGGATGCCCATCAACAGGTGATGGGGCGACAGTTCACCGGCACCCGTGGCGGCCAACAGGCTGGCCACCGGGGCATGGGCGTCCGCCACGGCAGCCACCGCCGTGACCACCATGAGCCCCTGGGCGCCGTACCGCTCGGCCGCCGTCACCAACAACGCAGCCCCCACCAGCAACCCTGTCACCACGAGCGCTTCGCGCAGGCGCAGCACGCGGCGCCCGGCCAGCGAGCCCGGGTGATCCTCTTGCGACCGCGCGCCCACGTCGTTCCGCCCTCGCCACCACGCGATCCCGCCCAGGATCAAGGGGCTGCCGACACCCAGCAGCGCCCACGGCCAAACCAGGCCGGCCAGCGTGGGCGACACCACCGAGGCCAGCACCGGCAACTGCAACCAGGTGGCCGCCGTCGACAACACCGCCGCGCTCCAGGCCAGCCGGAACGGCGCCTGCCCGTCGCGGGCCAGCGCCCCCATGGCCGACACCGTGGCCGTGCTCGACACGAATCCCCCCAGCAGCCCCGACAGCGCCAGCCCGACCCGCTCGCCCAGCAGGCGCTGCGCCACATGGCCGCTGGCCTGCATCCCGAGCAGCACCACCACCAACAACAGCACCCGTTGGGGCGAGAGGTGCCCCAGCCAGGGCAGCGGGGCACCGGGCAGCAAGGGCAGCAGCACCAGCGCCAGCGCCGACAGCAGCAAGGCATCGTGCAGTTCCGCCTCGCTGAGCCAGTGGGTTGCGAAACGGTGCAGCATCTGCCGGGCGGCCAGCAGGCCCGCCAGCACCACCCCGCAAGCCGCTGCCAGGGCCGGCCGGCTCAGCGCCAGCATACCGATCAGGGCCGTCGCGACCAAGGCCAGTTCGGTCGTCAGGCCCGGGTCGTCGCTGCGGTTGCGCACATAAGACAACGCCGCCAGGCCCACCACGCCGGCCAGCGCCACCGCCGCCAGCCAAGGCGAAACGATCTGGGAGACCGCCCCCACCAGCGCAACCACCGTGAACGTGCGCAGGCCGGCTGCGGCGCGCTCGGGCCCATCTCCCTTGCGCCGTTCACGTTCGACGCCCACCAGCAAGCCGGTCCCCAGCGCCACGATCAATGCGGTTTCAGCCTCACCCAACCCCAACGGCCCGTTCATGCCTTGCGTCACCCCATGGATTTCTGCTGTTCAACGTTTCAGTATGGCCCACTGAGGGGCGAGCCCCGCGGGAACGCCCCTTGTGCTGCCTTAAACTTCGTTCTTTCTCCGCGACCGTCCTCCATGCACGCTGCCTCCGGATCTGCCCCCGTCCTGTTCGACTTCAAGAGCGCCACGCTGTCGCTGGAAGCCTTTCTCTTGAAAACAGGCAACCTGCAGTCCCTCGAGAAGGCGCTGGAGGAACGCTTCGGCTCCACCCCCGATCTCTTCAACGGCGAGCCCGTCGTCATCGACCTGACCCATCTGGCCAGCCTCGATGTCGCGATCGACTTCCCCGGACTCGTCGCCCTGCTTCAGCGCTTCCGCCTCAAGCCCGTGGCCGTGCGGGGCGCCACCGTGGCCCAGACCCAGGCTGCACGAGAAGCCGGCCTGGCCGAAGCGCCGGACAGCCCGCCCTCCACCCGCACCGAAACGGTCGTGAAAGAGGTGATCAAGGAGGTGGTGCGCGAAGTGCAGGTGCCCGTCGAGGTGCCGGTGGCCAGCCACACCCTGATCGTCGACAAGCCGCTGCGCTCGGGCCAGCAGGTCTACGCCAAGGGCGGCGACCTGGTGGTGATGGCGGCCGTCAACAACGGCGCCGAAGTCATTGCCGACGGCTCTATCCACATCTACGCCCCCCTGCGCGGCAAGGCGATTGCCGGCGCCAAGGGCAACACCCAGGCGCGCATCTTCTGCACAGCCCTGGAGCCGGAACTGATCTCCATCGCCGGCACCTACCGCACCACCGAGAACCCGCTGCCCGACAACGTGCGTGGCAAGCCGGCACAGGTCCGCCTCGACGGCGAGCGGCTGGTGTTCGAACCCATTTCCATCTGAACAGACTCGCATACTCGAAAGGACCGCCTTCCATGGCCAAGATCATCGTGGTGACCTCCGGCAAAGGGGGTGTCGGCAAGACGACGACCAGCGCCAGCTTCGCGTCCGGCCTGGCCCTGCGCGGCCACAAGACCGCCGTCATCGACTTCGACGTCGGCCTGCGCAACCTCGACCTCATCATGGGCTGCGAACGCCGCGTGGTGTACGACCTGATCAACGTGATCCACGGCGAGGCCAACCTCACCCAGGCGCTGATCAAGGACAAGCAGTGCGAGAACCTGTACGTGCTGGCCGCCTCGCAGACGCGCGACAAGGACGCCCTGACCCAGGACGGCGTCGAGCGCGTGCTCAAGGAGCTCGGCGAGATGGGCTTCGAGTACATCGTCTGTGATTCGCCCGCCGGCATCGAAACCGGCGCGCTGCTGGCCATGCACTTTGCCGACGAGGCGCTGGTCGTGACCAACCCCGAGGTGTCCTCGGTGCGCGACTCGGACCGCATCCTGGGCATGCTCAACAGCAAGACCAAGCGCGCGATCGAGGGTGGCGAGCCGATCAAGGAACACCTGCTGATCACCCGCTACAACCCCAACCGCGTCGAAGGCGGCCAGATGCTGTCGCTCGACGATGTGCATGAAATCCTGCGCGTCAAGCTGATCGGCGTGATCCCTGAATCGGACGCCGTGCTGAACGCCTCGAACCAGGGCATCCCGGCCATCCACCTGCAAGGCACCGACGTGTCTGAGGCCTACAAGGACGTGATCGCCCGCTTCCTCGGGGAAGACAAGCCGATGCGCTTCGTCGAGGCCGAGAAGCCGGGCTTCTTCAAACGCCTTTTCGGAGGGAAGTAAGCCATGGGATTCCTCTCCTTCTTCCTCGGGGAAAAGAAGCAGACGGCCACGGTGGCCAAGGAACGCCTGCAACTGATCCTCGCGCACGAGCGCAACGGGCGCTCCGCCAGCCCGAACTACCTGCCGGATCTGCAGAAGGAGCTGGTGGCCGTGATCTCGAAGTACGTGGCCATCAACCCGGACGACATCAAGGTGTCGATGGAGCGTCAGGACAACCTTGAGGTGCTCGAAGTCAAGATCGAGTTGCCGGAAGCCGGCCGCTGATCGGCACCCGGGAGGCCATCCATACAGGATGGCCTTCATACCGGGGACAAGTCCGCGGCTTGTGCGGTGCACAATAGCGCACCACATCGCTGCAAAAGGGTGCCCCGATCATGCGCTTCGTTGTCTTCAACCAGAAAGGTGGCGTCGGGAAGTCGACGATCACCTGCAACCTTGCGGCCATCAGCGCCGCCCAGGGCCTGCGCACCCTGGTGATCGACCTGGATCCCCAGGGGAACTCGACCCATTACCTGCTGGGCGACGGCCACGACGATGCCGAACGCAGTGCAGCCGGCTTTTTCGACCAGACCCTGCGTTTCACTGCCCGCCCTCGGGAAACCGACGATTTTGCGGTCGACACGCCGTGGAACGGCCTGCGGCTCATGCCCTCGCACCCCCAGCTGGATGAGCTGCATGCCAAGCTGGAGTCGCGCTACAAGATCTACAAGCTGCGTGACGCGCTCGCCGAACTGGCCGACGCATACGACCGCATCTATATCGACACACCGCCCGCGTTGAATTTCTACACCCGTTCGGCGCTGATTGCCGCGCAAGGCTGCCTGATTCCCTTCGACTGCGATGATTTCTCGCGTCGCGCCCTCTACAACCTGCTCGAGAACGTGCAGGAGATTCAGGCCGATCACAATCCAGAGCTGAAAGTCAGCGGGATCGTCGTCAATCAGTTCCAACCCCGGGCATCCCTGCCACAAAAACTGGTACAGGAACTGCTTGACGAAGGCCTGCCCGTGCTGCAACCTTATCTGAGTTCGTCGGTGAAGGTAAAGGAATCGCATCAACAAGCGAAACCCATGATTCACCTTGATGCGCGCCACAAGCTGACGCAGGAACTGCAAGCCCTGCACGCACGCCTGATTCCAGCCTGACGGGTCGCCGCCATTGGTAAACCTCCAACGGGTTTCAGGGCTTCGCGTTTGAGGGGTAGCGCCAAAGCGTGATTTCGATCATGCTTATGGAGGCAGCGAGATTGCACAATGCGAAACCGGCATGAACAGGCCTCGGTCGTGTCCTGTTCGTGTCGATCCTGGCCCGTCCCGCCAGACGGTTCGAGTCTGCTTTCAAGGCTTTTCCATGGCAGCATCACCGCCCACAGCGCCCGCCCACGACCGCCCTTACAGCGTTGAGCCGGAAGAAACGGCGCGGCTGCCTTTCAGGGTGCGGCTGGCGCGTGACGAGCGCGACCTGGAGCGCATCGTGGCCCTGCGTGCCACCGCATATGGTCGACACATTCCCGCCATGGTCACCACGGTGGACCGGCCCGAAGCCGAGGACCACCGTCCGGAAACCCTGCTGCTGATGGCCGAATCCCGCACCACCGGGCAGTTGCTCGGTGCGGCGCGCCTGATTCACAACGGCCACGTACCCCTGAAACTCGAACAAGCCTTCGGCGTTCAGGGTCTGTTCCAGAGCCGGTTTGTCGCCGAGGCGGGGCGGTTGACAGTGCTCGGGATTCCGGAATCCCGCATGGCCACCCTGGCGCTGGTGAAAGCCATGTACGAGATCTGCTTTCACGCTGGAATCGAGTTGGCGGCCATCACGGCACGACGCCCGATGGACCGGGTATACCTGGCCATGCAGTTCGACGACGTCCTGAACGGCCGGAAAATCCCCTATCCGCCCGTTGGTCACCTGCCCCATGGGCTCTACACCATGCCCATCCGGGAAGCCGATATCCGATGGCGTCGGGCGGCCTGCCCGCTCTATCCTTTCATGGCCGGCACGTTTCACCCTGATATCGACGTGGATTACGGCTTGGTTCAGCAGCGTTTTACTGACACGCCGGCGCACGAAGCCACCGCCGTAACCGGCATGCGACTCAGCGCGCCCGCGGCGGTGCGCTCCATCGTGTCGGCATGATGCACACCCACCTTATTTTCTTGCGAGGCCTTGGCAGAATCGCGCCCTGCCCTTTGTCTCATTTTCAGCTTTGCAGGTAAACCGCTGATGGGTGTTGCAGTACCAAACAGGTTGGCGCGGTTGCTGGGCAACCGGGGATTTGCCAATCCCGTGCTCGAAAAGGAGTTCCAGACCGCCTATCGGTCTTACGGCGTTCGTTTCCTTTTTCTGTCCACGACGCTGACGGCGCTGTGCTACGTCGGCTTTTTCGTCTTCGAAGCCCTGGTCGGCACCCGGCCGTGGTACAGCACCGTCCAACTGGTGCGGCTGGGCCAGATCGTCCTCATGTCGCTGGCCGCCGTGGCCACCCTGCGTTTCCGCGAGCAGGTCACGCAGTACTACACCCAGGCCTGCTGGGCGCTCGTGCTGGTGGGCACCGTCGTCGGCGCCCAGATCAACATCCAGGGGCAGGCGGCCTCCCCGTCGATCGCCCTGTACTGGGCCCTGACGACCACGGCCGTGCTGGGCACGATGATGCTGTACGGCTTCGCCCGCCTCAGCATCTTCAACACCCTGGCGCTGGGCACGTTCATGGCCGCCTTCACCCTGCACTGCGCGGCCACCCATGGCTCGGGCGACGCCCACGCCCTGCATCGCATGGCCACGCACATCTTCGCGGCGAACGTGCTCGGGCTGTGCCTGTACCGATTCTCGGTCGGACGCGAGCGCAAGCTCTTCCTGCAGTCACGCCGCAAGAACCACATGGCAGAGTTGCGGCGCATGAAGGAGCAGGCCGAGGCGGCCAACCGCGCCAAGACCGCCTTCCTGGCGAACATGAGCCACGAGATCCGCACCCCGATGAACGGGGTCATCGGGGCACTCAGCATGCTGAACGAGCAGAACCTGCCGGAGCGCGACCGGCTGTTCGTCAAGTCGGCGCGAGACTCGGCGCGCCACCTGCTGCACCTGCTCGACGAGATCCTGGACTTTGCCAAACTCAACGCGCAGAAGGTGAAGCTGACGCCCGCACCCTTCGACCCCCGAGAGACGGTGGTCGCCGCGTGCGAGGCGTTCCGCGCCACCGCCGTTCAGAAAGGCATCGGCTTGCGCGGCGACACGCGGGGGCTGCCCGCCGACATCCTCCAGTTCGTGGCCGACGAGAGCAAGCTGAGGCAGGTCCTGCTCAATCTTGTCAGCAACGCGGTGAAGTTCACGCAGCAGGGCGAGGTCACGGTCACGCTGGAGGTCGAACAGCGAAGCAGCCAGGCTGCCACCCTGGTCATCCACGTGTCGGACACCGGCATGGGCATCCCGGAAGCGGCGATGGAGCAGCTCTATCAGCCCTTCTTCCAGGTCGAATCGGGCAGCAACCGCAGCCACGGCGGCACCGGGCTCGGGCTCGCGATCTGCAAGCAGATCATCGAGCAGATGGGCGGATCGATCACCGTGCGCAGCACCCAGGGGGTCGGCACCACCTTCGGCATCCGGCTTGACCTGCCCTACAGCACCGAGCCAATGGCCCCCGCCGAGCCAGAGGAAGCCACCCGTCCCGGATTTGCCGACACATTGCCGCCCATGGACGACGAGCCCCGCCTGCAGGGCCACGTGCTGCTGGTGGAAGACAACGAGGTCAACGCCTTCATTGCCAGCATGACGCTGGAAAGCCTGGGGGTGACGTGCCGCCAGGCGCGCAACGGCGAGATCGCCGTGGCGCTGTTCCGTGAAGAGGCGTTCGACGTGGTGCTGATGGATTGCGAGATGCCAGTGATGGACGGCTACGAGGCGGCGCGGCAGATCCGCGCACTGGAGGCCGACGACACGGCACGCCCCCGTACCCCCATCGTCGCCTTGACGGCCCACGCGCTCAGCGGTGATCGAGAGGTCTGCCTGGCACGCGGGATGGACGACTACCTGACCAAACCCTTCGACCGCCACACGCTGGCCCAGATGCTGTCCCGCTGGCTCAGCCCCCAGTCGGTGGCACGGGCCTGAGCGGGAGCGCGCTCACATCGCATCCAGTTGCGGGCGCAGGTCGTCTTCCCAGGCGAGCATGTCGTCATTCGTGAGGTGCAGCCAGGTCATTGCGGTGTCTCCATGCTCATGCCAGTCGGCATCTGGATCAAGGCCCTCGTGCCGGCGCATCAGCCACTCCGCGATCAGGCCCATGGCGATCAGGGTGCTGACCTCGGACTGTGCCGTGCTTTCCCGCATGGTCTCGAGATCGTGGTGGAGCCGGATGGCCGCCACGACGGTTGGCGCCAGGCGCCAGATGCGTGCAGTCAGGGCACCGACAACCGCATGATCGGTCCGGTGGTTGGCGTTTTCGGTGGCGACAAAGGATCGGTCGATGCGCGCGCGCGCCTCCACCATGGTACTCAGGTACCCCCGGATGCTCTGGGCCATCACCACCAGCCCCACATGGCAGAACAGGCCGTAGGTGTGGGCCACATCAGGTGAGACCCCCGGCAGGCGCCCGGCCATGTAGGACATGGCCACCGCCCGCTTGGCGGCACGCTCCCAGAACCGCTGGAGGTGCGGGCTGTTTGGCACCGCAATGGCGCCCTGAGCCAGAAAGCGGGTCATGGTGCGGGCCGTATGGGCCAGACCCAGCCGGTTCATGGCCTGGCCGATGGTCTGCGCGGGCTGGCCAGCCGCGTACAGCGGGCTGTTGGCGCTGCGGATGAGCGCAGCCGACATCGCCACATCGCTCGACGCGATGCGGGCCACCTCATTCAGGTCGGGTTCGGCCTCGGCCATCACCTGCTGCAGGCGGGCCAGCAACTCGGGACAGGGCGGAATGACGATGTGCTGCAACGGCCCCTTGCGGCGTGCAGCGTCCATCTCGGCCAGCAAGGTTTCGGTGCGATCAGGCGCGACTGCTTCAGTCATGGGATCGATGCGGTTCACGGCAATGACGGTTTATCGGCCCCCGTCCGCCCGACTTGAGCCGGCCGGATGGCCGAGGTGCAGTTGCGTACACTGTCGAGCTTTTGTCGTATCCACCCTGCGCCGCCCCCTCACGATGACCATCCTGCTCGCACCCATGGAAGGCCTGCTGGATTTCGCCTTGCGGGATGTGCTGACCCGGGTGGGGGGCATCGACCGCTGCGTGTCGGAGTTCATCCGCGTGACGGGCACCTTGCTGCCCGAACGGGCGTTCCGGCGCGTGGTGCCCGAGTTGGACCACGGCTGCCGCACCCCCGCCGGCGTGCCCGTGCGCCCGCAGCTCATGGGGTCGGACCCGGTGTGCCTGGCCGAGAACGCGGCCCGGCTGGCCGACATGGGCGCCGAGGGCATCGACCTGAACTTCGGCTGCCCTGCCAAGGTGGTGAACCGCCATGGGGGCGGTGCTGCGCTGCTGCGCGAACCCGAGTTGATGCACGCCATCGTGGCCGCCGTGCGCCGGGCTGTTCCCGCCAGAGTCCCGGTGTCGGCCAAAATGAGACTCGGCTTCGACGATGGCAGCGTGGCGGAAGACTGTGCCCGGGCGCTGGCTGCCGCTGGCGCCAGCGAGATCGTGGTGCACGCACGCACCCGCGCGGACGGCTACCGCCCTCCTGCCTACTGGCACCGGGTGGCCGATGTGCGTGCGGCGGTGTCCGTGCCCGTGGTGGCCAACGGCGAAATCTGGACGGTGGACGACGCACGGCGCTGCCGGGCCGAATCCGGCGGCGTGGCCCTGATGCTGGGCCGCGGCATGGTCGCCAATCCCGGGCTGGCCCGGGCCATCCTGAAGGACGACGCAGCGCAACTGAACTGGGCCGAGCTGCACACGCTTCTGTGCGTCTTCTGGACGCTGATCGTGGCACACATCGAGCCGCGCTCCCGGGCGGGCCGGCTCAAGCAGTGGTTGAACTACCTGCGCCGCACCCATCCCGAGGCCGAAGCGGCCTACCAGCAGGTGCGCACCCTGACCGATTCACGCGAGGTGGCGCGCCTGCTGGGCTTGCCCTCTACGCCGGCGCCCCACGCCGCCGCTCTGCCCGCGGCGGCGTGAAGGCAGCTGTCGACCCGAGGATCTCAGCCTCCCAGGAAATCGCGCTTGCCCAGGGCTACGCCGCCGTGGCGCAGCAGGTTGTAGGTCGTCACCGCATGAAAGTGGAAGTTGGGCAGCACCCAGCTGGTCAGGTAGCTCTGCCCGTCCATGCGCACCTCGCGATCACGCAGCGGGATGACGATCTCGCGGGCCTCGCTGCCGTCGATCTGCTCGGGCTCGAAGGTGTTGAGGTAGTCGATGGTGCGGCGGACGCGGTCCTGCAGCTCGGCAAACGTCGTCTCGACATCCGGGTAGACCGGCATCTGCTGCCCCGACAGCCGCGCGGCCGCGCCCTTGACCATGTCGGTGGCGATCTGCACCTGGCGGGTCAGCGGGAACATGTCGGGAAACAGACGGGACTGCAGAAAGGCCTGGGGGTCAATGCCACGCTGCTCGCAATGCTGCGCCGCCTTCTCCAGGATGGCCGACAGGGCCTCCAGGGTGCGGGTCACGGGCGGGACGAGGGCGGTGTACATGCTCAGGCTCATGGTGTGCTCGGCGTTCAGTTGAGGGACAGGCTGCATTAAATCGCACCCCGGGCCATCGTGCAGGGCGCGGCTCGTCGGACAATGCGGGTCTTTGATCCCACGCAGACAGGGTCGGCGCGGCCGACCGGAAAGACCAGACAGATGGCCATTCAATGGTTCCCCGGTCACATGAATGTGACCAAGAAAGCCATCGCCGAACGCATCAAGGACATCGACGTTGTCATCGAACTGCTCGATGCGCGACTGCCCGGCTCCAGCGCCAACCCCATGCTGGCCGCGCTCACCGGCCAGCGGCACAAGCTCAAGGTCCTCAACAAGCAGGACCTGGCCGACCCGGCCCGCACCGAAGCGTGGCTGGCCTGGTACCGCGCCCAGGCGGCCACCGGCGCCATCGGGCTGGACGCGTCGGAGACCGCACCGGCCCAGCGCCTGATCAAGGCCTGCCGTGAACTGGTGCCCCAGCGAGGCGGCATGGACAAGCCGGTGCGCGTGCTGATCTGCGGCGTGCCCAACGTGGGCAAGTCGACGCTGATGAACACCCTGGTGGGCCGCAAGGCCGCCAAGACGGGCGACGAGGCCGGCGTGACGCGCATCGAACAGCGCATCAACCTGGCCAACGACTTCTACCTGTTCGACACGCCCGGCATGCTGTGGCCCAAGATCCTGGTCGAGAAGAGCGGCTACCACCTGGCCGCCAGCGGCGCCGTGGGCCGCAACGCCTACGACGAGACCGAGACCGCATTGGAGTTGATCCACAGCATCAAGGGCACGTACGCCGCGGCGCTGGCCGAGCGCTACAAGCTGGACGACGTGGCCGCCATCCCCGCCACGCACGATGACGTGCTGCTGACCGAGATCGGCCGCAAGCGCGGCGCCGTGATGAGTGGCGGCCGCATCGACCTGCAGAAGGCTGCCGAGATCGTGCTGAACGACTTCCGCAGCGGCGCGATCGGCCGCATCACGCTGGAAACGCCCGAGACCTTCACCACCTGGCTGGCCGAGGCCAAGGCCGCCGAAGCCGAGCGCCAGCGCCAGAAGCTCGCAATGAAGAAGGCCGGCCGCCACACGCCGCGCAAGGACCCGCGCGGGCTGTGAGGCCCGCGATGCTGCCCGGCTGGATCACGCCATGAGCGACTCTTCCGCGCCCGCCGAACCGCTGTTCGAACCCCGCGGGCTGACCCCCACACCCGAGCAGCGCGCCATCCAGCTGGCGCGCAAGCGCCACCTCATCATCGAGGCCAATGCGGGGGCCGCCAAGACCACGACGCTGGCGCTGCGGCTGGCCCAGGCCCTGCTGCGCGGCGCCGACCCCGACCGCGTGCTGGCCCTGACCTACACCGACACCGCCGTGCAGGCGCTCAAGGACGCGCTGGCCCGCATCGGGCTGCCGGCCGACACGCGCCGGCGCCTGAAGTTGACGACCTTCGACGCCTTCTGCACCGAGCGCATGCTGGCCATCGAAGGCAGTGCCGTGCCCTGCCACCTGCATCCCGAGCCGCTCAAGCCCCATGTGCTGCGCGCCATCGACCGCGTGCTGCACAACGCCGACGAGCGCCATCCGGACGAGTTCGCCATCCAGGGCGACGGCGCGGCCAGCGTCGAGGGGCTGCTGGCGGCCTTTCTGCACCTGAAGGGCACGATGCAGCTGACGGTCGAAGCTGCCGACCGCTCATTGACGCCCGCGCTGGCCGCCGAGCTCGGGCACGACTACGCCACGCTCAAGGTCTTCCAGGCCTACGAACACATCCGCCGCGGCGGCCACCCCGACCACCACGCCTTCCGCGGCGAGCACGACGCGACCTACGACCTGGCCCGTCTGCTGCTGAACGAAGACGCCTGGCTGGGTGACCCGCACCCGCTCGAACTCGGCCTGCACCTCGTGCTGGTCGACGAGATGCACGACACCAACCGCGCCATGTTCACCGTGCTGCGCGAGGTGATGGCGCGCAACCGGGCGGCTTTCGTCGGCGTGGGAGACCGCGACCAGGTGATCCACGCGGTGGCCGGCGCCGATGCCCGCTTCATGGGTGAGCTGTTCGACCGCGAGGTGGCGGAAGCGACCCGTTTTCCGCTGAGCACCACCTGGCGCTTCGGGCCGACGCTGGCTCGGGCCGTGAGCGGGCTGGCGCGGCACAAGCCTTATGCGGCCCAGACGGTGCGCGACACCGAGGTCGAGCTCATCCCCACCGTGGGGCCCGCCGACCGCAACTGGCACCTCGGCCGGCTGATCAGCGAACGCGTCGGCCTCGACCCCAAGGCCCCGGCATCGGCCATCGCCATCCTGCTGCGTCAGCCGCACCAGTCGGTCGAGTTGGAGAACCACCTGCTCGACCGCGGCATCGACTACCGCACCGCCGGCTTCAGCACCTACCTGATGCGCCCCGAGGTGCTGTTCGTGCGCGGGCTGTTTGCCTGTTCGCACGGGCACTTCGGTGACATCGAGCGGCCCGAAACGCGCCTGGCCGTGCTGCAGGCCCTGCTGCGCTTTGCCGGCTCGCACGTGGACACCGGCGACGCCCAGCCCGAAGACAGCCCCACCGATGCCGACCGCGCCCGGCTGGAAGCGCAGGCGCTCAAGCAGGTCTGCGCCCAACCCGAGCTCGCTGCGGCCTTCCTGGAGAACCAGGTGTTGCGCAACGCCGCGCCCGCCGTGCGGCAGCGGCTCGAAGATGCGCTCGATGTGCTGCACAATGAGGACACCGAGGTGCTGCTGCGCCGCTTCGTGCGCGTGCTGCAGCCCGCGGCCCTGGCCGCTCGCGTGATGGTGCGCCGCCAGGACATTGCCCAGGTGGCCGCCAACATCGAAGGCCTGATCCAGTCGGCCGCCACCTTCGACCACCTCACGGCCTTCTTCCGCGCGATGATCGAGCGCGAACGCCGCCAGCAGGCCATGAAGCCGCAGCACTGCATCCTGCTGTCGAGCATCGAGGCCGCCAAGGGCCTGGAGTTCGAACACGTCATCCTGCCCGGCCTCAACAAGGGAGAGTTCGCCCTCGGCGGCGACACCACCGACAACCGCAACCTGCTCTACGTCGCGATGACACGCGCCCGCCGGCGCCTGACCATTCTGTGCGACCGCACACGACCGAGCGCCTACCTCAAGGACGCGGGCCTGCTCTGAAGCGGGCCACGCGCCACCCCACATTCAAAGAGAAAGAAGCGACCACATGGCTTCCTCCCCCGACCACATCAGCATGGCGCTGTTCTGCGACTTCGAGAACGTCGCCCTCGGCGTGCGCGACGCCAACTACGAGAAGTTCGACATCAAGAAGGTGCTCGAGCGCCTGCTGCTCAAGGGCAGCATCGTCGTGAAGAAGGCCTACTGCGACTGGGAGCGCTACAAGGGCTTCAAGGCCGCGATGCACGAGGCCAACTTCGAGCTGATCGAGATCCCGCACGTGCGCCAGTCCGGCAAGAATTCGGCCGACATCCGCCTGGTGGTGGACGCGCTCGACCTCTGCTACACCAAGAGCCACGTCAACACCTTCGTCATCATCTCGGGCGATTCGGATTTCTCACCGCTCGTATCGAAGCTGCGCGAGAACGCCAAGTACGTGATCGGCGTGGGCGTGAAGCAGTCGACCTCGGACCTGCTGATCGCCAACTGCGACGAGTTCATCTTCTATGACGACCTGGTGCGCGACGCCCAGCGCCAGCGCAAGGACAACCGCGACCAGCCGCAGCCACGCCGATCGCCGGAAGAGGAAGCCCGTCGCAAGGCCGAACTGGACGCGCGCCGCACCAAGGCCGTCGAGATGGCGGTCGAAACCTTCGACGCGCTGGTGACCGACCGAGACGAGGGCGGCAAGATCTGGGCGTCGGTGCTGAAAGAGGCGATCAAGCGCCGCAACCCGGGCTTCAACGAGAACTACTACGGCTTCCGCACCTTCGGCAACCTGCTGGAAGAAGCGAAGTCGCGCGGGCTGCTGGAGTTCGGGCGCGACGAGAAGTCGAGCGCCTATGTGTTCCGCAGTGCCGGCAACGGCGCGCCGCCGGTCGAGGCCGAGGCACGCCCCACCAGCGCGCAAATGGAAACCGACGCGGTCGACACCACACAGACCGCTGTGGAGATGCAAGCCGGCAACGAGGCACGCCAGGAAGAGCGCCGTCGCAGCCGTGGCGGACGCGGCCGGCGCAGCAATGGCCGGCAGGATGGCCGTGCGGAACGCGACGAAACGGCACCGCGGGATGCGGCACCTGACGAGACCCGTGGCACCCGCGTGGATGCCGAAGTGCCTGCCGGGATCCCGGTGGCCTTGCCGGTGGCCCTGCCCGTGACCCCGCCGGAGCCCGCACCGACGGCACCGTCGGAGCCCTCCCCGTCCGCTGCGCCCGAGCAGACAGACGCCGAGCCTGCACCGCGCAAGGCGCGCAGCAGCAAGCCCCGCAGCAACAGCACGGGCCGCACCAGCCAGCGCCCCGCAAAGGAGACGCAGGACGGCCAGAGCGCCCCCACCCCCGACGCACCTGTCGCGCCCCCGGCCCCGCAGGCCAAGAAGGACGTGCCAGCCGCCAAGCGGGCACGGCGCCCCGCAGCGCGCAAGACAGCGGCCCGCAAGGCCACGCCGGAAGGCGGTACACAGGGCGGCGCGGACTGAGCACAACGCACCACCAGCTGGCAAAATGACCCAATTACCGGGGCGTCTTCGCACCGGGATCGGGCTTGACGAAAGGGACTTGCACCGCCTTGGCGCGCCAGACAAAGTGTGTTCAAGTCCTCATCCGGCCGGTCGATAGAGAGGGAAACCCCCACTCCATCATGCCCGCCATGTCCCACCCTCACCCTCAGCACGCGGCGTCTTCCTTCAGTCGGTTTGCCCACCTCTCCCTGCAGGCCAGGTTGTGCCTGGCCGGTGTCGGGCTTGTGGTCCTCAGCCTCGGCGTCACCGGGGTGGCCATCGGCATCCAGAGCAGCGAGCAGGCCGAAGCGGCCACGATGAAGCTCGCCGAGACCTCGACCCGGGAGGCCGCCGGCGCCATGCAGACGCGGCTGCGCGCCCACCTCAGCACGGTGCTGCAACTGGCCGAATCCATGCAGCAGACCCGTGCCGCCCAGCGCCCGCTGGCGCGTGATCAGATCGACGACATGGTCAAGGGCGCACTGCACAACAACCCTGACTTCATCGGCAGCACCGTCACCTGGGAGCCCAATGCGCTCGACGGCCGCGACGCCGAGTTCGCAGGCCAGAAGCCACGGTTCGACGACACCGGGCGCCATATGCCCTACTGGGTGCGCGGGGCAGACGGCAAGCTGACGGTGGAGCCCATCGTGTTTGTCAGCACGCCGGGTGGCAACGACTGGTACGACGTGCCCAAGCGCACGCTGCGGCTGCTCTTCACAGAGCCCTATCTGTACCCGATCAGCGGCAAGGAGGTGATGATGTCGTCGCTGGTGGCGCCCATCGTCGTCGAGGGGCAGTTCAAGGGCGCGGCGACAGCTGACTTCACGCTCGACCGCCTGGGCCAGTTGCTGGCCAGCGTCAACCCGATGCGCGATGGCCAGATGGCCCTGCTTTCAAACGGCGGCCTGTACGCCAGCCACCCCGACGCAGCCCGGCTGCAGAAGCGCGCCGACGATGTGCCGGCCGAGGGTCTGGCGGCCGTCAAAGCCGGGCGCCCCTGGCACTACGAGGACAACCAGGGCATGGTGCATCTGCTGCAGCCAGTCGTCATTCACCCCGACATTGCCCCCTGGGCCGTCCGGCTGAGCTTTCCCAAAGCCCATGCGACCGAATCCGCACGTGCCCTGATGTGGACCACCCTGCTGACGGCCCTTGCGTGTGCTGCGGTCACTGGAATGGTGCTCGTCGTCGTCGTGCACCGGCTGCTGGCGCCGCTGCGCTCCCTGCGTGGCGCCATGATGGGCCTGGCCAGTGGCGAGGCCGACCTCAGCGTCAAGCTGCAGGCCCGCGGCCACGATGAACTGGCCGACATCGCTCGCGGCTTCAACGGCTTCGTGGCCAAGGTGAATGGTTCGTTGTGGCAGATTCGCGAAGCAGCCGGTTCGGTGCAGGTGGCCTCCGGCGAGATTGCCAGCGGCAACCTTGACCTGTCGTCGCGCACGGAACACGCCGCCTCGAGTCTGCAGCAGACGGCCTCGTCGATGGAGCAGCTGGCCGACACGGTGCGGCACACGGCCGATACCGCCTCGCAGGTCAACCAGCTGGCCGGAGACGCCAGCGCCGTGGCCGCCAAGGGCGGCGCGATGGTGGGCGAAGTGGTGCACACCATGAACGACATCCACACAAGCTCGCGCCAGATCGCCGACATCATCGGCGTGATCGACAGCATCGCCTTCCAGACCAACATCCTGGCGCTGAACGCCGCCGTGGAAGCGGCCCGGGCGGGCGAACAGGGACGCGGCTTCGCGGTCGTGGCGTCCGAGGTGCGGGGGCTTGCCAGCTGCTCGGCCGAAGCCGCCCGCGAGATCAAGGCCCTGATTCAGGCGTCCGTCGAGCGGGTCGACCACGGCGCCGATCTGGTGCAGCGCACCGGTCAAACCATGCAGGACGTGGTGCAGGCGGTGCAGCGGGTGTCGGGCCTGATCCGCGAAATCTCGGATGCGACCAGCGGTCAGAGCCTGGGGCTGCAGGAGATCAACACGGCCGTGTCACAGCTCGACCAGATGACGCAGCAGAACGCCGCGCTGGTCGAGGAAGGCTCGGCCGCCGCCGAATCCTTGCGGGAACAGTCGGCGCGCCTGGCAGGGATTGTGGCCAGCTTCAAGCTGGACGAACAGCACCGATGAGCCGCGCCGCAAGGGCGCGACCACTGAGCCAGGCGCCTTCCACCTTGCCGGTGCCGAGCCAGTCTCCGCACACCCCCAGGGCAAGGTCAGGCCGCCACAGTGCGCCCTCGCCCAGCGGCGGTGCGGTGTCGGCATAGCGCCAGCGGTGCGCGGTCCAGGCGGCCGGTCGAGGCGCCCCGAGCGCCTCGAAGGCGGCCAACAGCAGCGCTGCGGCCTCTTCCGGCGTGTCTTCGATGTGCGCCTCACTCCATTCCGCTTCGGCGTGCAGCAGCCAGGTCTCGCCCGGCCCGGCAGGCCGTCCCGGCTTGCTGCTGTCGCGCGCCACCCAACGCAACGGCCCTTCGTTGACGAAGGCCGCATCGAACGGCAAGCTCAGCGGGGCGTCGTAGCGCAGCATCAGCGCCCAACTGCCGCGCATGCGGGCGCCTGCGGCCACGGCCGCCCATTCGGGCGCCGGCCCCTGCAGGAGGGGCACGGCCTGGGGTGAAGGCACGGCGAGCAGCACGGCATCGAAAAACGTGTCCAGCAGGCCGTGCTCGGCCGTCAGCAACTGCCAGCCCGCAGGCTGGCGCACCAGCGCCGTCACGGTCGTCTGCAACTGAACCGCCAGCCTCTGGGCGATGAAGCCGGCGGGCGACGTCATGCGGGGTGTGCCCACAAAGCGCTCGGTCGGCTCGCCCGCTTCGGCTGCAGGGCGGGCGCCGAACACCGACAACCTGGGCTGCCACAGCGCGGCCACGCCGGCCTCAACCCAGCGGTCCACTTCGGCCCGGAAGGCAGGATCGCGCGCGGTGAAGTACTGGGCACCATGGTCACACTGCCAGGTGTCGCCCCGGCGCGCGCTCATGCGGCCCGAGGGGCCCCGGCTCTTGTCGAACACGGTCACGGTGTCACCGCTGGCCTGAACGGCCTCGGCGCACGCCAGACCCGCCAGCCCGGCCCCCACCACGGCCACGTGGCGAGGCGTCATGGTCATCTCGGTCATGGCCATCACTTCAACGGAAAACCCATGCCACGCAAGGCCTCGGCCAGCCGGTCACGGCCGGTCAACGCGGCGTCATCCGCCACGCGGCGCGACGAATGCACGGCCCACGTGCCGCGCACGTTCATGCCCTGGCTGGCATAGAACGCCGCCATGGCCTGGTTGTAGGCCGCCACGCCCTCCATCTGCGCGGCCACCGGGCGATATCGCTCACTGTGCAGCACCACCGACTGCGGCAGGCGGGGCTTGACGGCTGCGGGCGCTGGCGTGGGGTCTTCCACGCCCAGCGTCATGCCGAACAGCGCGAACACCTTGGGTGGCAGACCCAGCAGTTCGGCCACCTGCTCGGGCTGGTTGCGCATGCCACCGATGTAGCACCCGGCCAGGCCCATGGACTCAGCGGCCAGCATGGCGTTCTGTGCGGCCAGGGCGGCGTCGATCGCGCCCACCAGGAACATCTCCAGCGAATCGAGCGCTGCGTGCGGCAGGTTCAAGTCTTGAGCCACCGCCTCCAGGCGCGCCAGGTCCACCAGCCACATCAGCACCACGGGTGCCGCAGCCACGTGGCCCTGCCCGCCCGCGCACTCGGCCAGGCGGGCCTTGGTGTCCGCATCGCGCACGGCCACCACGCTCCACACCTGCAGGTTCGACGAGGAAGCAGCAGACTGGGCCGCGGCCACCAGCGCCGACAACTGCGCGTCGGTGACGGGCTCCGGCTTGTGACGGCGCACGCTGCGGTGGGCCAGCATCTGGTCGATCACGGCCGTCCAGCGGGCCGGCTCGGCGGTGGAATCGGGGGCCTGCGCGTCGTAGCGGGCCTGAAGCAGGGTTGCCAGGTTCATCGGGTCGTCTTGGGGTTCACCGCGCGGATCGCGCGCACAACCCGTCAAGGTAACCGCAAACGGTGCCCGCCGCCGGGCCACGTGGCAAAGAGCGGGCACCTGAACCGGGTTTGTTCAGGGGCGGCTCAGCCTCGCACACGGGCCCAGTGGCGCTGCAGGGACGCCGCCACCGGCTCGGGCGAGGACATCAGCCCCATGTGGCCCAGGCCCTCGAGTGTTTCCACCCGGGCGTGCGGGTTCACCTCGGCCAGGCGCTGGATCATGTCGCGCGTGGGCGGCCGCGTGGTGGCGCCACGCACCAGGGTGAAGGGGATGTCGAGCGCGTACTGCTCGAACGGCAGTGGCTCCTGCGAGACGCTGCAGACCTCGCGGAACATCTTCCAGCTCACGGCGCGGGTCATGGCCTTGACCTTCTCGGGCATGGCCTGCCACACGCCGGGCTGATTCCAGTAGTCGATGAAGCGCTCCACCCAGGCCTCCTCGCCGCCCTGGGCCTCGTCCAGCATGCTGTGCTCGGCGCCGTACAGGGCCTCCACATCGGCCGCCGTGTCGGGAGGCAAGCGGTCGGCTTCGGCACGCAGCGCGCCGAACAGCACGGGCTCGTACACCCACAGCGAGCGCACCGGCAGGCCGGCCTGTCGGGCCAGGGTCAGCGCGGCGAACCCGCCATAGGAATGGGCCACCAGGTGCACGCCGGTCGCGCCTTCCGGCACGTGGGCCCGAAGATGCGCCACGTCGTCATGCACCGAGAAGCGGCTCCCACGCGGCAACAGGTCGTCCGGCGCATAGCCCCGGTTCGCTGGCGCCACGGGCGTCACCCCGTCGGGCACCGTCGCCAGGTACGGGCGCCACATGAAGGGCCCGGTGGCGGTGGAATGGATGAACAGCGCGACCTCGGACATCGAAACCTCATCTACTTGCTTGAAGAAAGTAGATGAAGCGTAACACCCCCACTTGCGTGAAGCAAGTAAACTGCGGCCATGCGTCGCACCTCCTTTGCCGACGAGCGTTGCTCGATTGCCCGCGCTCTGGACCTGATCGGGGAGTGGTGGACGCTGCTGATCGTGCGCGAGGCCTTCCTCGGCTGCCAGCGCTTCGGTGAATTCGAGGCGCGCCTGGGCATTGCGCCGAACGTGCTGAACCAGCGGCTGAACCGCCTGGTCGAAGGCGGCGTGCTGCAGGTGGCTGCCACCAGCCAGAGCGGCAAGGCGCTGGCCTACCGGCTGACCGACAAGGGCCGGGACCTGCACCCCGTGATCGTGGCGCTCGCTCAGTGGGGCGACCGCCACGCCGCAGCACCCGACGGCCCGCCGATCCAGCTGGTGGAGCGCGACACCGGCGTGCCGATTGCGCCCATGGCGGCACGGTCTGCCGTGACGGACCGGCCGCTGCGCCCGCGCGATGTGGCGGTGGTCGCCGGCCCTGGCGCCACCGACAGTGACCACGCCCGCCTGGCCGACCTCAGGGCGCAGGAAGCGGCACAGGGTCGGCCGCCGCCTGCAAGTCCAGCAGGGTCTGCAGCGGCTCCCCGGACACCGTCTCGCAAGCCAGCAGGGCATCCGTGAGCGCGTCCAGCGTGGTGCGGCGTTGCGTCAGCACCGCGCGGCAGGCCGCCTGGGCCTCGTCCAGCACCGTGCGGGCCTCGGCCAGCAGGCGCTCCTGCAGGTGCGGGCCCATCAAGCCGGACGGCACGCCGTCCACGCTCAGCAGGCCGAAGGCCTGGCTGAATCCCATCTGCCCCACCATCTGAATCGCCAGCGACGACGCGCGCTTAAGGTCATCGGCGGCGCCCGTGGTGGTGTGGCCAAAGGCCAGCAGTTCGGCTTCACGGCCGGCCAGCATCATCCCCAGGCGAGCCTTCAGTTCGCGCTCGCCATAAAGCGGCAGCTCGTGTCCACGCGTCATGAAGGTCACGCCCAGGGCCTGGCCACGGGGCTCGATGGTCACGCGCTCGACAATGCCGGCCTTCAGCGCGTGGGCCACCAGCGCGTGGCCGGCCTCGTGAACGGCAATGCGGTGGCGGTCGGCCGGCGTCATCAGGGCCTTCATGCCCGACACCTCGCCACCCAGTTGATGGCGCTCGAGGGCGCGCAGCAAGTGCTCCTGCGTCACGGCCGGGGCCTCACGTTCAGCGGCCGTCACGGTCGCGCGGTTGACGATGCCTTCGATGTCGGCATGAGACAGGCCGGCGGTGGCGCGCGCCAGCACGTCCAGATCCAGATCGGGCGCAGCCAGGATGCGGCCGGTGCAGCGCTGCAGCAGGGCAAGCCGGTCTTGCAGCGTGGGCAGCGTCACGCGGGCCACCAGGTCGAAGCGGCCCGGGCGCTTCAAGGCATCGTCGATGTGCTCGACGTGGTTGGTGGCGCCGACCACCACCACCTGGTCCTTGGCATCGAAGCCGTCCAACTCGACCAGCAGCTTGTTGATGATGCGATTCTCTTCGGAGCTGCCGCCGCCGTGCGTGGGGCTGGCGCCGCTGGTGCGCCGCCCGATGCCGTCGAACTCGTCGATGAAGACGATGCAGGGCGCATGACGGCGCGCAGTGGCGAACAGCTCGCGCACCTTGGCAATGCCCGCGCCATAGAACATGCTCGAGAAGTACGAGCCGTCGACGGCGATGAAGCTGGCGCCGCATTCACCGGCCAGCGCGCGGGCCAGCAGGGTCTTGCCGGTGCCAGGCGGGCCTTCCAGCAGCACACCGCGGGGCGGGCGCGCGCCGAGCGCCCGGTAGCGATCTGGCGAGCGGAGAAAGGCCGCCACCTGCTGCAGTGCAGCCTTGGCCTCCGACGCGCCCACCACGTCATCGAAGCAGGTGTCGGGGCGGGTGGCCAGGCCCGCGCGGCCCGATGCCGCCGAGCCCGTGCGCACGCGGTGCAGCACCACCGCGGCAGCCCCCACCACCAGCACCAGCAACAGCAGGCGCTCCAGCGCCACGCCGGCGCGGTTGCCCCATCGGGAGGCTGCACCCTGGCCGTCCAGCGCCAGCGCCGTGAGCGCAAAACCCTGCTCACGGCTGAGCGGCCCGAGCCGCGCTGCCGCGCCGGCGTCCCCCGGCAGGGCCAGCAGCGTGGTGCTGTAACGCCCGCCATCGGTCCGCGTCACGAGCACCCGCGCGCCGTCCACCCCGACCTCGCGCACCCGGCGGGCGGCCAGATCGGCTTCGAACACCGACAGCTCCAGGGGGCGGCGCAGCCAATCCTGCGGGCTGGCCTCGAAGCGGGCGGCCAGCGGCGAGCGGGCGGCGGCCACGTCCGGCGTGCCCCACCCCTGGCCGAGCAGCAGGGCAAGGTAGGTGAAGGCCAGCACCAGGGCCAGCGTGAGGGTCTGCAGCCAGCGCGGCCAGGAAGCAAAGGGCGTCATCGTCGGGCACCACAAGGAAAGGCCTTGATGAAACCGCAGATGCCGCCCTCATGGCCGGCGGATGAGCCCGCCTGTCCGCGGCCTCTTCAGAAGCTGCGGCGCCCTGGCCGGGCACGGCGCTTGCCCGGCGCGTGACGCGCTGCACACGGTGTCCGGTGACCGGACGGCGGGCCTGGATCAGCCCGCCCAGTGGCGCGGAGTCAGCCCAGCAGGCGCACCCAGCCCGCCACCGCGAGCACGCCGAGGGCCGCCACGGCCCAGGTCAGCCGACGCACATGGGTACGGTGCGACTCGATCTGCGCAATGAGGCGCGCCTGCTGGTCGGCCAGGGCCTGAATGAGCTCGCTGGACGCGCGCATCTCGGCCTGCAGTTCGCCGGTCTGTCGGCGAAGCTGATCCAGTTCCCAGCGCAGCCGCGTGGCTTCATCTGCAGTGGGCGGCACCGCATCGGCAGGCGCGGCGGCTTCGGCGCCTGCGGTCGCCCCTTTGCCACCCGCGGCGCGTTGCCACAGGCGCTTCGCACCATCGGCAATGTCCGGCGCACGGGCCATCACCTCGGTCCAGGGCACGGCCTTGAGCAGGGTCAGCCAGGGCATCGCCATCGCGGTCACCTCCGGGATGAAGGCTGGCTGGTGGGCACCAGCCGCGTGATGTCCAGCCCCTGCCGGGTCAGGCGGTGCAGCAGCGCGTGGTAGGCCTGGGCGTCCACGTGGGGCGTCCGCGACAGAATCCAGAGGTAGTCGCGTCCCGGCTCACTGACTGCCACCAGCTGGTACGCCTCATCCAGGTCCACCACCCAGTAATCACCCCACACCCACGGGATGAAGGACAGCCAGGCCGGCGCAAACCGCACTTTCAATCGGGGCGACTGGGCGTCTCCCACCTGACGCGCCACGCCCACGGCCTCGTCCAGGGTCCCGTCGGCCTTGCGACAGCGGTTGCGCACTTCGATGCGCCCCTCCGGCAGTGCGCTGTAGACGGCCTGCACATCGGCCACGCACTGTTTCTGGAAGCGATTGGGATAGCGCGCGACCTCGTACCACGTGCCGAGGTAGCGGGGGACGTCCAGCGCCGGGATGGTCTGCAGCGGGCCGGGCACCGGCGGCGACGAGGCCGAAGAGGGCGCAGCAGGCGTCGCGCCGGCGAAGGCCGGGCCCAGGGCCAGAACAAGAATCCAGAGCAGGCGCATGGCAGATCGCGATGAGGTCGATGTGGAGCAGTCTAGCAAGGCATCGACACCGCCCCGCCCCACCCTGACTCGGTCAGGGTCAGCCGGAGAGCCGGGCCCACTTCAGCAGCCCGCTACCGCCGGCGTTCAGACATGAAAAAGGGGCTTGCGCAGCCCCTTTGAAGATCGCCTGAATCAGCCCGTGTGGGCCGGACTCACTTCCAGTTGCCGTCCTTCAGGCCGGTGATCTTGTTGAACACCGGCTTGCCGGCGGCGTGGTCCACACGGTCGGCCACGAAGTAGCCGAAACGCTCGAACTGGAACTTCTGATCCGGCTGAGCCTGGGCGAGCGAGGGCTCGACATAGCCCTTCACCACCTTGAAGCTGTCGGGGTTCAGGCTGGCCTTGAAGTCCTTGCCACCCGCATCCGGATGCGGGTCGGTGAACAGGCGATCGTACAGGCGCACCTCGGCCTCCACGCCATCAGCCGCGCCCACCCAGGTGATGGCCGCCTTGACCTTGACGCTGTCGGCGCCCGGCGTGCCGCTCTTGGTGTCGGGCACCACGGTGGCCAGCACCTCGGTGACCTTGCCATCGGCGTCCTTGGTGCAGCCCGTGCACTCGATGACGTAGCCGCCCTTCAGGCGCACCTTGTTGCCCGGGAACAGGCGCTTGTAGCCCTTGGGCGGCACCTCTTCGAAGTCCTCGCGCTCGATCCACACCTCGCGGCCGAGCTTCAGGTGGCGCACCGGCGCTTCGGTGCCTTCCGGCGGATGCGGCAGCGCCGGCAGCGAGCAGGCCTCCAGGTGGCCCGCGCCCATCACCTCGTCCCAGTTGGTCAGCACCAGCTTGAGCGGGTCGAGCACGGCCATGCCGCGGTGGGCCTTGCTTTCCAGGTCGTCACGCAGGGCGATGTCGAGCGTGCTGTAGTCGATCCAGCTGTCGGACTTGCTCACGCCGATGCGCTCGCAGAACAGCTGCAGGGCTTCCGGGGTGTAGCCGCGACGGCGCAGGCCCACGATGGTCGGCATGCGGGGGTCGTCCCAGCCGCTGACCACGCCTTCATCGACCAGGGCCTTGAGCTTGCGCTTCGAGGTGATGACGTAGGTGAGGTTCAGGCGCGCGAACTCGTACTGGCGCGGCACCGGCTGCTGGATCAGGCCCAGCGTGGCAAGGTTGTCGAGCAGCCAGTCATAGAACGGGCGCTGGTCTTCGAACTCC
>NZ_CAJYGK010000086.1 GCF_913773725.1 uncultured Aquabacterium sp. | reverse complement strand
GCGAAAGTTACGTCCTGCTCGTCAGGGCTGAGGCGCCTGACTCACCGTTCTCAATGGGTCAATTCACCCCGGCCAGGTGGAGCAGTTTGGGTGGCCATGGGTGGGGCAGTTTGGGTGGCCGCCGGGGGCATCAAGGTATGGCTCCGCTTCGCGACATGAAGACACGAGCGGCTGGGGTGTCGGGCCAACAACTGGAAAGGCGCATGCCTGTTGAGGCCGTTCCGATTGAGATGGCAGACCTGGCAAGGGAGTTGAACCAGATGTTAGGCAGGCTTCAGGAGGACTTCCTGCGCCTGTCAGAGTTCTCATCGGACCTGGCCCATGAATTGCGGACCCCCATCAGCAACTTGCTCACCCAGACGCAGGTGACGCTGTCGGCCGACCGGGATGCCCATACCTACCGCGACATCCTCTCATCCAATGCCGAAGAGCTGCAACGCCTGGCACGCATGGTGTCGGACATGCTGTTCCTGGCCAAGACCGAGCGAGGTGTGGACCTGCCCAACAAGGAGCGTTTCTCGGCGGCCCGTGAAGTGCAGGCGCTGTTGGAGTTCTATGACGTCGTGGCCGATGAAAAGCGCATCCGTTTGAGCGCCCAGGGCGATGGTCAGATTTTCGGTGACCGGTTGATGTTTCGCCGCGCCGTGAGCAATTTGCTCTCAAATGCCCTCCGCCATACGCCAGACGAGGGAGACGTGCACATCGACGTTGTCGAGGGGCGTGCGACCACCGAGATCACGGTGGAGAACACAGGGCAGGATATTGATCCCCTTGTGTTGCCAAGGTTGTTTGACCGCTTCTATCGCGCAGATCCTGCAAGATCTCATCCTGACTCTGATGGAACTGGGCTGGGCCTATCGATTACGAAGGCCATCGTTGAAGCCCACGGCGGCAATGCCTCGGCCCGATCAGGAGAAGGTAAAACGCAATTCACGTTGTCGTTTCCACACTGATAGGAGTCAGACCTACGTAGCTTTGGACGGTATGGTCGGCGTTCACGTCATCGCGATGCGACCATCATTTGGCTGGAGAGAGAACGCCTAGCCATGCAACACATGCGATAACGAGGACCACCATGCATGCCTCAATGACCAGGCTGCGACGCAACAGCACGGCCGCTTGCGCATGATCTCCGCTGCTCAGCGCCATTTCGAGTCGCGGGCTCAACTGGAAGCGATTGGCGGCTGCCAATCCGAGCATGCCGATGAACAATGCGATCTTCAGCGCGAGCAGGCCGCCATAGAGCGTCGTGAAGATCGGCTTGACCGACGCACCCACGATCAACAGGTAGTTGACTATGCCCGTCACGACCAGCGTCGCCACGATAACGGTGCCAACCTGCGCAAAGCCATTCGACAGCCGGCTCAGAATCTCGACCGATTTGTTTGTCGTTGCATCCCGATGCATCGCCAGCATGACGAAGGCGAAAAGCGCCCCGACCCATGCTCCGGCCGCCAACAAATGGGTGATGTCAGACGCTAGGTGCACATAGCCCTGAGCCCCTTCACTCATTGCACCGTGTCCGGACCAAGCCATCGTTGCGAGTGCCAGAGCGCTCAAAGCGGCCGAGCCGATCAGCCGATGCACGATGCGCAGCTTCGCCATGGCAAGACCGACGCATGCAGCAAGGGCCAGCAGACGAACCGACCAGGCAATGCCCACAGCCGTCTCCGAAATGATCATCTCGAAGATGTTGCTGTTCAGCTCTCCATAGGTGGCAGCGCCGGACATGGCCTTGGCGAGTACTGCCATGGCGCCGACCGATAACGTGATGCCCACGAGCGCTCCGGCAGCGACGACGCGTGCGTAGCGCTGCGCGATGGGGGGCGAACGACTGTCCAGACGAAGTGCGTACACACCGAACAGGGATACACCAAAGGTCGCGCCCAGGTCCATGTACACCGCGAAGCGCAGCGCAATGTTGATCCATTCGTCCGCCATGGCTCACTTCACCTGGAAGGTAAAGCTGCCCTTGACTGGGTGGGTGTCCGAAGAGACGGCCCGCCATTCCACACGGTAGTCACCGGCGGCCAAGGGACTGGCGGGGGTGATTACCATCGTCTTGCCATCGCTGGCGCCAGCGACGCTGGCATTGATCTTCATCGCGCCGTGATTCGGCATCCCCGGCATGCCGGTCATGATGAGATTCGCGCCCGAGAACTGCGTGGTCAGCGTTTCGGAAAACTTCAATTCGATTTTCGCGGGTGCCGGGCCCTGGGACTTGTCCGCCGGTGTGCTGGACAACAGTGCCGGATGGGCAAATGCTGCCGTAGTAGCGAACAAGGCGGAGGCGAAAGCGAGGGTCGCTTTGGAGAAGAGGCTTGAGAGCGTCATGAAAGATCCCATGCAGTAGGAGTGATGGAGGGAAAAGCAGAACGTGGGACTTGAAGGGCCTTCGAATTCTTCAACATCGGAACCCGAGGGGGGAGATATCCACCAAATCATGATTGGCATGCCGCTCGGTCAGGCAGCAAATTGCTGGCTGAGGTGTCACGGTGAGTTTTCATCATGATTCCCAGTTTGGTTAGGGGCAAGTGGATGGGTGCGCCAGAGGCGCTGTCAGAACCAGAACCGCAGGCCAGCCACGAAGCGTGTTTGCTTTGCTCGTCCGCCTTCGGCGCTGACGTAGTCGGCCGTCTTCCCGAACGAGCCCGCACGCTCGATGCCGATGTAGGGCGCGAATTGGCGGCTGATCTCGTAGCGCAACCTCAGCCCGGCCGATGCCTCGGCTAGGCCGCTGCCGATGCGCCGCTCGGGATCGTCCTTGCCGTAGAACTGCGTCTCGACCTTCGGCACCAGGATCAGTCGTTGCGAGATTAGCAACTCATAGCTCGCTTCGAGCCTCAAGGCCGTCCTTCCGCCATTGCCCACATAGGCGGTAGCGTCCAATTCGAACCAGTAGGGCGCCAGCCCCTGCATGCCGAAGGCCAGCCATTGGCGACTGGGGCCTTCACCGCTGTCCAGCCGCACCCCAACCTGGGTGTCCCAGTACGAGGCGATGGCGCGGGCCCATAGCAGCTCGGTACGAGACTCCTCAAGCTTACCGTTGGAGATGGCGCCTTCGGCTTTCAAGGCCAGGCGGTTGTAGGTCGTACCGTACCAACCCTGGAAGTTGTAGGCCGTGCTGTCGCCCCCCTTGCGGGTGAATTGACGCTCCAGGGTTTCACCGAGGAGCGAACCGAAGCGGTGCTCGTCGGCCAGCATCAGGCGAGGAACGCCAGGCACTGCATATTCGCCTTCGCCGAGCTTCAGGCCATTGGAATAGGCATGCGGGTCGCGCGCGTCCGCCGGCGCCGAGCCCCCCTGCATCTTCATGTCGCCGTGGTCCATGGCCGGGGGCGCATCGCCTTGCGTAGTGCTATGCCCGGCGTGAGGGTCTGCCGCAGTCGGTGCAGGCGCCGTATCTGGCTGCTGCGCCTGCTCCGAGGTTGCACCGTGGTGCGCGCTGTGGTCCTCGGACGCGGCAGTCTGGGCCTGCGCGTTCACGGTGGTCAACGTTGCTACCAGCATGGCCAGCGTTGGGAGATATCCTGGTTTGAACATTTTGGGGTTCCTTTTCTCGCTGGGACTCACGACACCACGACCTCGCGGAACATGCCTGCGTCCATGTGGAACATCAGGTGGCAGTGCCAAGCCCAACGTCCGAGTGCGTCGGCCGTCACAAGGAAGCTGATTCGCTGCGCGGGTTGCACAGGCAAGGTGTGCCGACGTGCGAGGAACTTGCCGTCAGGGCTCTCCAGCTCGCTCCACATGCCGTGCAGGTGCATGGGGTGCGTCATCATCGTGTCGTTGTGCAGAATGACCCGCAGGCGCTCGTTGTGGCGGAAGTGCACGGGCGTGGAGTTGCCGAACTCCAGCCCGTCAAGTGACCAGGTGTAGCGCTCCATGTTGCCGGTCAGATGCAGCTCGACCTCTCGCTCAGGGCCTCGGCTGTCCATCGGTCCTGACGGCGTGTGCAGGTCAGCGAGCGTGAGCACCCGACGGCCATTGTTTCGCAGGCCGATTCCAGGGTCGTCCAGGTTGGTGCGCGCCATGTCGACACGCATGTCCGTGCTCGCGCCGTATTCCGTGCGCGCGTGGCGTGCCAGAGTCGACGGAATCGCCAGACTGCCGGCGGCCGCCGCGTGCTTGCTGTGATCCAGGGCCATCGCGCCGTGGTTCATGCCCTGCATGGCGCTGTGATCCATTCCGGCCATCCCGGTCATTTCGGGCATCCCCGCCATGGCGGTCATCTCCATGCTCTCGCCTTCTGCTGAGCCATGGTCCATGCTCCCCATCATGTCGGCCATGGTCAACCACTGGACGGGATCGAGCGCGGGCACAGGTGCCTGCAGGCCCTCGCGCACAGCCAGCGTAGCGCGCGCATAGCCGGTCCTGTCCATCGCCTGCGCGAAGATCGTGTAAGCATCGTCTCGGGGCTCTACGATCACGTCGATCGTTTCTCCAGGGCCGAAGCGGAATTCGTCCACAGTAATGGGCTCAATGTCCACCCCGTCGACATGCACAACCTTGAGCTTCAGGCCGGGGATGCGCACGTCATAGAAGGTGTTGCCCGCACCGTTGACCATGCGCAGCCGCACCCGCTCGCCAGCCTTGAACAACGCCGTCCAATTACCGGCCGGCGTGACGCCGTTGGCAAGATAGGTCAGGGTCTGCGCAGATAGGTCGGCCAGATCGGTCGGACTCATGCGCATCTCGTTCCACATCTTGCGCTTGGCGAGTGAAACCTGCAGTCCATCGCGGGACACATCGCGGAAGAAGTCGATGGCGGTCGGCTGGTTGTAGTTGTAGTAATTGCCCTGAGCCTTCAGCTTGGCGAAGACCCGCATCGGATCCTCGTCGGTCCAGTCCGAGAAGAGCAGGACATGGTCTCGGTCGGCCTGGATGGTCTGCGGACCGGCCGGGTCGATGATGATGGCACCGTACATGCCGGTCAGTTCCTGGAATCCGGAATGCGAGTGGTACCAGTAGGAGCCGCTTTGCTGAACCTTGAAACGGTAGGTGAAGGTCGCCCCGGGTGCGATACCGGGGAAGCTGATACCGGGCACACCGTCCATCTGGTATGGAAGGATGATGCCATGCCAGTGGATGGAGGTCGCCTCGCGCAACCGATTCGTCACCCGGATGGTCACCTCTTCGCCCTCGCGCCAGCGCAGGGTCGGAGCAGGCAGGGACCCGTTGATCGTCGTGGCGACGCCGGGCTGCCCGGTGAAGTTAACTGGCGACTCCGCGATCACCAGGTCAAAAGTATTTCCGCGCAGAACGGGCGCCGTGCCGCGGCTGAGCTGACCTGCCTGCGCGAGCGCCTTCATCGCCGGTAGCGACAAGCCGCTGAGTACACCACCAGCGGTCAGCCCCTGGACAAAGCGGCGACGGCTCAAGCCGGCAGATGGGAAGACAAGAGGGTTTCGAGGTGCCATGTCGGGTCTCCTGGAGATGCAATTGGGTGTTGCTCCTGGGTGCCACCTGGGGCACCCACCTTGGCGCAGTAGGCAATAGCTTACGGAGGCGGACCTTTCCCTTGAATGACCTGCGCATTACATTCGCGTAATGGTGCGGAAGGCCTGGATAAATCGTCCGAACACGTCCGTGGCACCTGCGTGGTTGCCTGAGCTCATTGAGCTCATGAAGCAAGCGAGAGTTAGATGGGGAACTTCGACGAGACGCACGCGGCATCGAAGCTCCTCGATGGTCCGAATTGGTAGAGTTGATCGCTCCCTACATGCCAGAAGGCAAACGTGGCCTTCCGCCGTTTCCGGTGGAGTAGCAACTGTGCATCCAGTTCATGCAGCAGTGGTTTACGTTGAACGATCTGGCCATGGAAGAAGCGTTGCATGACATGCCGCTATTCCGTTACTTCACTGGCCTGGGTGGCTAGACCGACCGCTTGTCCCTGCGTAGCGCAATTTCATAGCGGGCGATCCAACTTACGCTACGGGTCGGTTTGAGCCGGTCACTCTGCGCAGAGCGACCATTCAAACCGGCTTGCTGCCTGCAGTGCCGTCGAGCGACTGGTGTTAGTTGCAAAGCAGTCGGTTGAGGCCACCGGCCCTCAATGTTCGCTATTGGCAGTCGCTGCCGTCCAGGAACCACCCGCGAATGTCGCAGATCAGCCTCGAACTGCCTCTCGCCGAGCTGGCCCGTCGACGCCGGCACTCACAGCGCTCCTAACCCCGCGCAGCCCTAGCCAATCCACGTGGATGGCGTGAGCCCCCCCTCTCACCGGCGCAAGAACCTCAACTGATGCGCCAGCATCTCCGGAAACAGCGGATCAAAGTAAAGATCGAAGTGGTTGGCCGCCACCTCGATCACCTGCACGTTCGGGTTGCCCACGCGCTTGACCTTGTCCGACACGAATGGCGCCACCGTGTCGCCCGTCGCACCGATCATCAGCATCGGGATCTTCACGTCCTTCAGTCGCACCCAGGGCCGATACAGCGGCAGGGGCAGCACCGACCTCGCGGCAACGCGGTTGTCGTACTTGTGGTCCGGGTGGGCCGCCAGTGCAGCCTGCAGAGCTTCCAGGCCACCGTCACGGTCCATGGTGGAGAACTCGCCCTCACGCGACAAGGTCGGCACATGAATGGGTGCGCCCGGCTTGATCAGGTCCAGGAGGCCGAGCGCGACCATCTTCGAAAGCCGCCCGATCGGCGTGGCGAACATCGCGGCCAGCCCGTCGAGCATCGGCACCTGAACGATGGCGCCCTTCAGTTCAGGGTGCTGCGTGGCCAGATCCACCACGTGCCCGCCACCGAACGACGTGCCCCACAGCGTGATGTCATGCGCCAGCACCTGCTGTTGCGACTTCAGGTGAGCCAGCGCCGTGTCGGCCACCCGCGTTCTGCGCCAGGGGTTGATGCCTTGGCGCGGGAAGCCGCCGCTGTCGCCCCAGCCCGGGTAATCGAACTCCATCACCGCGAAGCCGGCGTCGACAAAGCTCAAGGTGAACGACGAGGTCAAGGCCATCTGGACGCTGCCCCAGCCGCCCACCATGAGGATGGCGGGCAGTTGCTGATCGGGTGGCGTGTCCTTCGGCACATAGAGGGTGGCCGCGCACAGCGCGCCCTCTGCCGTGAAGGTGGACTTGATGGCGCGCGCACGCTCCAGCGAGATGTTGGGGTAACGACGGGTGTTCACGTTGGACTTCTTTGATGCGGTGATGGCGGACAGCGGAAGGCTCAAGCGGCTGTGACGGTGGCGCCCGTGGCAGCAACGGATTCAGGTGGAGAGAACCGATAGGCGTCGAGGGATGCGTAGCGCGTGAGCCAGCGGTAGCCGAAGGTGAAGCCAGGCCAGTTGGTGCTGTTGTGGCCATTGGCATCGACATACCAGCTCTTGCAGCCTTGCCACACGGTGGCGCGCAGGCGCGCTTGCACGGTGGCGTTGAATTGGCTGTAGCGCTGCGCATCGACCTCGATGGTGCTGGCCCGGGCTTGCTGCGCGGCCTTCATGCAGCGGATGACGTGCGCAATCTGGCTTTCCAGCATGTAGATGATCGAGCTGTGGCCCAGGTTGGTGTTGGGCCCGTAGAGCATGAAGAAATTGGGGAAGCCCGGCACCGTCATGCCCAGGTAGGCCTGAGCGCCCTTGTTCCAGGCTGTGTTGAGCTCCAGCCCATTGCGCCCCGTGATCGTCATGGGCGCCAGGAACTCGGTGGCCGCGAAGCCCGTGCCGTAGACGATCGCGTCAGCGGGGTGATGCTGCCCGTCCACCGTCTCGATGCCCGTGGGTGTGATGCGGCGGATGCCCTGGGTCACGAGGTGAACGTTGGGCTTGGCCATGGTGGCCAGGTACTCGTTGGACAGCAGGATGCGCTTGCACCCGATGGGGTAGTCGGGCGTGAGCTGCGCACGCAGTTCCGGGTCTTGCACCTGCCGGTGCAGCAGCCCCTTGAAGGGCACGCCCACCGCCAGATTCATCAGCGCCTTGATGCGCGTGAAGCCGATGGCCCGGCTTTCGTACTGGGCGTAGATGCGGGCCCGGTGCAGTTTCATCGTCCAGGGCAGCATCCTGAACAGGGCTTTGCGCCAGCCGGCATACGGGCCATCCGGGCGCGGCAGGATGTAGGCGGCCGAGCGTTGGAACACGGTCAACTGGCTCACCTGCCCTGCGATGGCCGGCACGAACTGGATGGCCGAGGCGCCCGTGCCGATCACCGCCACGCGCTTGCCCTTCATGTCGTAGCCGTGGTCCCAATGTGCCGAGTGGCAGACGTGCCCCTGGAAGCTGTCCATGCCCTCGATCCTGGGATAGACCGGGCGGCTGAGTTGCCCGGTGGCCGTGACCACATGGCGGGCCTGCAGCACTTGGCCGGTGGTCAGCGTCACGGTCCACAGTGCGTGGGCTTCGTCGTACTGCGCCTGTGCCACTTCACAGCCAAAGCGGATGGCAGGCAGCAGGCCGTACTTCCTGGCGCAGTGCCTCAGGTACTGGTGGATCTCGGCCTGGCGCGCAAACACCCTGGACCAGTTCGGGTTCGGCTCGAACGAGAACGAATACAGGTGCGACGGCACGTCGCAAGCCGCGCCGGGGTAGGTGTTGTCTCGCCACACACCACCCACATCGTTCTGCTTTTCCAGGATGAGGAAATCGCCCAGGCCTGCCTTCTTCAGCGCAATGGCCATGCCGATGCCTGCGATGCCAGATCCGATGATGAGGGTGTGGAAAGGGGTGCTGCCCCCTGTGCCGGTGCGGTGCATGTCTTGAAGCCTCACGTTGCGACGAAGGTCTGCTTGTCGAGCGCGAATCATCCGTAAATCGACCGGCACAGAGAATGTTGACTCAGGGGGGGTGCGGACGATTTCTTGGACTACCTGGAGGTAGTTCATGTATTCATACGAGGACCGGCTGCGAGCCGTGAAGCTCTACATCAAGCTGGGCAAGCGGGTCGGCCTGACCATCCGTCAGCTTGGCTATCCGACGAAGAACGCGCTCAAGACGTGGTGCCGCGAGTACGAGCAGCGTCAGGACCTTGCCGCCGTGTACGTTCGTCCGCCGAAGTATTCGCAGGCGCAGAGGGACCGAGCCGTGGATCACTACGTCGAGCACGGTCGCTGCATAGCAGGCACTATCAAGGCCTTGGGATACCCCTCCAGGGGATTGCTGTCAGCCTGGATCCAGGCGCTTCATCCACAGCCTCGCGTGCGGTCCGTTGAGCAGCCCCGCGAGCTGACCGCGGATGAGAAGCAGTCGGCAGTCGTTGCTTTGTGCCTGCGCCCAGCCAGCGCGCAGGCAGTCGCCGAAGGATTCGGCGTGTCGCGTGGATCGCTGTACCAGTGGAAGAATCAGCTGCTCGGCCACGACGCACCTGTACCCATGAAGCGCCAGCAAGATGCACCGGCAACCTCTGATCGAGCCGAACTGGAACAACAGGTCGAGGCCCTGCGCCGTGACATCAGGCGTCTGCAGCTCGAGAAGGACCTGCTGAAGAAGGCGAATGAACTCTTAAAAAAAGAACTGGGCATCGACCAGCAAGACCTGACGAACCGGGAGAAGACGCAGCTGGTTGATGCCCTGAGAGCGACCTACACGCTGGCCGAACTGCTCTGCGAACTGGACCTGCCGCGCAGTTCCTACTTCTACCATCGGGCCAGGCTCGAGATGGCCGACAAATACGCCAACGTCCGCCAGGCCATGACCGACATCTTCGAGCGCAACTACCGCTGCTACGGCTACCGGAGGATCCAGGCCTCGCTGAGCGATCGATCCATGAGCATCTCGGAGAAGGTCATTCGTCGCCTGATGAAGCAGGAGAGCCTGGTCGCCGCGTCGAGCAAGCGGCGCCGATACGGCTCGTACATGGGCGAGATCAGTCCAGCGCCCGATAACCTGCTGAACCGCGACTTCAGTGCCGACGCGCCGAACGAGAAGTGGCTCACCGATATTACAGAGTTCCAGATCCCGGCAGGCAAGGTCTACCTCTCGCCTATGATCGACTGCTTCGATGGCATGGTCGTCAGCTGGTCCATCGGCACGCGGCCGAACGCCGAGTTGGTCAACACGATGCTGGACGCAGCCATCGACAAGGTCGCTGCAAGCGGTGAGCGGCCGATGGTCCACTCGGACCGCGGCGGGCACTATCGTTGGCCAGGCTGGTTGACGAGAATCACGGAGGCAAAGCTGGTGCGCTCGATGTCGCGCAAAGGATGCTCGCCGGACAACGCTGCCTGCGAAGGCTTCTTCGGCCGGCTGAAGACCGAAATGTTCTTCGCACGAGACTGGCTCTCTACGACTATCGAAGACTTCGTCGATGCGCTGGACGCGTACATCCGCAGGTACAACGAAGTTCGGATCAAGAGCTCGCTGGGCTTCCGCAGCCCCGCCGAGCACCGCAGGCGCCTTGGCTTGGCTGCATAACCAGTCCAAGTTTTTGTCCGCACCCCCAGGCAAACGCTTTATGATTTGGGCCAACGTCATCGGGATTCAGCCTTCATGTGCTTCTGGGATTTCAAGCGGAGTTCAGCCAGCGTGCGGCTGCTAGTCGAGTTTGGCCAGGAGCGGGGGCTGGACGCCGCCCGGATCCTGTCACGCTCTCGGTTGAAGGTGGCCGATCTGGCCGATCCGGCGATCGAACTGGAGGCCAGCCAGGAGCTGTGCGTGGTGGGCAACCTCATCCGCGCTTGCAGGCAATCCGGCCTGGGGCTGGAAGTGGGCATGCGCTACAACTTCGCGTCCTACGGGCTGTGGGGTCTGGGCCTGATCAGCAGCGCCACCGCGGGTGATGCCCTGGCGCTGGCCCTGCGCTCCATCCCTCTGACGTTCGCGTTCTGCCGCATATCGGGCGGGCTGGACGGCGAGACCTACACCGTGACCTTCGAGCCTCCCGACGTCGAGCCGGCCGTGCAGCGCTTTCTGGTCGAGCGCGACGTGGCGGCGGCGGCCCGATTGATGAAGGAGGTGCTGGGAGCGGAGTTCGCCTTGACCCGGTTCACCCTTCAGCACCAGGTCGAACGGGGGGCGAGCAGCATCGAGGCGCTGGCGCGCATGGCCGGGGTGCGGCCCGAGTTCGGCGCCCGCTGTACCAGCCTGTCCTTTGATCCCAGCAAGCTGGCACTGCGGCTGCCTCAGGCCAACCCCGTCACGGTGGCCATGTGCGAGCGGGCCTGCGACGAGCTGATGGAGCGGCGCCGCGCCCGCCTGGGCACCAGCGAGTGCCTGCGTCAGTACCTGGAAGCGGCCCCCGTCCACGCCGCACCGGACCTGCCTCAGGCAGCACGGGCGCTGGGGCTCAGCGACAGGACCCTGAAGCGACGGCTGCAGGATGAGGGCGTCTCTTACAGAGTGCTGCTCGCCGAGGTGCGCGGCCGCCAGGCCAACCGCTTGCTCGAAGATGAAACGCTGTCGCTCACGGAGATCGCCGAGCGCATGGGCTTCAGCGATCTGTCCAGCTTCTCGCAAGCCTACAAGCGGTGGTTTGGGGTGGCGCCGAGCGTCGGGCGAGCCGGCACCCAGGCCCGCGGTACTTGAGAGCCAGCCCTTCCCACCCTATCGGTTCAGGCGCCGTCATTCAACCACCACCGCCTCGTCCTCCGCATGCCGATCCGGCTCGGTCGTGCACAGGATTTCGCCCAACACCGACGTGGCGTAGTTCCCGGCCGGCAGCGAGAACGTGATCACCAGCTGATCGGCGTGCGGCCATTCCCACGCCATCTCGCCCGGGCTCGCCACCAGAGAGCGCCGCTCCTGATCCAGCCCGGCGTGCTCCATGCCATCGCACAAGACGGCATGGCGTTCGGCCACACCGTTCTCCAGCGCCTGCGCCTGATCGGTCGTGGTCACGCGCCCCCGTCCCCAGAGCGGCCCGGTCGGCTGGCCCGCCTCGTCCATCACGTCGCCGGGCAGGGTCTTGCCCCAAAGCCCCTGCTGGATGCGCAGCGCCAACACTTCGTTGAACACGAAGGATCGCACCGCCGACAGGTAGATGCCCTTCTTCTTCGGGTTGCGCACGCGGATCTCGCGCGCCAGCATGGCCCGGCCCTGCTCGACGTTGCCGCCGTCATGCCCGAAGCGCTGCGCGCCGAAGTAGTTCGGCACGCCGTGTGACGCCACAGCCTTCAGGTTCGCCTCGATGGCATCGCGGTCGCCGGTGACGTCGCGCAGCACGATGCGGAACCGGTTGCCCAGCAGGTCGCCCGGGCGCAGCTTCTTCACGTGGCGGCTCTGGCCCAGCACCTTGAACTCCGGGTGCTGAAGCTGGGTCAGGTCGGGGGTCTCGCCCTTGGGCAGGTAGATGCTGAACCACTGGCGGGTGATGGCGTAGCGGTCCTTGAGGCCGGCATAGCCCACGTCCCGTTCCTCCACGCCCGCGGCCGCGGCCAGTTGCTGGGCGACGAACGCGGTGTTGGCGCCGTTCTTCTCGACGTCCAGCCAGAGGTGTTCACCCGCACCGGAGGGCAGCTGCAGCGGCAGCTCGGTCACGATGAAGTCCTCGTTGAGGCGTTTCAGGGTGGCACGGGCGCCGCTGGCCGGATAAGCGTGGGGCCATTGCGGCAGGGTTGTGTAGAGGGCGTCGGTCATGAGGGGGATTCTCTCCGCTACCCGCGCGTCTTCGCGAGCGACAGCAGCGGCGACTTCAACGAAAGCAGCGAATCCGCCAACGCCCTGACCGCGGCCAGCTCGGCGCCTTGCGGTGTCATGCACACCAGCAGGCTCCGGGTCGCCCAGCGATCGGCCAAGGCCAGCACCCGCGTGCCCTCGGCGCGAAAACGCATTGCCGCGCTCTCCGGCATCACCGCGGCCCCGACGCCCGCGGCCACGAGTTGCGCCATGCCATCGAACCCTGAGAGCCGCACGCGGTGTCGGGGTACGCGACCGCTGCGGCTGGCCTGCGCGGCCAGGAAGCGGCTGAGTCCGCTGTCGCCGGGAAGGCCGACCAGGGGATGCTCCAGCAGCTCGCCAAACGCGATGGTGCGTCGCCTGCCCATCGGCCAGCTTCGGGGCAGCAGTGCCACCAGGCGGTCATCCAGCCAGGGGTGCACCGTGAAGCCGGTTGTGTCCACATGGTCTGCCACGACGGCGATGTCGGCGAAGCCGCGCCGCAGGGCATCCAATGCAGCATCACTCGCCATCTCGCGCACGTCCAGGTCGATCTCGGGGTGATGGCACAGAAAGCGCGCCACGGATCTAGGCAGCGCCTCAGACATGGCCGCCGTGTTGCACAACAGCCGGACGGTGCCCCGCAAGCCGCGGCCGAAACTGGCCATCCCTACATGCAGGGACTCCAGCTCCGTCAGCACACGGTTCGCGTGTCGCGCCAGGGTCCTTCCGGCATCGGTGGGAACCGCCCCGGCCTTGGAGCGGATGAGGAGGCGCGCGCCTGTGGCGTCTTCCAGCGCCTTGAGGCGGGCACTCGCTGCAGCCAGAGAAAGGCTCACCGCCTCTGCAGCCGCCGTGATGGACCCATGGGCAATCACGGCAGAGAAAAGGTGCAGGTCGAAAGGGTCGATGCGGTAGTCAACGGTGCGACGGGGGGTGGCCATGGCGTTCATCCTTCGGTTCCACCGAAGGATAGGGGCAGGTGAATGGAATGGTGTGAGGCCCCGATTCGGCACACCATACCGCCATGGACATCATGCAGACCTTGTGGGTGGCGGCCGTGTTCGCCTTGGCCGGTGGCGTGAAAGGCATCACCGGGATGGGCTTGCCGACTGTGGCGATGAGCCTGCTCGGCCTGTGGATGCCCCCTGCACAGGCCGCTGCGCTGCTGGTGATTCCGTCGCTGTCCACCAACGTGGCGCAATGCCGCGGGCCCCATCTGCGCCAAGTGGCGATCCGGCTGTGGCCGGGTTGGTTGGCGATCGCAGTGGTCACGGCCTTCGCGCCCGGCCTGGGTGGCGGCGGCCCGACGGATACGGCGTCGCGCTGGCTTGGCGGTGTGCTGGTGGGCTACGGCCTGTGGGGCCTGTGGCGCCCTGCCCTGCCCGACCTCTCACAGCGCGGCCGGTGGCTGGGCGCAGTGGCGGGGGTCGCCACCGGTCTGATCACGTCGATGACCGCTGTGTTCGTGCTGCCATGGGTGCCCTATCTGCAATCGCTGCGGCTGGACAAGGAGGCCACCGTTCAGGCGCTGGGCCTGTCGTTCACGGTGGCGACGCTGGCGTTGGCATTTCGGTTGCAGACCTCGGCGCCATTCGGCGAGGTCTCGGCTGGAACAGCCTGGCTGTGGGGCGGCGCAATGGGGGGCGCCTTCGCGGGCATGAAGCTGGGCGAGATGCTGAGGGGGCGCCTGGCGGGCCCGACGTTTCAGAAGGCGCTCTTCATGGTGTTCATTGCGCTGGGTGTGGCGAACCTGATGAGAGGAGGGTGAGAACCACACGTCGTTGAGCGAGTCGCTTGACGCACACCAGCCTTTGCGAGAGGCTGATGGCGTCTTGAGCTGCGACCCGAAAATGAAGCTGCTACCCCATCCCACCAGCTACCTGTTCTTCACTGGCAAGGGCGGCGTCGGCAAGACATCCTTGTCGACCGCCACGGCGATCCAGCTTGCCGATGAGGGGCTGCGCGTTCTGCTCGTCAGCACCGATGCAGCATCCAACCTGGATGAAATGCTTGGTGTGCCGCTTCGGAACACACCGACGCCCGTCCCCGGAGTGCCTCGCCTGTCGGTGTTGAACATCGACCCCGATGTGGCCGCAGAGAACTACCGGCAGCGTGTGCTGGCCCAGATGCAAGACAGCAGCACCGACGAAGAACGGAAAACGGTTCGTGAGCAGCTCTCCGGGGCCTGCACCACCGAGATCGCGTCGTTCGACGAATTCTCCAGCCTGCTGAGCGACAGCGCCGCCGCCTACGACCACGTGGTGTTCGACACGGCCCCGACGGGCCACACCTTGCGCTTGCTCAGCCTGCCCAAGGCCTGGAGCGGTTTTCTCAAGGACAACGACCGGGGGGCGTCCTGCCTCGGACCCCACTCGGGCTTGAAGATGCAGGAGGCGCGCTTCAATGCCGCGCTGGCTGCCCTGAGCGACGAAAAGCAGACGACGGTTGTGCTGGTGGCCCGTGCCGACAAGGGCGCACTGAGCGAAGCCGCCCGCACGTCCGTCGAACTGCAGGAACTGGGGCTGCGGCACCAGCGCCTGGTGTTGAATGGCGTGTTCCGTGCGACCGCCCCCGGTGACGCCGTGGCCGATGCGCTGGAAGCGCTGAACAATGAAGCCCTGCACAGCATGCCCGACGTCCTGAAGACACTGCCCCAGGCAGTTGTTCCGCTGCGCGCATTCGACACGGTCGGCATCGCTGCACTGCGTTCACTGCTGGATGACAAGGGCGCCCCCGCATGGCTTCCCGCCGAGGACGTGGATGACAGCCGCTGGGCCGCCGAGGGCCTGCAGAAGCTGATCGCCGAACTGGCGGCTGCGGGCAAGGGGCTGATCATGGTGATGGGCAAGGGCGGTGTCGGCAAGACCACCATCGCGGCCGCGTTGGCCGTGGGCCTGGTCCGGCGTGGTCACGCCGTGCACCTGAGCACCACCGACCCCGCAGCCCATCTGGCCTCGACGCTGGAGGGCCAGCTTCCCGGGCTGGATATGAGCCGCATTGATCCGAAGGTGGAAACGCAGCGCTACATCGACAAGATCATGGCTTCGCGAGGAGCGGACCTCGATGAGCAGGAAAGGGCGTTGCTGCTGGAAGACCTGCAGTCGCCCTGTACGGAAGAGGTGGCGGTGTTCCACGCTTTCTCGCGCACGGTGGCTTCCGCGCGCAGTGCATTTGTCGTGCTCGACACCGCCCCGACCGGGCATTCGTTGCTGCTGATGGACGCCACAGGGGCCTACCACCGCCAGATGACCCGCGAGTTCGAAGGCAAGTCCACCGCGCATGTGATCACGCCCCTGATGCGGCTGCAGGACCCCGACTACACGCGCATCATCCTCGTGACCTTGCCTGAAACCACGCCGGTCTCTCAGGCGGCGGCGCTGCAGGACGACCTTCGCCGGGCCCGGATCGAGCCGTACGCCTGGGTGGTGAACAAGTCGATTCTGGCTGCACGCACGCAGGACCCGGTGCTGAAAGCCCGCCTGCAAGGCGAGCGCCGCCAGTTGGCCCGCATCGCCGACGGCCTGGCGACGAAGGCGTTCTTCATTCCCTGGGTCGCCAGACCGCCGGTTGGCGTCGCCGGGCTCGAGCAGCTGTTGAAGTCGTGATGGGTGGAAACGAATGGAGCCTTCAAAAAGTTGACCATTCACAGAGTAGGGATTGAAGGCCGGAGATCGGCTCGCTAAGTTTTGCGGCAGTCGACCGCATCGCCTTGCGGGACTCACTCGGGAGCTCATCATGCAAATGATTCATGGATTCAGACGTCGCTCGCTTGCGGCCGTCTTTGTGGCAGCCATGGTGCCGTTGGCGCCGCTCGCCGCCAAGGAGGCCCACTACAACGTCACCCACACCCTGACCATCAAGCCCAATGTGGGGTTTGACGGTGAATGGCAGGCCGGCTGGCGCTACATCGTAGGCGAGGTGGAGGCCAGCTACGACGGCAAGAAGGTTCAAGCACCGACGCTGAAAGGGCAAATCGAACCCCTGATCGGGGCCGGCACGCCGCAAAGCCGCACCGCGACCATCGGCCCCTCTTCAGCCTTCGGTCAATCCCAGGCGACCGCCACCTTCACCACCGGCAGTCAGCCATTCAATGGCTCGATCAACGTGAACGGAACGGCCACCACCAATCCGCCGCCGGGGCACAGCGGCCGGGCTTTCGCATCCAGCCAGTCGCAGCTGGTGGCCGGACTCAAGCGGACGAGTTCAAGCGGGCACATCAGCTGGAACTCCGTCTCGTCTGTCCGGGCCGTGGGTTGCACGTCGCCCTGCGTGGCAGGCAAGGACCCCATCAGCTTCAGCCTGGTGGACCCGGTCACCGGCGACTCGGTCGAGGGCACGTTGCTGTCGATCGACCTGTCCATCGAGGGTGGCGACGGCCAGCTCGAATGGCGCAATGGCACCTTGTCGGTCTCGACCGACCATCTGCTCAGCGGCAGCTTCAGCATCGATCAGTCGAGCCGCTTCGTCACCAATCCGGGCACGCTGGAAGTCACCTTCGAAAAGAACATCGTCACGCGAAGCGTGGCGACGGGCATCTATGCCGGTCTGGCACCCGCGGTGGGCCAGTCGGCGCTCGGTGCGTTCAACATCGGCGAGCCGGGCGTGGGATACGACTTCGGCTATGGGGATGTGCCCGTCGCAGTCGACTTCGGCTTCGGCAACGCCGGCACGGCGTCGGTGGCGGTGGTGCCGGAACCCTCGGCCTGGCTCATGGCGCTGGCTGGCCTGGGTGTGACAGCGGGGGCCACGCGTCGCAAGAAAGGCCAGACCGGCCTCTGCTGACGCGACCACACAGCACGCTCGAACAAAAGCAGAAAGCCCGGCCATGCGGCCGGGCTTTCACGCGTCAGCGTGGCTCACCCGATCACAGGTGATATGCCCGCTCACCGTGCGCGCTCAGGTCCAGCCCTTCGCGCTCTTCGTCTTCGCTCACGCGCAGACCCAGGGTCAGGTCGGCCACCTTGAAGGCCACGTAGGACACCACGCCCGACCACACCACGGCCACGCCCACGCCCCACAGCTGGCTCAGCATCTGAGCCGCCATGTCGTAGTCGGCCACACTGTTGGTCACGTAGTCGTACACACCCGTGCCACCCAGGGCCGGCGAAGCGAACACCCCGGTCAGCAGCGCACCCAGGATGCCACCCACGCCGTGCACGCCGAACACGTCCAGGCTGTCGTCGACACCCAGCATGCGCTTGAGGCCGTTGACACCCCAGTAGCACACCACGCCGCCCAGCAGACCGATCACCATCCCGCCCATCGGGCCGACGAAGCCGCAGGCCGGCGTGATGGCCACCAGACCAGCGATGGCACCCGAGGCCGCACCCAGCATCGAGGGCTTGCCCTTGGCGAACCACTCGACCAGCGTCCAAGACACCGTGGCAGCACAGGTGGCCAGGAAGGTGTTGAGGAAGGCCAGGCCCGCCGTGCCCGACACCTCGAGGTTGGAGCCGACGTTGAAGCCGAACCAGCCCACCCACAGCAGCGAGGCACCGATCATCGTCATCGTGAGGCTGTGCGGCGGCATCGGCTCCTTGCCGAACCCGACGCGGCGGCCAATCATGAAGGCCCCCACCAGACCCGCCATGGCCGCGTTGATGTGCACCACGGTGCCGCCCGCGAAGTCGATGGCACCCTTCTGGAACAGGAAGCCGGCCGTGGCACCCGCGGCATCCGCCGCTTGTGCGCTGGTGTAGGCGTCCGGACCCGCCCAGAACCACACCATGTGGGCCAGCGGAAGGTAGCTGAACGTGAACCACAGCACCATGAACAGCAGCAGGGCCGAGAACTTCACACGCTCAGCCAGTGAGCCGATGATGAGGGCCGGCGTGATGGCCGCGAACGTCATCTGGAAGGCGACGTACAGGTACTCGGGAATGTACACGCCCTTGCTGAAGGTGCCGGCCAGCGTGTCGACCGTCACCCCCTTCAGGAAGGCCTTGTCGAACCCGCCGAAGAAGGCGTTGCCCTCGGTGAAGGCCAGGCTGTAGCCGTACAGGCACCACAGCACGCCCAGCAACGAGAAGGTGATCATCACCTGCATCATCACCGACAGCATGTTCTTGGCGCGCACCATGCCGCCATAGAACAGCGGCAGCCCGGGCACGGCCATCAGGATCACCAGCACGGTGGCCACGATGATCCAGGCGGCATCGCCCTTCTGAACCACCGGTGCAACGGCCTCGGCCGCGGAGGCAGCCGCCGTCGCAGCGGCAGTGGCTTCCTGAGCATGAGCGGGCACGGCCCACGCCGCACCCAGGGCTGCGGCAGCAAGTAGAGCTTTCAACATCATCGACTCCTGCTGTGGCGACCTCAGAGCGCGTGCTCGTCGGTTTCGCCGGTGCGAATGCGGACCGCCGCATCCAGGGTGGAAATGAAGATCTTGCCGTCGCCGATCTTGCCGGTGTAGGCGGCCTGGCGGATGGCTTCGACGAGGGTGTCGACCTGCTCGTCCTTGACCGCCACTTCGACCTTCACCTTCGGCAGAAAGTCGACCACGTACTCCGCACCCCGATACAGTTCGGTGTGCCCCTTCTGGCGGCCAAAGCCCTTCACTTCCGATACGGTGATGCCCTGCACACCGGCATCAGCCAGCGCCTGGCGCACGTCGTCGAGCTTGAACGGCTTGATCACGGCGGTAATCAGCTTCATGGGAACTCCAGTCTTCATTCATGCAGTCAGCCCCCCTGACTGCTCCGATGAAGGTGATGCAACCCCTGTGCCAATGTTTCCTATTGAGATACGTTGATTAACCACAGGAAACACGCCGCACCCCGGTGCACCGCCCCATTGCGGGGATCAGACTGCACCAGCGCGTGTCACGCTCAGCTGTGCCAGACCGGCCCGCAGCATGGCCTCGAGCAGCGGCTGAACCTGACCGGCCACGTCCGGCTCATACGAGAACGGCGCGTCTTCCTGCATGTACAGGCGCTGGCTCATCTCCAGCTGGATGGCGTGGATGCCGTCGGAGGGCTGACCGTAATGACGCGTGATGTAGCCGCCCTTGAAGCGCCCGTTGACGACATGCGTGTAGGGCCCCGTGCGCGCCACATCGACGACCGCCGACAGGATGGCGGGATCGCAGCTGCGGCCATCGGCCGTGCCGAAGTTCAGGTCCGGCAGACGGCCTTCAAACAGGCGCGGCAACACGCTGGCAATCGAGTGGGCATCCCACAGCATCACCGCGCCATGCAACGCCTTCAGCCGATCCAGCTCGGTGCGGATCTGTTCGTGGTACGGCCGCCAGTACGTTTCCAGGCGCCGCGCCTGCTCGGCGTCGTCCGGCACATGGCCCGGCAGGTACAGCGGCTCGCCGCGGAAGGTGTCCATCGGGCACAGCGACGTCGTGGTCTGCCCGGGATACAGGCTTTCGCCATTGGGCGGGCGGTTCAGGTCGATCACATAACGAGACACCTTGGCCTGGATGATGGACGCGCCCATCTCGCGCGCGAAGGCGTACAGGCGGTCGAGGTGCCAGTCGGTGTCCTGGCGGATGCCGGCCACATCGGCCATGCCGGTCTGCAATGGCGCGGGGATGTGCGTGCCCAGGTGGGGCATCGAGATCAGCAGCGGCAGCGTGCCGGACGTGAAGGTGTAGGTGGGCGTGTCGATCTTCATGTGAAATCCTCTTCAGGACAGGACAGGGCTGCCGGCGCGAGGGCGGGGATGGCCTTGCGGATGGCCGGCGCGGTGTCGAGGCGGATGACGTCGCGCGTGACCCGCACGACCTCTTCATCCAGCCCGGCCCACTCGCCTTCGCGCGACAGCAGAAAGAAATGACGCTGCCCCAGCCGACTCGCGGGCAGGGGCACGACGTTGACGGCATCGAGGTACTGCCGCGACTGCCACAGGCACAAGGGCGTGCTCAGGGCCCAGCCCAGGCCGGAGGCCACCAGGCTGAGCAGCGGGTCGGTGGCATCGAACTCGTAGCAACGCGGCGCATCGACGCCCACATGGCGCAGGAAGCGCTCGATCTGCTGGCCCGTGACCGAACGCTGGCTGTAGCGGATCAAGGGCAGCTTGCCAGCCGCCGCAGACAGCCCGCGCAAGGAGGTCAGCACAGGCAGGCTGTGGTGCTTGGGATAGACCGCCACCCAGGACTCCGAGAACAGCAGACGCTGCGAGACGCGGGGGTCTTCCACCGCAGATTCGGTGCAGATGACCATGTCGAGCTCGCGTCCCTGCATCTGGTCGGCCAGTCCGGGCGTCAGGCCCGACCACATACGGATCTGGCGCGCCTTGCCGGCCATCGCCTTGATGAGCTGCGGGCCCACGGTGGCCGCGAACGAATCGACGCAGCCCAGACGGATCTGCTCCATCTCCTGTCGCGCGGAAGCCCGCACCCGGTCCATTGCCAGACGCGCCTGCGCCAGCAGCTGGGCCGAGGCCTCGTGCATCAGGCGTCCGGCCAGCGTGGGCCGTGCCGGCCGCACTTCGCGGTCCATCAACTGCAGGCCCAGGTCTTCTTCCAGTGACTTGATGGACTGGCTCACGGCGCTCTGGCTCAGGCCCAGACGTTCGGCCGCCAGGACCATCGAGCTGGCATCGCAGACCGCGACAAAGATTTCCAGGGCGCGCAGATCGGGCACCCCGGCATGTCGGCGTTGGGCAGGTGACGCTTTGGGTATCGCCATGTCGGGCATCCTCAAGGGGTTCGGGGCAGACACGGCCAACTTCAGTTTTTCCGCATCTCTGATGGTGATTTTCTTCATCTAACAAGAGCCATGCCAGGCGCGACTACGCTGACTCCATCCCAACCTCTTGAACCCAGAAAGGCTGACGATGGAAAGCTATGACGCCATCGTGATCGGGGCCGGTGTGATCGGCTCTTCGGTTGCTTACCACCTTGCCCGTTTCGGCGCGAAGAAGGTGCTCGTGCTGGACCGGTCGCAGATCGGTGCCGGCACCAGCACGCAGTCCTCGGGCATCCTGCGCACGCACTACTCGGTGATCGAGAACGTGGAGCTGGCAAAGCGCTCGTGGTCGGTCTTCACCGACTTCTCGGCCTACCTGGAAGACGAGGAAGCCGCATCCGGCCTGGTCAAGTGTGGCTACCTGATCTGCGCGCCGGACGGCCCCAAGCTGTCTCCGCTGCAGTTGGCCCTGGAGGGTCAGCGTGCCATGGGCATCGAAGTCCAGTTCCTGGGCAAGGAAGAAGCCCGCTCGCTGCTGCCCATTGCCCACTTCGATGACGCCGCGCTGATCGGCTACGAGCCCGAAGCCGGCTTCGCCGATGCCTACCTCGTGGCCACGAGCTTTGCCCGCGCCGCACGCCGCCTGGGCGTCAAGATCATGGAGGGCGTCAACGTCGAGAAGCTGCTGGTGGACAACGGCCGCGTCTGCGGCGTCGAAACCTCGCAGGGCACCTTCCGCAGCAACACGGTCATCAGCACGCAGAACATCTGGGCCACCGACATCGAGCGCTGGACCGGCATCCCCACCCCCGTGGTGCCCGAGCGCCACGCCGTGCTGGCCCTGGAATGCGCCGATGCGCACTACACCTTCAAGATGCCCGTCTTCAAGGACCTGGGCTCGCCGGGCATGCTGTACTGCCGCAGCTATGGCGGCAACCAGATGCTGGTGAGCGAAGGCATCGTCGGCGAGACGCTGGCCGTGCCGGACAACGAGCAGGGCGACATCTCGATGGACTACGTGGTCGAGGTCGGTGCCCAGGTGGCCGAGCGCTTCCCGGCTTACGAGACCGCCGGCCTGGCCTCGTCGTGGACCGGCGTCTACGACGTCACCCCCGACTGGAACCCGGTGCTGGGCCGTCTGCCCGGCATCCAGGGCCTGATCGTGGGCTATGGCTTCTCGGGCCATGGCTTCAAGCTGTCTCCGGCGGTCGGCCGCGTGCTGGCGCAAGAGGCACTGGGCCTGCCGACCGATGTGTCGCTGGCACCGTATGCGCTGGAGCGGTTCAGCACCGGTCAGCTGCTAACGGGCAAGTACGGCCTGGGTGCGGTGTCCTGAGTGATCACGCACGTGATGGCCCTCCCGGAGGGCCTGACCCGACTCTCGCTGGCCACACTGCCACGCGAACGCTGGCGCAACGGCAAGGGGTGGACCCGGCTGGTTGCGCAGGCCGACGCCGGGACCCCGCCGCCATGGCGGGTGAGCCTGGCCGAAATCACCGAGGCGGCGCCCTTCTCCGTGTTCGATGGCATCGACCGCACAACGGTGCTGGTGCAGGGCGGGCCCGTCTCGCTGCTGGCGGCCGAGCAACAGTGGACGCTGTCCGAGCCGGGCGACACCGCACAGTACCCGGGCGAACTGGCGCTGCGCAACACGGCGCCCGCCGATGACACCCTGTTCTGGAACGTCATGACCCAAAGGGGACGCGCCACGGCCCGCACCCGTCTGGTTCGTGACAAGCTGGTTCTGCCCGAGCGGGGGCACAGCCTGATCTGGGTCCTGCGTGGCACCTTCGATCTGGCGGGCGAGGCCTTGCCCGTCGGCATCCGCATCGAGGCCGCAGAAGGCCTGCACTGGCAAGGGGGCACCACCCGCCTTGCCATCCAGCCGGCAGAGGCGGACAGCCTGTTGCTGCACACCCTGCTCACCGAGTGAGACAGTGTGTTCACCCGGTCAGGCAGCACTCAGTCTGCCTGGCGCGGGTACACGATCACCGACAGGAACTTGATCGGGCACTTGGCCAGGCGTTCCGGCCCGTGCGGCACTTCCCCTTCGAAAGACAGCGAATCACCGGGTTCGAGCAGGTAGGTTTCCTGCCCGACCCGGTATTCGATCTTGCCTTCCAGCATGTAGAGGAACTCGTGCCCCGGGTGCTCGAAGGTCGGGTAGCGCTCCGTGTCATCGTCGATGGTGATGAGAAAGGGCTCGAACAGCTTGACCGGGCCCTGGTCGTAGGCCAGCAGGTGGTAGGTATGCCCGCTTTTGGTGCCCCGACGCACCACTTCCATGCCGGCGCCCTTCTTGATGTGCTGCGCCGAGCTGGAGGTCGCGTCGTACTTGCTGAACAGCATCGACATCGACACGCCCAGCACGCGCGCAATGCGGGCCAAGGTGTCCATGCCGGCTGTGGTCTGCCCGTTCTCGATCTTGGACAGCATGCCGCGGCTGATGCCCGCCTGTTCAGCCACCTGTGCCAGGGTGAGGCTGTGCCGCTGCCGCTGCTCGCGGATGGCCGCACCCACGGTTTCTTCCAGTGATGGCAGGTTGCCGCTCTGGTCCCTATCCAAGCCTCGCTCCTTTGAACATTGCCGTGAAACGCAGTGTACGTGGACACCTGAAACGCAGCGCCTCGCTCACCAAAATGGTGTTTCCTTGCAGGCACACTAGTTGCATTACAGGAAACACCGCGATAAGCTTCCTTCCCATGAAGCAGCGCGCACCGCACCGGGACTGAACCCGGTCCCAACACCTGAAGGAGCCTGCCTTGAACGCTGCCATCCCCCTTCCCCTTGATGCCCCGCCCGGCGAACTCGTGCCCCCCGTGCGTTTCGACACCGTCGAAGAAGCGCAGCAATACCTGCGTGCCCAGGGCGTGTCCTATGTGCTGGCCCAGTTTGTCGACATCCACGGTGTGGCGAAGGCAAAGTCGGTGCCAGTGGCGCATCTGGAAACCGTGCTGACCGACGGCGCCGGTTTCGCCGGCTTCGCCATCTGCGGCGTCGGCATCGAGCCCCACGGCCCGGACTTCATGGCCCGCGGCGACCTGAGCACCGTCTCGCTGGTGCCCTGGCAGCCCGGCCTGGCCCGCATCGTGTGCGAAGGCCATGTGGAAGGCGAACCCTGGGTCTACGACAGCCGCGTCACGCTGAAGAAGCAGGTGGCCCGTCTGGCCGAGCGCGGCCTGACGATGTTCACCGGTCTGGAGCCCGAGTTCTCGCTGCTGCGTCGCACCGAGTCCGGCGGCATCGAGCCCTGCGACCCCAGCGACACGCTGGCCAAGCCCTGCTATGACTACAAGGGCCTGTCGCGCACCCGCGCCTACCTGGAGAAGCTCTCCAACGTGATGCGCGCCACCGGCATCGACGTCTACCAGATCGACCACGAAGATGCCAACGGTCAGTTCGAACTGAACTACACCTACACAGACTGTCTCACCTCGTGTGATCACTTTGTGTTCTTCAAGATGGCGGCCGCCGAGATCGCCAACGAGATGGGCCTGGTGTGCTCGTTCATGCCCAAGCCCTTTGCCAACCGCCCGGGCAACGGCATGCACATGCACCTGTCCATCGGCGACGGCAAGCGCAACCTGTTCTGTGACAAGGCCGATGCCAACGGGCTGGAGCTGTCGCCCATGGCCTATCACTTCCTGGGCGGCCTGCTGGCCCACGCGCCGGCCCTGACCGCGCTGTGCGCCCCGACGGTGAACTCGTACAAGCGCCTGGTGGTGGGCCGCTCGCTGACCGGCGCCACCTGGGCCCCGGCCTACATCAGCTACGGCGACAACAACCGCTCGACCATGGTGCGCGTGCCCAAGGGTCGTCTGGAACTGCGCCTGCCTGACGGTGCCTGCAACCCCTACCTGGCCACGGCCGCCGTGATCGCAGCCGGTCTCGATGGCATCGACCGCAAGCTGGACCCGGGTGCCCCGCGCAACGTGAACCTCTACGAGTGGAGCGATGCACAGCTCAAGGATGCGGGCATTGGCCTCTTGCCGCAGAACCTGGGCGCCGCCCTGGATGCGCTGGAAGCCGACGAGCTGATCACGGGCGCCCTCGGCCCGGTCGCCAAGGAGTTCCTCAAGCTCAAGCGCATGGAGTGGATCGAATACCAGCGCCATGTCTCGGACTGGGAAGTCAAGCAATACCTGGAATTTTTCTGAAGAAGGAACAGACCCATCATGTGTGGAATCGTTGGATTGCTCCTCAAGAAGCCCGCGCTGCGCAGCCAGCTCGGCGAGCTCATGGTGCCCATGCTCATCGGCATGACCGAGCGTGGCCCCGATTCGGCCGGCCTGGCCGTGTTCACCGACCCGCTGCCCGCGGGCCTGCGCAAGATCAGCGTGTACTCGGGCCTGACCGAGGAAGGCAACGACTACGACTGGTCGGCCCTGCTGGACGCGCTCAACGCCGAGCTGAAGGTCCAGGCCAAGGCGAGCGTCAAGGCCAACCATGCCGTGATCACCTTCGAGGGCGCGGCCGAGCCGGTCAAGGCCTTCGTCAAGGCCTACGGTCCGAAGCTGCACCTGCTGTCGACCGGCCGCAGCATCGACCTGTACAAGGACATCGGCACACCGGCTGAAGTGGCCGCCCGCTACCAGTTCAGCCAGCTGCAAGGCAGCCACTTGGTCGGCCACACCCGCATGGCCACCGAGTCGGCCGTGACGCCGGACCGCGCACACCCCTTCACCGCCGGTGAAGACTTCTGCCTGGTGCACAACGGCTCGCTGTCGAACCCGAACGGCGTGCGCCGCATGCTCGAGCCGCGTGGCATCAAGTTCGAAACCGACAACGACACCGAGGCGGCGTGCCGCTTCCTGGAGTGGCGTCTGCGCGAAGGCGACACCCTGCACAACGCGCTGCAGAAGGGCTTCGAAGCGCTGGATGGCTTCTTCACCTTCCTGATGGGCACGTCGACCGAACTGGCCCTGATCCGCGACCCCTTTGCCTGCAAACCGGCCGTGGTGGCCGAAACCGACGACTACGTGGCCATTGCCTCCGAGTTCCGCTCGCTGGCCCACCTGCCCGATGTGAAGCACGCCACCGTCTTTGAACCTGCCCCTGAGGAGATGTACGTATGGAAAGCCTGACCTTTGACCTGAGCCAGGGTGGCGTTCGCCCGCTCAACCAGCACCTGCACGGCCCGGCAGCCGAGCTGACCGGTCAGCACATCACCGTCGTGAACCCCGATGGCGCCCACAACATCGCCGTGGGCCTGAACGCCCCGGTGAAGGTGACCATCGATGGCCACGCAGGCTACTACGCCGCCGGCATGAACAAGCTGGCCGACGTGACCATCAATGGCAGCGCCGGCACCGGCGTGGCCGAGAACATGATGAGCGGCAAGGTGCACGTGAAGGGCTTTGCCTCGAACAGCGCCGGGGCCTCGGCCCACGGTGGCCTGCTGATCATCGACGGCGATGCGGGCCTGCGCTGCGGCATCTCGCTCAAGGGCGGCGACATCGTGGTGGGGGGCTCGGTCGGCAGCTTCTCGGGCTTCATGGCACAAGCCGGCCGCATGGTCATCTGCGGCAACGCGGGCGACGCTCTGGGCGACTCGCTGTACGAAGCCGTGATCTACGTGAAGGGCGAGATCAAGAGCCTGGGCGCCGATGCGCAGCTGGAGCCACTGGGCGACAGCGACATCACCGCGCTGACCGAGCTGCTGGCCGCCGCGGGCCTGAACCACAAGCCGCAGGACTTCAAGCGCGTGGCTTCCGCTCGCTCGCTGTACCACTGGAACGCAGACGCTGATCAAACCTACTGAGGAGCCCTGTCATGAGCACCGAACACCCCATCACCTTCAAGCGCCTGCAACGCGAAGAATCCGCGTCGTTCGACCGCAGCACGCTGGACTACATCCACCGCGCCTCGAACACCGGCCTGTACGAAATCCGCGGCCTGGGCGCCAAGCGCAAGCTGCCGCACTTCGATGACCTGGTCTTCCTGGGCGCCTCCCTGTCGCGTTACCCGCTGGAGGGCTACCGCGAGAAGTGCAGCACCAAGACCGTGCTGGGCACCCGTTTCGCCAAGAAGCCCATCGTGCTGGACACCCCCATCACCGTGGCCGGCATGAGCTTCGGCGCGCTGTCGGCCAACGTGAAGGAAGCCCTGGGCCTGGCGGCCACCGCCATGGGCACCTCGACCACCACCGGTGACGGCGGCATGACGCAGGAAGAGCGTCGCTCGTCGAAGACGCTGGTGTACCAGTGCCTGCCTTCGCGCTACGGCTTCAACCCCGACGACGTGCGCAAGGCTGATGCCATCGAGGTGGTGCTGGGCCAGGGCGCCAAGCCGGGCGGCGGCGGCATGCTGCTGGGCCAGAAGGTGAACCCGCGCGTGGCCAAGATGCGCACCCTGCCGGAAGGCGTGGACCAGCGCTCGGCCTGCCGCCATCCCGACTGGACCGGCCCCGATGACCTGGCCATCAAGATCCAGGAACTGCGCGAACTGACCGACTGGGAAAAGCCGATCTACGTGAAGGTGGGCGCCACCCGCGTCTACAACGACGTCAAGCTGGCCGTGCACGCCGGTGCCGACGTGGTCGTGGTCGACGGCATGCAGGGTGGCACCGCCGCCACGCAGACCTGCTTCATCGAGCACGTGGGCATCCCGACCCTGGCCGCCGTGCGCCAGGCCGTGGCCGCGCTGGAAGACCTCGACATGAAGGGGACCGTGCAGCTGATCGTGTCGGGCGGCATCCGCACCGGCGCCGACGTGGCCAAGGCCCTGGCCCTGGGTGCCGACGCCGTGGCCATCGGCCAGGGCGTGCTGATGGCCCTGGGTTGCAACCGCGACACCTACCAGCAAGGCGGCCAGCAGCACAGCGCCGAGGCCGACTACGCCGCGCTGGGCACCGCGCCCGGCTTCTGCCACCACTGCCACACGGGCAAGTGCCCGGTGGGCGTGACCACGCAGGACGCCGTGCTGGAAAAGCGCCTGGAGCCGGAATGGGGTGCCAAGCACCTCAAGAACTACCTCAAGACGCTGACCATGGAGCTGACCACGCTGGCCCGCGCCTGCGGCAAGCAGGACGTGCACCATCTGGAGCCGGAAGACCTGGTGGCCCTGACGGTGGAGGCCGCGGCCATGGCCCAGGTGCCGCTGGCCGGCACGAGCTGGATCCCGGGTCAGACCGGTTGATTCCGCCCTGAGGACAGCCCCCGGGCTTGTCCACGGCAAGCCCCCGCGCGGTGACGCCGCACGGGGGCTTTGTCATGGGCGGGCTTGCACCCTGCGGCGAGACCGGCGCGCATCCCAGGTCAACAGCAGCCCTGCAAGCAGGATCACCGCGCAACCGGCCAGTGTGATGGCGTCGACCTGCTCGCCGAACGCGACGACGCCCATGCCGACCCCGAACAACAGGCGCGTGTAGCGCAGCGGCGTGACCGCTGCCACATCGCCCGTGCGCATGGCTTTCATCAGCGAAGCATAGGCCCCGGTGCCCACGAGCACGGCCACAACCAGGGCCACCACGCCCGTGCGATCCGGCCAGACCCAGGCCTGCCCTTGCCAGACGGCATACAGCGCACCGGCCACCACCACGGCCAGAAAGCCGTAGAAGCCGAGGTGACGCGTGCCCAGCGTCACGGGCACCGCGCGGCTGGCCAGGTCACGCCCGGCGAAGCCCACCATGCCGACCACCGTCAGCAGGGAAAGCACGGAGAAGTCGCCCGCGGTCGGCCTCAGAACCACGGCGACGCCGGCCAGGCCCAGCAGCACCGCCACCCAACGCACGGCGCCCACCCGTTCGCCGAAGTAAGAGCGTGCGCCCAGCACCACCAGCACCGGCGTGGCCTGCAGGATGGCCGTCGCGGAAGACAGCGGTGTCAGGGCAATGGCCAGCACATAGAACAGGCGGCCGGTGATCTCGAATCCGGCCCGCACCCACATGGGCTTCGAGCGCGCATCGGCGTGCCAGAGGGGCTGCATGCCCTCGCGTCGGTAGAGCCCGAACACCAGCGCGCCACCGATCCCGAACAGCACCAGGACCTGGCCGATCGGCAGCATGCGGGCCACCTGCTTGAGCAAGGCGTCTTCCAGCGCGAAGGCGGCCATCGCCAGCACCATCCAGGCCATGCCCCTCAGGTTGTCGCTTGCATGGCGGGCGCCGGTCTCGCCGGCCGCGCGGGGCCTCATCGCGGCACGATGAAGGTGCTGCCTTCGGACACGAGGTCCGCCTGCGTCGCGCTTCGGCTGGCCACCTGGAACCGGATCGGCAGGGTCTGACCTGCCAGCCTGGCGGCCTGTGACATGGGCAGTCGCACCGACACGGTCCACTGCATGTCGGCCACCGGCGGCAGGACGATGTCCGACCGGCTCATCACCTGAGCGCCCGGCAAGCCTTCGACGGTGATCGCAATGCGCTGAAGCTGCTCGGTCTGGTTCATGAGTTGCAGGCGGTAGACGTTTTCAACGGCGCCGTCCTCGACCAGGCGGGCCATCACGCCTCGGTCGCGGATGACGTCCACACGGATGTCGGGGCGATGCGCCACCGACCAGGCCATGGCGAGCAGCAAGCCGCCCATCACGCCAGCATACAGGCGAACGCGGTGGCGCATGAGCAGGCTGCCGACGCCGCCCGGTGTGGTGGCCTTGCCGCCCTGCCCATCGCCCTGAAGCTCGCGCTGCCGGGCATAGCGGATCAGACCACGCGGCTGACCGATCTTGTCCATGACGGCATCGCACGCGTCGATGCAGAGCGCGCAGCCGATGCATCCGGCCTGCAGGCCATTGCGGATGTCCACGCCGGTGGGGCAGACCTGGACGCACAGGGTGCAGTCCACACAGGCGCCCGGGCGCGAGGGCTCGTCGCTGCCCTTGCGGGGCACGCCCCGCGGCTCACCCCGCTTCACGTCATAGCCCACGATCAGGGTCTCGCTGTCCATCAGGGCACCCTGGAAGCGGCCGTAGGGACACATGTGCAGGCACACCTTCTCGCGCAGGAAACCTGCGTTGCCATAGCAGGCCACGCCGTAGAACAGGCTCCAGAACGCATCCCAGAAGCCCACGGTGCCGTGCAGGATCTGCGGTCCGACCTCGCGGATGGGCGAGAACCAGCCCACGAAGGTGAAGCCTGTCCACAGGCTGATGGCGATCCACACCGCGTGCTTGCCGCCCCGGCGCAGCAGCTTGTTGGCGGTCCAGCCCGACTGATCGAGCCGGATGCGCTGGTAGCGGTCGCCCTCGGTGTGCCGCTCGACCCACATGAACAGCGAGGTGTACACCGTCTGCGGGCAACTGAAGCCGCACCACACGCGGCCGGCCACGGTGGTGGCTGCAAACAGCAGCATCGCGCAGAACACCAGCAAGCCGGTGAGGAAGATCAGGTCCTGCGGCAGGAAGATCAGGCTGCCCAGGTAGAAGCGCTTGGCTTCCAGGTCGAAGCGCACCATCTGGCGGCCCTGCCATTCCAGCCAGGGCAGGCCGAAGAAGAAGAGCTGGGTCAGGGCCAACATCAGCCAGCGCAGGCGGCTGAATCGGCCCTTGACGGACTTGGGCTGCACCTTGCTGGCAGCCTCCACGCCCGGCATCAGGGACACGGGCTGGATGGGGATCACGCGGGGGGTGGACGACATGGTCAGACCTCGTACTTCTTGTGGACAGGCGCAGGCCGGCTCAGCGCCGCCGCCAGCATCGCGGGACGCAGGGCCTGATCGAGCAGTTGCAGGTGCAGGGCGAGGCGGTGCGGGTCGTCGGCCAGCAGCTCGTCCTCACGGAAATAGACGTTGTTCAGGCGGACGGTGCCGCTGGCGGTGGCCACGTCTTGGGCGCGGGTCACGTCGATCACGTGGCGCAGACCGTCCTCTTCACTGCGCAGGACCACCCAGGCCCAGCGCTGGGGCTGGCCCACCTGCGCATCAAAGCGCACAGGACACACGACCACATAGCCCTCCCATTGCAGGTTGGGCACGTCGTCGAGCAGGCCTTTCAGGTGCCAGCCGCGCTCCAGCGGCTGTGCCTGGACCAGCGACCGTGCAGAGGCCAGGGTGAGGTCCTGGCGCCAGGACAAGGTGCCGGCCAGGGCCCCAGTCAGCAGATCGGGCAAGAGGTGCTCGCGCAGCGCGATGTTGGGACTGTGGACCAGTGCCTCGATGGCGAGGCGCTGGGCCCAGGCGATGCGGGCGGAGGCCATGTCCTGCCCGGCCAGCTCGCGGATCCGGCTGACCAGTTCGTCAACCGGGGCGCCGTCGCCGCCCTGCGCCAGGGGCACGGCACAGCGCAACAGCCCGCGGCGTGCGACGGAGGCCAGGCGGGATGGCGCGTCCTGCTCAGCGCCGGTGGAGGTGAGATCCGATGTCATGCCGCCATGCTCCCGCACGGCGACCTGGGATGGTGTGATCAGTTTTCTGAAGAAAACACCGTATCAGATGGCCCGTCAGCTGTGCAGGGCGGGCTCACGGGCCGCCACGGGTGCGCGCAGCGCCTGCTTCTCGATGGCCTCGGCCAGGTACAGCGCATCGCGCGCCACACCCGAGAACCGGCCCGATCCCCAGGTGTACAGCCACGGCAGCCCCAGGAAGTACAGGCCCGCCTGCCGGGTGACGCCCCGGTGGTGCACCGGCTGGCCCCGGCCGTTGAACACCGGCGCATCCAGCCAGCTGAAGTCCGGCTTGAAGCCGATGCACCAGATGACCGAGGTGATGCCTTCGGCCGCCAGATCCAGCCGCGTGTGGTTGCCATCGGGTTGCCAGACCGGCTCGTAGACCCCGCCCGCGGGTGCGTCGATGCCCTGTTCGGCAATGTGCTTGTCGATGGCCGCGTTGATCCCGTTGTAGACCTTGTCGGCCTGGTCCAGCGCCGCCTTCAGGTTGTCCTGGAACGAGACCACACCGTCTTGCAGGCTGTCCAGCAGTCCGTACAGCTTCATGCCCTGCTTCGCGAAGGCGCGCAGGTCGATGTCGCGCCCGCCATCGCGGCCGGTCACATAGTGGTTGGTGTTGTCGCGCACGCCTTCGCGCAGCGGGTGCTGGTCCACCGGCATGTCGTAGTAGCCCATGTCGGCCAGCCAGTCGACCACATCACGGCCGCGGTAGAAGCGCGCGCACCGCGGCGCGTCGCCGACCGCCAGGTGCACCTGCTTGCCGGCCAGGTGCAGGTCTTCGGCAATCTGCGCCCCGGACTGGCCGGAGCCCACCACCAGCACGCCCCCTTCAGGCAGGCTCTGCGGGTTGCGGTACTGCTCCGAGTGCAGCTGGGTGATGTGGGCCGGCAGGCGTTCGGCCAGACGGGGCACCACAGGCTCGTGGTATCCGCCGGACGCCACCACCACCTGATCGGCGGTGAACAGACCGGCCGTGGTCTGCACGGCATAGCCCCCTTCCGGACGGGCCTTGACGTGCTGCACCGTCACGCCGGTCAGCATCGGCGGGTTCACCTTCTTCAGGAAGGCCTCGAGATACGCCACGATCTGGTCCTTCTTCATGAAGCCGTGGGGCTCAGGGCCGTCGTAGTCATGCCCCGGCAGCTTGCACTGCCAGTTGGGCGTCACCAGACAGAAGGCGTCCCAGCGCTGGGTGCGCCACGCGTGCATGGGCGTGTGCTTCTCCAGCACGAGGTGGTCGATGCTGCGTTGCTGCAGGTAGTAACTGAGCGACAGCCCCGCCTGGCCGCCTCCGACGATGAGAACGGCGTGATGGGCAGGAGCGGATGAAGGGTGGGCGTGCATGGTCGGGTCCTCGCGGAGGGTGGGTGCGTGTGTGGAAAAGAGGAATGGCGGCGCGGTCAGGCAGGGTCGAAATGCAGGACCATGACCTCGGCCTGGGGGGACGGGGTGTGGCGCTCGGCCTGGCTTTCGATCTCGGCCCATTGGTCCATGGCACGCGAGCAGGCAAAGCCGTACTTTTCTCGCACGCGCTCGGACGCGATCGACAGGGCGGTGTGGGTGCGCTGCAGGAACTCCGGCAGCGGGTAGCGCTGCCCGGCCGTCAGGTGCTCGCGCACAACCAGGGAGGGCGAATAGCAGGTCTGTTCGGTGCCGTCCGGCCAGCGGACGGTGAAGTGCATTTCAGGCATGGCAGGCAAGGTGGTGTTGGTAAAGGTCGATGTGGCGGGTGGCCGAGGCCGCCCAGCTGAAGCGCTGGCACACGTCGCGGGCCTGGTGTGCCAGTGCGCTGTGGTGATCCGAATCGAGGCTCTGCACGAGGCCGCGGGCGATGTCGTCCACATCGAGCGGGTCGACCCAGAAGACCTCGCCTTCGCGGAAGTGCTCTGTGAAGGGCGCACGGCGCGAGACGAGGGCGGGCGTCCCGCACGCCATGGCCTCCAGAGCCACCAGCCCGAAGCCCTCCTTGAGGGACGGCATCACGAGTGCGCGGGCCCGTCGGTACAGTGCAGCGAGAACGGCATCGGAGACCGGCCCCGTGCACACCAGGCGATCGGCATCGGGCTGCCCCGGGGCCAGGCCGGCCTCGTGTCGAAGGGTCTGGAAGGCCTGCACGGCCGCGTCATGCTGAAGCAGGCTCGCGCCACCGGCGATCACCAACTGAGCTTGTGGAACCAACCGGCGCACACGCGCAAAGGCCTGTAGCAACGCGACGGTGTTCTTGCGGGCCTCGACGCCGCCCACGGCCAGCCACACCGGCCCAGCGGGCTGAACGCCCAGCGCACACAAGGCTTCGTGGTCCATGGCGGCCTGCTCGTCCGTCACGACAGGGGTGTAGCGCTGCAGGTTCACGCCGTTGTGCACACGCCGGGCCTCACGCGCCCAGTCGCGGCGCAACACGCCTTGCCACAGGTCGCTCACGCACAACAGCAGACTGGCGGTGGTCACGCCCCTGGCCTGCCATGCCGTGAGTGGCGGCTCGTCGAACGCGTCAAGGTGGTGAACCGTGCGCACGTAGCCCCCCACCCTGCCCTCTTCAGTCAGGTTGGCCAGGGCATTGGCGGTGATGCTGTCCTGCGAGTGAAAGACATCGATGTCCGCCAACGCGCTCCATGTGCGCAGGTGATCGGTCATGGCGTCAATGCGATGGCGCACCATGTTCACGAGCCCGGACGGGCCGGCTGAAAGCGGCGCGATCGACAGCCGCGCCCGCGTGGACCTGAACAGGGTCTGACCTGCTGCGGCGGCGGCCATCACGGTCACGTCGTGGCCCTGGGCCACCAGCGCATCGGCCAGTTCCAGCGTGTGCACCACCCCACCCCGCGGATTGAGCGAGTGCATGAGCAAGGCGATCCGGAGTCGGTCGGCCTTCATGGTGCCTCCCCCTCGCGCTGCGGCACGATGAAGGGGTGCGCGGCCCAGTCCCACAGCAGCGCGAGGTCGCTGTCCGGGCCGCTTTGCAGTTGCAGGGCACTGCCCCCCTGCACCGTGCCGATCGGCGCACAGGCCATCCCGCGGGCGTGGAAGCGCGCACACACCGCCGCCACATGGTCACCGTCCACGGCCAGCACATAGCCGAAGCTCGGAAAGGCCTGCAGCCACCGCAGCAACGCGGGCAGCCCATCGGCAGGCCCATGCCCCGGCGGATGCGGCAAGGCAGCAAGGTCCACCGTGGCGCCGACTCGCGAGCACTCGAGCATCATGAGGACCGTGCCCAGCACGCCCGCCATGCTGATGTCCTTCGCTGCGGCGCACAGCCCTTCCTCGGCCAGCTGGGGCAACAAGGCCAGGTCGGCCTGCAGGCGGTCGGTCGGTGTCCGCGTCGACGCATTCCAGAACGGGTAGCCGCCCTCCCATTGCCCGCGCAGGTCCACGGCCATCAGCAACCGCTGACCCGGCCGTGCCGCGAAGCTGCTCAACAGACGCCGGGCCTTGCCCAGCACCGCCACCGCGAGTTGCGGCCGGGGCGCGCGTGCGTTGCTGTGCCCGCCGACAATGGGCACGCCATAGGCGGCCGAGGCGGCGGCCATGCCTTGCACGATGGGCTCTGCCTGCCCGACCCCATCACTCCACAGCGCATCGACCACCGCGATGGGCCGGCCACCCATGGCGGCGATGTCACTGAGGTTGACCATGACGGCGCTGTAGCCGGCGAACCAGGGCATCTCGCTGACGAAGTCCTCGACCAGGCCTTCGATGGCCAGCAGCAGGTGCTCGCCGTGCCCATCGGGGATGACGGCACAGTCGTCGCCCAGGCCGATGCCGGCCTGCTGGGCCAGCGTGGTGTCGCCCAAGCCGCCGGGCAGGTGGCGCGAGAGCACCTGCGCCACCCCGGCGATGTCCTGCTTGTGCGCGAAACCACGGCTGGCGCGCAACTGGACGGTCAGGGCCGCGAGGTCGAGCGGGAGGCTCTGGGGCGCGCGTGGGTGGGCGGTGCTCATGCCCGGTCCCCCCCAACGGCCGCTGCGGTGCGTGCACGGGCCTGCGGCAGCGTGAAGTAGCCCCAGTCCGGTTCATGGCATGGCGGGTAGTGCGCCAGGCTGGCCTCCATCAGGCCATGAGGCCGGCCATGCAACTGCACCGGCCCGTGCAGGTGCCAGTTCAGCTTCTCGAACAACGCGACGTTCTGCTGCTGCACGTGCGCCCAGAATGCCGTCGCGCCCCGCGCATGGGCCATGCTGACCGCCAGGCGTATCAGCGTGGCCCCCAGCCGGCCGAGATGCCGGTAGGACGGGTGCACCGCCAGGCGCGAGCCCCACCACACACCGGGCTGGGCCTCGTGGATGCGCACTGTGCCCACCACCTGGTCGCACTCGCCCGCCACGCAGGCGCAGGCCACCAGCAGGATTGCGTCGGCGTCGATGGCATCGAGGTCGTTGCCGACGAAGAGGCCCTGCTCGACGCAGAACACCGCACGACGCAGCGCCAGGGCCTCGCGTCGCTCCCACGGCTCGCTCACGCACTTGATGCGAAAGGCGGCCGGGGCAAAGTCGATCGGCAACTCACAGACGGTCAGGGCTTGCATGGCGGGCTCCTTCGAAGCGCTTTTTGATCAAGCCGGAACGGCCAGCGGGCTGGCGGTTTCGTACACCGACAGCGACGAGCAGGCGCCACATTTGCCGCAGCCTGCCTTGATGTCACTGGCGCGCAGCCCGGCCTGGCTCACCATCTGACCGAGTGGCTCAAGCACCGAGCGCATGAACGCGGTGGTCGGCGCGGGATGGCTTTCCAGCGGCGTGCCGCTGATGGGCACGAAGGGCACCACGAAGGGGTAGACGCCCAGGTCGAGCAGACGCTGGCTCATGTCCAGAATGGCTTCGCGGCTGTCGCCGAGGCCAGCCAGGATGTAAGTGCTGACCTGGCCCCGCCCGAACACGGCCACTGCCGCCTCGAAGGCGCTGAAATAGCGTGCCAGCGGCACACTGGCTTTGCCCGGCATCACGCGCTCGCGCACGGCGGGCGTGACCGCTTCCAGGTGCATGCCGAGCGTGTCGACGCCCGCATCCTTCAAGCGCTGGAACCAGAGGTCGCTGTCCGGCGGCTCGCACTGCGCCTGGATGGGCAGATCCGGCACGGCGGCCTTGATGGCGCGCGCGCTGTCCACCAGCACGGCGGCGCCGCGGTCGGGCGTGGCCGGAGTGCCGGTCGTCAGCACCATGTGGCGAATGCCGTCCAGATCGACCGCCGCGCGCGCCACCTCGGCCAGCTGGGCCGGTGTCTTGTGCGCGATCGTGCGGCCCGCCGCCAGGGATTGGCCGATGGAGCAGAACTGGCAGCTCTTGCGTCGGCTCTCGTAGCGGATGCAGGTCTGCAGCACCGTGGTGGCCAGCACATCGCGGCCGTGCAAGGTCGCGATGTGGCTGTAGGGGACGCCGTCGGCAGTCTGGCGTTCGTAGAAGCGCGGGGTCGACGGAAATGTGATCTGCGCGATCGGGATGCTGCCGTGCTTGAGCGTGCTCGTGCCGGCTGCATCCGGCGCATCGGCCAGAAAGGGCGAGTCGAAGGCCGGCGCCGTGTGGACGGGCACCATCACGGTGTGCCCGTCGATGGTCACGGCCTTGTGGTCGGACGGACCTGCCCCGCCACGGCGGCTCGGGGCACCGGCGCCCGGGTCCGCCAGGCGCAGGCCGCGGGATTGCAGCTCGGTGATGAGGTCGCGGGCGCGAGGGCTGAGGGTCGAGAGGGTCATGCCGGTCTCCTGGGGACAAGGGCGGGGACGAGGGGGTCAGGCGACGCGGGTCAGCGGCGCAGGGGCCAAGGCCGAGGCTTCCGGCGAGGCCGCGGTGCCCAGACCCGTGGACATGGAAGGGGACAGCCCTTCGAGGCCAGCCCCGCCGAGCAGGTGCACGGGCGCGGTCGGCCGGTCATCCAGCCGCAGGCTCAGCAGCTCCGGACGCGCGTAGTGCCCGACCGAATCCATCATCCGCTTGCGTTTGGTGATGAGGCTCATGTCGAGATCCACCACCAGCATGCCTTCGCCCTCTTTCAGCGGCGGCGCCAGGTGCACGCCTTCGGGCGACACGATGGCCGTGCAGCAGCCCCCGCGCAGCGCACGCTGCAAGCCGGGCTCGGGCGTGATGGACTGGATCTGCTCGTCCGTCAGCCAGCCCGTGCTGTTGATGACGAAGCAGCCCGACTCGAGTGCGTGATGACGGATCGTCACCTCCATCTGGTCGGCAAAGATCGGCCCCACGAGCGAGCCCGGGAACTGGGCGCAGTGGATCTCCTCGTGCTGCGCCATGAGGGCATAGCGGGCCAGGGGGTTGTAGTGCTCCCAGCAGGCCAGTGCCCCGACCCGGCCCACGGCCGTGTCGACCACCTTCAGGCCGCTGCCATCGCCCTGCCCCCACACCATGCGCTCGTGGAAGGTGGGCGTGATCTTGCGGCGCCTGAGCCGCAGGGTGCCGGTCTCGTCGAAGATCAGCTGGGTGTTGTAGATCGTGCCGTGGTCGCGCTCGTTCACACCGAGCACGACGACCATGCCGTGCTGACGGGCGCGCTGAGCCACAGCCTCGGTGACGGGGCCGGGTACGACCACCGCATGCTCGTACAGCGCCATGTGCTCGGCCCCGGATGCCATGGGCGGCCGGATGAACGAGAAGTAGGGGTAGTACGGCACGAAGGTCTCGGGGAACACGATGATCTGCACGCCCTGTCGGGCGGCGGCATCGATGCGGTCGAGCACCTTGTGCAGCGTGCCTTCGGCCTCGTTCAACACGGGCGAGATCTGCACGGCGGCGGCTTTGATGATGCGTGGCTGGCTCATGGTGGCGTACCCGGTTGAGTCGATCAGAGCGTCCAGGTGTCGAGGATGAAGGCCTTCTCCTTGCGGTGCAGCAGGATGATGTCCAGCACGTCGAGCGGGTTGATGGGCTTGATGCCTTCGATGAGCGAGCCCTCGCCGTGCCCGTACAGGGCCTGCAGCGCGAAGCGGCACGCATAGACCTTGCCGCCCTCGGCGATGAACTTGGCGATCTGGTCGTTGAAGTTCAGGTGGCCGGGAAACGCGGCGTCACCCAGCTTGGGAAAGCCGCGCTTCACGCCCAGGGTGACGCCCGGCCCGTACAGCAGCACCGAGGTGTCGAAGCCCTTGCGCTGCAGACGCGTGGCCTGCAGCAGGTTGACGAAGCCGATGGAGCCTTCGAAGGCCACGGTGTGGAAGGTGACGAGGGCCTTGTCGCCGGGTTCGGCTTTCACGTCCTCGAAGACCTTCTCTTCGTAGTCCACGAGGAAGTCGCCGATCAGATTGGGGGCTTTGGTCACAGCAGGCATGGGATCACTCCAGAAGTAAGGGATGAGAGAGGGTGGGCGCGCGCTGCTGAAGCAGGTGCACCGGATGTGCCAGTCCGTGCCCGCCAGGTCCGATCAATTTGCGATCAATGACCGGTGCACGGGGCATCTGACGCAAGGCGCCGCCTTGATCGGCCGAAATGCGATCAAGTGGGATGCCGGATTCGGCTCTGCCGCCAGACCCTTTTGCCAAAGGGGGATTGCTCCTCGCACCAGATCGGATCAACGCCGCTGGTGGCGCACACGGCATGCACGTTGTTGGCTCGCGCCGCACCCATTGAGTGCACAATATGACCCGATCAATCGGCACACTTGATGCAATCAATGAGCCATGCCTTCGACGCTCTACAAGCATTGGCTGCAGCGCCTGCGTGACAGCCACAAGCCGGCCTACCTCCTCATCCCGGAGTTGTTGGCAGACGACCTGGCCAGCGGCCGTCTCTCACCGGGTGACCGGCTGCCGCCCATGCGGGCGCTGGCCGACGCGCTGGACCTGAACTACACCACCGTGGCCCGGGGCCTCGCCGAGGCGCAGAAGCGCGGCCAGATCGAGGCGCGTCCCGGCCGGGGCAGCTTCGTGCGCAGCGCGGCACCGGCCGTGCCCTTGCGCGGAGGCACGGCCGCCGAGATGACGATGAACCTGCCGCCCGAGCCGGACGACCCGGACCTGCTGGCCCGCATGGCGGACGGCTGCCGCCAGATGTACCAGGATCCCCGGCGGCTGCTCGCCCATCTGCGCTATCAGGACTTCGGCGGCACGCCGGCCGACCGCGATGCGGGCGCGCGCTGGCTCGCCACCATCATGGGCCCGACCCATCCGGATCGGGTTCTGGTGGGGCCCGGCATCCACGGCGTGCTGGCCGGCCTGCTGAGCATGCTGGTGCGACCCGGCGACACCCTGTGTGTGGAGTCGGTCAGCTACCCGGGCATCAAGGCCCTCGCCACGCAACTCGGTGTCAAGCTTTATGCCTTGCCCGTGGACAAGGAAGGCCCTTGCCCCGACCACTTCGAGGACGCGTGCAAGCACGTCGGCCCCAAGGCGCTGTACTGCAATCCCACGATGCTCAATCCCACGGCCATGACGATGAGCCCGCGCCGCCGCGAGGCGCTGGCCGACATCGCCCTGCGCTACAGCATCCCCATCATCGAAGACGACGCGTACGGGGCGCTGTCGAGCAAGCCCCCCGTCACGCTGGCCGAGCTGGCACCCGGGCTGACCTACCACGTGACCGGTTTCGCCAAATGCCTGGGGGCCGGATTGCGGGTGGCCTATGTGCACGCCCCCACCCCGCAGGCCACGCAACGGCTGGCCGGCGCGCTGCGGGCCCTGAGCGTGATGGCCGCACCTCCGACCGTGGCCCTGGCCACGCAATGGGTGAACGACGGCACCGCATCGGCCGTGGTGCAGGCCGTGCGGCGCGAAACCAATGTCCGTCACGCGCTGCTGGAGCGCCACCTGGGGCAGCACGAGATCTGGAGCCAGCCCGACTGCTTCCATGCCTGGCTGCGGCTGCCCGACACCCTGAGCCCGAACGAGGCCGCATCGTTCTGGCGCTCTCGCGGCGTGGCCGCCGTGGCCAGCACCGCGTTTGCCACCAACACGGCACCGCCACGGGCCGTGCGGCTGTGTCTGGGCGGTCCCACCACCCAGTCGCAATGCGAGCAGAGCCTGCGCGTCGTGGCCGATGTGCTGGCGCACCCCGAGCAGGTGCACGCCTCGGTGATGTGATGGCCACGCGGTACGAAGAACTGGCCGAGGCCCTCTCCCTGCGCATCCAGGCAGGTCAGCTGCGGCCCGGAGAGAAGCTGCCCTCGGTGCGCCAGGCCTGCCGCAACACCCACCTGAGTCCGTCGACGGTGTTCCAGGCCTATTACCTGCTCGAATCGCGCGGGCTCATCGAAGCCAGACCGCGCTCGGGCTATTACGTCTGCCACCGCACGCCCACAGCCGTGCGCCCCCCGTCGGCCGCAGACGTCTCCACAGCCACCACCGAAGTCGCCGTGTCGGAGCTGATCTTCGACGTGCTGCGCTCGACGCGCGATGCGGATGTCGTGCCGCTGGGATCGGCCTTTCCCTCGCCCGCCCTGTTTCCGCTGGACAAGCTGGCCCGCAGCGGTGCCCGCGCCATGCGGCACCTCGCCCCCACGGCCCTGACCGCCGAGCTCACGGCCGGCAACGAACGCCTGCGCAGCGCCCTGAGGGCCCGGTACACGCGCCACGGCATCACGCTCAACGCCGACGAACCCCTGATCACCAACGGGGCCATGGAGGCCCTCAACCTGTGCCTGCAGGCTGTCACCCGGCCGGGCGATGTCGTCGCGGTCGAAAGCCCCACCTTCTACGCCGCGCTGCAGGCGCTCGAGCGGCTGCACCTGCGCGCCGTCGAGGTGCCGACCGATCCGCAACAGGGCATGGACCCGGACGGCCTGGCCGAGGTCATCGCGCGGCACCGGCCCGCTGCCTGCTGGATCATGCCCAGCTTTCAGAACCCGCTGGGTGCGTTGATGCCGACTTCCCGGCGGCAGGCCATCGTGCAGCGGCTGGCCGCCGAAGGCATTCCCGTCATCGAGGACGATGTCTACGCCGAGCTCTTCCATGGCGCCACACGACCGCATCCCCTCAAGGCCTTCGATAGGGACGGGCTCGTGCTGCACTGCAGCTCGTTCTCGAAGTGTCTGGCGCCGGGCTATCGCATCGGCTGGGCGGCGGCGGGGCGGTATGCCACCACCGTCATGCGGCTGAAGATGATGGGCTCGCTCGGTGCCCCGGTCCCGTCACAGCTCGCGCTGGCCGACTACCTGGAACAAGGGGGGCTGGACAGCCACCTGCGGCGCCTGCGCCGGCAGTTGGCCGAGCAGGTCGGCCGGGTGAGGCGGTGGGTGCTGGCGCACTTCCCGCCGGGCACCTCCGTCTCGGATCCGCAGGGCGGCTACTTTCTCTGGGTCGAGCTGCCCGAGGGCATCGACACCCTGCGGCTGCATCAACAGGCCCTGGAAAAGGGCATCAGCCTTGCGCCCGGCCCGCTCTTCTCGGCTGACCACCGCTTCCGACATGCCTTGAGGCTCAATGCAGGGCATCCCGGTGACGATCGGGTGACGCACGCCATCAAGACACTGGCTGCGCTGATCAGGGCCGAGCCCCGTGGCACGGCCTGAGGCGCGATCGGGCCATGCGGCCGCTCACGAATTGAGCTTGAACCCCCCCACGATGTCGGCGAGTTGACCCGCCTGATCCTGCAAGGCCCGGGTGGCGGCAGCGGCCTGCTCCACCAGGGCGGCGTTCTGCTGGGTGCTCTGCTCCATGTGCCCAACCTTGCCTCCGATCGCCGCGATGCCGCGGCTCTGCTCGGTGCTGGCGTGGCTGATCTCCGCAACAATGGCGGTGACACGGCGCACGCTTTCCACCACCTGCTGCATGGTTTCCCCGGCGGTCATCACCTGCCGGCTGCCGGCCTCGACCTGTGACACGGAGTTGTCGATGAGGGTCTTGATCTCCCGGGCCGCGGTCGCACTGCGTTGTGCCAGCGAGCGCACCTCGCTGGCGACGACGGCAAACCCCCTGCCCTGCTCCCCGGCCCGCGCGGCTTCGACGGCGGCGTTCAGCGCCAGGATGTTGGTCTGAAACGCAATCCCATCGATGACACCGATGATGTCGACGATCTTGCGCGCCGAAGCCTCGATCCCGCCCATTGTGGTAACGACCTGGTCGACCACGGCTCCCCCGCGGGTGGCCACTTCCGAAGCCTGGCCCGTCAGGTCGTTCGCCATGCTGGCGTTGTCGGCGTTCTGGCGGACGGTCGACGTCAGTTCATCCATGGCCGACGCCGTCTCCGTCAGGGCGCTCGCCTGCTCTTCGGTCCGGTTGGACAGATCCAGGTTGCCGCTGGCGATCTCGGTCGAGGCCAGCCGGACCGACTCGGCCGATTCGCGCACCCGGTGAATCATCTGGGCGATCTTGTCGGCAAACCGGTTGAAGGCGGCCGCGATCTCGGCGAGTTCGTCATGCCCTTCCGAGGACAGCCGACGCGTGAGGTCGCCATCACCGGACGCGATCTCCTCGAGCGCGTCGCGCACGGTGTCCAGCCGATGCAGCTGTTTGCGGATGAGCACAGCAAGCAGCACCGTCGCGCCCCCCACGCAGACCACCATGATCGCGATGGCGAGGTTCAGCATGTCGCGTACTGGCGCGGTGGCCAACGAGTCGTCCACACCGACGACCAGCGTCCAGGGGGTGCCCTGCACACGGGCCGCGTACAGCATGGTGTCCGCCTCGCCCAGCCGCACGGTGGTGCGCGACTTGCCCTCGGCCAGCGTCTTCACGGCCTCGTGCGTCAATGCCGGCGCCACATCGGACACGGGTTTGAGCGTCATGGCCGCATCGGGATGCGCCAGCAGCTTGCCTTCCCCATCGACGAGGAAGGCCACGCTTTTCTCCATCGGACGGATGGCCGTGACGGTTCTGGTGACCGTGTCCAGATGCATGTCCGTTCCGAAGACGCCCTTGTACGCCCCCTTCGGACCAAACGGCTCGACGAAGCTGATGGTGAGCTTGCCCGTGCTGGCATCGACATACGCCGATGTCAGCGCAGGGCCTCCTGCTTCGATCGCCTGTTTGTACCAAGGGCGGGCCGTGCCGTCGTAGGTGGATGGCATGGGGTGATCGAAGACGATGCGCTTGTCCGCGTACACGATGTAGGCATCGTCGAAACCACCCGCCTGCTTCGCGGCCCCGATGAACGGCAAGGGATCCACCTGGTCCGCGGCCCGCTGCAGCGCAGACGTGACCCTTTGCTTGTCTTTCACCCAGGAGGCGAGGTCATCCGCATACAACTGAGTGAGCTGGCCGATGCGCTGGTCGATGCCTTTCAGGTTGTTGGACCGCGCCACGGCGAACGTGCCGAGGCAGACAGCCAGCAGGGAGCCGGCCGTGATCGTCACGCACACGGCAATCAATCGGCCACGCAGGGTCTTGAACATGAGGAAATCCTTTAATTGCGAGGGGCATCCGGAGGCGCGGACGTGGGGCCGTCCTGCACGGCGCGACCGCCCTGCCCTTCCGGGTAACGCTGTTATCGGCAAGGCTGGGCAGGAGGCTAAGGGTCCGCGTGCAGAAAGATCACGACGCCGGTTATCTATGTGCGATTTAAAATGGGCGTACAGCGCGAGTCACGCTTATTCAGGGGTGGACACGTGGCGCGACGACACAGTGGAAGCGACATAAGACCGTGCCGGATACACACCGCTCAGAACGCCACAGGCGCGACGAACGCGGCGTTGGCAAGGCAAGGGGACAAGGCATGGGTGAAGTTCCACATAGAAGGCGACAGGCGCCCTCCCGGGCGTTGTCCGAAAAAACAAGGTAAATAGCCGTGGAACTGGGTGAGAAAAGAGGAAGACCGCGAGGTTTGAAAATGGAGGTGGCGGCGGCCCATCTCCGTCCGCACCATTTCAGCTTCGTCCGCGCGGTGATGGAAGGGATTCCACTGCGCCGAGCCTGGGCAGCGTACATGGCGTTCGAAGGTGGGCCGGACGACGAACGGCACTTCCGGGCCAGGCTCCGTCAGTTGGTGCGGCAGATCGCATTCGCCAGCGAGCAACATGGACTCCAGGCGCCGCTGGGCGCCCTGAAGCTTAACGGCGCGCCCTTTTTATCGTCTTCCATCGTCGGCACCGCATCGCAACCTGAGGCAGAGAAACGCGACGCTCCCCTCTTCGCAACCTGGGTTCAGGACCGGTGCAATGAACTGGGCATCGAAGAAGACTATCAGACCCACGCCGAGTGGTTGTCCGAGTACGAGGAGACCTTCGGCTTCCGCCCGGACCAGCGCTCCATCTCTCGGGACGCCTCCGCGGAGCCGGACACGCCACGTCCGGCGACCGCCTGGGCCGAGCCGCTGGACCGTCGGCCTGCGCCACTCGATGCACTCAACCAGATCGCGACCGTCGTGGTGCGGCTGCCGCGTCTGGAGGATCCCCTGGCGTCGTGGCTCGCGCCGGGCCTTGTCCAGCAATTGAAGCGCACGCCCCAGTGGGTGGAAGCCAGCGGTCAAGCAACATTGGGCGACCTCATCGGCTTCATCAACCAGCACAGGCATCGGTGGTGGACACGGGTGCCGAGACTCGGACGGGATCGCGCCGAACGCATCGTGGCCTGGCTGGCTCCGCTTGCGGACAGTCTGGGACGCCCCCTGCACGAAGCCGCCCGGGTGCCGTTTGCCCTTCGCACCTTGGCATCGAAGGCCGGCAACGCGTCGCCCGCATCAGAATCGGCCAGCCCATCGGCAGCGGACTGCGCATGGCCGGAGTGGCTCCCAGCCCCCCATGACCGACAGGCCGCACAGCGTGACTGGGCCGAACTGCAGCGATGGTTGGACACCCATCGGGACGCCTCCCGCACCCATACCGCCTATCGAAGGGTGATGGAGCGCTTTCATCTGTGGTGCTGGGGCGAGCGGCAGCGCAGCTTCCGGGACATCCAACGCACCGATGTGGAGGCCTACACCGCGTTCCTGACTTCTCCTCCTGCCCACTGGATCGAGACGGGGCGTTCGGCTCGCAACAGTGCCGCGTGGCGCCCGTTGAAGGGAGGCTTGGGCGCGACCAGCCTGCGTCTGGAAATGACCGTGCTGCAAAGCTTCTTTCGCGCTCAAGTCGAGGCTGGCTGCATTTCCACTCATCCTTTCGAAGCGGCGCCCCCGCTGCAACGCATTGCAAGCGACTCAGTGCAGCACAGCGTGCGGCGCCTTGACGACGCCCAGTGGGCGTGGGTCTGGCATTGCTGGCATGCTCTGTACCGCCGGGTCGGCCCCGCTCCTGGCACATCGGCGCCGGACCAGCACTTCTTGCGTGCAGCATCGCTGCGTCGCACGCGCCTGGTGCTTGAGCTGGCAGGGTCAGTGGGGCTGAGTCTGCGCGAACTCGTCGGAACGCGGTGCGGTTCCCTGCATCCGGCAGACAGCAGGGCAGACGGCCCATGGCTTTTGACGGTGACGGGCAGACGTGGCCGAACGCGGGATGTCATGCTGGAAGCAGACATCAAGCAGCTTCTGGACCGGCATCACCTGGACATGGGTCTGGCCGAGACCACGTTTCACCCCCGCAGCGTGCGGCTTCGATCGGTGAGTGACACGGCGGGCAAGAGCACCGCCTTGTCTGCCCAGCGTCTTGCTGGCGAGGATGAGGGCTGGCGCCCGCTGATCGGGGCGTTGCGCCCAGGTCCGCCACGCTGGGAGCTCGACGCCAGGGGCCATCCCGCGCTCAACCGATCGGCACCCCGGAACGCCGATCGATTCGGTGCGCTGGACCCGGTCGCGCTGCACCAGGCGCTCAAGCGTTTTTTCAGGCAGTGCGCCAGTTTGGCCGAAACCCAAGAGGCTGAATTGAATCCGGAAGCCTTTCATCGCGCATCGCTGCAATGGCTTCGAGGGTTCTTTGAGGCATCGGCGTCTCAATCCCGCTGATGCCGACCGGTTGTACGGTACAACAGCCCACCACACAGTTGTACGGTACAACTGCCCTCGATGCGCGCATGCTGGGCCCTGCTGTTGTACGGTACAACCAGAACGACAAAAAAAGGCCGCCCGACGGCGGCCTGAGTCATTGCAGGGCGAAGACTCACTTGAAGATGTTCACCAGCCCGTCGACGAGACGGTCGGTCATCGCGGACGACAGAGGCGCGTCGAACTCGATCACGGTCCGCCCCTTTTTGTCGCGGAGCAGGCGGGCAAACCGACTTCCGTCCGGACGGGTCAGTTCCAGGTCTGCGCCCTGCTCCACAGTGACCTGCGCCGGCGCCGTCAGAAGTTGGTACACCGTCTTGGCCGACAGAATCTCTCCAGCTTCGCGGCGCCGCCGCACCTCCGCCGCGCGAGACAGCAATCCCGGAAGGTCCAGCTTGCGCGACCGCGTGAGAGCCGTCGCCCAGTTGTACTGGATCTCCGTGGGGCGACCGAACGCCGCGATCACGGCCTCGGGCAACTCCGCGATCTGGCAGGCCTTGGACACGTTGCCCTTGTCCACACCCAGCGCATCCGCCATCTCGGACATGCTGCCGAACAGCGCCCAACCTGGTTCGCCACCCTTCTGCTGCGGAATCACGGGCGAACAGGCACGCAAATACCAGAGGCCCTGCTCATACGCAGACAGGTCACGCCGGCCCCGGTTTTCACGCTCCATCTCGACGAACTGACCGCGCTCACTCAGGTTTTCAACGATGGCATTGACCTTGAGCCCCAGGTCCAGACACGCGCGGTGGCGGCGGTGCCCGTACACGATGGAGTAACGCTGAGGGCTGCTTCCAGGGATGGGGACAACCTTGATGGGCTGAACATTGCCGCCCGCCTGTTCGATCTCCTGCCGGAAGTCCTTGAAATCCGGGCTGTCGAAGCTCTCCGCCAGGCGGTTCGCAAACCGGCTGTGCTCGATCAGTGCCGGATCCAGGGCCACCACGGGCAGAGACTCCGACCACTTCTGCACTTCAGACTGAAGGTCGGTGACCTGTGATCGAAGCCGCGCGTTCTCGGTCTCGAGGCTGTTACGCCGCTCGGCCAGCAGTTCACCCGCCGCCGTGCGGGGGCGGCTCTCGCTGACCGCACTGCGAGCGGTCACCGCTGCATCCAGGTTACCCAGGCTCAGCATGGCACCAATGTCCGTCGGCCGGTTTCCACGTTTGCTGCTCATTCGTCTCTCCATCCAGCCCAGACGCTCTGCAACTGAGCGTCGACCTCATCGATGAATGCCTCGTAGGCATCAAATGCACGCGAATAGGTCCCCGCGCTGGCGGCGCTCTTGGGCAGGTCGTATACCGTGCCAAACCCGACGGCAGCCGTGCCGGCAATCGACGTGCGAGGGATCTCCGTTGCCAGCACCCGCTCTGCGTACACCTCCCTCAACCACCCTCTGACGATCCGACTCGAAGCGTCGTTGGCGTCCACGCGCGAAGCCAGGATGTTGACGAACTCGAACTTCTTGGCATCCCCCCTCAACTCACTCAGACTGTGGGCGATGTCGAGGTACAGGCTCCAGAACTGGCTCAGGGAGGCGAAGTCCAGCGTGCTGGGCGGAACAGGCACAACCAAACCATCCGACGCCATGACGGCGTTGATCGTCGTGTACGACAGGGAAGGGGGGGTGTCGATCACGATCACATCGTATTCGTCCCGCAGGGGGTCCAGCCCGAGGTCCAGCACCTTCCAGAATTCAAAGCCCGGATCGTCCTTCTGCCGCGCAGGCAACTTGAACTCCGCGGCATACAACCTCGTCATGGCCGGAACCAGATCGAGATCCGGCCAGTACGTCTCGCGCACTGCATACCGAGCATCGGTCTGTTCGCCACTGAACAAGGGCGACAGCGTGTGTTCCTCGTCGATTTCGACGCCAGGCAGAAGTCCGAACAAAGTGGTCAGCGAGGCCTGCGGGTCCACGTCCACCAGCAGCACCTTGTGACCACGCAGGCTCAGGCCCTGGGCCAGGGTTGCCGCCGTGGTTGTCTTGGTCACGCCGCCCTTGAAGTTGGCCACCGAAATCGTGATGCCGGCGAGCCCTTCCGGGCGAAGTCGGTCAGCGCGAAAATGCCGCGTCCACTTCTGCAACTCGGCCGTCGTCCATGTGCGGCGGCCACCGCCGTCGGGCATCGAGCCTTCGGGGAGCTCACCCTTGCGCGCGGCGTAGTTGATCTTGTTGCGGTCAGCGCCGGTAAAGTGTTCGAGCTGGCTGATGGTGAACGACGGTGCACTCTTGCGTGCATCGGGGCTCAACAGCGTGCCTCGGATTTTTTCGAGTGCCACTTCTGCGCGAGCAGACATGCGCTCGATGTCTTCGAGAGAAGCTTTTCGATCGTCTCTGAGCATCGTGTGGGAATGAGAGTGAAATGAATGACATCAATTCTATCGATGTACATCTCACTCGGCGACACTTCCACAAAAATCGCGTGATCCTCTCCGAAACGTGACTTTCACGGGTTCACGATGACTTCTGCCATGAGTCGCGCACGCCCGGTTCCTACGACCGGCCATTGTCTTCTGAATGGAAGATCTCATCAGGCAACCGTCGCCCGATTCAGAGCTATCTAATATCAATACAAATAAGATCTACCCCTGTGGGAAAGCCAAAAAACCTTTTCTGATCAAATACTTACATCGGCATGCCGTCCGGGTTTCAACCGCAGATGTCCAACTTTCAACCGCACATGTCCTGTCCGCCCCCGCTTGTGTCCAGGATTCTCCCGAACTGTCCGTCTTTCAACCGGCGTTATCCACAATGTCGTGAGCCCGCACGGCTTCGTTCCCGAAACCTCGCTTGATCTGAGTGGGGTCGTCCCGTCTTGCGCAGGCCACCATGCCGCAAGAGGCGGGTGTCCGGCATTCAACCGCGGTCGCGTTGTTGCATGCCCGTGCAATTGTCCCGGTTCCAACCGCAGCCCGGGACGAGGGTTGCGCTGTGATCGAGATCGCACGGTGGCTACGGTTGAAAGCTGGACACATCACTGCGCCGCGGTCGACTCTCCAACTGTCCGCGGTAAGGCAGCCCGTCCGGACATTTCGGTTAAACTGGAGGCATGAGTGACGATCCCTTGAACGCATCATTGCCGGCCTTGCGCAAGCCCAACGAGGTGCTGGTGATGATCAGCAAGGACAAGGGGATGACCGCCGTGGCGCGAAAGTTGTACACGGTGTTGCTGTGGGAGGCCCAGCAGCAGATGAAGGCACTGGGGCGGGTGCCCGAGGCCACCCACCTGTTCGAGATGCCGCTGCGGCGTGCCTTGTTGCTGGCGGGCAGCAGTACAGAGTCACGCACGATCGCGCAGGGCTACCTGCGGGAGATGCGCAAGATGGCCATCTCCTGGGAAGCGCCCGGGACGACGAACGGGCCCGAGTGGCGGGACATGGCGTTGTTGTCCCAGGCCGCCTTCGAGATGCGGCATGGCGAGCGTCTGGTCCAGTGGGCGTTTCCACCCGATCTGGTCAAGGCGCTGCTCGACCCGAAGCTGTGGACCTTGCAGGATCTGCCCATCCTGGCCCGGCTGGAGAGCTACGGTGCCATCGCGCTGTACGACATCTGCAGCCGTTACAAGAACAACCCCTCCGGGGTCACCAACCGCGCCGCGCCGGACTGGTGGGTGTCTGCCTTGTCGTCCTCACCCAAGAAGCGGGAGTGGCGCAAGGTGAAGAACGAGGCGGTCATGGCCGCGATGGCAGAAATCAACGAAAAGTCCGACATCGAGGTGGAGTTGCTGGAGCACCGGCAGGGCAGGGCGGTGACCGAGGTGCAGTTTGCCGTGCGCAAGAAGCGCCAGGACCGCCAGGCGGGTGCCGCCGTGGGGCCGGCTGCGGTGGCGCAGGGTGCCGGGGATGGCGGGGGACCGGTATCCGGTGCAGGGCAGGGGGCAGTGCGGGCCGCCGCCAGCGGACTGGGCCTGTCGGACGCGCAGCTTGAGGCGCTGAGCGGGCAGTACAGCGAGGAACGTCTGGTTCGTGCCTTGCTGGACACGCGTGCGCGGACCCAGCGCGCGGACCTGGCGCCCGTGCGCAACCAGCTGATGTACCTGATGAGCCTGCTCGATCCCCGGGCGCCGGACCCGCTGATGAGGGAGGTGCCGGGTGCAGCCGCACCCGTGCCCAGGCCTGCGGTGGCGCCGGCTCAGGACACCATCCGGGAAGATGCCAGCGAGGCGATGCGTCGCGAGCGCTTCGACCAGGCCGTGGCCGAGATCGCCCACCTGCCCGCTGAGGTACGCGGGCAGTTGTTGCAGAAGCTGGCCGCACAGCTGAAGGAAAAAGGTTTGCTCACACCTTCGATTGCCAAGCGGGTCCGCGAAGGAGATTGGACCTCTCCCCTTCTCAAGGCCGAGATGGTGAAGATGTTTCTGGCGGAGGCGCCATCGGCATCGCCGGCCTGATGGGGCGGATCGGGCGTCCCCGGTTCGGTCTTACCCACAGAAACTGTGGATAACCCTGTGGGCTTCGGGCGCGCAAGTCGCGTGTCCCCCTGCGCAGCACCTGGTGTGCTCAAGACGGAGGCAGTGGCCCGCCACCTGTCTCCGCTCAGGCAGCGAGCCCTTCTATGTCGGCTTCACCCTGTCCGGCTCAGACCAGCCCCGTCAGGTAGTACAGCGCGATCACGACGAACACCGCGGACGTCTTGATGCAGGTGATGGCAAAGATGTCCTTGTAAGACGTGCGGTGCGTGAGCCCGGTCACCATCAGCAGGGTGATCACTGCGCCGTTGTGCGGCAGGGTGTCCATCCCACCGCTGGCCATCGAAGCCACGCGGTGCAGCACCTCCATCGGAATGCCGGAAGCCGTCGCCGCGTCCTTGAACTGTTGGGCCATCGCCGCCAGCGCGATGCTCATCCCGCCCGATGCCGAGCCGGTGATGCCGGCCAGTGTGGTCACCGCAATCGCCTCGTTCACCAATGGATTGGGAATGGCCTTGAGCGCGTCGCGGATGACCAGAAAGCCGGGCAGGGCGGCAATGACCGCCCCGAACCCGTATTCGCTGGCCGTGTTGACTGCGGCGAGCAGGGAGCCGGCGATCGCTTGCTTGCTGCCCTCTGCAAAGCGCGATGCCACCGTGCGGAAGGCGAAAGCCAGCACGGTGAGAATGCCCAGCACGAGGGCGACCTCGACCGACCAGATGCCGATCATCGACTTGACGGCCACGTCGATCGGCTTGCTCAGACCAGCGAGGGTGACCGATGTGGTGGTGATGGTCGGGTCCGGCATGTAGACCGCTGGGAAGACGTGCTTGGTGAACGCCCAGTTGCTCACGCCCACCACCAGCAATGGCAGGATGGCGACCAGCGGATGGGCCGTGACGCCGGCTGCAGCCTGCTCGGGTTCGTTGGTGTGGCCCGTGCCGTAGCCTTCGTTGGCCCGCATGGCCTGTCGCAGGCGCCAGTTCAGGTACAGCATGCCCATCAACAGGATGTAGGCCCCTCCGAGAGTGCCCAGAATGGGCGCCGCGTAGATGTCCGTGCCGAAGAAACTGGTGGGGATGACGTTCTGGATCTGCGGCGTGCCGGGCAGGGCGTCCATGGTCAGCGTGAAGGCCCCCAGGGCGATGGTGCCGGGAATCAGGCGCTTGGGCAGATGGCCTTGCCGGAACAACTCTGCCGCAAACGGGTACACGGCAAACACCACCACGAACAACGAGACGCCCCCATACGTCAGGATGCTGCACACCAGCACGATGGCCAGCACCGCGCGCTGGCGGCCGGCCAGATGGATCACGGACGAGGTGATGGAGCGGGCAAATCCCGACAGCTCGATCACCTTGCCGAAGAGGGCGCCCAGCAGGAAGACCGGAAAGTACAGCTTGATGAACACGACGGCCTTGTCCATGAACAGGTCGCTGTAGACCGGCATGACCTCGGACGGGGCCGTGAGCAGGACGGCCCCCAGCGCGGCAATGGGGGCGAACAGGATGACGCTGAGGCCGCGGTAGGCCACGAACATCAGGAAGCTGAGGGCCGCGATGCAGATGAGGAAGCTCATGTGGCGCTCTCCATCCGCAGGCCATGTGCTGCCCGCCCCGTGTGCCGCGGTCGGGTCGCGAGCGCAAGAACGGCCGCACCGGCGGCCACGATCAGCGCGTCCTCGATCAGGCCGCTGCGGGTCTGGCCGATGCGCACCATGGCGCGCTTGCGTTGAGCCAGGGTCGCATAGGCGAGCGGCACGGCGGTGGCGATGGCGACCGCGGCGCCGGCTCGCTCTCTGCCAGACGGCGCCAGGGCGGCGCCTGCGATGCCGGCGCTCATCACGCGGGCCAGCAGGCCCAGGAAGACGGTGCGATCGGGTGCCGTCTTCATCTTGTCGCCGAGCAGCTCGCCGACGCCCATGGCGAGCGCCCCGAATCGGAAGAGCGGGCGGTCCAGGAGCATCAGCCTTCCCGGCGTGGAGGCCCCTGCGAGTCGCGCGGTCGCGATGGCGGCCATGGGCGTCATGGACCGTGCACTGGCCACGGCGCCTATGAGCGCTGAAAAGAGCAGGCTGGGCATCTTCATGGTGGAAACGCCCTCGGTTCTGGCCAGGGCGATGGGGTTGTAATGCGACGCCGGGAGCAAACGGCGCGCCTGACCCCTTCGCCTCGGCAGGTCCTACCCCATGCTGGAAGCGCGCCAGGTGCCCTGATCGAATCGCACCAGGCCCGTGGCATCGAACCGCCACAGATGCAGCCAGCCGTTCTTGATCAGCTGGCCAACCACCGCGTGCTTGGCGATCACCGCTTCGATGGCCGCCTGGGGGGCATCGATGACCACGGTCAGGCGCAAGGGCTCGTGCACCCAGCGGTCGCCGTCATGCAGAGACTGCCGGGACAGGCCGATGCGCAGGTCGCCGCCGTTGCCCTCGAACACGCCCAGGCAGCCGCCCACCACGTTGTGGAGCAGCTTGTTGCCGCTGCCGAGCCGTTGCGGGTCGCAGGTCGAGGCGTGGTACTGCCAGTTGATCCAGTGGGTGACGAGCATCGGTGCCGTCATCAGCAGTTCCAGGAGGCTGCCGTCCTCGTCGTGGCGGGCGTCGTAGTCGTGCAGAAAGCACCGACCGTCCAGCGCGACACCCCGGGTGCGATGCCGCGGGGCGATCACGAAGGCGGCGTTGCCCGCCAGCCCCCACTCGGGCCGGGTCTGGGCGCCGTCGTTGCCGCGACGGCGAAGCTGGTCCAGCAGGCCCTTTTGCGAGACGGGGGCTGTCAGGCCGAGGCGGGGTGCCCGCTCGCGGCGGACCTGGGCGCCTGCGCGCTCGAACACATCCTGCAGTTCAGCCCAGCGTGCACGCGCGGCCGCAGGCAGCAGGTCGATGTCGAAGCCTTCGATCTCGTCGGTGGTGGTGTTGTGCAGCGCGGCCACGAACACGGTCGAGGGCGGGATGACGAGGTCGCGTGCCTGCAGGCCCGCCCTCACTTCGGCCTCGTTGAGCAGGCGGGCCAGCGTGCGCGCGTTGACCTCGCCCGTTTGTCCACAGCAGGCGCCGCAGTCCAGTGCAGCCGCGTGCGCGTTGTTGGTTGACTGGCTTCCGTGTCCCACCAGCAGCACCATGGGCGCGAGCTGACGGTCCAGGCCCATGGCGTGCAGCACCCGGGCCGCCAGCGCCACCTTGGCGTCCAGATCCAGGCCTACCAGATGGGGCCGACAGAGCGGGCGATAGCGTGCAGGCAGCCCTGCAAGGTCGTCTCGTGCACGGGCCGTGCGGCCAGGCAGAAGCCAGTGGCCCAGCTTGCCCAGGTAACCGATGCCAGCGGCTTCGACGAAGGAGAAGGCCGCACCGGGCCAGCGGCTGGCGGCATGCCACTGATCGCCCAGGGCCAGCCGCAGGCGGCGGGTGTGGTGCGCGGTATCGTGCTCCTCGGCGTCGGTTCGCTTCGGAGCCGGATCGCTCTGCACGATGCAGTCCGTGGCCTCGACGCCCGGCGGGAGCAGCCCGGGCAACTGGGGTCGTCGGGCCTCGGTTGCCAGTGGGGTGTAGGCCACAGGCAGGCCGAAGAACCCCGCGAAGCCCAGTGTCTGGAAGCCCGGGGAGACTGCCTCGAGGGCGCGCCGCAAGGGCTCGCTGCGCACGTCGATGCAGAACGCCGCTTGCACATCCACCTTCTCTTCGGCCGCGGCTGCACCGGGTGCCATCTGCAAGCGCTGCGCAAGCTCGCGCTGGTAGCCCAGCTCCAGCGCAAGCTGCCAGACCTCGTCCACCAGCAGGTCCGCCTCGGCTTGCTGCAACACCGCCGGCGCTTGCTGCCAGGCCCGCTGCAGTGCCGAGAACGCCTGTCTGGCGGCCGTATCGTCCTTGCACTCCAGCAGCAAGGCGCCCCAGGCGAGGCGAATCGCGAGCAGCTCGCGCAGGTGGGTGTCGTGGCGGCCTTCCAGGCGCGCCTGCCACCCGAGGTAGGCGCACCACGACGCCCATCCATTGACGGTGAGCAGCACCGATTCCAGGTAGTCGGCCCACACCGCGGGCGGCAAGCCCAGACGCTGCATCACCCAGCGTTCGGCATCCTGCGCGGTGGCGGGCAGGGCGTCGATGGCGCGGCCGATGTGGGGCAGGCCCATGAGCAGGCCGATGCCATGGTCGTGCTGCAGCGTGTCCCGCCAGAAGGCATACAGGCCCTGTGTGCGCTGAGGTTGCCAGTCGGCCTGGTGCTCGTCGAAGTACGCCGCGCAGGACTGGCTGACCTGGTGCGTGATCGCCTGCCGCCATGACAACCGCGTGTGCCGTTGCGGGTCGTTGTCGAGCACGTCGATCAACAGCGGCAGCTGGGTCATGGGTGCGGGGTGCGCCAGCGCCTCGGCGCAGGTGTTCGCCGTGATGCGTTGCGCGCCGGCTTCCGGCAACTGCTGCAGGGCCTGGTCGAGGTCGGCTGGCGTGATGCGGCCCTCCCGCCACGCACGCTGCTGACGGGCGCGGGGCGGGAACACGTGGATGCCGGCCAGCACCGCCATGCGGGCCGCCACGCGGCGCACTGGCATGCCGATGCGGGACCAGTGCGGATTGACCGCAATGGCCCGGTCCAGCGGCCAGGCGGGGGCGATGGCCTGGCAGGCCTGGCTGCAGGCCCGCTCGATGTCATCGTGCAGCGCGTCGGTCTGCAGAGAAGCGGCAGCGAAGTCGATCATGGTTGTGTTCCCTGGGTGGCGTCGGCGGTGGCGGGGGCCCAGCGGGTGGGCCACAGGCGCAGTGCCAGGCGGGTGTAGGCTTCGTCCACGTAGAAGCCCGCATAGCTCCAGCGGCGCCAGCGGGCGAGCCACTGCGGTTGACGCTGCAGCAACGCCAGGCCGACATACAGGGCGGCCATGCCGGACAGGGCGATGAGGCCGAGCCCGTTGTGCGGCATGTCGATGATGCCGAGCGGCACCGCGTGAGCCAGCAGCGCGAGCCCCGTCAGTGCGCCCACCACGAGCATGCCGAAGAGGGCCTGCCGCCAGGGTGCAGGCGAGCCGACGGGCAACCAGAGGAGCGGCGCCCAGGCCAGCCCCAGCAAGGCGCTCCACCACCCTGGCCAGGACGTCGGCCCGATCCCCATCTGGATGCCGAGCACCGTGGCCACCGCAACCACCGGCGCCAGCACCAGGCTTGCGCCGCCGGGCAGCGTGGGGCCGTGCAGGGCCTGAAGGCGGGTCTGTCGGACGACCGACGAGGCGGCCAGGAAGGCATGGGCCTTGTACAGCGAGTGGCCGACCAGGTGCAGTGCGGCCAGGGTGTAAAGCCCCAGCGCACATTCGAGCACCATGAAGCCCATCTGGGCCACGGTGGACCACGCCAGCCGGACCTTGACGCTGATGCGCGTGAGCATCACCATGCCGCCCAGCACCGCCGTCGCCAGACCGAACACCAGCAGCACGGCCCGCGCGGGGGCGGCCTGTTCCAGCAAGGGCGCAAACCGGATCAACACGAAGCCGCCCAGGTTGACGACCCCCGCATGCAGCAAGGCGGAGACGGGGGTGGGCGCTTCCATCACCTGGATGAGCCAGCCGTGCACGGGCAGCAGGGCCGTGCGCAGGATGACCGCCAGCACCAGAGCCAGCGCGCTGGCGTGCAATGACACCGACATGCCATGGGCCGCCACGTGCGTGGACAGGGCGGACAGACTGCCACTGCCGACCTCTGCCCAGGCCAGGCCCGCGGCGCCCAGCAGCAGGCCATCGGCCACGCGGTCGGCCAGGCGCTTCTTGTAGGCCGCCAGCCGGGCAAAGGGGCGCTCGGGGTAGAAGCACAGCAGGTGTTGCAGCGCGGCCCCGACGGCCGTCCAGGCGGCCACCAGCAGCAACCAGTGGTCGGCCATCAGAAGCAGATGCACGGCCGTCAGCACCGCGGCCAGTGCGGCCAGGTAGCGGCGCTGGCCCGGCTCGCCTTGCAGATAGCGTGCAGAAAAGGCGCCAATGACCGTGCCGAGCAGCTGCACCAGCAGCGCCATGATCCGCCCGAAGGGTGTGGGCTGCAAGAGCCCGTTGCCGTTGACACCGGGCACGGCGCCACACAGGGTCAGAACCAGCCACCCCACGGCGCCCACCGAGAGCACGAGGAAGGCACGCCACAGTGCGGCCATCGACAGGGAGGGCAACCCGGTCAGCGCTGCCATGGCCGCCATCAGCCCGGCGGGCGCGAGGACGCTCGCCCACATCGCCCAGGTTGCTGTTTCCATCTCGTGATCCTTTCCAGCCTCAACGCCGGGATGATGCTTGCCGGTGGCTGTTCTGTAAATTACATTGATAAGAACGCATTGATACGAAAAACAGAATGAACGGATTGGACCAACTCAATTTCCATCACTTGTTCTACTTCTGGCGGGTGGCCAAACTGGGCCATCTGACGCGCGCCGCCGAGGAACTGCACACGGCCCAGTCCGCGGTCTCCTCCCAGATCCGCCAGCTCGAGGAGCGCCTGGGCGAGGACCTGTTCATCCGGGAAGGGCGTCGTCTGACCCTCACCGATGCCGGGCAACTCGTGCAGGCCTATGCAGACAACATCTTCGGTCTGGGGCAGGAAATGCTGGGCCGCCTTCAAGGGCGCGTGGCGGGCGTTCGGCGGCTGCGCGTGGGCAGTGTGGCCACCCTGTCCCGCAACTACCAGGAGAACTGGATCCGCCCCTTGTTGGCCGAGCCGGACGTGGTCCTGACGCTGGAGTCCGGTGTGCTCGAGGGCCTGCTGGCTCGCCTCGTGCAGCATCAACTCGATGTGGTGCTGGCCAATGAAACCGTGCCGGCCGACCCAGACCGGCCCTTCCATTGCCGGTTTCTCGGAAGCCAGTCCATCTCGCTGGTCGGCCCGGCCAGCCGGTGGCACGGGCGTACCCTGCGCATCCCGGAAGACCTCGATGGACTCGACATCGCCCTGCCCGGGCCGCGGCATGCGCTGCGCGCCCAATTCGACGCCTTGTGTGCTTCGGCCGCCGTCACGCCGAGGGTGCGCGCGGAAGTCGACGACATGGCCATGCTGCGCCTCATTGCGCGCGACAGCGGCTGGCTCACCGTGCTGCCCGAGGTGGTGGTGCAGGATGAACTGCGTGCGGGCCTGCTGATTGCCGTGGGGCGTTCCACCGCGCTGCAGGAGCGCTTTTATGCGATCACGACGCCCCATCGCCACCGCATCGACGTGCTTGAAACGCTGCTGTCCGGGCATCCGGCCGCGTCGTGACGCCGGCCGCGTGGCGCCTCAGAACGTCGTCACGTGGAAGGTGGCGCGGCCGGCGCGCTTGGCCGCATAGAGCGCCTGATCGGCCTTGTCCAGCAGCGCGGCGCCGGTTCCAGCACCCCCGGAAAACACCGCCACGCCGATGCTGGTGGAGGTCTGCACAACCCCGTCCTGAACCTGCATCGGTTCTTCCATGGCCCGTTCGATCTTGCCGGCCACCAGCGTGGCCTCGTCCTCATGGTGCAGGCCCTCCAGGATGACGGTGAACTCGTCTCCCGCCAGCCGGCACACGGCGTCGGTCGTGCGCACGGAAGCCACCAGCCGTTGCGCAAAGCCCTTGAGCAGGTCGTCACCCACACCGTGGCCACGTGTGTCGTTGATGTGCTTGAAGCGGTCCAGGTCCAGATACAGCAAGGCCATCGCCCGGCCCGATCGGCGCGCCCGCGCCATCGCTTCATCGAGCTTCTCTTCGAAGTAGCGGCGATTGGGCAGGCCGGTCAGGCTGTCGTGCCGCGCCAGTTCAAGCAGCTGCTGCTCGTAGACCTTGGACTGGGTGATGTCGAAGGTCAGCGCGTGCACGCCATGCACCTCGCCCGACGCGCCAAGGTCCGGGATGTAGAGCGCCATCACGTGGCGGTGCGTGTCTCCGTGCTGCAGCTGCGTGGTGAACTCGACCCGTTCGCCGCACAGCGCCGATCTCAGCTTGCGGGTCCACGTTTCGTCCCTCAGCAGGGCATCGAGTGGCCGGTTCACGATGTCGGCAACCGGGCGGCCGAACCACTGCTCGAACGTGGCGTTGCAGAAGCGGTAGATGCCTGCTGTGTCGATGTAGGCGATCAACACGGGCAGGTTGTTCGTGATGGCCCGCAGCTGCGCCTGGTTGGTGGCCAGCAGCTGTTCCGCTTCCTTGCGGTCGGTGATGTCCAGCGTCATCTCATAGACGCCACACACCTCGCCGTCCGGGCCCTTGTCCGGAATGAAATAGTGCAGCTGGTGGCGCTTGCCATCGCGCTTGCGGGTGGTCTCGAACTGAACGGCGTGCCCTGCGAGCGCCTGCCTGAACCAGGGCTCGATCACCTGGCGCTCTTCCTTGTCGAGAAAGTCGCGCGCAGCCGCTCCGAGCAGCGCGCGTTCCGGCAGACCCAGCGTGCGGGCGCGGTGGGTGTTGACGCTGATGAAACGCCCCTGTCGGTCCATCACCGCGATCTCCGCGGGCATGTTGTCCATGATGTCGCGCAGGTGACGCTCGCTGGCCGCCAGTTTCTCTTCCCATGCCTTGCGATCCGAGATGTCGCGCATGAACGCATGGGCAATCCACTGCCCCCCTTCCTTCAGCGCCGACACGGACAGCTCGACGGGGATGAGCCGGCCGGTCCGGTGAAGGGCCATCACCTCGATGCGCTGGCCGATGACGGGGCCCATGCCCGATCCGAGGAAGTGTGAGAAACCGCGGTTGTGTGCGTGGCGGTGTTCGGCCGGGATCAGCACCTGATCCAACGGCAGCCCGAGAACGTGGGCCCGCGGCCAGCCGAACGTCTCCTCGGCTTCCTGGTTCCACTCGGTGATGCCCCCGTTCGCGTCGATGCTGACGAAGGCATCGCCCGCGTGCTCCAGCACCGCGCGAAGCCGGCGCTGGATGTCGAGTTGTGCCGACTCGGCCTGCTGCTTGTGCAGCCGCACGGCGTTGTAGACCTCTGCCAGTTCGCGCAGGTCCTTCGGGCCGGATTGCAGGGGCAGGGGCTGGTCATTGCCTTGGGTGGCTGCCTGCAGTTCCCGCTTCAGCTGCACCAGCGGGCGCAGTTGCCTGCGCGTCACCGCGCCCATCAGCAGGCCCCCCAGGCCGGCGAACACCACCGCCCCCACCAGCAACTGGTCCGAGCGGGACTCGATGGGGGCATAGGCTTCCGCCGTCGGGTAGGCCCCGCACAGCACCCAGGGGACCGAGGTCAATGACTTGAAGGTGTACAGCGCCTTCAGACCCTGGCTGTTCACGCCTTCGATCGTGCCCTCGAAGCCGGCCAGGGCCTGATGCAGGGGCTGGCTGACCGAGGCCGGCGGCACCGGGCTCATGATGCGCTTCACGTCGTGGTGAAGCACGAACCGCGGTGCCTCGCCTTTCGAGGCCAGATAGAAGTAGCCACCCTGGCCCACACGGGTCTCGCGCAGGGATGCCAAAAAGTTGTCGCGGGTCAGGATGAGGCTGCCCAGCAGGGCGCCTGCGACTCTGCCGTGCGCGTCGCGAATCGGGGCAGCAAACACCAAGGTCGGCTCGCCGGTCATCTTGTTGGCCAGCGGCTCCGAGATCACGACCTCGCCCGTGCGCATCGCCTTCTGAAAGTAGGCTCGGTCTGCGACGGAGATCACGCCTTCGTTCGGGCGCACCGGCCATTCGGTGATCACACGGCCTGTGGCGTCGGTGATCACAACGATGTCGAACAGGCTCTGAAACAGCTTTCTGTGAGAGAAGTCGGCCCGCAGCGCCGCGGGCTCGGGCAGCAGTTCGGCATTGATCGTCTGCGCCACCGTGAGCACCGCCCGCTTGCGCAACAGCAGCTTTTCATCGAGGTCCTCCGCCACGCTGCCGACCAGCGCGCCCTGAGCCGCAAACGCTGCCTGGCGCAGATCAGACCGCAAAACCGAGATGCCGGCCGCCGACAGCACCGCCACCCCGAAGAGGACGATGATGGTGGCCCAGAGGGTGACGCGGCCCTGGATGCTGAGGGAGGAATAGAGCTTCACGGTACGGTGGCGTGGCGATGCCACCGTCACTATGTGGGGCGCGTGCTGAAGCGGTCCTCAGATAAGAAAGGGCAATGCCGAGATCCGGAAAACCGGTGCGGCATGCATCACGGATCGCCGCATTGCCTTGTCCGCGTCAGACGCGATCGAACAGCACGTTGTTCTCGAGGTGGATGTGCTCCATCAGGTCTTCACGCAGGGTTTGCAGCCCCAGGTACAGCGCGCGCCAGGTGTTGCAGGCACCGCGGGGCAGGGTGATGCCGTTGGTGAGCGCCTCCAGCTTGGCCAGTTCGCCGCCGTGGTGATCGTGCTCGTGCCGCATCACCTGGACCGGCATGACGGCCATGTCGGTCTGACCGCGTTGCAGCATCGGGAACAGCACCATCTCTTCCTTCTGCATGTGGCTCTCGAGTTCTTGCAGCATGTTCTCGAGGTGGTCGGCCAGCCCCAAGGGACACTCAGGCCGATCGCCGTGCACGGATTCCACGCGGCGGGCCAGGCGGATCAACTCGGGCAGCTGCTCGCGGTGGCGTGCGTGGAAGCGCTCGAGGATGTGCTCGATGAGTGCCGGGGTGGGCGCGTCGGTCCAGTCCACGGCCCCATCGGCCTGCGGTTGCAGCCGGGCCAGTTGCGCGACGATGCGGGCGGCATCGATGCCGGCCTTGTCGGCCGCCTGTTGCAGGGTCTGCTTGCCACCGCAGCAGAAGTCGAGGTGGTATTCGTGGAACACCTTGGTGGCGCCCGGGATGGTGCGGGCCAGCAGGCCCAGGGATTCGTCGGCGTGGTTCATGGTGAAGGACTCCTTCGTGTGAGATGCCTTCCCTAGCGCAAAGCCCGGGCCCGTTTCTCCTCCCTTGAAAATCAATTACTTGGCTAAACAAAGGGTAGAATAAACCCTATCAAATAGGGTGAAAATGACCATTCAAAGGGTAGATATCACCACGATGGCGACCCTGGGCTGGGCCGATCTGGCGGTCACCTTGCCCCGGGCGGTGCGCTTGCAGCGGCTGGTGTCGCAACTGAAAGCGCAGTTCGCCTGTCACGCCGTGGCCTTGCTGCAGGAAGAGGGCGAGCGGCTGCGCCCTGTGGCCGTCGATGGGCTGACGCGTGACGCCATGGGCCGGGCCTTCGTGATTGCGCAGCACCCGCGCTTGTCAGCCATCCTGCTGGGACGCGGCGTGGTGCACTTCGAACACGCCAGCACCTTGCCCGACCCCTACGACGGGCTGGTCGACGCCATGGCGGGCGAGCCCTTGCCGGTGCATGACTGCATGGGTGCCAGCGTGATGATCGACGGCCATCGATGGGGTGTGCTCACGCTCGACGCTTTGCGCCCTGGCACCTTCAACGACAGCGCCCGAGAGGCCTTGCTTCAATGTCTGCCTTGGGTGGCGGCCGCCGTGCGCATGAGCCAGCTCGAACAGGAAGTGCAGGCCCTGCGGCAGGCCCGGGTGGCCGAGCCCGAGCAGACGGGGCGCATCCCCATCGGCGGCGCGCGGCTGGGCCTGATCGGCCACAGCCCGGCGCTGCAGCAGGTGCTGCACGAGGTGGACGTGGTGGCCCAGTCCGACCTGCCTGTGCTGCTGATGGGCGAGACCGGGGTGGGCAAGGACCTGTTCGCCAGCCGCGTGCACGAGCACTCGCCGCGCGCGGGCAAACCCATGGTCCATGTGAACTGCGCGGCGCTGCCCGAGTCGCTGGCAGAAAGCGAACTGTTCGGTCATGTGCGTGGCGCCTTCTCCGGCGCCACCACCGACCGTGCCGGGCGCTTCGAAGCGGCCCGCGGCGGCACCGTGTTCTTGGACGAGGTGGGCGAGTTGCCGCTCACCATCCAGGCCAAATTGCTGCGCACCCTGCAGAACGGCGAGGTGCAGCGCCTGGGGGCCGACAAGCCGGTGAAGGTGGATGTGCGCATCGTGGCGGCCACCAACCGGGCGCTGCGCGATGCCGTGGCCGATGGCACCTTCCGCGCCGACCTGTACCACCGGCTTTCGGTGTACCCGGTGCACGTGCCGCCGCTGCGCGACCGCGGCGACGACATCCTGCTGCTGGCCGGCCACTTCCTGGAGGTGAACCGGGCTCGGCTGGGCCTGCGCAGCCTGAGGCTGGATGCCGCCGCCGAGGCCGCGTTGCTGGCCTATCCGTGGCCCGGCAACGTGCGCGAGCTGGAGCACGTGATCGGCCGGGCGGCGCTCAAACTGTTGACGCGCGGGGTAAGCCGCAGCGACATCGCCACGCTGACGGTGGACCTGCTGGATCTGTCTTTCGACACCCTCGTCGGTGCCTCATCAGATGAGCCGGCGATGCGATGTCCCGCCGACGACCATGAAAAACCCCAGCCGGTGACCCTGCACGAACAGGTCGATCAGCTTCAACGCCAGGCCATCCGGCAGGCATTGCGGCACACCGATGGAAACTGGGCGATGGCAGCACGCCAGCTGGGGCTGGATGCGAGCAACCTCCACAAGCTGGCGAAGCGGTTGGGCTTGAAGTGAGCGCACCGATCTGCCCTTCCCAATGACGCAATGCTGGGAGAGGGATGACGGCAGTTGTCATGGCGCCAGTGGAGTGCGTTCGCACTTCAGCATCAGGGGCAGGGCAGGAAGCACGCATCCGGTGAGCCCAGGTCGCGGCGACAATGGGCCATGCAAGATGAAATTGGTACCCAGCCGCTTCTCCGTACGCTGCCCAACGGTGTCCGGCTGTTGGCCCTTCCCATGCCCCACGTACGGAGCGTCAGCGTGGGCGTCTTCCTGCGCGTCGGGTCTCGCGACGAAACGCCCGCCACCAATGGCATCGGCCATGTCCTTGAGCACATGGCCTTCAAGGGCACCACCACGCGTTCCGTGCAGGCGATCAACCTGGATGCGGAGCGGCTGGGCGCGGACGTCAACGCCTACACGGGCAAGGACAGCACCGGCTATTTCATGACCGGCCTGGGCGCGCACGCGCAGCAACTGCTCGGCATGACGGCCGACATCGTGCTCCACAGCACGTTTCCCGAAGTTGAACTGCAGCGCGAACTGGAGGTGATCCGCCAGGAAGCCATCGAGTACGACGAAGACCCCGACGACAGTGGCAACGACCTGCTCGACCGCGCCATCTGGGGGGGCCATCCCATGGGCATGCCCGTCATCGGCACGGTCGAGAACATCGAGGGCTTCACGCGCGACGATCTGGTTCGCCATGTGCAGCGGCATTACGTGGCCGACAACACGGTTGTCGTCGCGGCCGGCCACTTCGACGTCGACGCGTGGATGAGCCACGCCGAGGATCTGTTCGCGGCCATGCCGGCATCGACCGACGGCGTCGGGTCGCATCCACCCACGCCCGCGGCATATGCCGGCCAGGCGGTGGCCCGGCGCTTTACCCAAGTCTCGCAGGTGTTCCTGAACGTTGCGTATCCCGTGATGCCCACGGGCCCGGACGACATGCCATCGCGGCGCTTGCGTCTGGCCGCCGCGCTTGCGGCCAATCTGTTCGGCTGCGGGATGTCTGCCCCGTTGGTCGACACGGTGCGCGAGCGGCTCGGCCTGGCCTACACGGCCGATGCGAGCATCGACGGTGGAGACAACTGGCTCAATTTCTTGGTGCATGCGGTGACCACCCCGGACAAGATCGAGGCGCTGGTTCAGGTGACGGGCGAGCTGCTGCATGCCCAGACGACCCGCATTGATCCTGTCCATCTGGAGCGCGCGAAGAACCAGTTGACCGTCTCGTACGTGCGTGCCAGTGAGCGACCCTTCGCGACGATGGAGCGGGCCGTCGAAGAACTCTGGGCCAGCGGGAGCGTGACGCCGCTGTCCGAGACCATGGCCTTGATCGACGACATCCGCGCGGAAGAAGTCCGGGACGTCTTCGTGCGGATGCTCGCCCATCCCCCGGCGCTGTCGATCACCGGCAAGGGTGTCAGCGTCAAGTCTGCGCGGCACCTGGCGGGCTGTCTGGCCGCCAGCGTCCGTCAGATGCCGTAGGCGAGTTCGAAGTCTCTCATCATGGACAAACTCTTGCTACAGCAGCAGGTGCTGGAACGGCTCGCCGAAGACCTGTTGCAGGTCGAACAGGCAGCGCGGACGGCCCATGAAACGGCGACGCACGAAGAGAACATCGCCGAGAACAAGTACGACCCCCTGGGGCTCGAAGCTGCCTATCTGGCCACGGGCCAAGCTCGTCGCGCCGAGGCCATCCGTCAGGCGATCGCGCATTGGCGTCAGTTCCGCCCGCGCCCCTACGATGCCAGCCAAGGCATCCAGCTCGGCGCGTTGGTGTGCCTGGTCGACGCCGACGACAAGCAGCAACTGCTCTTTCTCGGCCCGGACGGCGGCAGCATGCAGCTGGTCAGCGGTGCCCAGCCCGTTCAGGTCATCAGCAGCGCATCCCCTCTGGGCAGGGCCATGCTGGGCAAGTGCGAGGGGGACGAAGTGGCGCTCCAGGTCGCGCTGACCCGACAGCAGTTCGAGGTCCTGCGGGTTGACTGACGGTCCGCCGAGACGGCGGCCACCGTGTGGCCTCGCCTGCTGATCTGCAGTCTGCGTTTGACGCGCGTCAAAACCCTGCTCATCAGAGGTCAGAACACTACCCATAGCGTTCCGGGGTGGTTCCGGACACTAGATGTAGTGGAGATGACATGACGCCGCCTTTGACCGCCGCGACCTCTTCCCGGGCCGAGATCCCGCCCTCAGACCGGCGGATCGCCGTGGATGTGGGGCGCTCGGTCAACGAATACCTCGACCGCCAGGACTGGCGCATCCACGCCAACGCCAACCAGGGCTATTCGCTCGGCGGGCTGATCCTCAACGTGTCGGGCAAGGTGATCGCCAACTACTGGCTCAGCCACGTGTACCCGGACGAGGTCGGGCAGGCCCATCGCGAGGCGGACATCCACATCCATGACCTCGACATGCTCTCGGGCTACTGCGCCGGCTGGTCGCTGCGCACGCTGCTGCACGAAGGCCTCAATGGGGTGCCAGGCAAGGTCGAAGCGGGCCCGCCCAAGCACCTGTCGTCGGCCGTGGGGCAGATCGTCAACTTCCTGGGCACGCTGCAGAACGAATGGGCCGGGGCCCAGGCCTTCAGCTCCTTCGACACCTACCTCGCACCCTTCATCCGCAAGGACGCGCTGGATTACGCCCAGGTGCGCCAGTGCATCCAGGAGCTGATCTACAACCTGAACGTGCCCTCGCGCTGGGGCACGCAGACGCCTTTCACCAACCTGACGTTCGACTGGACCTGTCCAGAAGACCTGCGCGAGCAGGTGCCCGTGATCGGGGGCGTCGAGATGCCGTTCAGCTATGGCGAGCTGCAGGCCGAGATGGACATGATCAACCAGGCCTACATCGACGTGATGATGACGGGCGATGCCAAGGGCCGGGCGTTCACGTTTCCCATCCCCACCTACAACATCACCAAGGATTTCGACTGGGACCATCCGAACACGCAGCGGCTGTTCGAGATGACGGCCAAGTACGGTCTGCCTTACTTCCAGAACTTCCTCAACTCCGAGCTGCAGCCGCACATGATCCGCTCGATGTGCTGCCGCCTGCAGCTCGACCTGCGCGAGCTGCTCAAGCGCGGCAACGGGCTGTTCGGGTCGGCCGAACAGACGGGCTCGCTCGGGGTGGTCACGCTCAACTGCGCGCGGCTGGGCTACCTGCATGCGGGCGACGAGGCCGCGCTGCTGGCCCGCACCGACGCGCTGCTCGATCTGGCCGCCCGCAGCCTCGAGATCAAGCGCAAGGTCATCCAGGAGCACATGGATGCCGGGCTCTTTCCTTACACCAAGCGTTACCTGGGCACGCTGCGCAACCACTTCTCGACCGTGGGCGTGAATGGCATCAACGAGATGATCCGCAACTTCACGGGCGATGCGCACGACATCACCACCCCGTGGGGCGAGGCCTTTGCGGTGCGCTTCCTGGACCACATCCGCACCCGCATCACGGCCATGCAGGAAGCCACCGGCCACCTGTACAACCTGGAAGCCACACCCGCCGAGGGCACGACCTACCGGTTCGCCAAGGAAGACCGCCAGCGCTGGCCCGACATCCTGCAGGCGGGCACGGACGCGCAGCCCTACTACACGAACTCGTCTCAACTGCCTGTGGGCTTTTGCGATGACCCGTTCGAGGCCCTGGCCCGACAGGAGCCGCTGCAGACCCGATACACGGGGGGCACGGTGCTGCACCTCTACCTGGGTGAGCGGGTGTCGTCGGCCGAGGCCTGCAAGGCCCTGGTGCGCCGTGCGCTCAGCCGTTTCCGTCTTCCCTACATCACCGTCACGCCGACGTTCTCGATCTGCCCGGTGCACGGTTACCTGGCGGGCGAGCACGCCTTCTGCCCGCACTGCGACGAAGCCGCCCTGGCGCGCCGGCAGCCGGCGTCGGCCACTCCTGATCTCCAACCCGCCTGATCTCGCTTGAAAGGAAACCCATGTCCGACATCGCACACACCCCCGACGCGCCCCATCCCGTTCTGGCCGAGCACGAACGCCAGCGCTGCGAGGTGTGGACCCGCGTGATGGGCTACCACCGCCCCGTCGCCTCGTTCAACATCGGCAAGAAAGGCGAGTTCCATGAGCGGCGCTACTTCATCGAGCCCGACCGCCAAGCCGTTCGCGCCTGAGACGCGCGTGCCCGGTTGCCTGGCTGTCGGCGGGTTCACGCCGCTGAGCACGACCGACTGGCCCGGCAAGTTGGCGGCAGTCGTGTTTGTGCAGGGCTGCCCGTGGCGCTGCCACTATTGCCACAACCCCGATCTGCAGGCCCGACTGGTGGCCGATACGACCCGATGGCATCGTGTGCTCGACACGCTGGTGCAGCGCGTGGGGCTGCTCGATGGCGTCGTGTTCAGCGGCGGCGAGCCCACACTGGATGCTGCTTTGCCCCACGCGATGCGGCAAGTGCGGGATCTGGGCTTCGAGGTCGGGCTGCACACCGCAGGGCTGTACCCCGATCGGCTGGCGTGTTGTCTGCCCTTGGTGGACTGGGTGGCGCTGGACGTGAAGACCGCGTTCGACGACTACGAGGCGGTGACGGCCGTGCGCGGCAGCGGAGAGCCCGTGCGGCACAGCCTGCATCGCGTGCTGGCCAGCGCCAAGCCCCACGAGTTGCGCACCACTTGGCACCCTGCGCTGTTGCCCGATGGCGCCCTCATGCGGCTGGCGGATGAGCTGGCTGAGGCAGGAGCCCACACATGGATGCTGCAGGGCTATCGCCCGACACCCGACACGCAGGCGGCGTTGGGTGCGGGTTGGCAGATGCCGCCCGCGGCCCTGGTGAGCCGGCTCGCGCGGCCCGGGCTGACGGTGCAACTGCGCGGCACCTGAGTCGCATCGGAGCAGCCCGACTGGGGCTGCGCTACAGTGACTGCTGCACTGTGGAGCGGGTCGTGTCCTTCGAACTCTGGTTGGTTTACCTCGTGGCGGCCGTCGGGCTGTCGTTCGCGCCGGGCCCCAACGGGCTGCTGGCCCTGACGCATGGCGCGCGCTTCGGCCTGCAGCGCACGCTGTTCACCGTGCTCGGCGGCGCCCTTGGCTTTCTGCTGTTGATCGCGGTGTCGCTGGCAGGCATGGGCGCTTTGCTTGCGGCGTCGGAGCGCAGCTTCATGGTGGCCAAGATGGTGGGGGCGGCCTATCTCGCCTACCTGGGCCTGCGGCTCTCGATGGCGCCGGCCCAGCCCATCGCGGTGGTGTCCGAAGGCGAGGACGTGCCTGGGGCCTCGGGATTCAGGCTTTTTGTGCAGGGCTTCCTGGTGGCCGCCACCAATCCCAAGGGCATCGTGTTCTTTGCTGCCTTCCTGCCGCAGTTCATCGTGCCCGGCGTGCCGTTCTGGACCCAGCTGGCCGTCTTCGGTGGCACTTTCGTGGTCGTCGAGGTGCTGTATGAAGCCATGCTGGCCGCACTGGCCCAGCGCATTGCGCCCTGGCTGGGTGATCACACGCGTTGGTTCAACCGCGTCACGGGCGGCGTGTTCGTCGCTTTCGGCGTGGCGTTGGCCAACGCCCATCGGTGAGGTCATCCGTGCTGGCCACGACGCGGCAGAATGCCATTGGCGGCGAGGTGCCAGAGACGCCGACGGTCCGGAGCAACGCCACCACCGCAGCTTGACCTTGCGCAAAGCCGCAATGCCAGGGGGTGCCTAGAGTGCACCGCCATGGATGCAGTCATGAAGCCCGAACTGGTCTGTCCGGCCGGTTCACCGCGCGCGCTCGACGTTGCGCTGGAAGCCGGTGCCGATGCGGTCTACCTCGGCCTGCGCGATGCCACCAATGCCCGCAACTTTGCCGGGCTCAACTTCTCTCCCGCTGAGCTGAAGGTCGCCGTACAGCAGGCTCACCGATTGAGCCGCAAGGTGCTGATGGCGATCAACACGCAGGCGCTGGCATCCGATCCGGCCGGCTGGTTCCGCGCCGTCGATGCCGCGGCCGACGCGGGCGTCGATGCGCTCATCGTGGCCGATGTGGCCGTGATGGCCTATGCGAAGCGCCATCACCCGGATTTGCGGTTGCACCTGTCGGTGCAGGGCTCGGCCACCAACCACGAGGCGATTGCGCTGTACCACGAGCGCTATGGCATCCAGCGCGCGGTGCTGCCGCGGGTGCTGACCCTGTCGCAGGTGGCCCATGTGATACGCCAGTCGCCGGTCGAGATCGAAGTCTTCGGCTTCGGTAGCCTGTGCGTGATGGTGGAGGGCCGTTGTGCGCTGTCGTCGTATGCCACCGGGTGTTCTCCGAACAACGCGGGCGTGTGTTCTCCCGCGGAGGCCGTGCGCTGGGAGGAGCAGGGCGGCCGTGTCGACGCTCGCCTGGGTGGGGTGCTGATCGACCGCTACGGGCCCGGGGAGCACCGGGCCTATCCGACGCTGTGCAAGGGGCGCTTCGACGTGGCGGGGCAGCTGGACCACGCACTGGAAGAGCCCACCAGCCTGAACACGCTCGATGTGTTGCCCGAGCTCATCCAGGCGGGCGTGTCGGCCATCAAGATCGAAGGGCGGCAGCGCAGTGCAGCCTACATCGGGCAGGTCACCAAGGTGTGGCGCCAGGCGATCGACCAGGCCATGGCCGGGTTGGACCGCTTCCAGGTGGCGCCTGTGTGGCGACAGACCCTGGAGCGGGTCTCCGAAGGGCGCCAGACGACGCTGGGCGCGCTGAGCCGCCCTTGGCAATGAAACCGGATGACGACATGAGCCTGAGCCTGACCATCGGACCGGTGCAATACCACTGGGGCCGCGATGCCCTCCTGCAGTTCTACGCGGACGTGGCCGACAGCACCGCACGGGATGTCGTCATCGGCGAGGTGGTGTGCTCGCGGCGGCGCGACATGAAGCCCGCCGACTGGGTTGCCATCGCGGCCGAGTTGACCCAGGCCGGCAAACAGGTGTGGCTGGGCACGCTGGCCCTGATCGAAACCGAGGCCGAGTTGCGTGCGGTGCGACAGGCGGTCGAGCGCGGTGACGTTCAGATCGAGGCCAACGATGCGGCCGCCGTGCGGCTGGCCTGGCACGCGGGGCGTCCGTGGTCGATCGGCACGCATGTGAACGTCTACAGCAGCGAGGCCCTGGCCGAGTACCGGGACATGGGCGCCACCCGGTGGCTCGCCCCGGTCGAACTGGACCTGGCGGGCGTGCGGACGGTGGCTGCGGCGCACCGCGACGCGATCGCGGTGGAGGTGATGGCCTTCGGCCGCCTGCCGCTGGCCTTGTCGGCACGGTGCTTCACGGCCCGACACCACAACCTGCAGAAGGACCAGTGCGGCTTCATCTGCCGGGACGATCCGGACGGCTGCACGGTGAGATCGCAGGAGGGGCAGGTGTTCCTCGCACTCAATGGCATCCAGACGCAGTCCGGGGCCGTGCAGTGCCTCGTGCACCACCTGCCGGCCCTGCGCGCGGCGGGTGTGGATGCACTGCGGCTGTCACCGTGCTCGCAGGACTTTCGCGAGGTGATGGCCGTGTACGAGGCCCTGGTGGCCGGCGACCTGGCCGCGCAGGAAGCCGAGCGCGTGCTGCGTGGCCTGCGGCTGCCCGGCCCGCTGGCCGATGGGTTTGCAACCGCCCGTGAGCCGGGCATGAACTGGAGCATGGCATGACGACGTCGACCCCGATGTGGCCGTGGGCGGCCCTGGCCCGCGTGGCACCCACGCTGTCCGCGGTGGCGCGCCGACTGCCGACCCAGCCGCCTTCGTGGGCGGCGGCGCAGTTCCTGACCCAGCGCTGGTGGCCGCTGGTCTCGCCCGAGATCCAGCCGCGCCTGTGCGGGCGCCGCGTCGATGTGGTGGTGACCGACCTGGGCCTGACGCTGCACTTGCGCGCCACGCCGGGCGGGCTGGTCGTGGCGCGGCAGGATGAGCCGGTGGCGGTGCGCCTGCATGCCGAGGCGCGCGCGTTCGTCGACCTGATGCAGGGCCGCGATGACCCGGACACGCTGTTCTTCGAGCAGCGCCTCGTGATGGAGGGCGACACCGCCTATGCCCTGTTGCTCAAGAACACGCTGGATGCCATCGGCCCGGTGGAGTGGCGGCCCTGGCGGCCCGCCGCCCGGGCCTGATCAGCCCGGCCGCCCGTCGACCCGGGGGCGCAGGTACCAGCGGATCAGCCGCACGGACCACACGCCCGCCACCGCCATCCAGCCCCACGCGGCCCCGATGGTCAGCCACGGCGCGGCCGCAGGCCACAGCTGGGCGGCCAGTCGGGTGAGGGCCACGGCCTGAAGGGCCAGGAACACCGCCCAGACGAAGTCGTCGGCCACCAGCGTGCGGCCGCCGTGGCCGCAACTCACACGGGTCACCATGGCCATGAGCAGCGAACCCAGCGATCCGATGGCCAGTGCATGCACGGCCAGCAGCGGATCGGCGTGGAGCTCGAGCAGAAAGGCCACGCCCAGCCAGACAAAGCCCAGGTGCAGCATGGCGAGCAGGCGAATGCGCAGGCTCTGGACCAGGCCCCAGCGCACGCCCAGGGCGATCACGAGCAGGCCCCAAGGCAGTGCCAGAGCCGGGCGCACGTGGCCGGGCAGCGTCGCGCGGGGCAGCACCCCGAGCGCATCCCCGACGTGCAGGACGCCCTGGGCCCACAGGCCGGTCAGCAGCGTCCACAGCAGCCAGTTCGGGCGCCACGCGTCGAGCGCCGGCATGGCCGCGGCCGTGAAGAAGGGAATCATGCGGTGCAGCGCCACCACGAACACTGGGGCGATCCAGAACCACAGCAGGCCCAGCAACGTGGCGTGCCACAGCGGCCAGGCGCCTTGCTGCAGGGCCACCGCAGACACCGCCAGCAGCACGGCGCCCACACAGCCCGACACGGCAATCAAACGGGCATGCAGGGTGTCCTCCTGCCGGCTCTGGCGCAGCAGCCCGATGAAGCGGACCAGCAGGTCCAGCCAGCCCAGCAGGCTCAGCAGCAGCCCGGCACTGGTCCAGGCAGGGTGCCAATATGCGCCAATGGCTGCGACCCACCACCCGGCGCACAGCGCCACGCTGCCGCGCAGCAGCTGCGGTGCCGTGGGCGCCGTCACGTTCAGCCAGCGCGGGCCGGCGGTGAACAGAAAGCCGGTGAAGTACAGCGGCATGAAGGCACCGACCATCAGCTGCGCGTGCAGCCAGCCGGGAGGCAGGGCCATGCCGGGGTGGCCCGTCCAGCGCAGGGCGTTGAACCAGGCCCACCAGCCCGAGACGGCCAGCAGGTTCAGGGCCGCCAGAAAGAAGCCAAGGCGGTGGGGAGCCCACAACAGGTGGGCCAGTCGCAGGGGACCGGGCTCGGCCGGGCGGGTGGGCTTCATCGCTGGATGGCCAGCCGCTCGGGATGCGGGATGCAGATTTCGCGACGGTGCATGTGAATCAGCCTGGCCAGGTGCAGCTCGCGCAGGATACGGGAGAAGTGTTCGGGGGTGATCGACAACAACGATGCCACCGTGTTCTTGCTGACCGGCAGCTCGACCAGCCGCTGCTCACCCTCATCCGACGGCGCCTCTGCGGTGGGAGCCGACCGGGCCAGCGTCGGCAGGTGCAGCAGATAGCTGCACACCCGTTCCATGGCGGTGCGCAGTGTGGTGGCCTCGATCTCGCGCATCATGCGACGTACCTGTCGGGCCGCATCGTCCAGCAGGCGCGTGGCCATCTCGGGATCACGCTGCAGTTCCATCCGCAGCACGTCGCCCGGCACGATGAGCACCACGGCGGCCGTCAGCGCCTGCGCATGGTGCTGGTGTGTTTCGGCGTGGGTCATGTGCGTGCCGGGCAGCGTCTCGCCCCGGCCCACCACGTCGATCACCTTCTCATGGCCATCCGGGGCGCGCGCGTAGACCTTGACCTGGCCGTCCAGCACCGCATGCAGTCCTTCGCAGAGGCTGCCGGCCGAGAACACCTCCCCGCCGCGCGGGATCGAGCGGAGTTCGCACTGCGCCATCAGATCGACCAGCCGCGCATGGTCGAGCCGCGAAAAGGCGGCGTTCTCAGCCAGGCGGGCAGCGGCGCCGCTCGTGTCCATGGGCATGGTCGCAAGGCTCCTGCGCGCTTCGGCGGGCTCAGTGCTCGCCCCAGCGCGTGTCGATTTCGTTGAACACCACCGCGTCGTCGGCCGGTGGCTCGTGATACGGGCCGGTGCCGCTGTGACTGGCCTGCGAGGCCGGCAGAAACTGCCCGGTCCGCACATCGAAGACATGCACCTCACCATCCTCGATCACGTAATGCCAGCCGTGCAGCGTGACCTCACGGCGCTCCACCCGCGCGCGCACCATGGGGTAGTCCATCAGCCGCTCGAGCTGCAGCACCACGGCGCGTTGCTCGGTGCGCCGCAACGCTTCGGGTGTCACCTGCACGGGCAGCGCAGCCTCACGGGCCATGTCGAGCCAACCCTGCAGGTTGCGGGCTTCGGCGGGCACTTCTTCGTACAGCGCCTTCATGGCGCCGCAGTGCGAGTGGCCGCACACCACGATGCGTGACACCTTGAGGTTCAACATCGCGAACTCGATGGCCGCCGCCGTGCCATGCAGGCCGTGCAGCCCCATGTAGGGCGGCACGAGTGCGCCGACGTTGCGCACGATGAACAGCTCGCCCGGCCCTGCGCCCGTGAGCAGGTAAGGCACGAGGCGCGAATCGGAGCAGCCGATGAACAGCGTGGTCGGATGCTGACCGTCCGTCACCAGCGTCTGGAAGCGCGACTGGTGCTGCGGAAAGAAGTCGTCGTGGAAGCGTCGCAGACGCTGCAGCAGGTCGTCCATGGCGGGACCTTCCACGCTCACTGCAGCAGCGGCGACGTGGCCGCGTCGATGTCGGCGCCTTCCACCCCGTGCTGTGCGGCGAGCACGGCACAAGCCTGACGCAGGGCGGTGGCAAAGGCCTGCTGCTTGAGCGCCTGCGCCACGGCTTGCTGCACGGCCTCGAACGGGGGCTGGATGCCCGGTTCGCGCTCGCTGACCTCCACCACGTGCAGGCCGAAGCGGCTGTGAACCAGCCGCGGCAGCACGCCGATGTGGGCCTGCGCCTCGTCCTGACCGAAGAGTTCGCGAGCGAACTCCGGTGCGCATTCCTCGGCCGTCAGCCAGCCCAGCACACCGCCGTCCGCCCCGCTGGGGCAGTTGGACAGCGCACGGGCCTGCTCGGCAAAGGTCTCGGGTGCGGCGCGCACGGCGATCAGCACCTGCTCGGCGCGCTGCCGCAGCGCCTGCACGTCCACGCCCTCGGTGACGGCAAACAGGATGTGGCGCGCCTGGACCCGCTCGCCCTGCGCGTAACGGGCGCTGTGGGCGGCATGGTAGCGGCGGCACGTGGCCTCGTCGGGCTCGGGCAGGGTGATGTGGCGGGCGAGCCAGGCGTCGATGGCGTCGGCCGCGGCCTCGCTCAGCACGCCTTCCACCGGCGCCGGGTCATCGGCGTCGAGCAGGCCGTCTTCGATCGCGGCCAGACGCAGCAGCGCCAGGCTGGCGATCTGGCGGCGCTCCGCCTCGGTCAGTGCGGCGGGCTCGGGGTGGAGCACGTCGGGGCCCACGCGCAGGATCGACTGCAGCACGGGAGACGATGGGATGGGGAGGTCCATGATGAGGGGCCTTTCAGGCGGTTCGCACGGGGCGTTTCAACGCGGCAGACCGGTGCGACGGCTGCGGACGAGCTGCCACGGACGGGCAACGTAGCCCACCGAGGCGAAGCCGCTCCACACGTGCACGAGGCGCGTGAAGGGGAAGAGGATGAACAGCGTCATGCCCGCGACCATGTGGACCTTGAAGACGGTCGACACGTCGGCAATCATGCTGGCGGCGTCCCCGCGGAAGGTCACGATGTGCTGAGCCCAGGCCATCAGCTGCAGCATGGTTTCGCCATCGCGGTGCTGCAGCGACAGCGGCACGGTCGACAGGCCGAGCAGCAGGGTGCCCAGGATCCAGAACAGCACGACGAAGTCACGCGGCTTGGAGGTGGCGCGCACACGCCGGTCGTTCAGGCGGCGGGCAATCAGCATCAGCAGGCCGATCAGGCACAGGCTGCCGAGCGTGCCACCGGCCACGACGGCCAGCATCTGCTTCTGCGAGGCCGACACACCCAGGGCGTGCACCAGGTCGGCCGGGGTCAGCATGCCGACCAGGTGGCCGAAGAACAGGCCGATGATGCCCAGGTGGAACAGGTTGGAGCCGGCACGCAGCAGGCCGCCCGAGAGCATCTGGCTGGATTCGCTGCGCCAGGTGTATTGGTCGCGGTCGAAACGCACCAGGCTGCCCAGCAGGAACACGACCATGGCGATGTAGGGATAGATCCCGAAGAAGAACTGGTGGGTGAGGCTCATGCTGATGCTCCTCGTTGCGGCGCAGCGGCTTGCTTGCGCACGATGTGGATGGGTTGGGGAACGTCGGGGCGCTGCTGGCCGCGGCTGCTGCAGCCGCCGAAGGCATCCGGCTCCTGCCAGGCGTCGTCCAGGGCTTCGTCCTCGGTGACTTCGGTCGGCTCGATGGCCTGCGCCATCAGCTCGAGCACCGCCGCCGGGATGTGGGCATACAGGCTGCGCCGTTTCAGCAGCGCCGCGTACAGCGCGTTCAGGATGTGGGCGAACTCACTGGTGAAGTCGCGTGCGGCCGGGCCTTCCAGCGTCGAGACGAACTCGAGCACCAGGGGCAGGTAGTCGGGCAGCTCGCCACCCTGGTCGGGGTGCAGGTGCAGGCCGGCTTCCTCGTAGGTGCGGATCAGGTCGACCATGGCCTGGCCGCGGTCGCGCGAATCGCCGTGCACGTGTTCGAACAGGTGCAGCGAGGTGGCGCGGCCCCGGTCGAACAACTCCACGTAGTCGGACTCGACCTCGTACGGATCGCTGTGCTGCAGCTGGCTCACCAGCCGAGCCAGACCGGCCTGGCGGTCGGTCGACAGCCAGCGCTCGTCACGCAGGGCCTGGGCCAGCTCGCCCAGGTGTTCGCGCTGGGTCGCGTCCGGATAGGACAGCAGGCGTGCCAGGGCACGCAGGCTGCGCGCCGGGGTGGCGGCGGGGGCCACGGCCAGATCGGCATTCAGGATGTCGCTCATGGCTCAGATCTCCGACTTGATGGGGATGGTGCGCTTCTTCTTGGCACCGAACAGGCTGGGCTCGCTGTGACCGTCCGAGCAGCCGTTGCCGAACGAGAAGCCGCAGCCCCCCTTCATGTCGAAGGCGTCTTCGGCGTACTCGCGGTGGGCCGACGGGATCACGAAGCGATCTTCGTAGTTGGCGATCGCCATGATCTGGTACATGTCTTCCACCAGATCGGGCGTCAGGCCTACCTGGTCGATGGCCTTCATGTTCGGCTGGCCGTCGACGTGCTTACCGCGCATGTAGGCGCGCATGGCGAGCATGCGTTCCAGGGCGCGCGACACCGGGGCCACGTCACCGGCGGTCATCAGGTTGGCCAGGTACTTCAGCGGGATGCGCAGCTGGTTGACGTCCGGGATCTCGCCGTTGGTGCCGACGTGGCCCGAGTGGGCGGCGGCCTGGATGGGCGAGAGGGGCGGGATGTACCAGACCATCGGCAGCGTGCGGTACTCGGGGTGCAGCGGCAGGGCCACCTTCCAGTCCACGGCCATCTTGTAGACGGGGCTGTTGCGGGCGGCGGTCAACCATGCTTCCGGCACGCCGTCGGCGCGGGCCTGTTCGATCACCTTCGGGTCGTTGGGATCCAGGAAGATGTCGAGCTGGGCCTGATACAGGTCACGGTCGTGCTCGGTGCTGGCAGCCTGCTCGATGCGGTCTGCGTCGTACAGCAGCACGCCCAGGTAGCGGATGCGGCCCACGCAGGTTTCCGAGCACACGGTCGGCTGACCGGCTTCGATGCGCGGATAGCAGAAGATGCACTTCTCGGCCTTGCCCGACTGCCAGTTGTAATAGATCTTCTTGTACGGGCAGCCCGACACGCACATGCGCCAGCCGCGGCACTTGTCCTGGTCGATCAGCACGATGCCGTCTTCCTCGCGCTTGTAGATCGAGCCCGAGGGGCACGAGGCCACGCACGCCGGGTTCAGGCAGTGCTCGCACAGGCGCGGCAGGTACATCATGAAGGTCTGTTCGAACTGACCGTAGATGTCCTTCTGGATGTCCTCGAAGTTGGCATCCTTGCTGCGCTTGCTGAACTCGCCGCCCAGGATTTCCTCCCAGTTCGGGCCCCACTCGATCTTCTCCATGCGCTGGCCGGTGATCAGGCTGCGCGGGCGGGCGGTGGGGGCGGCCTTGGTCTTCGGGGCCGACTGCAGGTGGTCGTAGTCGAAGGTGAAGGGCTCGTAGTAGTCGTCGATCTGCGGCAGGTTCGGGTTGGCGAAGATCTTCATCAGCAAGCTGAGCTTGCCGCCCTGACGGGGCTCGATGTGGCCGTCTGCCTTGCGGATCCAGCCGCCCTTCCACTTCTCCTGGTTCTCCCATTCCTTGGGGTAACCGATGCCGGGCTTGGTTTCGACGTTGTTGAACCAGGCGTACTCGACGCCGGGGCGAGAGGTCCAGACGTTCTTGCAGGTCACCGAGCAGGTGTGGCAACCGATGCACTTGTCCAGGTTGAGGACCATGCCGATCTGGGCGCGGACTTTCATGACATCTTCTCCTTGATCGTCAGGCGTGAGTGGACGAAGCGGTGGCCTCGCCATCCAGCCAGTCGACCTTGTTCATCTTGCGCACCAGCACGAATTCGTCGCGGTTGGTGCCGATGGTTCCGTAGTAGTTGAAGCCGTAGCTCAACTGGGCGTAGCCGCCGATCATGTGGGTCGGCTTGAGCACGACGCGGGTCACCGAGTTGTGGATGCCGCCGCGCGTGCCGGTGATCTCCGACCCCGGGGTGTTGATGATCTTTTCCTGCGCGTGGTACATCATGACCATGCCCGGGTTGACGCGCTGGCTCACCACCGCACGGGCCGCAATGGCGCCGTTGGTGTTGAACAGCTCGACCCAGTCGTTGTCGACGATGCCGGCTTTCTTCGCGTCGTCCTCGCTCAGCCAGATCACCGGGCCGCCGCGGTTGAGCGTCAGCATCAGCAGGTTGTCCGAGTAGGTCGAGTGAATGCCCCACTTCTGGTGCGGGGTGATGAAGTTGAGCGCGATCTCCTTGTTGCCGTTGGGCTTGCGGCCGCCGATGTCGTCGAGCGTCTTCAGGTCCACGGGCGGGCGGTAGCTCACGAAGCCTTCGCCGAAGGCCTGCATCCACGGGTGGTCCTGATAGAACTGCTGACGACCGGTGAGGGTGCGCCATGGGATCAGCTCGTGCACGTTGGTGTAGCCGGCGTTGTACGAGACCTTCTCGCTCTCGAGCCCCGACCAGGTCGGCGACGAGATGATCTTGCGCGGCTGAGCCTGGATGTCGCGGAAGCGGATCTTTTCGTCTTCGCGGTGCAGGGCCAGGTGCGCGTGCTCCCGGCCAGTCTGCTTGGACAGCGCGTCCCAGGCCTTGACGGCAACGTGGCCGTTGGTCTCGGGCGCCAGCATCATCACCACCTCGGCGGCGTCAATGTCGGTCTCGATCTTCGGCAGGCCCTTGCTGACGCCTTCGTCGCGCACGGTGCCGTTGAGTTCACCCAGCTGGTGCACTTCATCCTGCGTGTTCCAGCCGATGCCCTTGCCGCCGTTGCCCAGCTTGTTCATCAAGGGGCCGAGCGAGGTGAAGCGCTTGAACGTGTTGGGGTAGTCGCGTTCGACCACGGTGACCTGCGGTGCGGTCTTGCCCGGGATCAGGTCGATCTCGCCACGCTTCCAGTCCTGCACGCCGAAGGGCTGCGCCAGCTCGGCCGGCGAGTCGTGCATCAGCGGGGTCAGCACCACTTCCTTCTCCACGCCCAGGTGGCTCACGCAGACTTCGCTGAACTTCTTCGCAAAGCCCTTGTAGATCTCCCAGTCCGAGCGGGCTTCCCACGCCGGGTCCACCGCGGTGGACAGCGGGTGGATGAAGGGGTGCATGTCGCTGGTGTTGAGGTCGTTCTTCTCGTACCAGGTGGCGGTGGGCAGCACGATGTCCGAGTACAGACAGGTGGTGCTCATGCGGAAGTCGAGCGTGACCAGCAGGTCGAGCTTGCCTTCGGGCGCCTGGTCGTGCCAGACCACCTCGGTCGGCTTGGCTTCATCCGCGCCCAGGTCCTTGCCCTGCACGCCGTGGGTGGTGCCCAGCAGGTGCTTGAGGAAGTACTCGTGGCCCTTGCCCGACGAGCCCAGGATGTTGGAGCGCCACACGAACATGTTGCGCGGCCAGTTGGCGGGGTGATCCGGGTCGTGGCACGACAGCTTGAGCGAGCCGTTCTTCAGGCCGCTCACCACGTGATCCTTTGGATCGAGGCCGGCGGCGGCGGCGTCCTTGACCACCTGCAGCGGGTTGGTCTGCAGCTGGGGGGCGGAGGGCAGCCAGCCCATGCGCTCGGCGCGCACGTTGTAGTCGATCATGCTGCCGCCGAACTGCGACTTGTCGGCCAGCGGCGAGAGCACCTCTTCCACGCCGAGCTTTTCATAGCGCCACTGGTCGGTGTGCGCGTAGAAGAAGCTGGTGGAGTTCTGCTGGCGCGGCGGGCGCGACCAGTCGAGCGCGAAGGCCAGGGCCGTCCAGCCGGTCTGCGGGCGCAGCTTTTCCTGGCCCACATAGTGAGCCCAGCCGCCGCCGGACTGGCCGATGCAGCCGCACATCATCAGCATGTTGATGATGCCGCGGTAGTTCATGTCGCAGTGGTACCAGTGGTTCATGGCCGCGCCGATGATGACCATGGACCTGCCCCTGGTCTTGTCGGCGTTGTCGGCGAACTGGCGGGCCACGGTCAGCACCTGGTCACGCGGCGTGCCGGTGATCTGCTCCTGCCAGGCCGGGGTGTAAGGAACGTTGTCGTCGAGGCTCTTCGCGCCGCTGTCGACCAGCTGGCCGTTGCGGTCGGTCAGGCCACGGAAGACACCGTAGCTGGCCAGTTGCAGGTCGTACACGGTGGCCACCCAGACCTCGCGGTTCTGGCCCGCTTCCTGCACGGTGATGCGCTGCATCGGCACGTTGCGCAGCAGCACGTCGCCCTGCTTGTTGCTCGGAAAGCCCGGCGAGTCGATGCCGCCGAAGTACGGGAAGGCGACGGTCTGCACGTCGGTCTTTTGCGTCTCGGCATGCTGTTCGTCTTCCAGCACGGACAGCTTGAGCTTGACCTCACGGCCCTCGACGGCCTCCTTGGCCTCCAGGTTCCACTTGCCCTGATCTGCGCGGCCTTCGGCGCCCCAGCGGAAGCCGATCGAGCCTTGCGGCACCACGACACGGCCTTCGCCGTCGTAGGCGAGGGTCTTCCACTCGGGGTTGCTGCCCTGCACGGCCTGGTCGTTCAGGTCGCTGGCGCGCAGGTAGCGGTGCGGCACCAGGGCCTTGCCGGCCGGGGTGTCTTGCTCCTTGAGCATGACCAGCATCGGCAGGTCGGTGTAGCGGCGGGCGTAGTCGTCGAAATAGGGGCTGCGCTTTTCGACGTAGAACTCGCGCAGGATGGTGTGGCCCATGGCCATGGCCACGGCGGCGTCGGTGCCCTGCTTGGGGTGCATCCAGATGTCGGCCAGCTTGGCGACTTCGGAATAGTCGGGCGTGACGGCCACGGTCTTCGCACCCTTGTAGCGCACCTCGGTGAAGAAGTGGGCGTCGGGCGTGCGGGTCTGGGGCACGTTGGAGCCCCAGGCGATGATGTAGTTCGAGTTGTACCAGTCAGCCGATTCGGGCACGTCGGTCTGCTCACCCCAGATCTGCGGGCTGGCCGGCGGCAGGTCGCAGTACCAGTCGTAGAACGACATGCACACGCCACCGATCAGGCTGAGATACCGGCTGCCAGCGGCATACGACACCATCGACATCGCGGGAATCGGCGAGAAGCCGATGATGCGGTCCGGGCCGTGCTGCTTGATGGTGTAAACGTTGGCCGAGGCGATGATTTCGTTGACCTCGTCCCAGGTGGTGCGCACGAAGCCGCCCAGGCCGCGCTGCTTCTGCCAGCTGCGGCGGGTCTCTTCGTTGGCCATCAGCGTGGCCCAGGCGTCGACCGGGGTCTTGGCCACGGTGCGGGCGGCACGCCACTGCTTGAGCAGCTCACCGCGCACCATCGGGTGCTTGACCCGGTTGGCGCTGTAGAGGTACCAGCTGTACGAGGCGCCGCGGGCGCAGCCACGGGGTTCGTGGTTGGGCAGGTCCGGGCGGGTGCGCGGGTAGTCCGTCTGCTGGGTTTCCCAGGTGACGATGCCGCCCTTGACGTACACCTTCCACGAGCAGGAGCCCGTGCAGTTCACGCCGTGGGTGGAGCGCACGATCTTGTCGTGCTGCCAGCGGTGACGGTAGGCGTCTTCCCAGGTGCGGTCTTCGCCCGTGGTGATGCCGTGGCCGTCGGCAAAGCCTTCCTTCGCTTGCGAGAAGAAGGTCAGTCGGTCCAGAAAGTGGCTCATGTTCTTGGCTCTTTTGGAGAAGAAGGGGGATCAGCAGGGCAGTTCGGCGTCGCGGCGGGCGTAGTACCACCAGGTCAGGCCGATGCACAGCAGGTAGAAGGCGATGAACGCAACCAGGGCCAGCTCGGGGCCGCCGGTGGCGGCGATGGCCGAGCCGTAGCTCTTGGGGATGAAGAAGCCGCCGTAGGCCGCAAACGCTGCGGTGAAGCCCAGCACGGCCGCGGCTTCGGTGTTGGCTTCCTTCAGGGCAGCGGCCTGGGCCACTTCGTCGTTGCGGGGCACGCGACGGGTCTTCAGGTTCAGGAAGATCACGGGGATCATGCGGAAGGTCGAACCGTTGCCGATGCCCGTGGTCAGGAACAGCACCAGGAACATCAGGAAGAAGCCGGTGAAGCTGCCCTCATGCGGGCCGAAGGGCAGGGCCCAGGCGCTGCCCGTGGTTTTGGGCAGGAAGCAGAGCACGCCGACCACGGCTGCGGCCATCACGATGAAGTTCCAGAAGGTCACGCGCGCACCGCCGAGCTTGTCGGCCAGCCAGCCGCCCACCGGACGGATCAGGGCGCCGACGAGTGGGCCGATCCAGGCGTAGGCCAGGGGGTTGACGTCCTTGAACTGCGACTTGATCAGCAGCGGAAAGCCCGCGGCGTAGCCGATGAAGGAGCCGAAGGTGCCGAGGTACAGCACGCACATCAGCCAGTTGTGCTTGTTGCGGAAGATGGCGGCCTGCGTGGCGAACGAGGCCTTGGCATCGGCGATGTCGTTCATGAAGAACCACGATGCGAGCGCCGCCAGGATGATCCAGGGCACCCACACGAAGGCGGCGTTCTGCGCCCACACCTCGACCTGCTGGCCGGCCTTGTTGACGATGTGCTGCGAGTCACCGCCCAGGAAGCCGAACACGCCCACCGAGATGATGATGGGGCTAAGGAACTGCACCACCGAGACCCCCAGGTTGCCCAGGCCGGCGTTGACGCCCAGGGCCGAGCCCTTGCGCTCCTTCGGGAAGAAGAAGCTGATGTTGGCCATCGACGACGAGAAGTTGCCGCCACCCAGGCCGCACAGCAGCGCGAGGATCAGCATGGTCGGGTAGGGCGTGGTCGGGTCCTGCACGGCCACGCCGATGCCGATGGCGGGGATCAGCAGCGAGGCGGTCGAGATGGCCGTCCAGCGGCGGCCACCGAACACCGGCACCATGAACGAATAGAAGATGCGCAGCGTGGCGCCCGACAGCGCCGGTGCTGCGGCCAGCCAGAACAGCTGGTTGGTCGAGTACTGGAAGCCCATCTGCGGCAGGTTCACTGCCACGACGCTCCACAGCTGCCAGACCGCGAAGGCCAGGAACAGTGCAGGCACCGAGATCCAGAGGTTGAGCTTGGCGATCGCCTGCCCTTGCGAGGCCCAGAAGGCCTTGTCTTCGGGCGTCCAGACGGTCAGCGTCGAGCCCGGGCGGGACTTGGCGCCCGCCGTGCTTGCTTGAATGGCCATGGTGAGGTCCTTGTTCAGGAGAAATCAGGAGCGGCTGCCGGCAACGGCGCCTTGCGGTTCGCCACCCAGCACGTCGCGGGTGCGCACTTCGGTCAGGTACATCCAGATCAGCGAGACCCAGACCACGCCGTAGAGCAGCATGAAGGCGCTGGAGCGGACGCCCGTGAGGTCAAGCAGATAGCCGAAGAGGATGGGCAGGATGAAGCCGCCCATGCCGCCGGCCAGCCCGACGATGCCGCTGATGGCGCCGATGTTCTGGGGGTAGTCGTTGCTGATGTACTTGAAGACGCTGGCCTTGCCGAAGGCCCAGGCAATGCCCAGGATGAACATCAGCGCGGTGAAGGTGTAGACGTTCAGGCCGATGTGGAAGGTCTGCGGGCCGTTGAGGGTCTGAATGGTGAAGTCGGTCTGCGGGTAGCTCAGCAGGAACAGGCAGATCCAGCTCACCCACATCACCCACCAGGTCACCTTGTGCGCGCCGTGCTTGTCGGACAGCCAGCCGCCGATGGCGCGCAGCACACCGCCGGGCAGCGAGAAGCACGCGGCCAGCAGGGCGGCGACGCGCAGATCGAGCCCGTATTCACCGACGTAGTACTGCACCATCCACAGCGACAGGCCCACATAGCCGCCGAACACGATGCTGTAGTACTGGCAGTACTTGAGCACGCGCGGGTCCTTCAGGGCCTTGAGTTGGGCGGCAAAGCCCCCCTTGGTCGGCGGCACCAGGTGGGCCGGGTCGTGAGCGCTGCCGAACCAGAAGATCAGCGCCGTGCCCAGCATGATGGCCGCGTACACCTGCGGCACCATCGTCCAGCCCAGGGCCACCACGATGACGGGCGCGACGAACTTGTTAACGGCGGCACCCGAGTTGCCGGCGCCGAACACGCCCATCGCGAAGCCTTGCTGGTTCTTGGGGAACCAGCGGGCCACGTACGGTGTGCCGACCGAGAACGAGCCGCCGGCCAGACCGACGAACAGGCCCAGCACCAGGAAGTGCCAGTACTCGGTGGCATAGGCCATCAGCCAGATCGGCACGACACAGGCGAGCATCGTGATGAACAGCACGATGCGGCCACCGAAGCGGTCGGTCCAGATGCCCAGTGGCACACGCACCAGCGAGCCGGTCAGCACCGGCGTGGCGGTGAGCAGGCCGAACTGCGTGGCAGACAGGCCCAGCTGCTTCTTCAGCGGGATCCCGATGACCCCGAACATCATCCACACCATGAAGCACACGGTGAAAGCCAGCGTGCTCACGACGAGAACCGAGATGGCCCTCCTGTTACTGCTCGACATGGTCGACTCCTTTTCCATGTCGGCAGTGTCGGAATATCAGGCGGGCGTCGGTATCCTTCTGTGGATCAGGTGGGGTCGTTCGATCGGCGTAGTCCGGCGGTCAGGTTTGATCTGGATCAGATGAGGCCAGCACCGCGGCCTGCACCCGCGAAGTGAGGTTCAGCTTGCGCAGGATGTGCTGCACGTGGATCTTCACCGTGGTCTCGGCAATGTCGAGCTTGCGGCCGATTTCCTTGTTGCTGGCGCCGCGGGCGATCTCGCGCAGGATGTCGCGTTCGCGTGGCGAGAGCTTGGCCAGCGGGTGGGGGGCGGCATCGGTGTCGGTGGGCTCCGGCAGGACAGCCTCGGGGGCCGGAACCCCTGCCGAAGGCGGTGTCTGGGCGGCCTGCGTGGCCTGGCGGTAGGCGGCCACGAGCTTGACGGTCATCTCGGGTGAAACCACCGATTCGCCTCGGTGCACGCGTCGGATCGCATCGACCAGGTCGTCGCCGTCCACCGTCTTGAGCAGGTAGCCGCTGGCGCCGCGAGACAGGGCGTGGACCAGGTCATCCGCATCCTCGCTGACAGTGAGCATCAGCACCCGCGGTGCTGGCGCATGGGCCAGCAACTGGGGCAGCGCGTCGACCCCGTGCACGCCGGGCAGGTGGTTGTCCAGCAGCACGACGTCGGGAGCGTGGGCTTGCACATGGCGCAGGGCCTCGCCGGCATCGCCGGCCTCGGCCACCACCGTGAGGTCGTCGGCGGCGCCGAGCAGGGCGATCAGGCCGCGACGGAACAGGGTGTGGTCGTCGACCACCAGCAGGCGGATGGGCATGGTCTGCAGCGAAGTGGAGATGGAGCGGCGATTGTCCGCCACGGAAGGCCTTCATCCAGGAACTACTCCTACGGAAGGATGGGCACGGCGCGGACCTCTGCCTAGACTGCGGCATGCCACCGTTGGCGCTGCCAGCCCGTTTTGTGCCATGCCTGCCCTCATCGACCCGTTCGGCCGTGTGATCGACTACCTGCGTGTCTCGGTCACCGATCGTTGTGACCTGCGCTGCACCTATTGCCTGCCGCAATCGTTCAAAGGCTTCGAGGAGCCGGCGCACTGGTTGCGTCTCGACGAGATGCAGCGACTGGTTGGTCTGTTCGTCGAGGCGGGCGTCCGGCGCGTGCGTCTGACCGGTGGCGAGCCGCTGCTGCGCCGCGGCGTGACAGAACTGGCGTCCGGGCTCAAGGCCTTGCCCGGCCTGATCGATCTGTCGATCTCCACGAACGCGACCCGGCTGGACCGCATGGCCCGCTCACTGCGTGACGCCGGCGTGGATCGCCTCAACATCAGCCTGGACAGCCTGGACCGCGGATGTGTGGCGCGCATCACGGGACGGGATTGCCTTGATGAGGTGCTGCACGGCATCGACGCGGCGGTGCAGGCGGGTTTCGCGCCCATCAAGCTCAACATGGTCGTGCAGCAGGGCGTCAACGACCACGAGATCGAGGACATGGTCCGCTATGCGCAACGCCATGGTCTGATCCTGCGCCTGATCGAGCCCATGCCCGTGGGCGACACGGGCCGGGCCACACCGGGGCGCGATCTGACCGCCCTCGGCGAAGAGCTGGCGCGACGCTGGGATCTGGTGCCCCAGTTGCATGGTGGTCGCGGCGCGGGCGGTGGACCGGCCCGATACTGGCTCGACCCCGTCAGTGGCATGAGCTTTGGCGTCATCACGCCCATGAGCCAGCACTTCTGCACCACTTGCAACCGGGTCCGCCTGGGGGTCGATGGCACGCTCTACCTCTGCCTGGGGCAGAATGACCAAGTGCCCCTGGGCCGGCTGCTCCGTGCCGGTGCCAGCGACACCGCGCTGCGCGAGGCCATCCACGACGCGGTGGCGCGCAAGCCCGAGCGGCACGAGTTCAGGGATCGCCCCGAACAGATTGTTCGTTTCATGGCGCAGACGGGTGGATGACGCACGACCCGACCTCATGGCGATTTCCTCTCATGACCCTGCTGCCCGCGCCGCCGCCGAGTCGTCCAGCCTCTCGCAGACCACCGGCCTGACGCTGGCCCGCAAGCTGGCGGCCATCGGCGCGGTGTTCCTGGGGGTGGCCCTCTTCACCGTTGGGCTGTCGATGTGGGTCACCTGGCAGCTCGAAGGGGGGGCGGCGGCCATCAATGAGGCTGGGCGCATGCGCATGCGCTCCTACCAGATGGCGCTGAGCCTGCGCGAGCAGCAGGCGGGGGTGCCCGGCGATGCTGCTGCACGGGTGCGCGACAGCCTGGCCCAGCTGGATGGCAGTCTGGCCCTGTTGCTGGAGGGCGACCCGCAACGCCCCCTGACCGTCCCGGGGAGTGCCGAGGTGCGTGAGCACCTGGTGCGTGTCCAGCGCAGCTGGGGAGCCTTGCGGGCGCAGGTCGTCCAGCAGCTCGATGAAGGGCCCGCGCCGGGCACCCTCGCGGTGGAGCCGTTTGTCGGTGAGGTCGACACCCTGGTGTCCGCCATCGAGCAGCGGCTGGAAACCCGGACGGTGGCCCTTCACACCTTCCAGCTCGTCATGATGATTCTGGCGGTGCTCAGCGCCCTGGCCATTCTGTATGCGAGCCATGTGGTGGTGCTGGAGCCGGTGGCCAACCTGCGCAGCGCACTGCAGCGCGTGGAGCAGGGTGATTTCGCGGTGCGGGTGCCGCCGGGAGCGGCCGACGAACTCGGTGAGCTGGCACTGGGCTTCAACCGCATGACCGAGCGCCTGGCCGCCTCGTATGGCGATCTGGAAGCCAAAGTGACCGAGAAGACGCGCAAGCTGCGGGCCGAGCAGGCCCGACTGCAGGCGCTCTACGACGTGTCGACCTTTGTGGCTTCGGCCGACACCCTGCGCGCCCTGGGCGAGGGCTTCGCGCGCAAAATGCGTGCGATTGCCGGAGCCGACGCCGTGGCCATTCGCTGGTCTGATGAGGCCAACGACCGCTACATGCTGCTGGCAAGCGACAGCCTTCCCCGCATCCTGACCGAGGAGGAGCAGTGCGTGCTGACGGGCGCCTGCTTCTGCGGCGAGCGGCCGCAGCCCGGTGTGACGGCCCGTGTCCGCGTCATCCCCATCCTGACCGAAGGCGGGCTGCGGGATCCGGAGGCTGCCAAGCTCAAGCGCCGTTGTGCCGACGAGGGCTACACCACCCTGGTGACCATTCCCCTGAACCTGCAGCATCGGCTGCTGGGCGAGATCGAGCTGTTCTACCGGCAGGACGTGGCCCTGGGCAGCGAGGACCACCACCTCTTCGAGGCGCTGGGCAGTCACCTGGCCGGTGCCATGGAAAGCCTGCGCATGGCCGCACTCGATCGTGAGTCGGCCGTGGCCAGCGAGCGCAAGCTGCTGGCGCAGGAGTTGCACGACTCGATTGCGCAGTCGCTGGCCTTTCTGAAGATCCAGATGGGGCTGCTGCGCACGGCGATGGCGCGGCGGGACGATGCCGCCATCGCCCAGACCCTGGCCGAGCTGGATGCGGGCATCAAGGAAAGCTACAGTGACGTCCGTGAACTGCTGCTGCACTTCCGGGTGCGGACCGACAGCGGGCGACTCGATATGGCTCTGCGTGAAACCCTGTCCAAGTTCGAGATCCAGGCGGGATTGCGCACCCATTTCAGCTATGAGGACGATGGCGTGCCACTGCCGGCCGATGTGCAGATCCAGGTTCTGCACATCGTGCAGGAGGCGTTGTCGAACGTGCGCAAGCACGCGGGCGCCACGGAGGTCTGGCTCGACGTCGTGGCCCAGCCGAACTGGCAGATCACCGTGCGCGACGATGGCCATGGCTTCGACGTGGACCAGGCCGCCCCGGATTCCACCCATGTGGGCATCAGCATCATGCGCGAGCGAGCCGATCGCATCGGTGCCGGCCTGGCGGTGCAGTCCGGTCAGGAAGGCACGCGGGTGGTCCTGAGCCTGAGGCAGGCCTTCTGAGCCCCCAACCCTTATCTTTCACCCATGATCACCATCCGATACTTCGCTTCGTTGCGCGAAAAGCTGGGCGAGCACGACACCGTGGCCCTGCACGAACTGGCGCACCCGACCGTGGGCGGTGTCCGGCTTGCCTTGATGGCACGCAGCCCCTTGCACGCCGAGTCTCTGGTCTTGACGGCCGGCATCCGTTCGTCGTGCAACCATGAACTCTGTGACGACAGCCAGCCGGTGGCCGAGGGCGCCGAAGTGGCCTTTTTCCCGCCCGTGACAGGCGGTTGAGGCTCAGGCGGTCGCCTCGGCGGACAGGACCGGCTCGGGGCGGCCGAAGTAGTAGCCCTGGAAGGCATCGCAGCCCAGGGCCTTCAGGAAGGCGAACTGTTCGGCTGTTTCCACCCCTTCGGCCACCGCACTCAGACCCAGGCTGTTCGCCAGCGAGATGATGGTGCGGGCGATCACGCCATCGTTCGGGTCGTCCGTCACGTCGGCCACGAAGCTGCGGTCGATCTTGAGTTCATCGAGGGGCAGGCGGCGCAGGTAGCTCAGCGAGGAGTAGCCGGTCCCGAAGTCGTCCAGCGCAAAGTGCACGCCCATGGCCCGCAGCTCGGCCATCTTGGCAATCGTCTCGTCGACATCGGTGAGCAGGGTGCTTTCCGTCAGCTCCAGCCTCAGACGATGGGCGGGCGCGCCAGTTTCCTGCAGTGCCTGGCGCACGCTGTCCACGAAGCCGGCATCGCGCAACTGCCGCACGCTGACGTTGACCGCCGCGGTCCAGCGACAGCGCGACGGATCGCACTGCCAGTCGGCCAGCAGGGCACAGGTCTGCTGCAGTACCCAGTTGCCGATGTCGAGGATCAGGCCATGCTGCTCCGCGAGCGGAATGAACTGGGTCGGGGGAACGATGCCGCGCGAGGGGTGATGCCAGCGCAACAGCATCTCCTGGCTGCGCACACGGCCCGTCTGGTCCACGATGGGCTGAGCGTGCAGGGCCAGTTGCCCTCGTGGCAGCGCCTGGCGCAGGTCCTGCAGCATGCTGGCCTGTGACAGCACCGCCGCTTCCAGGGCGGGGTCAAACAGGCTCAGGCGGTTGCGGCCCTGAGCCTTCGCACGGTAGAGCGCCATGTCGGCGCGCTTGAGCAGCTTGTCTTCCCGCTCGTCCTGCCCACGGAACAGGACCGCACCCAGGCTGCCGGTCACGTTCACCGTGAGGCCATCGAGCTGGAAAGGTGCAGCCAGTTCAGTGCGGATCTTCTCGCTGACCGCCTCGACCCCGAGGGCCGACTCGCGCACCCCCTTGCCCAGATCGGACAGCACGATCACGAACTCGTCTCCGCCCATGCGGGCCACGGTGTCGGCCTGGCGCACGCTGAACAGCAGGCGGTCTCCGACCTGCTGCAGCAGGGCATCTCCCTGGTCGTGCCCCAGCGTGTCGTTGATCTGCTTGAAGTTGTCCAGGTCCAGCAGCAGCAAGGCCCCATGCTGGCCGGATCGTTGCGACGCTGAGATCGCATCCCGCAGCCGGTCGCCCATCAGGCGCCGGTTGGGCAGGCCGGTCAGCGCGTCGTACAGGGCCATGTGCTGTGCTTCCTGCTCCGCCCGCTTGCGCTCCGTGATGTCGGCCCGGATCGAGATGTACTGGACCGGTATGCCTTCCTCGCCCACGAACGGCACGATGGTTGTGTAGACCCAGTACAGCGAGCCGTCCTTCGCGCGGTTGCAGATCTCACCTGTCCAGACCATGCCGGAGCTGATGGTCTTCCAGAGGTTGTCGAAGAACGAGGCGGGATGGTGCCCCGAGTTGATGATGCGGTGCGTGCTGCCCAGCAGCTCGCTTCGGCGGTACTTCGAGATGATGCAGAACTTGTCGTTCACGCGGGTGATCACGCCGTTTGCGTCGGTGACGGCCACAATGGCATGGGCGTCCAGCGCGGCCTTCAACTCGGAGACCTCTCGCACGGATTCCGCCAGCTGGCGACGGGCTCGCTCCCGTTCTGTCTGGTCGGTGAAAATGGCCAGCACGCCTTCGATGGCCCCGTTGTCGGCCCGCTCGGGCACCATGATGGCGTTGGCATGACGCGGGTCACCCTCTTCGCCGCCATACTCGAACTCGAACTCGGTGCGTTTGCCCTCCAGGGTCTCGTGCAGATGTGCGCCGACGGGTTGCTGCCACTGGGGGGGCAGCGCGGCCCGCCAGTGGGTGTCGGTCAGCTGTTCCGGCACGGCGTGCAGGTGGTGGGCCAGGGTCGGGTTGACGTAGCGGTAGCGCAGTTCCCGGTCCAGCTGCGCCAGCCCCACTGGCACATTGCGAAACAGGGTGTTGAGCTGCTCCTGCTGACGCTGGATGGTGGCTTCGGACTGCTCGAGCCGGGCGTAGGGCGCGGCCACGCTGGCGGTGAACACCCCCCGGTAGACCATGACGAAGGCGAAGACGCGGCTGACCTCGGCCAGCAACCGGACCACGCCCTCTGCGTGCGAGAGGAGCGCCACTTCGGCCAGACCAGCGAAGATGCAGGCGGCCGCAAAGCAGCGGTGGCGGGTTTCGTGCGACCGCAGGTAGCGCCAGACATGGGTGACGCCCGCGACCGCATTGAGGCCGAAGAGCAACCATCCGAGTGTGAAGAGCAGCAAGGCCGGCTCTGGCTGGGTTTCATGGGCCAGGGCAGCGCTCAGCGCGACGACGGACAGCAGCACCAACCCGCCTGTCGCGAGCGCGGCGCGCCGGCTCAGCGGCAGGCCGATGCGGGCCGCCACGGCCAGCAGCGTCAGCACCTCTGCGGCGCGCCCCGTGACACGGAGGAAGCCGTCGACGTGCGGGCTGAAGGGCAACCAGGGCAGCAGGCCGAGGGGACTCAGGGTCAGCAGGAACAGCGCGCCGGCCACCGGCGTGAAGCCCGCGAGCATCAGGCCTGCCATGTCCGAGCGCTCTCGCCGCAATGCGTACCAGGCAGTCGTCACCGTCAGGCACGCCAGCATGATGCTCAGAAAGCGCAACAGCACCAACAGGGCGGGCAAGTCGTCCATCAAGGGCTCGATGGCGGAGGTCGGCAATGCCGCGGCGCCTCCCATCAGCAGGGCGAGGGCGCCGCCACCCGCGCCCAGCGCCAGGACGGCGCGCCGGCGGCGGCGGTTTTCTGAGTCGATCATGGAGCGGGAGCGGGTGCGCCAGACGGCGCCGCGAGGTCATCAGTGTGCGGTCGGTTACACAATGATACAAGTACAGCGTGCATTTGGTCTTGCTACGCCGTCCTGCGCACCGTGCACTGCGGCATGAAGGGCGGGGTTTCTGCGCTTTTATGCCGTATGGCGCGGCGGCTTGTGCTGGACACTCCACCGTGTCCACGTACGTCCCGTCGCCATGCCACCGTTGCATCCCTTCTTTGCCTGGGAGGTCGATCCCGGCCTGCTGCTGTCCGGCCAGTTCAATCCCTGGCTGGTCGCCTTGTCCGTGGCTGTGGCGGTGTTCTCGTCATCCATGGCCTTGCAGGCCGCCTGGCAGGCGCGCGAAGCAGACGATCGCGCTGCGCGGATGCTCCTGGCTGCGGGCAGCGTCAGCCTGGGGGGCGGTGTGTGGGCCATGCATTTCGTGGGGATGCTGGCCTTCGAGTTGTGCCTGCCCGTCCGGTACGCGGCCGGTCCCACCCTGTTGTCCATCCTGCCGGCGATTGCGGCTTCCCGCGTGGCCCTGGGCCTGCTTCGCCGGGAAGACATCAGCCGGGCGCAACTGGTCGTGGGCGGTGCCTTGGTGGGCGGTGGCATCGGCACCATGCATTACCTTGGCATGGCTGCCATGGAGATGAGCGCGGTGCTGCGCTACGACCCCTGGATGTTCGGTGTGTCGCTCGTGGTGGCGGTGGGGCTCGCCATCCTGGCCTTGTGGGTCCGGTTCGGGTTGAACCGGCACCTGCGTGTCAGCCACCTCACCAGCACCTTGCTGGCCGGCTGCACCATGGGTCTCGCCATGGCCGGCATGCACTACACCGGCATGGCCGCGGCCCGCTTCATCGGCGAGCGTCCGGCCGTTGACGGGCTGGCTCTGGTCAACCCGTTGCCCATGGCGTTGGGCGTTGCCCTCGTCACCGTCGTGGGAACCGGCCTGGTTGCCGCAGCGGCGGGGTTGATGCGCTACCGCGACCTGCTCGAGGCGCTGCAGCACAGCACCGGAGAGCTGCGGGCTGTGTTTGCCACGGGCCTGGATGGCATGGTGGTGGTGGACGCGCGCGGCACCATCGCCGACTTCAACGTCGCAGCCGAAAAGATCTTCGGCGTCACTCGCGACGAGGTGGTCGGGCGCAGCTGTGTGGCGCTGATGCCGGAATCCATGCGCGCTCAAGCCCTGGAGAACTTCGGGGTTTTTGCACAAGGCTTCGCAGATGGTCGCGAGTACCTGATGAAGGTGCCGCGCCGGACGGGTGGGATGGTGCCGGTGCGCGTGGTGGTGCGCCAGGCAGAGGTCAACGGCCGGTTGGTCTACGTGTCCTCCTTCTCGGATGTCAGCGAGCGCGTGGAGATGGAGAAGGCCTTGCGCCATAGCGAGCAGCGCTTGCGCTCGCTGATCGGCAATCTGCCCGGGCTGACCTTCCGTGTCCGGCCCGAGCCGGGCTGGCCACTGGATTTCCTCAGTGACGCCGCGCTGAACCTGACGGGATACCCCGCTGCCGACTTCATCGGTGAATCACCGCGCATCCGCTTTGCCGAGCTGGTCACTGCCGACGACGCCGCGCGCATCACGCACGAGGTGCGGCGGGCGATCGATCTGGGCCAGCCCTTTCAGGTCGAGTTCCAGTTGCGACATCGGGACGGCTCGACGCGCTGGATGTGGAGCCACGGCCGTGCGGTGCGCGATGACAACGACGACGGCATCCTGTGGGTGGACGGCGTGATCCTGGACTTCACCGACCGCCACGAGATGGAAGAGGCCTTGCGCAGCGCAAAGGCCCGGGCCGAGGAGGCCGTGCAGATCCGATCGGCCATCCTGGCGAACATGAGCCATGAGATCCGCACGCCCATGAATGCGATCCTCGGCTTCACCGACGTGGTGCTGGGCGGCGAACTGTCTGCAGATGCGCGCCAGCACCTGCAGACGGTGCGCAATGCCGCCAGATCGCTGCTTGTGCTGCTCAACGACATCCTGGATACGTCCAAGCTGGAGCGGGGTGCCGTGGTGCTCGAATCGCTGCCCTACGATCTGCCAGAACTGCTGCATCAGGTGGTGGAGGAGCAGCGGCTGCAGGCCCGCAAGAAGGGGCTGAACCTCTCGCTCGACTTCGACCCGACCATCCCTGCTGTGGTCATGGGCGACGGCCATCGTCTCAAGCAGGTGCTGCTCAATCTGGTCGGCAATGCCGTGAAGTTCACGGAGCACGGCAGTGTCACGCTGCGGGCCCGCCGGGATGGTGCCTACCTGACGCTCGCGGTGCGGGACACCGGCATCGGCATCGCGCCGGACCGCGTGAACCACATCTTCGACGCTTTCACCCAGGCAGACGCCTCCATGAGCCGACGCTACGGGGGGACCGGACTGGGCACCACGATCAGCCGCCAGTTGGTCGACCTGATGGGGGGCACAATTGACGTGGAGAGCACGTTGGGCGTGGGCACCACCTTCACCGTGCGCCTGCCATTGCACGCCGCACCGATGGGCACGCTGCCCGCGATGGTGACCCAGGCCCCCACGGCGCTGCCGCCCATGCACGTGCTGGTGGTGGACGACGTGCCTGAAAACCGTAGCCTGTTGAGCGTGCTGCTGGCCCGGCATGGCCACACCGTGACCGAGGCCGACAACGGGTTGACTGCGCTGGCATGCTGCGATCAGACCCGCTTCGACCTGATCCTGATGGACCTGCAAATGCCGGAGCTCGACGGCTTCGAGGCCACTCGCCGCCTGCGGGAACGCGAGACCCTGCTGGGCCTGAGCCGCACACCGGTGGTTGCCTTGAGCGCAAGCGTCTTCCAGGAAGACCGACAGAACGCAGCCGATGCCGGTATGGACGGGTTCGCTTTCAAGCCGGTCGAGCTCGACGCGCTCATGCGGGAGGTAGCCCGTGTGACCGGGCACACGGCACTGGCTTTGCATGCGCACAGCGCCGTTTACGATGGAGCCGATCCGGAAGGCGCGGGGGCCGGGGGCGATGCCACCTTGTTGCCCCTGGTGGACATGGAAGCGGGGCTGCGGCGTTGGGGTGATGCCAAGGCGCTGGCTCATGCACTGAGCCAGTTTGGCGAAGCCAAACGCACCTGGCTGGCCGAGCAGAATCCCCAGTCAACCCCGGAAGCCGACGCGGCCGAGAACGCCGGCCATCGGCTCAAGGGTGTGGCGGCCAACCTGGGCCTGCCTGCCCTTCAGGCCGCTGCGGCGCAGCTCGAGCGGGATGCCCGTGCGGCCGTCGGCAGCGAGGGCCAGGCCGGCTGGCATCCGGCGTGGATGGCCTTGCTCGGCGTGCTGCGTGAAACCCTGCTGGCGGTGTACTACAGCGCCGGCGAAGAAGAGGCCCTGTCCACCGATGTCGGGACGGGGGCCTTGCGGACGCCGGATTCCGCCGAGGCCGAGCGTCTGCTGAGCCTGCTGCGACAGCTGCACGACGGGTTCGGTCGGGGCGACCGACTGGATGTGGTACTGGAACGGTTGCCGCAGGAGGCACAGGGTATCTGGCATCCCGACGACCTGAAGCGCCTGATCCAGGCCGTGGACGACTTCGATTTCGACGCGGCACAGACCCAGGTTGACCATCTGCGCGACGACCTGACGGCGCGCCTCCAAGCTGCATGATCATGACCCAGCCGACCGACACCGCCAAGCCCGTGATCCTTGTGGTGGATGACGAGCCGACCAACCTGCAGGTCCTGCGCCAGATCCTGCAGGCCGACTACCAACTGCTGTTTGCCCGTGACGGCCAGAAGGCGCTGGAGCTGGCCCGACAGGAGCAGCCGCAGCTCGTGCTGCTCGACGTGATGATGCCCGGCCTCACCGGGCACGACGTGTGCGCCCAGCTCAAGACCGACCCCGTGACGGCAGGCATCCCCGTCATCTTCGTGACGGCCATGGCCGAGGTGGGCGACGAAGCGCGGGGTTTCGAACTGGGCGCGGTGGACTACATCACCAAGCCGGTCAGCCCGCCCATTGTGCGGGCGCGGGTCCGGACGCACCTCTCGCTGGTGCGTGTCGAGGAGTTGCGCGAGACCCGGTTGCAGATCATTCAGCGACTGGGGCGTGCCGCTGAGTACAAGGACAACGAGACCGGGCTGCATGTGGTCCGCATGAGCCACTACGCCCGCATCCTGGCGCTGGGGCTGGGCTGGAGCGCGGTGCAGGCCGAGGAACTGCTCAACGCGGCGCCCATGCACGACATCGGCAAGATCGGGATTGCCGACGCGATCCTGCAGAAGCCCGGCCCGCTGACCCCGGAGGAGTGGGCCGCCATGAAGCGCCACCCGCTCATTGGCGGCGAGATCATCGGCGACCACCCGTCGTCGGTGCTGCGCATGGCGCGTCGCATTGCCGAGAGCCACCATGAGAAGTGGGATGGCTCGGGCTACCCCTATGGGCTGGCCGGAGAAGCCATCCCCATCGAGGCCCGCATCGTGGCCATCGCCGACGTGTTCGACGCCTTGACCACGGCGCGGCCTTACAAGAAAGCCTGGCCGGTCGAGGAGGCGGTGGAGCGGCTTCGGCTCGATGCCGGCACCCATTTCGATCCGGCCCTGGTCCCGGTCTTCCTGGCGCGGCTGCCCGAGGTGCTGGCCGTGCGCGCGCAGCACATGGATGTTGCGTAAGTCACGTTTGACCGGGAAAGCCTTTTGACAGGGGTCAGGGCAGCGAACACTGTCCAGAACTCCTGACAGCGGGACCGAATCGGTCTCCCTACAGTCCGGGGCTTGAGAAGCACGACGCCCGTCGTGAGCCGAGCCCTGACCATGCGATCCATCAACGACCTCCGCCTTGCCCACAAGTTCCTGTTGCTGTCCGCGCTGGCTGCGCTGATGATGATCGTGCCGTCGGCGTTGCTGATCCGTGCCGACCTGCGGGCGATCGATCGGGCGCACCTGGAGGTGGAAGGCCTGGCACCCGCGGGCAGCCTGCTGCGATTGATGCGTCTGACGCAGCAGCACCGCGGGCTGTCGGCGCTGTTTCTGGGCGGCAAGGAGCAGCAGCCTGAACCGCGGCTGACACGTCAGCGTGAGGCCGACGCCGCGGCCGATGCGATGCTGGCCGCGGTGGAGAAGCTCGACCATGGCGAGGCGCGAGAGGCGGCGCGGAAGATCGCGCGGGACTGGCGCACCGTGGCACAGGCCGTGACCGCCAGGACCGTGAGCGGCGCGGAGAGCTTTCGGTTGCACACCGAACTGGTGTCTGCCCAGCGCGCGCTCGTGCAGGACATTGCCCGGCTGACCGGCATCGCCATCCATGAGCAGCCAGCAGGCTACCAGCTGCAGCGGGCCGTGCTGGAGTACCTGCCCAGCCTCACCGAAAACCTCGGGCAGATGCGCGCGCGCGGCACCCTGCTGCTGACCCACGGCGAGGCCACGGCCGACGAGCGGGCGAGCGTGTCGGCCCTGGCTGGTGCCATGAAGGACAACCTGGCGCAGGCGCGGCGTGCGCTGGACGAGGCGGTCCGGCAGGATGCCGGGATCGGCACCTTGCTCAAGGCCCGCATCGATGCCGCCGTGCAGGCAGGCGAGCGCGGTGTGGCCCTGGTCGACAGCGCCCTGATCCATGCTGAACAACTGCGCCACCCGCCAGCCGATTACTTTGCCCGGACCACAGACGTCATCGATACCCAGTTCGCGCTGGTAGATGCTGCATTCGGCGCGCTCGAGGCCAAGTTGCAGGCCAATGCCGATGCCACACGCCACCGCATGCTGACGGTCCTGGGCGTGCTGGGTGTGCTGGCGTCGGCGGGTGCCGCACTGATGCTGTCGACCACGCGCTCGACAACCCGAGCCATGGCCCAGGCGGTCGAGGTGGCCACGGCGGTGGCCGAAGGGGATCTGACGCGCCGCGTCACCTCCGTTCACCGCGACGAGGTCGGCACGCTGATTCGTGCGCTGGACCGCATGACCGAACACCTGTCGTCCACCGTGGGAGCCGTGCGGGCCAACGCCGAATGTGTGGCCAGCGCGAGCCAGCAGATCGCCCAGGGCAACGGGGACCTGTCGCAGCGAACGGAACAGCAGGCCAGCGCGCTGGCACAGACCGCGTCATCGATGGAGCAGCTGGGCGCCACCGTGCGGCAGAACGCCGACAGCGCGGCACAGGCCGATGCGCTCACGCAGGCAGCCAACGCCTCGGCGGTGCAGGGCGGCCAGATCGTTGAAAGCGTGGTGGCCAGCATGCGCAGCATCGACGACCATGCGCGCCGGGTCAATGACATCATCGGCGTGATCGATGGCATTGCGTTCCAGACCAACATCCTCGCCCTCAATGCGGCGGTGGAGGCCGCGCGGGCCGGTGAACACGGCCGTGGTTTTGCCGTGGTGGCCAGCGAAGTCCGCCTGCTCGCCTCACGCAGCGCCGAGGCGGCTCGCGAGGTCAAGAGCCTGATCGCTGCCAGCGCTGAGAGCGCACAGGATGGGCGCAGTCACGCCGAAGCGGCCGGTGAGGCCATGACGGCCATCGTGACCTCGGTTCAGCGCGTGGCCGACATCATGGGTGAGATTCGTTCGGCCAGCGAAGAGCAGAAGGCCGGCGTGAGCCAGATCGGCCTGGCCGTCACCCAGATGGATGCCACGACGCAGCAGAACGCGGCGCTGGTGGAGGAAAGTGCGGCAGCGGCCGAGAGCCTGCGCAACCAGGCGATGGACCTTGTTCACGCGGTGAACGCCTTCCGCCTGGCCGCCGCCTGATGCGGCCACAGGGTCATGGGGTGAGGGTCCGGACACCACAGCGGGATGTGCGCATACTTCCGGCTCGTCCGCCCGATCCGCCGTGCCGCCATGTCCGCCTCCCTCGACTTCCGTTTCGACAACAGCTACGCCCGTGACCTGGAGGGCCTGTACGCCCGCTGCCAGCCTGACACGGTGACCGCGCCGCGGCTGCTGTTCCTGAACCGGCCGCTGGCCGACGAGCTCGGTCTGGACGCCGTCCCTCTGGCGGGCGAAGAAGGTGTTGCCATGCTGGCTGGCAATGCCGTGCCGGCGGGCGCCGAGCCGCTGGCCCAGGCGTACGCCGGCCACCAGTTCGGTCACTTTTCGCCTCAACTCGGGGACGGCCGGGCGCTGTTGCTCGGCGAGGTGATCGATGCCCGTGGCCATCGACGGGACATCGCGTTCAAGGGCTCGGGCCGCACGCCGTTTTCGCGCGGGGGGGACGGCAAGGCGGCTGTCGGCCCGATGCTGCGCGAGGCCCTCATGGGGGAGGCCATGCATGCACTGGGCATTCCCAGCACGCGGGCGTTGGCCGTCGTGGCCACGGGCGAGTCGGTCTACCGTGAGCGCGTGCTGCCCGGTGCGGTCCTGACCCGCGTGGCCGCCAGCCACCTGCGGGTCGGCACCTTCGAGTTCCTGTCGTCCCGTGGGGATGGCAAGGCCTTGCGACGGCTGGCGGATTACGCCATCGCCCGACATGACCCCGACCTGCGTGATGCGCCGGAGCGCGACCTGGCCTTGTTGCGTCGCGTGGTGGCGCGGCAGGCCGAACTGATGGCCCAGTGGATGAACGTCGGCTTCATTCATGGGGTGATGAACACCGACAACATGGCGATCTCGGGCGAGACGATCGACTACGGGCCTTGTGCCTTTCTGGAGGCGTATGACCCGGACACCGTCTTCAGTTCGATCGACGAGCGCGGGCGCTACGCCTATGGCAACCAGCCCGCGATTGCCCGCTGGAACCTCGCTCGACTGGCCGAGGCGTTGTTGCCGTTGATCGTGGCGGACCCGTCGGAGGCGGCCGTGCGGGAAGGGGTGGCGCAGGCCACCGAGGTGCTGGACGACTTTCCGGCACAGTACGAGGCGGCCCTGCTGCGTGGGCAGCGCGCCAAGCTGGGGCTGCAGCTCGCACGGCCGGAGGACGAGACGGGCGATCGCGCGCTGGTGCAGGACTGGCTGGACTTGCTGCGTCGCCAGCAGGTGGACTTCACGCTGGCGTGGCGCCGCCTGGCGGACGCGGCCGACGGTGACCCGAGCGGCCTGCAGGCCTTGATGTCGGAGCCTGATGCGCTGACGGACTGGCTGGTGCGCTGGCAGGCGCGTTGTGCGAGCGAGCCCGTGTCCGCCGCCGAGCGGGCGGACGCCATGCGCCGTGTCAACCCCTTCGTGATCCCCCGCAACCACCAGGTGGAAGCGGCACTGACCGCGGCCTTCGAGCGTGACGACCTGGAGCCGTTCGATCGGCTGCTGGCGGCCCTGGCTCGCCCCTTCGACGAGACACCCGACAACGCGGTCTTCGGCCAGCCTGCTCCGGCCCAGGTCACGGCGTGCTACCGCACGTTCTGCGGCACCTGAGCCGTCAGGCCGGTCGGCTGCGCAGTGCGTGCAGCCTGTCCAGCAACGCATGGGGCACGTCCACCTCGGTGCGTGCGGTGCCGACATAGACGCAGCCCGTCTGGCCATCCAGCGTCAGGATGTCGCCTTCCGAAAGACGCTGCCCGCCCAGTGTGATGGAGCGGGATCCGAGGTCGATCCGGAGCCCCTCGCACCCCACCACGCAGGTCTTGGCCAGCTGCCGGGCCACGACGGCGGCGTGAGAGGTGCGTGCTCCCCGTTGTGTCAGCAGGCCCGCCGCCTGCTCGAGGGCCGCGATGTCGCTGGTGTCGGCTTCGGCGCGCACGAGAAGCTGGTCGACCCCGGCGTGCTGACGGGCCCGGATCCGCGACTCATCCAGCGCAAGCTCTCCGATGACCACGCCCGGTGAGGCCGCCACACCCCGCGCAGCGGGTGCGAGCGCATCCCCGCCCGAGCCGACCACGCGCGTGGACTGCAACATCGCCTCCGTGAGGTGAGCCGTGCGGCGCGCGGCCTCCTCTGGGGTGATGCGACCTTCGTCCAGCATGTCGAGGGCGATGCGTGCGGTCGCCAGCGGACTGCGCTTGCCGCTACGGGTCTGCAGCATCCACAGCTGACCATCCTGCACGGTGAACTCGAAGTCCTGCATGTCGCACAAGGCGTCTTCCAGGCGCTTGCTGGCGTCGCACAGATGCTGCCACGCCAGCGGCAGGACGGCTGCGAGGCGTGCGTGACCGTGTGCGCTTTGCCGGCCGGACACCACGTCCTCACCCTGTGCGTTGAACAGAAAGTCCACCCAGAGGCCCGGCTCGCCCGTCGACGGGTTGCGGGTGAATCCGACCCCTGCACCCGAGCGTCCGCCGGCGTTGCCGAACACCATGGCCTGCATCGTCACTGCGGTACCGATGTCGTTCGCGATCCCATGGGCTTCCCGGTAGTGCACGGCCTTCGGGGCGTCCCACGAATGCAGCACGGCCTCGATGGCCTGGGCCAGCTGAGCCTCCGGGTCCTGGGGAAAGGCCGCGCCTGTCTGCTCCCGGTACAGGGCCAGATGGCGCTGCGTCAGGGTTCGCAATTCGCTGAAATCCAGATCCTGATCGGGGCGCGAGCCGGCCAGCGTCTCGGTCTGTGTCTGGAACAGGTGGGCGTCGAGGCCCGCGACGACCTCACCGAAGGTGGCCACGAGGCGCCGATAGGCATCCCACACAAGCCGAGGGTTGCCGGTGCGGCTCAGCAGGCCCGGGACCGTGGCGTCGCACAACCCGACGTTGAGCAGCGTTTCCATCATCCCTGGCATCGAGATCGGGGCGCCCGAACGAACCGAGAGCAGCAAGGGGTGACGCCGGTGCCCCAGTTGCAGGCCAGTGCGTGCTTCCAGGGCCGACAGCGCATCGCGCCAGGTGGCCGGCCGGGCGGCGGCCGCACGGGATGCGGTGTCCCGGCACCACGGTGTGCCCAGCACCAGACAGGGGGGCACGGGCAACCCCATCTCGGCCATTTGCAGCAGGTTCCAGGCCTTGAAACCCATGGTCTGGGGGCTGGCGTCCGGCGTGCTGGGGCCGCACCCGATCAGAAAAAGCGGAAGATCCGGTCCGTGCATGTCAGTCTCCCCGGACGGTGCGGTCCAGCACCGATGTGCGCAGTGCGTGGCCGACGGCCAGCAGGCGGTCCGACGCCAGTTCCAGCGTGAGGGCCAGGTCGTTGGCCAGCATCAGGGCCGGCGCTGCCTGGACGGAAGCAACGATCTGCCGGCGCGCATGCCGCAGCAGCTCGTCGCACTGCCGTTCGGCGCGCAGCACGTTCCAGGTCGCAGCCAGGAAGGCGTCCATGTCGCCTGTTTCGCTGGCGTGGTCCAGCGTGCGCGCGATCGTCAGGGCCTTGACGTGCTCCTGCACTGCCTGAAGCACCGTCTGGGCCAGCCGCGACAGCGCCTGCCGCACCTCGGCGCGCCATTCCTGCTGAGAACGGTCGGCGATCAGGCCGAGCAGGAACGCGGCCTCCTCGAGCGCGTCGGCCACATCGTCCGACAAGGACAGCAGCTGTACCACCGCCTGCCAGCGTGGGCGCCGCTCGGCTTCCTGACGGGCCTGCATCACGAGGTGGTCGGCGCGGCGCTCCCACGCCTTGGCGCGGGCGGCCAGATCGGCGGCACCGGCGCGCAGGCCATCATGGTCGAGGAGCAGCAGGTCACTGACGCCTTGCGCCAGGGCATGACACCAGCCTGCGTGCTCCTCCAGCAGGTCGAACCCGGCCCCCCGCTGGTGAACGAGCCGTGCCAGAAGGGCGCGGGCTTCGTCGGCCAGCAGCGCGGCGGGTTCGTTGCGGCGCAAGGCCGCGCTGGCGCGAACCAGCATGTCGCTCAGAAAGTGCTGTGCAGGCTCGGCACCCAGGATGTCGTCCAGACGGTCTCCGATGCGGAAGGCACCTCGGTCCACGTCCTGCATGGCCTGCCAGATGAGGTGCTCTCCTCCTGCCTTCAGCCAGCCCATGTGACCGGCCTCGGCTTCAGCCGCTGCTGTCAGCACCGCCACCGCGCCCACCTTGTCCACGAAATGGAGCAGGCGCTTGCGGGCCCGGTTCCAGTCGATCAGGTAGACGATGCGTGCGCCCAGCCCCTCGAGCGTGGCTTCCAGCGCGGCATCGCTGTCTGGCTCGAAGCGGGCGGTGCCCACGGTGTAGGCCTTGCCGCCATTCAGGTCGGCCGACTGCCGCGGCGCGACGCCCGACCAGGTCGCCCCCAGCGGCATCAGCAGCGCCTGGAAGAACGCAAAGCGGCTGCGATGCAGATCGGAATAGGTCAGCGTGACCGTGCGCTGCACCACCTGGATGACAAGTACATGCGCATCGTTGGTGCCGATGTCGTTCTGCAGCAGCAGCCGTGGCCCGTCTCGCGTGGCCGCCGTGTCCAGCCCGGGATGGTCGAACTTCAGCGGCATGGTGCGATTCAGCCCCCGCATGAAGGCCTGGATCAAGGGCCGGTCCGCATCCTCGATCTGCCAGACATGCGCCCCGTCGATCACTTCGCTGGCAAGCTCGGCCGCAAGCTGGTTGATGGCCTTGTGCAGGTCCATGACCAGCAGGTGCAGGCTGTCGCCGTCGGACCGCTGTCCGTGGGTCAGGTGGTGCAGCTGCACCGCGTCGAGCTGATCTCCCTGGCGTTCCGCCAGCCACGCCTGCCAGTGCTGCACCCTGGCGTGCGGCTCGGCGTCCGTGGTGCTGGCCTCCAGCACTGGCCGCGCCATGAGGGTCAGGTCTTCCGCCAGGGCATGAATCAGGGTGGGCAGCTCGGGAACGAGCAGCACGCCATCGACTCGGCTGGCGGAAGCAGGCAGCTCGTGCAGCCATGTGGCGTGGTCGAGGCCGGCGGCCTGCAGCTCGTTCGCCAGATCCAGTGCTTCCCGATCCGGATGGTCTGCATGGGCCGAGCACGCCTGCAGGACCGTCAGGTAGACCTTGAGGCGGTCGTTGGCGGCCAGGGCGGCTTTGACCCACACGGGCATCAGCAGTCCTCGGTGTCCGAGCGAGGCAATGGCGCGGTTCTTCTGCATCACGGTTCTCCTGCCTTGGTCTGGGCCTGAGTGTGTGCATGGCATGTGACGAAGCCGTGGCAGCCGGGCGCCCGACTTGAGCTGGATCACATCGCTCGAGCAGGCCGACGGCAGGCCACTGCGGTGCCCCGTCAGCAAATGAGGCATATTATTTATACTATTTCATCGTCTTGTCACCGAAAGGATGTTTCGCCATGTCCCCCAAGCCTGATCCCGCCGCGTCCCGGCCCACGCCCGCTGAGCCGGTTGCAGGGGTGCCCGTCAGCGTCGATTTGCCGGACACCCCGGCGGATGTGTCGGCGCCCACGCCGGCCGGCAAGCCGAAAGCGGCCTCCAGACGGGCCGCCGCGTCGAAGACCGCGACTGCCGCCGCGGGAAAGAAGGCCGCGCGAACGGTCGCCGATCAGCAGGTCGACCCCGTGCCGCCTGCCGCCAAGCCGACCAAAGCCGCGAAAACGGTCAAGACCAGCAAAGGGGCCAAGCCCGTGAAGGAGGACAAGCCGTCCAAGGCAGCCCGTAAGGCGGCCGAGCCGACTGCCCCCGCTGCGCCTGCCAAGCCCCCTTCGGCCAAGGTGAAAATGGTGCGCGACTCGTTCACGATGCCGAGTGACGATTTCGCCCTCATCGAGCGGATCAAGGCCCGTGCACTGGAGTGGAAGCAGCCCGTGAAGAAAAGCGAGGTCTTGCGCGCCGCGTTGCACGCGCTCGTCGGGCTCAGCGATGCCCGGCTGAAGGCGGCGCTGGCCGCCCTGGCGCCCATCAAGAAGGGGCGACCCAAGCAGGGATGAAGCTCGGCCGGCGGGCTTGCTTCGATCCGGGTAACCGGGAAAAAGGAAAAGGCCGCATGCGCGGCCTTTCGGGAAGAGGGCAAGCCCGTCAGAACAGCGTCAGGCTCAACCAGTAGGCGATGGCCGCCACGGTGGCCGAAGCCGGGATCGTGAAGATCCAGGCCCACACGATGTTGCCTGCCACGCCCCAGCGCACGGCACTGGCTCGCTGGACCGAGCCGACACCGACAATGGCGCCGGTGATGGTGTGCGTCGTGGAAACCGGCACGCCGATGGCCGTGGCCAGGAACAACGTGAGGGCCCCGCCGGTTTCGGCACAGAAACCACCCACCGGCTTGAGCTTGGTGATCTTCTGCCCCATGGTCTTGACGATGCGCCAACCCCCGAACATGGTGCCGGCGCCGATCGCGGCGTAACACGACACGATCACCCACATCGGCGGAGACGTGTCTCCGGCCGCAGCGTAGCCCGTGGAAATCAACAGCATCCAGATGATGCCGATCGTCTTCTGCGCATCGTTGCCGCCATGGCCCAGGCTGTACGCCCCGGCCGACAGCAGCTGCAGCCGCCGGAACCACCGGTCCACCTTGGAGGGCGGGGTGCGGCGGCAGACCCATGCGACGAGCACCATCATCAGCGAGCCAAGCGTGAAGCCCAGCAGCGGCGAGACGAAGATGAAGGTCACGGTCCGGATGATGCCGGTGGCGATCAGGGCCCCCGCACCGGCCTTGGCGATCACCGCGCCCACGATGCCGCCGATCAGTGCGTGGGACGAACTGCTCGGGATGCCGTAGTACCAGGTGATCACGTTCCAGGTGATGGCACCCGTCAGTGCGCCGAACACCACGTGCACGTCCACGACCCCGGCATCGGCAATGCCCTTGCCGACAGTCGCGGCCACGCTGAGGTGGAAGATGAAGATGGCGACGAAGTTGAAGAACGCCGCGAACACCACGGCCTGCGTCGGGCGCAGCACACCGGTCGACACGACGGTGGCGATCGAGTTCGCCGCGTCGTGAAAGCCGTTCATGAAATCGAAGAGCAGCGCCAGAAGCACGAGCGCTGCGATGACCCACAGGGCCACCTGCATGGTTGCCATGTTGGACTCCGCCCCGATCAGGAGTTCTCGAGGATCACGCCCTCGATCAGCTTGGCGACGTCCTCGCACTTGTCGGTGACGGTTTCCAGCAGTTCGTAGATCGCCTTGAGCTTGATGACCTCACGCACGTCCGGCTCGTCCCGAAAGAGCTTGCTCATGGCCGCGCGCATCACGCGATCGGCGTCCGATTCGAGCTGGTCGATCTCCTCGCAGGTCTTCAGTGCGGCGCTGGCCGTCTTGGCATCGCCGATGTCGTCCAACAGGTTGACGGCATCCTTCAGGCGCTCGCAGCTCTTCACGCACAGGTCCGTCAGGCGCACGATCTCGTCGGTCATCCGGCGCACGTCGTACAGGGCCATGGTCTCGGCGGCATCCTGCATCAGGTCGGCCACGTCGTCCATCGTGTTGATCAGGGAGTGGATCTGCTCGCGATCGATCGGCGTGATGAAGGTGGTGTGCAGCAGGCGGTTCACTTCCTTGGTGACCTGATCCGCTGCGCCTTCGGCGTTGTCGACCTCGATGTTGTACTTCTCGCGCAGCTGCAGGTCGTTGTAGTGGTGAACCAGCTTCGAGAACGCGTGGGCCGCTGCAACCAGGTGGGTGGCGTGCTGGTTGAACAGCTCAAAAAAAATTGCCCTCACGGGGCAGCAGTTTTCCAAAGATCATGATCGCGCATGTCGCACTGACGACATGGTTTTGACACAGAACCGTCATTTTATCCGTGGTCCGGCGGTAAACGGGAGATCACCGCGAGAGAAGCCCTGTCGAGGGCGGCCTACACTGCGGGGCTCGAAAGGCGGCGATGCAGCAAGACACCCCCCTCATTCATTGGTCGGACGAAGGCGGCGACCACCAGGCGCACTGGCGGTCGGTGGCCGGTCTGCCTCCGCCTCGGCGCGTGGCGGTGGCAGACGACACGCTGCCGGCGGACCGTGCCTACAAGCTGGCCTGCGAAGGCACGGCCCTGCTGTGGCAAGGTGACTTCCAGAACGCCCGCCATCTGCTGCAGGCCCTGCAGCGGCGGCTGGACAAGCGCCGCCCCGGTCCGCAGCCCGTCTCCGGCGAGGGGCCGGAGGCGGCTCGTGCGGCCTTTCTGGCGCACCGGCGTGCGCAGGGTCATCGTGCGCGGGTTCTGGGCATGGTGCTGCTGCCTTTCGGGGCGCACCATGTCTGCCCGCTGCGTCGGGCGCCCGACGTGCGCATGGCCTGCGGTGCCGTCTTCGGTGAGACGGATCAGCCCTATGTGCTGCCCCTGCGTGACCTGCTCGGGCTGATCGGAGCCCACGAATGGCGCAAGAGCGGGGTGCAGGTCGGGGCCGTGCAGGGGCGCATCCACCCTCACCATGGCGTCTTCTCACCGGTGCGCGGAGAGTACGTCGACCTGGTCGCGCAGGCCGCCTTGCCCCCGCCCGGGCCCGCGTTCGACATCGGCACCGGCACGGGCGTGCTCGCGGCGGTGCTCGCACGCCGTGGTGTGCAGCCCATCGTGGCCACCGACCTGTCACGGCAGGCGCTCGACTGTGCGCGAGACAACCTGAGCCGTCTGGGCCTGCAGGATGCGGTGACCCTGGTGCAGACCGACCTGTTTCCTCAGGGGCAGGCGGCTCTCGTGGTGTGCAACCCGCCGTGGTTGCCAGGGCACCCGACCTCGGTGGTCGAGCAGGCGGTGTATGACCCGGACAGCCGCATGCTGCGGGGCTTCCTGCAGGGGCTGGGGGCGCACCTTCGCCCCGACGGCGAAGGCTGGTTGATCCTGTCCGATCTGGCCGAGCACCTCGGGCTACGCAGCCGGGAGGAGCTGCTCGGTTGGATCGAAGCGGGCGGGTTGACGGTCAAGGGCCGCGTCGATGCCCGGCCGGTGCACCCCAAGTCGCGCGACGCTTCCGACCCGCTCCACCAGGCGCGGGCCAGAGAGGTCACGTCGTTGTGGCGGCTGGGTCTGCCTGCCGCCACCTGACCGGCCGAACCGGCTGACCCGGTCTCAGGGCCGGCGCCACTCCAGCTGAGCAGTCTGGAAGATCTTGCGCAGCTCACCGGAATCCGACAGGGTGCTCATGGCCGTTGCCACAGCCTGGGCCAGCGGCTCTGCGTCGCGCTTCACGGCGCAGCCGATGGCCCAGCCATCGCGCGAGACGCGTGGCGAAGGCAAGGGCTCGACGGCGAAGCGCTTGTCCTGCCCCAGAACGTGGAGCAACTCGGAATTCATGCCGCCCACCACCTGCACCTCGCCCTTGAGCAGGGCCTGTGCGGCCGCCACGCCATCCTTGTAGGTCGTGCGCAGACGCGGCTGAAGGGCCCCGCCGTCCGCATTGGCCATCAGCCAGCCAGCCAGGGTCTGGCCCGAGACACCGATGTCATAGGGCTTGAGCGCGTCCAGGCTTTCCACGGCGGGTACCAGCTCGCGGTTGCGGGCCAGCATCACGCGCTCGCGCCAGTACGGCGCGAAGATGGTGACCTGCGGATTGGCGTTCATCAGCGGTCGCTCCACGGGCACGTGCAGCATCACGTCGGCCGGACCATAGCCAAGGTAGTGGCCTTTCCACACCATGAAGCGCAGATCGTCTTCCATGTCTTCCCCGCCGGGGAAAGGCAGCAACTTGGCCTTGACGCCCAGTTGCGCCGCAATGGCCTGGGCGATCAGGGCGTCGATGCCGCCGAGACCCTTGTCGGTGCTGAACGGAGGGAGGTCGTCGTACACCGCCACGGTGAGCACGCCGCGTTCCTTGATCTTGTCGAGGTTGCCGCTTTCGGCCCGGGCCAGGCCGGGCAGGCCCAGCGCGCCCGTGCCAGCCAGCCCAGCGAGGGCCAACTTGCGGAGGACTGCGCGACGATCGGTTGCATGCATGACTGTCTCCTTATTGCTGTCTTTCAGGCACTGAAAACACGATGGGCCTGGCAGAGGAAGGCCAGGCCCGTGAGGGACAACCCGCGCTTTGCAGCAGACGGGCTGTGAGGTGTTCGCGCGCTGTCTCATGTGATGAGCCAGCGGGCCACGCTGCGTTCAGCGGCCGATCAGAACGGCTTCTCGCGGCGCGAGACCAGGTAGCTCTTGATGGCCCAGATGGCTTCCTGGTTCAGGATGCCTTCGAACGGCGGCATGTACACGGCGCCGTTGCGGGTCCGACCATTGCGCACGGTGGTCAGGAAGTAGTTGTCGACTTCGGCCAGGCAGGCTTCGCGCTTGCGCGGGTTCGATTGCGTGGCGCACTCGTTGTCCAGCTTGCGCAGGTCGGGCGCGATGCCGCCCGAGATGGCGTCGATGCCGTGGCAGCGGGCGCAGTTCTGGCCGAAGGCCGACGAGCCGATTTCGATGGCCTTCTTGTCGCCGATGTACGGGTTGGTGGCGAGCCACTCTTTCCCGAGGTCAGGCAGGCCGGTGGTGTCGACGGCATGGGGCACCACATCGCCATGGGCCATGGCGGCAAGGCTGCTGCTGGCGAGGAAAACGGCGAGGGCGGAACGGCGAAGCCAGCGGGCGGTGCGGTCGGTCATGGTCTTGTCTCCAGGGTCCGGGGGGTCAAACGATGGGGGCTGTTTTCGCAAAGGCCATGCCACCGGCCGATCCAGCCCGAAAGCCGAGGGCTAACCCTGATACGCCATGTGAATCGGCGCCATTGACCGGGCTTTGTTCGCAGAGGTGTCACGGGACACATGACACAACGTACCGCGGGTTTGCACCCAAGGGGCCACCCCAGTGTGCTCCAGCGTGGAGCATGTGACACCCCGGGGAAACCGTTACAACCGCCATGAAATCGGTCATTTCGTCACGGCACATGGCTTGCTGAAAAGGCCGCTCCCCATAACAAACACAATGAGGCGACAAACAATGGGTACCCCGTTCTGGCGGCTGGCTGCGGCATGCCTGTTCGCGCTGTGGATGTGCTTGACGCCACACGTGGCTGGCGCCGGTGTGATGGATGCCGCATCGATGAAGAGCGCCTTTCCTTTGCCCCTGATCGTGGGTGAGAAGGACAAGGCCCTGCCTGTGTGGCCCATCTACAAGCAGGAAGCAACCGAGACGGTGCTCGTGGGCTATGCCTTCGAGTCGATCGACCTGGCCCCGCTGCCGGGCTTCTCTGGTACACCCGTGAACCTGCTGGTGTTGCTGGATGCGCGAGGGGAGTTCCGGGATGTCCGGGTGCTGTCACAACACGAGCCGGTGTTTCTGGATGGGCTGGGCCCCGAGCCGCTGGACAAGTTCGTGGCGCAATACAAGGGGCTGAACCTCAAGCAGCACGTGAAGATCGACAGCCGCGCCAAGCGGGACGGGCAGGAGGGCAGCGCCAACGTGGTCATCGATGGGGTCGCCAAGGCGACCGCGTCGGTCCGGATCGTGAACCAGAGCCTGATGTCCTCTGCGCTGGCGGTGGCCCGCGCGAAGATGGGTTTTTCCGAGGGGCGGGACCCGTCGCTGATCGGGCGCATCCGCGAGGATGTCTTCGAGACACTGGATTTCGATGCCTTGCAACGCGCCGGCCTGGTCACGCGCCAGGCTCTGCGCAACCGGGATGTCGAGGCTGCGTTTGCCGGGACGGCCGGAGAGGGGCAGGATGAGGAAGCCCGGCGTGATCCGAACGGCCGCTTCACCGAGTGGATGGTCCTGCACCTGAATGTGCCCACCGTCGGGCGCAACGTCCTGACGGAAAAGGGGTGGCGCTACCTTCAGAACTGGATCGAGCCTGGCGATCACGCCTTCCTGGTGGCCACCCGGGGCCGTTACAGCTTCGTGGGCGAGGACTACCAGGGCGGAGCCGTTCCGAGCCGCCTGACGCTCAGCCAGGGAGGTCTTCCGATCGAACTGCGCGATCTGGATGTCGATGACAAGATCCGGCTGCCGGCCTCCTGGCAGGGTGAAGACGTGCATTGGAAGGTCTTCAAGGTGATCAGTCAGGCCAGCCTGGATCCGACTCAGCCCATGAAGTTCGCGCTGAGCGTGACGAGAGAAAAGGGGTTGATCCTGCCGGAAAAGGTTCGCAAGGAGTTCGACATGGAAGTGCTCCTTCCCGAGGACTACGCGATCCCGTCCGGCAACGAGCAGCAGAGCTGGAAGACGAGCTGGAGCGGGCGGAAGACGGAACTGGGCGTTCTGGCAGCGGGCCTGGCTTTGCTGTCGGTGATGTTGGCCCGCCCGGCCTGGCTGGTGCGCGACGAGCGCCGCATGCGCTGGGTGCGCAACGCCTACCTGCTTTACACCCTGGGCTTCATCGGGTGGTTCGCTCAAGGGCAGCTTTCGATCGTCAACCTCACGGGCGTGATCCAGGCGATCGTCAATGGCCGCAGCCTCGGCTTCCTCCTGTATGACCCGATGACCGTGTCGCTGTGGGCCTATGCGGCGGTGACCTTTTTCGTCTGGGGGCGTGGGACGTTCTGCGGCTGGCTGTGCCCCTTCGGGGCCCTCCAGGATCTGGTCAGCCAGCTTGCCGGCTTCCTGGGCATCCACAAGCGGTTGAAGCGCCGCACGGTATCCCGGGTATGGGACCGGCGCTTGAAGAATGTGAAGTACGCCGTGTTGGCCGGGATCGTGGGGCTGGCCCTGATCCCCGGCTCCAACCTGGTGGACACGGCGGTCGAGGTCGAGCCGTTCAAGACGGCCATCACCTTGGGTTTTGTGCGCAACTGGCCCTTTGTGGTGTGGGCCGTGGCCATGGTGCTGCTCAGCGTGTTCGTCTACAAGGGGTACTGCCGATACCTGTGCCCGCTGGGCGCCACGATGGCGGTGTTCGGTCGTCTGCGCCTGACCCGCTGGATCCCCCGTCGCGCCGAGTGTGGCCAGCCCTGCCAGACCTGCCGTCACCGCTGCGCCTACCAGGCGATCGAGCCGCAGGGGCAGATTGACTACAACGAGTGCTTCCAGTGCATGGACTGCGTGGCGATTCACGACAGCGATACGCGTTGTGCCCCATTGATCAGTGCGCGCAAGGGACAGACCATACCCATCAGAACAATCAAGGAGCAGGTGGCATGAACACGTCGCGTCGTCGCCTTTGTCAGGCCATGGGCCTGGGGACACTCTGGGCGCTGGGTACCGGTCACACCGCCCCTGCCACCACCGAACTGGTCTGGCGGGAGCGTCGGCTACAGGGATTCGGCACCACGTTGACGATCAAGGCCGCCCACACGGACATTGGCGCCCTGGCCGATGCGCTGGACGAGTCCGTGTCCTTGCTGCAGCACCTTGATCAGATCCTGAGCCTGTTCCGCGAAGACAGCGCGGTGCGGCAGCTCAATGCCAAGGGAGAGCTGCGCAAGCCGCCGTCGGAGCTGGTCAAGGTGCTGGAAGTGGCGCAATCGATTTCGGCGCGGTGTGACGGCAAGTTCGACGTCACCGTCCAGCCGCTGTGGGAGGCCTTCGATGGCGCCCGGGGGCAAGGCGGCGTGCCGGACGACCGGCGCCTGGCGGCAGCGCGGGCGCTGGTCGGCTGGCGCAAGATGCACGTGGAGCCGGACCGCATCCGCCTTGCTCAGAAAGGCATGGGCGTCACCCTCAATGGCATCGCCCAAGGGCATGCGGCCGATCGCGTCAAGGCGCTGCTGCAGTCCTATGGTGTGGCCCATGCCTTGATTGACACCGGGGAGTGGCTGCCCGTGGGTCGCAGCGTCCGTCAGGTGCCGTGGGTGCTGGGGGTTGCAGACCCTCGGGACGAGTCGCGCTTCCTGACCCGGTTGGTCTCGGATGGGCGTGCACTGGCCACTTCGTCGGACAGCCTCACCACCTTCACGCCGGACTATCGGTATCACCACATCTTCGATCCCCGCACAGGACGCTCGCCGCTGGCGCTCTCCGGTGTCACCGTGGCGGCGCCGAGCGGGGCCCTGGCCGACGCATTGACCAAGGTCTTCTTCGTGGCGGGCCCCGAACAGGTCGACCAGATCGCCAGGCAATGGGGCGTGGACGTGATGTGGGTCGACAAGCAGGGCAACGTGGGCACCACGCCCGGGTTGCGGCAGATCTGAACTTGCCGGCGTTCAGTCCACCAGGCCCTCTTCGAGGGCCAACCGGTAAAGCTGGATGTCGGACCGGACGTTCAGCTTCGCGCGGATGACGGACAGTTGATTGAAGATGGTCTTCGGGCTCAGCCGGATCTGCACGGCGATGTCGTTGGGCGTCAGCCCGTTGGCTGTCATGCGCAGTATCTCGAACTCCCGGGGGGTCAGGTCGTGCAGCGGTGAGCTTCCCCCTGCGGCATGCTGGGCCAGGCGCTCGACGATATCGGACGACAGCGCGCGTTGACCGGAGGCCACTTTGCGCAGCGCAGACAGCATCTCCATGGGTCTGGCGTACTTGGTGACATAGCCCAGTGCACCATACCTCAGAGCCTGCGTCACATACACGCAGTGGTCGTACATGCTGAAGACCATGATGCGCAGGTGCGGATAGCGGCCACCCAGCCGCCTGATGCCTTCAATGCCACTCTCACCTCTCAAGGCGAGGTCCATGACCACCACGTTGATCTCGTGTGCGCGCATGGCTTCCTGGGCGTCCGCGATGCATTCGGCCTCTGCGATCACGCGCAGGCCGGGCTCGTTGTCGATCAGGCGCTTGTATCCCGCGCGCACAACGGCGTGGTCGTCGACCAGCATCACGTTGATCGTCATGTCGTCATCTCTCTCCATCTCTGTCTTTGCTTCAACCGCTGCACAGCACCGTCTCACTTTGAAGCAAAGACTGTCTCGGAATGCATGCGCTTGCCACAACGACCGAGGGAGCAGCGGATCAGAAATACGGGTTACCACCCAAGCTCATCTGATGAGCCACATAAAGAGCGTAGCGTTCTCGGTGCCGGGCATGCGGAACGGCTGGCCACTTTGATGGAAATCCTCGCCCTGGTACGCGGTTGGCGATCATGTCAGGAAGGCTTCCCGTTCTTCAAGGGAAGAATTCCTTGAATCGGGCTCTGACGGGCATGGGAGGTGCGTTTGAACGGTTGGTGTGCACCCGCACACGTGTTCACCGTCACAAACACACTGGAGACCGACCATGAAGTCCATGAAGCCTGCTCTTCATCGAAGCAAGCCACGCACCGTCCTTTCCGCGATGGTCGTTGCCTGCCTTTGCGCCAGCGCGGCTGCCGAAGCCAAGAAGGTGACCTGGGAAGACATCGTCAACGACGACAAGACGACCACCGATGTGCTCACTTATGGCATGGGCATGAAGGCTCAGCGATACAGTCCGCTCAAGAAGATTCACAAGGACAACGTTGCGGGCATCGTGCCGGCGTGGAGCTTTTCGTTCGGGGGAGAGAAGCAGCGGGGTCAGGAAGGACAGGCGATCGTTCACGATGGTGTGGCCTACATCACTGCTTCCTACTCCCGGGTTTTTGCGGTGGATGTCCGCACGGGCAAGCGCCTGTGGGAGTATGAGGCCCGTCTGCCGGATGACATCCGGCCCTGCTGCGATGTGGTCAACCGTGGCGCAGCCATCTACGGCAACAAGCTGTTTGTCGGCACGCTCGATGCCGGGATCATCGCGCTGGACAAGGACACCGGCAAGTTGATCTGGAAGGAGAAGTTCGCGGATCACAAGGTGGGCTACACCATGACTGGCGCACCGTTCGTGGTGAAGGACCAGAAGACGGGCCGCGTTTTGCTCATTCACGGTTCATCCGGAGACGAGTTCGGCGTGGTGGGATGGCTCTTTGCGCGGGATCCGGAGACCGGAGAAGAAGTGTGGGCTCGCCCCTTCGTGGAAGGCCACAAGGGTCGTCTCAACGGCAAGGACAGCTCATACACGGGGGACCCGAAGGCGCCTTCGTGGCCCCGTGACAAGGAAGGAAAGCTGGTAGAGGCATGGAGCCACGGAGGTGGAGCTCCCTGGCAGACCGCCAGCTTCGACGTCGAGACCAACACCATTGTGATCGGTGCCGGCAATCCTGCGCCATGGAACACATGGAAGCGGACGAAAGAGGGGGATGACCCGCGCAACTGGGACAGCCTGTTCACCTCGGGCCAGGCCTACGTGGACGCCGCCAACGGCGAATTGAAGGGCTTCTACCAGCATACGCCTAACGATGCCTGGGACTTCTCGGGCAACAATTCCATCGTCCTGTTCGAATACAAGGACAAGAACGGCAACCTGGTCAAGGCCGGCGCCCACGCCGACCGCAACGGCTTCTTTTACGTCACAGACCGGACCAAGCTGGCCACGGGGAGCGGCTACCCCAACAAGCCCACCTCGCTGATCGGTGCATGGCCTTTCGTGGACGGCATCACCTGGGCCAAGAGCATCGATCTCAAGACGGGGCGCCCGGTGGAAACGGGCAACCGCCCACCTCAGCCCAAGGATGGCCAGGAGAAGGGTGAGACCGTCTTCGTGTCGCCGCCGTTCCTCGGGGGCACCAACTGGCACCCCATGTCCTACAGCCCCGACACGGGCCTGTTCTACATCCCGGCCAACCACTGGGCCATGGACTACTGGACCGAGCACCTGACCTACAAGGCCGGCTCGGCTTACCTGGGGCAGGGCTTCCGGATCAAGCGGCTGTTCGATGACCATGTGGGCATCCTGCGGGCGATCGATCCCAAGACCGGGAAGATTGCATGGGAGCACAAGGAGCAGTTCCCGCTGTGGGCGGGTACGCTGACGACCGCGGGCAACCTCGTCTTCACGGGCACGACCGATGGCTACGTCAAGGCATTCGATGCGAAGACCGGCAAGGAATTGTGGAAGTTCCAGACCGGCTCCGGCATTGTGTCGGTGCCCGTCACGTGGGAGACCGATGGCGAGCAGTACATCGGGGTGTCCAGCGGCTTCGGGGGCGCCGTGCCGCTGTGGGGCGGTGACATGGCTGCGTTGACCAAGCAGGTGACCCAAGGCGGGTCGTTCTGGGCCTTCAAGCTGCCGAAGGTCAGAAAGTGAGCCACGTCTGAGTCTTCGTGGAGAAGCGGGGCCGGTGGCCCTGCTTTGTTGCCTGTCCCATACAGGAGTACCCATGGCTTCCTGCATCCTGCGTCTGCTCGTCGTGGCGGCCGCGCTGTCCTCCGCGGGCCTGCGGGCCGCCCCGCCCGCAGCGGAGAACGCGGCCTTCGAGCCGATGGTCGTCAACGGCTGTCCCATCTGGCCCTACACCCGGTGCCCCGGTGCCGACTTGCGGCATGCCCGTCTTGCCGGTGCCAATCTGGTCGGAGCGGATCTGACCGGCGCGATGCTCGTGCGAGCCGATCTGCATGCGGCCAACCTGGCGGGCGCACGGCTGGACGACGCCGACCTGACCGCGGCGAAGTTGAACCATGTCAACGCGCCCGCAGCGACGTTCCGGCGGGCGCGCTTCGTCGGCGCCGACCTCGAACAGGCCCGGCTGATGCGCAGCGACTTCACCGAGGCCGACTTCACCGGGGCCAACCTCGAGATGGCCCGCTTCCAGTTTGCGTGGCTGGCCGGGGCGCGCATCGTGGGCGCCAACCTGCAGGAGGGCAAGTTCGTGACGACCAACCTGCGTGGAGCGACGTTCGAGGGCAACTTCCTTCGCTACACCATCTTCCCGGATTCCGACTTCACGGGCTGCCTCGGATGCCCGCCTCAGGAGGAGTGGAAATGAGCATGACAGCACGCCGCTTGCTGAGGGGGGCCTGTGCGCTGACGATGGCGGCGTGGGCCGGGTTCGTCTGCGCCACGCCTTCGCCCATGCCGCCTGTGTTCGATGCCGCCTTGCTGCCGCCCGTGACCGCGGGCATGGAAGGCAACCCCTATCGCCACCACCCTGACCGTGCCGTGATCGTTCAGGTCGGGCGCAGTGTCTACAACCAGTCCTGCGCGGTGTGCCATGGCGCCGATGCCAACCGGCTGGGGCCCGCGCCTGCGCTTCGGATCGTGGGGCGCTTCTGTCAGCGAATCGCGGATGTGTCGCTCAGATCGCGCTGCCAGGGCGATGCGGACCATTATTTCTACAAGTCGGTGATGGAGGGCAAGGTGAAGCTGGGGGTGACCCACATGCCCGCGTGGCGCGAGGCGTTGACGCCCGAGGCCTTGTGGGCCGTGCGCACATTCCTGGAGGCGCCAGCGCCGGCCGATGCCAGGCCGTGAGCATGGCGCGCAGGGGGGGGATCCGGTCGGCCTCATCGGCCCTCCTTGTCCGGGCCGCCCACCGGGATCTCGACCTCGATGCGCAAGCCCTGTTTGGAAACCGGCCGGAACGCGATGGTCCCATCGAGCGAAGAAACCCGTTCCCGCATCCCGACGAGGCCGTAGCCCTGCTGCCCGGGCGAGAACTCGCTTGGCAGGCCGCGGCCATCGTCTTCAATGCGCAGCCCGACCCGGCGGGCAGTGCCGTCTGCGCGCTTGTCCACCTGTGTGCTCACATGCACGTAAGTGGCTTCCGCGTGTCGTGCCACGTTGGTGAGCGCCTCCTGTACCAGGCGGTACAGGGCCACGGCCACCTCGTCCGGGATGGGCTGCTGCAGGCCTCTCGGGATCAGGCTGCACGGAATGCCGGTCTGTTGCTCCCAGCGCTCGCACAGGGTCTGCAGCGCGGCCTCCAGGCCCAGGCTGTCGAGGTCGGGCGGTCGCAGGCGGCCCAGCATGTCGCGCACGAGCAGGTTCAGGCGGGCGGCTGATTCGGTGATGCGCTGTGCGCTGTCCCCGATGTCCGGGTCCTCGCTGCGCTGCAGAATGTAGCTGGCATCGGCGCGGATGGCCGTGCAGCTCTGGCCGAACTCGTCGTGCAGTTCGCGGGCCAGGGCCCGGCGCTCTTCGTCCTGAATGCGCAGCAATGCCTGGGACAGCCGCCGGTTGTCCTGCAGCAGGGCCTGTGCGTGGCGCTGAGCCTGGATGCGTCCTTGCAGGGCGGCACGGGACTCGGTGGTGCGATTCCAGGAGTACCAGCTCATCCCGAGCGCAAGCACCAGGGCGGTCATCGGCAACTCGTCGATCTGCCAGTGTTCATAGCCTCGTGTGAAGCCGAGCACGTACTCGAACGCCTCGAAACGCGTTGCCAGGGCGAAGTAGACAAGCACCGCACACAGCACGAGCATGGCGTCTCGCGCGGCGGTGGAGGACGGGGCGGGGGGCTCGGTGTCGGGGGTGTGGTCTTCTTCCATGGCCGACACCATAGAAGAAAAACCGCGCTCTTACAGGGCTGCCTTGACGATGATCTGGAGATGCTCGTCGGTGATCTTGGGGCTCTTCAGAAAGTAATCCGGGGTGGCGCACGCAGCGGTGGCCTGGCTCTTTGCACACAGGGTTTTGGGCTTCTTGATCTGGAACGCTTCTGCGCCGATACCCGACACGGGTTGCAGGGCGGGGCCGGCCGCCTGCTTCCAGAAGGCGTATTGCTCGGCAGTTCCCAGCCGCAACACCAGCAGCGTTTCGCCGTTTTGCGTCTTGTACGAGACATCCGAGTAGGTCATGCCGTACTTCGTCTGTGTGACCTTCTCGTGCTTGACCCCGGTGATGCCGAGCGTCTTCTCGATCAGGCTGTCGGGCACTTCGGCCGCGTGGGCGAAACCACTGGAGAGGGCGAGCGCGATGGCGGCGGCAGTCGGAAGTTTCATGAGGCTGGACAGCGAAAAGGTTGCGGGACAGTCAGTGTAGGCAGCGGCCGACGGGATGGATGCTAATGGCGGGTAACGAACGCTTCGAGAAGCGGTGATGCGTTGGAAGCGCGGCGCAGAGACCTCGTGTTCCGTCCCGGAGGCTTCTGGCCGCCCGCGGTGACCACGATGCCGCCGTATGTGACTTCCTTCGACCTGACTCTCCAGTCAGGTCCTCAACCGGGGGAACACCCGGCCGGTGTGGTCCATGTAGGTCTGGTAGCTCTGACCGAAGTGACCCAGCATCATCGCTTCTTCGTCGGCGACCCGGACAAGGTACATGGCGGTCACGGCGGCCAGGTTGAGGCCACCGACCAGCCAGTTCGAGGACAGCAGCAGGACGCCGATCCCCATCAGAAAAAAAGCCGAGTACATCGGGTGGCGCACAAACCGGTAGGGTCCGCCCGTCACCAGCTCATGGTCCTTGGCGATCTCCAGCAGGCCCGACCAGTTCCTGCCCAGTGCGAAATGGGTCCACGCGAACAGGCCGCTCGCCGACAACCCCGAGATCAGGCCTGCCCAGCGCAGCCAGCTTGGAATGGCGATGTGTGCGAAGCTGAACGGGGACGTGAATACATAAAGAAGGATGGGCAGAAAGGACACGCTCACCAGCATGTAGGAGCGCTTTTCGCGCCGTCCGTGGTGAGACGAGATCTTTTTGCTGCTGCCGACCTTTTTCTGAAAATGGCCGCGTACGGCAAACCACGTGACCACGACCACACCGACCGCGACACGGAAAACCACTTCAGATGGATTGTTCATGTTCGGCTGCTTTTGGAAATGCCGGCATATGTGGTCGGACGAATTGAGATGGACCCGCATGGTGCGTCGCATCTCGTCCTTTTTCAATGAGACGCCCTTGCAGAATATTCGGGGCAGCGGCCTTGAATCAAAGCGGCCGACCCAGGTGCTTTTCCACCTGTTTTCGCTCCCATTCCGCGCCGAAGAAGGGGAGGAATTCGAAGGTGGCCGCCGCACGGAAGAGGATTGCGATACCCCAGCCCATGGCGGGCCAGATGAACCACAGCCTGGTGGGATGCGTCGCGAGGTTGATGACGGCCAGGACGGCGATGGCCACGACGTACCTCAACAGGTGGATGTAAAAAGCACGCAGTTTGCGCACCTTGGCAAGCGCCAGTTGTTCGTCAAGCCTGGAGGCGGTGGGGGGGACGGCCATGTCTTGCTCACTGGAGAGAGATGAAAAGTCGATCTCGAAGACCGACGCCAGTGATTTCAAGGACTCGGCGCTTGCCGGTTGGCCATTTTCGATGCGCTGGATGGTGCGGGTGCTGAGGCCACTCAGGTCGGCAAGCTGCTGCTGGGACCAACCTCGTTGCAGACGCAGTTTTTGAACGTTCATCAGGAGTCCTTGTTGTCACGTCCCATAGCTTGGCTCAAGTGACAGGTGGGTGCCACGACACGGGCACGACAGCAGGCGACACCAGCACGACAGTCCAGCACGACAGTCGGCACGACACCGTCTCTGGCGTCTGCTGCACCGTCGATCGGGGGACCTCACCGGTGTCCCCGGGGGCACAGCGACATTCTCCGGGTTGGCAGTTCGATGTCGGGCAGGTTGGCGAACACCAGATCGTCAGTGTCGTACTTCGTCAGGCAGGCCGCCACCACCGGAAGCGGGTGATCCCACACCTCGGACAGGTCCTGCTCGAGGGCTTCCAGAAACCGACAGACGTTGGTAACACAGGCCTGTCGGGATGCCTTTTTGCAAGTGACAGCGAGGCCAGAAAATGGCTTTTGGCATATTGGTGGCCATTGCCGTGCAAAAGCACGTCGGATGCCTTGCAGGTCACCGGGTTCAATTTGAAGTCTGCGCTGTGCCTGATGTCATCGCGTACGAGATAAAAGCTGCCGGCAATCAGATCGTGGGCGCTGCTCGATTCCCGCGAGAGGGTGTGCGCTTTTTTTTCGCAGCGGCCGGGTGCGGGTCATGCGCCCTGCACAGACGAAAAAAAGGCCCCGGCGGTGGAGGAACGCCGAGGCCTCTGGAAGGAGCCCTGGGTCTCAGGGCTCTGGATGGAACCAGATCACTTCACGAGCTTGAAGACCCAGACCGAGCCGCCTTGCTCCAGGAAGTTGACCTTCTTGGCCACTTCGCCGCCCCACAGAGGCACGGCGCCGCCCCAACCCGAGACCACGGCGACGTACTGCTCGCCCTTGTCTTCCCAGGTCACGGGAGGTGCAACCACGCCAGAACCCGTCTGGAACTTCCACAGGATCTTGCCGGTCTTGGCGTCGGCGGCCTGCAGGTAGCCTTCCGGCGTGCCCCAGAACACCAGGTCGCCAGCGGTCGTCAGCACACCACCCCACAGCGGGGCGTTGTTCTTGACTTCCCAGACGATCTTGCCCGTCTTCGGGTCCACGGCACGCATGGCGCCGATGTAGTCGTCGAACACGGTCTTGATGGTGAAGCCGGCGCCCAGGAACGCAGCACCCTTCTTGTAGCCGATCGGCTCGTTCCAGATGTCCATGCCCCATTCGTTGGCCGGCACGTAGAACAGGCCGGTGTTCGGGCTGTAGGCCATCGGCATCTGGTTCTTGCCGCCCAGGAAGGACGGGGCGCTGAACACGGTCTTGCCCTTCTTGCCGTCGCCGGCAGCCGGGTCACCCGGACGGCTTTCCGGGTTCTCGATCGGACGGCCGGTCTTCAGGTCGATGCCCTTGGCCCAGGTGATCTTCTTGACGAACGGGAAGGCGTTTTCCAGCTTGCCGTTGGTGGCGTCCAGCACGTAGAAGAAGCCGTTGCGGTCGGCCTTGGCGCCCATGCGCTTGCCGTTCAGGTCGAAGGTGACGAACTCGTTCACACCGTCGAAGTCCCAGCCGTCGTGCGGGGTGGTCTGGTAGTGCCACTTGATCTGGCCGGTCTTCACGTCGATGGCGACGGTGGCCGACGAGAACAGGTTGTCGCCCTTGCGGGTGTGGCTGTTCCACGGAGCCGGGTTGCCGGTGCCGAAGTAGGCCAGACCCGTCTTGGCGTCATAGGTGCCGCCCAGCCAGGTGGCTGCGCCGCCGGTCTTCCACAGGTCACCGGTCCAGGTGGCGTTGCGGGTGCCCGAGATGCCGTTTTCCTTCTTGTTGCCGTCCTTGTCGTAGGTGTAGCCCATGTGGCCTTCCACCGTCGGACGCACCCAGACCAGGTCACCGGTCTTGGGGTTGCGGGCTTCCACACGACCCACGATACCGAATTCACCACCGGACACGCCGGTCAGCAGCAGGCCTTCGGCGATCAGCGGCGCGGCCGAGGCCGAGTAGCCGGCGGCGTAGTCGTCGATCTTTTCCTTCCAGACGACTTCACCGGTTTCCTGGTTCAGGGCAACCAGCTGGGCGTCCAGGGTCGCGAAGATCACCAGGTTGTCGTACAGGGCGGCGCCGCGGTTGATCACGTCGCAGCAGGGCATGATGCCTTCAGGCAGACGGTGCTCGTACTTCCACAGCTTCTTGCCGGTCTTGACGTCCAGCGCGTAGATGCGCGAGTACGAACCGGTCACGAACATCTTGCCGTTGTGGACCAGCGGTTGCGATTCCTGACCGCGCTGCTTTTCACCACCGAACGAGAACGACCAGGCCGGGACCAGCTTGCCCACGTTCTTGGTGTTGATGGTCTTGAGCGGCGAGAAGCGTTGACCTTCGGTGCCGATGCCCCAGGAGAGCACGTCGCCGGTGGTCTTGGCGTCGTTGGCCAGCATGGCGTCGGTGACCGCGGTGTGGCCGGCAAACGAGGCCAGGCCGGCGGCCATCAACAGGGAAAGGGTCTTCAACTTCATTCGAGTCTCCTCAGTGTTGGGGGGAAGGACGAGGTGTGCTGAGGGCAAGGCCCGTGCCAGTTCGTTTTGCTGGTCAAACGCGCATGGCTGACACAGTGGAGGGAATTGAAGCGGCTTTGGCGAGCGCCGGGCGCAGGGTTTACCCAAGAAACTGTGCCACCTTGTACGTTGCACACTGCTCCAGCCTGAAGCAGTGACACGGCCGCTGGCAGCGCCGGAGAGCACGCGGCGCCATCGAGCAGGGCGCGGGCGCGTAAAACCAAGGGAAAACCCGCTCATGCCGCGGGCAAGTTTCCCTTGCTCAGGGTTTTCCTGAGGCCGGCCTGGTTGAATCCGCCAGGGGGCGACGTGGCAGGGCCGGGGTCAATGGGCGCGCGGTATCGCCAGGAAGGCGATCACGTCGGCGATGTCCTGCTGGTTGATGGGCTCGTCGAGCTTCATCTTGCCGCCGGGGACGACGGTCTTCGGAGACGCCAGGTAGGCCGCCAGGCGGTCGGCGGTCCAGACGATGCCACTCTGCTTCATGGGCTCGGAGTAGACGAAGTCGGCGACGGTGCCTGCCTTGCGGCCGAAGGAGGCGAACAGGCTAGGGCCCTTCTTGTTCTTGCCTTCCTTGAGGCTGTGGCATTCGGCGCACTGGCTGTCGAACACGCCGGCACCGCGGCCGGCGTCGCCCGGTGCCGCGTGGGCCAGGGCGATGCCCGCGTTCAGAGCCAGCAGGATGAGGGCAGATCGGTGTGGCTGCATGCGGCCTCGCGGTGTCAGAACGAGGTCCATGCGAACACACTCACGGTGTTCTTGTCACGTGGCCGGCCGACCGGCGCATACGAGGTCTCGCCCGTGGCCTCGTCCGTCGTGCCTTGAACGTAACGGCGGTAGGCCACGTACTGCAGACCCACGCGCAGGTTGGCCCATGGCGACATCCACGACGACTCCTTGCCCCACGGGGTCCAGTCGAGCTGGTAGAGCATGCCGCGGTTGCCAGCCTCGCCATTCGCACTGGTGCCGCGGAAGTAGCCGATGGTGCCACCGTAGGTGTTCTGGAAGTGGTACGAGGTGCTCAGGCGCCAGTCACGCTGGGTGTTGCGCGCGCCTTCGGCATCGGTGCTGCGCTCGCGGATGTAGCTGGTGTTGACGGTGGCCACGTGCTCGCGTGTGCCGAGGAATTGGTAGCTGGCGTCCACGCCCAGATCCTTGAAGCGCGCCAGGCGGTCGCCCGAGCTGCGGTCCTTGAGCGTGCCATCGAAGCCGAACAGACCCACGGAGAAGGCCTGCGTGCGCAGGTCTCGCATGTAGCCCAGGCGCCAGTAGGGCGCGTTGCGCAGACGGCCGAGTTCCTGGCCATCAGCGTGTCCCAGGCCCAGCCTGGATTGCACGCCGGGCGAGATGGTGTTGTAGAGACCCAGCTCGCCATACCAGCGGTTGTCGACGAAGGCGTAGGCGCTTGTGCCCATCACGCGTTGTTCGACGCCGCCCAGGCCCTGGAATTCGGCGCCCATGGCGTTGCCGTAGGGCGAGCTGGTGTACGGGAAGCTCCAGACGGGCAAGGTGTTGAACGGGTCCTGCACGGTGGGGTTGTTGTTCACGGAAACGCCGAGGATGGCGTCCTTGCCGTACAGGGTCAGGGGCGTGGCGTAGCGGATGTCGGCCTGGTCGATGGCCGAGTGCCGCTCGATGCCATCGTGCGTGGCCTGGACGAAGGCGCCGATCTGGTCGGTGAGGCGGCCTGCCAGGAAGATGGAGGCCTCGGACATCCGGGTCTTGCTCGTGTCCTTGCCGTCGTCGTTCTTGAACTGGTTGTAGCTGGCGACGACCATGCCCGACAGCGGCACCTTGCCACCCTTGCCATCGGAGTCGGTGTAGCCGCCGAGCTTGAAGCGGATGCCGTAGGGCGTGAGCTGCGGGCCGTAGCCGCCAATGTGGCAGGCCACGCAGTCCTGTCCGGTCTGGCGGGCAAAGCTGGGCACGGCCCAAGCAGGTGCTGCGACAGACAACACGGTGACGGCGGCACTGAGCCGCCACAGCCATCGCTTCAGATGGGTCGACATGGGATGGTCCTCCTCGGTGGGTTAGTGGGGGCGGGGGGGCGCCCCGGGCAGGGTCATGGACCGGAGCACCTGATCGCGCCGGACGAAGTGGTGCCACAGGGCGGTGGCGGCGTGCGCGACGACGAGGGCCACCATGGCCCATGCGGCGGTGGTGTGTACAGGTTCGAGCAGCTCGGCGAGGTCACGGTCGCGCGCGAAGGGCGATGGCAGCGTGAGGCCGAGCAGGCGGACAGCGCCGTCGTGCAGGGCGCTGAGCAGCGCCCCGGTGAGCGGCACCGCAAGGAGCGCGAGGTACAGGACGGCATGCCCCGCAGCCGCCAGGCGGGCAGTGAGGGCGGGCAGATTGTGCGCGGGCCGGGCGGCACGCAGACGCACGGCCGCACGGAGCGCGGTGGCCAGCAGCACGAGCACACCGGCCGTGCGGTGCGCGAGCATCAGCGTGCGGCGCAACGCGGGATCGTCGAGGCCTTCGCGAGCGAGAACGGCGCCGACAGCCACGATCCACAGGGCCAGGGTCAGCCAGTGGACGACGACGATGGCCACGGGCCAGCGTGTGGGAGAAGGAGCTTGCATGAAGACCGGCGGGAGTGTGAACCCGGGCCAGTCTAGGCAGCGCAGACGCCGCGCAAGGCAACGTCCTTCGGGTCTGCTGAGGCTTAAGGTGTGGTTAAGCCGTGCCGTGGACCCTGGCGGGCTGCGCGCGTTGTGACGCCATGAAAAAGGGCTGCCGATGGCAGCCCTTGGACGGTGTCGATCTACGAGGCGTCAGGGAATCATCCAGGTCAGCCAGTAGGCCTGCGCCATGGTGATCAGGCCCACCAGGAAGGCGAAGAACAGGCTGTGCTTCAGGGTGAAGCGGAACAGGTCCGATTCCTTGCCGACCAGGCCCACAGCGGCACACGCGACGGCGATCGACTGTGGCGAGATCATCTTGCCCGTCACGCCGCCGGTGGTGTTGGCCGCCACCAGGAGTGTGTCGGACACGCCGACCTGGTGGGCCGTGGTGGCCTGCAGCGAACAGAACAGCGCGTTCGACGAGGTGTCGGAGCCGGTCAGGAACACGCCCAGCCAGCCCAGGAAGGGCGAGAAGAACGGGAAGGCCGCGCCGGTGCCGGCCAGCACCAGGGCCAGCGTGCTGGACAGGCCCGAGTAGTTGGCCACGAACGCGAAGGCCAGCACCATGCCGATCGACAGGATGGGGCGCTTCAGTTCATTGAGCACCTCGACAAAGGTCTCGACGCAGTCACGCGGCTTGAAGCGCAGGACGACTGCGGTCAACAGCGCAGCGATCAGGATCGCGGTGCCGGTGGCCGAGAACAGGTCGAGCTTGTAGATGGCTTCGTAGGGCTTGGCTTCGGCCACGATGGGGGCCGACTTGATCACCAGGTTGTGCAGGTGCGGCACTTCGAACTTGAACACCCAGCTGGCCAGCGGGCCGGTCTTGTCGAACAGGGCCTTGAAGGGCTTGATCGACCAGAGGGTGACGATGACCGTGAGGATGATGAAGGGCGACCAGGCCTTGAGGATCTGGCCGGCGGTGTAGCCCGAGGCGCGGCCGCGTGCGGGGCCACCTTGGAGCACCGCGCCACCCACGGCCGAGGCGCCGACGCCGTCACCCGCGGTTGCGAAGCGGAAGCTCTCGCGCGGCTGCCAGACCTTCAGGAACAGCGTCAGGCAGATGAGGCTCACGAGGGCCGAGGTGATGTCCGGCAGCTCGGGGCCGACGTAGTTGGCGGTGATGAACTGGGTGACGGCGAACGAGCCACCAGCGACCAGGATGGCCGGCCACGTGTCACGGATGCCCTTGAAGCCGTTCATCATGAACACCAGCCAGAACGGCACGAACACCGACAGCAGCGGGAGCTGGCGGCCGGTCATCTGACCGATGGCAAACGGGTCGATGCCGGTGACCTTGCCGGCCACGAGGATGGGGATGCCCATGGCGCCGAAGGCCACCGGGGCGGTGTTGGCGATCAGGCACAGGCCGGCGGCATACAGCGGGTTGAAGCCGAGGCCCACCAGCAGCGCGGCGGTGATGGCCACCGGGGCGCCAAAGCCGGCTGCGCCCTCCAGGAAGGCACCGAAGGCGAAGCCCACAAGCAGCATCTGCAGGCGCTGGTCATCGGTGATGGACAGCACCGACGCGCGGATGACGTCGAACTGGCCGGTCTTGACGGTGATCTTGTAGAGGAATACCGCGGTGATGATGATCCACGCGATGGGCCACAGGCCGTAGAGGAAGCCGTAGCCCGCGGCGGCGAAGGCCATGTCGGCCGGCATGCCATAGCCGAGGATGGCCACGGCCAGGCTGATGGCGACCGTGATGGTGCCGGCCACGTGGCCCTTGAGGCGGAACACCGCGAGGGCGACAAAGAAGAACACCACGGGCAGGACGGCGACGGCGGCCGACAGGCCCAGGCTGCCCAAGGGGGCGTAGTTCTGGATCCAGGTGGTCATGGAAAGCGCTTTCGCGCGCAGGCGGGCTTGTGGCCAGCCCTGGCGCTCAGGTTGAAGGGAAGGGGTGCGGCGCGGAGGGCGCCGGGCTCAGTCTTGGGTCAGCGGAGCAGAGGTGGTCGCGTGTTCTGTCATGTGTCTCCTCGGTGTCGCGGTGGAAGAATGGGGATGCGGGGAATGGAAGGCCGCACCGGGGCGGGCCGCCGTGCAGTCATCGAGCAGGGCTTCGAGGCCGGCGTAGGGGCGACCGCTGTGCGTGCTCAGGCCGATCTGGCAGGTGCGACTGGTGGAGACACCGTGCTCGCAGGCATCGGGCAGGGCGGCGCGCAGGTGGCGCAGGCCGTTGGCGTTCAGCTCGGGCAGCGTGAAGCCCTTGCTGCCGGCAAAGCCACAGCAGGCAATGTCGGGCACGGTGACCTGCCGGGCGCAGGCGCGGGCCACGCGCAGCAGCGCGTCGCGCTGGCCGGCCTTGCTGGTGGCGCAGGGCACGTGCACCGCGAGGTGGTCAAGCTGGCGCACGACGGCCAAGCGGGGCAGCACGCGTTCGGCCAGGAAGCGGGTGGCGTCGAACAGCTGCAGCCGGGCGTCGAGCTGGCCCGCACGTTGCGCTTCGATGAGGCGCAGCGAGCAGGGCGCGTTGTCGAGGTAGACCGGCAGTCGGCCTTGCTGGCTGGCGGCGAGCAGCGCGGCGTTGGTGCGGGCGAGGGCGCTTTGCGCTGCTTCGGTGGCGTTGGCCGACTCGAACGGTTGACCGCAGCACAGCGTGGCCGGGTTGGGCGGGTAGACCGGTGTGAGGCCCGCCTTGGCAAACAGGCTGAAGGTGCGGGTGGCGAGGTTGTCGCCGCCTTGCGGGCTTTCGGCGAAGCAGCGGTTCACGCAGCTGGCGTAGTAGACCACCTGGCTGTCTTCGGTGGCGGCCGGCGTGGGGGCGGGGGGCAGCGGTGCGGCCGGGCCCGGGGTGGCGGCCGGAGCAACGGGCAACACCGGGATCACCTTGTGAGCCAGGGTGTTGAGCTTGTGTGTGGCGCGCTCGCCCACCATGCTGCGGGCCAGTTGCAGGGCGCCCAGGCCCATGCGGGCGGTGCCCACCACCGTGCCGAGGTTGCGCTCGATGCGGCTGGCCGTGACGGCATGGGCGCTCGGGCCCTTGAGCTGCTTCATCAGTGCGCCGGTGTTGATGCCGACCGGGCAACGGGTGGCGCACATGCCGGTGGCGGCGCACGTGTCGACGCCGGCCCAGCCGTACTCGGCTTCGAGTTCGGCCAGCAGCGAGGGGTCGCTGCCGTCACGGCGCAGTTGCTGGATGCGGCGCCACAGCACGATGCGCTGGCGGGGTGTGAGCGACAGGCCGTTGGACGGGCAGGCGGGCTCGCAGAAGCCGCATTCGATGCAGGTGTCGACAATGGGGTCGGCAGCGGGCAGGCGCTTGAGATCCGCCAGGTGCACGTCGTCCCGGTCGCTGATGATGACATCGGGGTTCAGCAGGCCTGCCGGGTCGAACAGGCGCTTGATGGACCGCATCAGCGCATAACCGTCCTCGCCCCATTCCAGCTTCACATACGGCGCCACATTGCGGCCCGTGCCGTGCTCGGCCTTGAGCGAGCCGCCGAAGTCGACGGCCACCAGCTGACTGACGGCGTCCATGAAGTCGCTGTATCGGCGTACTTCGCTGTCGCTGTCGAAGGCCGGCGCGAACACGAAGTGCAGGTTGCCTTCGAGCGCGTGACCGAACACCAGGGCCTCGTCGTAGTGGAAGCGGTCGAACAGGGCGGTCAGGCCGCGCACGCCTTCGGCCAGCCGCTCCACGGGGAAGGCGACGTCCTCGATCACGCAGGTGCTGCCCACGGGGCGCACGGCACCGACCGCGGGGAACAGGCCCTTGCGCAGCGCCCAGTAGGTGTCGCACACCTTGGGGTCGGTGGAGAAGCCGCTGAGCGCGGCGGGCGAGAAGGTGTGCAGCAGCGTGTCGACGGCCGAGATGTGGGCCTGCAGGGCTTGCGCGTCGCCAGCGTGCACCTCGATCAGCAGGGCGGCGGCATCCGAAGGCAGGTTGCCGTACATGAAGGCCGGCATGCCAGCCTTGCCCTGCACGGCGGCGATGCTGCGGCGGTCGACCAGTTCCACGGCGGCGACGCGGCCCTGCTCCTTCAGCGCCGTGACGGCGCGGCAGCACACGTCCAGCTCGTCGAACAGCACGAGGGTCGAAGCCTTGTGGGCCAGATCGGGCACGGTGTCGTAGGTGATGCTGGCGATGAAACCGAGCGTGCCTTCCGAGCCGATCATCAGGTGCGTGAGGATGTCCACCGGGTCATCGAAGTCGATGAGCGCGTTCAGGCCGTAGCCGGTGGTGTTCTTCAGGCGGTACTTGTGGCGGATCTTGGCGTGCAGCGCGGTGTTCTCGCGGGCCTGCGTGGCCAGCCAGCTCAACTCCGTCAGCAACTCGGCGTGGCTGATGCGGAAGGCCGCCACGTTGGCCGGATCGCTGGTGTCCAGCACGGTGCCATCGGCCAGCATCACGCGCAGCGCGTGCAGCGTGTGGTAGCTGTTCTGCCGGGTGCCGCAGCACATGCCCGAGCTGTTGTTGGCGGCCATGCCGCCGATGCGGGCGGTGGCGATCGAGGCCGGGTCCGGGCCGATCTTGCGGCCATAGGGACGCAGCGTGTCGTTGGCATGCTGGCCAATCACGCCGGGCTGCAGGCGGATGCGGGCGCCTTCGTCCAGCACGTCCTGCTGCGTCCACCCCTCGTTGACGAGCACCAGCACCGAGTCACTGACCGCCTGGCCCGACAGGCTGGTGCCGGCTGCGCGCAGCGTGAGGGCCACCTGGTGGTGGTGCGCCAGGCGCAGCAGCGTGGCGACTTCGGCTTCGTTGCGCGCCAGCACGACGATCTGCGGCACGAGGCGGTAGAAGCTCGCGTCCGTGCCATAGGCCAGCGTGCGCAGCGGGTCGGTCAGCAGGCGCTCGGCCGGCAGGTGGCGGGACAGGTCGGCCAGAAAGGCCTGGTGTTGCGGGGTCATCATCGTTGGCGTTCGGCAAGACGCTCTTGCAGCGTCTTCGGGGCAGGCTTCAGGGCGATGCGGTGCAGGGTCCAGCCCAGTTGCTTGCGGGGCATCAGGCCGCGCAGGCGGGTGGCCAGCCAGGTGTAGGCGCGGTAGCGCAGCGGGTTGGCGTGCAGCCAGGCCCACAGACGCCAGACGCCTGCCAGGTGCGGGTCGTGCGCAGCGCCCTGGCCCTTGAGCGGGTGGCTCACCGATTGATCCGGCGCGCGCACGGCCTCTTCGCGCAGGCGCAGCAGCAGATCGGGGATCGGGATGCGGACGGGGCAGACCTCGCCGCAGGCGCCGCACAGGCTTGACGCGGTGGGCAGGTCCTTGGTGTTCTGCAGGCCCAGCAGGTGCGGCGAGATGATGGCGCCGATGGGGCCCGGGTAGGTCGTGCCATAGGCATGGCCGCCGACGCGGGCGTACACCGGGCAGTGGTTCATGCAGGCACCGCAGCGGATGCACTGCAGGGTGGCGCGCAGCTGCTCGTCGGCAAAGGCCTGGCTGCGGCCGTTGTCCAGCAGCACGAGGTGCACCTGCTTCGGGCCATCGCGCTCGCCGTCGCGGCGGGGGCCGCTGATCATGTTGAAGTACGTGGTGACGGGCTGGCCGGTGGCCGAGCGCGTCAGCAGGCTGTAGAGCGGCGGTACATCGCTCAGGAATTCGACGACCTTCTCGATGCCGGTGATGGCGATGTGCACGTCGGGCACCGTGGTGCACATGCGGCCGTTGCCCTCGTTCTCGACCAGGCACAGCGTGCCGGTTTCGGCCACGGCGAAGTTGACACCCGACAGGCCGACCTTGGCCTGGGGGTAGAGGTCACGGATGGCGTGGCGGCCGATGCGGATGAGGGCGTCGACGTCCTCCGTAAGAGGAGCGCCCGGCACCTTCTCGTGGAAGAGCCGGGCGATCTGCGCGCGCGTCTTGTGGACGGCAGGCATGACGATGTGGCTGGGCTTTTCGCCAGCCAGTTGGACGATGTACTCGCCCATGTCCGATTCGATCGCGGTGATGTCGTGTTCGGCGAGGTGGTGGTTGAGCTCGATCTCCTCGCTCACCATCGACTTGCCCTTGAGCACGAGGTCGCCGCCCGCAGCCACGACCAGCCCACGGATGAGGGCGTTGGCCTGCTCGGGCGTTTCCGCCCAGTGCACGTGCACGCCATTGGCGGTCAGGCGGGCTTCGAGTGTTTCCAGCAGCTCGGGCAGCTTGCTCAGGCAGCGCTGGCGGATGCCTTCGCCCAGCGTGCGCAGGGCCTCGAGCTCGGCAGCGTCGGGGAACTGCGCGGCGCGCTTGGCCTGCAGAAAGTCCATGGCACCGCGGAAGCTGCGACGCTGGCCGGTGTTGCCCAGGGCCTCGTGCGCGCGGGCCTTGAACTCGCGCGAGGGCATGAACTCGAGTTTGTGAACGATCGGCTTCATGCGCAGGCTCCGGTGGCGGTGGCCAGGGCGGTCAGGTCGACCTCGTCGGGCACGATGAGCAGCAGCACCAGGGCGCGGGGGCCGTGGGCACCATAGGCCAGGGTCTGCTGGATGTCGGACGTCTTGGAGGGGCCGGACACGAGCAGGGCGTTTGTCGGCATGCCGACGGCGGCCCAGCCTTCGGCCGTCATGGCCTCATGAAAGTGGGTGTGCACTTTGCGGCCGTCCAGCAGGGCGATGTGCAGCGGCGGCACGAGGCTCACGGTGCGGGGCTCGTCGGCATCGGGCCAGAGGATGAGGCTGCCGGTGGCCGCGATGGCCGAGCGCACGGTGGTGAAGCCGGCGTCGATGTCGGTGAAGAGCTCGGCCTTCCAGTGCTCGATGTCGCGGTCGAAGGCGCGGATGCGGGCGGAGCCGCCGGCTTGCTGCAGAGCCCGGGCGGCACGATCGCCGTGGGTGGTCTGCGGTGCCAGCAGGATCTGGCGCACGCCCTTGTCGCCCACCACCCAGGCCAGGCGGGCCGGCCAGTCGCTTTCGCGCACGAGGTGCACTTCGGTCTGCACCGACTGCATCATGTTCACGAGTCGGGTCAGGCGTTCGGTCAGGGGCCAGTTCGGCGTGTTGCCGGCGTAGTGGCTAGTCACGGCCGTGGCCGCCGGAGGGGTGTGCGCGGCGGGCGCATCGGCCAGGGCACCGCGCAGCCGGGCGAGGATGCGGCCACGCGGCGTGGCGTCGTCAGCGTGCGTGTGGCTCATGCCTTGACCTCCTTGGCGCCTTCCAGGCGCTTCAGCAGGAAGGTGGCCATGTGCTGACCACAGAAGCTGCCGCACTCTGACTTGGCCAGCTTGCCGTTGATGTTGAGCAGGCAGCCGCCATCGGCCGTGATGAAGGTGGCGGCGCCCGTGCCGTGCAGCGCTGCAGCCTTGTCGGCCACCATGGCGCCAGAGATGTCGGGGTGGCGGATGGAGAACGTGCCGCCGAAGCCGCAGCATTCCGATTCGTGGTCGTGCACCACGCGTTCGACGCCGGGCAGCGCGTCGACGAGGGCCCAGCCGTGCTGGTGGGTGCCCATCTCGCGCCGGGCCGAGCACGAGGTGTGCACGGCCACGCGCGTGGGCTCGCCGTGTTGCGGCCAGCTCGGCCGGTGGGTGAGGTCCAGCGTGTTCAGCAGAAAGTCCGTGAGCTCGACCACGCGCGCGGCGATGGCCGTGGCGCGGCCCTCATCGGGCGTGCCCGCAAACAGCTGCGGCCAGTGGTGTTTCATCATCCCGGCGCACGAACCCGAGGGCACGACGATGGGCCAGTCCGTCTGCGGGAACAGCCCGAGCTGGGCGCGGGCGACTGTCATGGCCTCCTCGCGTTGGCCGCTGGTGTAGGCCGGCTGGCCGCAGCAGCTCTGCCCCTGAGGCACGTGCACGCGCACCCCTTCTCGTTCGAGCAGGGTGATGGCGTCCAGGCCCGCGTCGGGCAGGAAGAGGTCCACCAGGCAGGTGGCGAAGAAGTAGACGTCGGACGGGGCAGTCATGCGCTCTGTGGGGTGAAGCCCGACGCTCGGAGACCCAGGCCAGAAAGCCTGTAAATTGGTCAAACCAATTTTAGCGTCGACAGGGCGTGACTGTAGAAGAGGCGCAAAAGGGGCGTCAACGCCCCGAATTCAGGGTTAACCCTGGCGATAGATAAAATGATGATTGGTCAGACCAATTTGTAGCCTGTAGACCCGATCAGGTCGACTGCCTCAGCGTCCGGATCAGCAGGCCGTGAAGGGTGTCCACGGCCTTGTTGCCGCGCGATTCGCGGCTCCGATAGACCGCCACCTCCATGGGGGCCAGCGGGCCCAGCCCGTGCGCGGCCCCGAGGACCTGCAGGTGAGGCGGGGCACTGCACTGCGTCAGCGCGGCCACGGCCAGCCCGCTGTCCACCGCGGCAATCTGGCCTGCCAGGCTCGAGCTGTTGTAGACAACCTTGTAGCGCCGCCCCTGTTGCGCCAGGGACTGAATGGCCCCGCGTCGGGCCAGGCTGGCCTCTTCGTACACCGCGATCGGCAGCGGATCGCGTCGCCAGAGCTCGAACTGAGGCGAGCCCACCCAGACCATGGGCTCATGAAACAGCAGGGTCCCGCGCCGCGCGTGGTCGCGCGAGACGAGCGCCAGATCGAGTTCACCCCGAGCCACACGCGGGATGAGGGCGGGCGACTGTTCGCAGTTGAGTTCGATCTCGACCCCGCTGTGCTTCGGCGCAAAGCGCTTGAGCACCGGCGTGAGGTAGCGGGTGGCATAGTCATCCGGCACGCCCAATCGCACACGACCCGTCAGCTCGTCGCCATGCAAGGCGCTCAAGGCCTCGGCCTGCAGATCCAGGATGCGTCGCGCGTACCCCAGCAGCATCTGGCCATCCTGAGTCAGCAGCAGCTTGCGTGGCCCCCGGTCGAGCAACCGACGGCCCACGGCTTCCTCCAGCTTCTTGAGTTGCATGCTGATGGCCGACTGCGACCGGTGCACCTCTCCGGTGGCGCTCGACAGCGAGCCCGTGTCCACCACGGCGACAAAGCACTTCAGCCAGTCGATCTGGAGGTTCTGCAGCATTGCCCGCTCCTTTCTATTCGATGATCGAATGCAAGCGATGTGAATTTTGCGCTTTTCGGAAGGCCCCGAATTCATCACAGTGTGAGGCCTAAGCACGAAGATCCTCACCTGCCCTTGTGCCGATGCCCTCATGACTTCGACCGATCCTGCTACCCTCTCTCAAAGTGAGCTGAACCGTCATCTGGTGTGGACCGGCTTTCGGCAGATGGTGCCCATGGCCTTGTTCGTGATGGTCTTCGGTGCCGCCTTTGGTCTGGCCGCCACCCAGCGCGGTCTGGATGCCCTCTCCGTGGTCTGCATGAGCGCCCTGGTCTTTGCGGGCACGGCCCAGTTTGCGGTGCTGGATCTGTGGGGGCCCGCGATGCCGATGTTGGCCATGGCCCTGACGGTGTTTGCCATCAATGCACGGCACCTTCTGATGGGGGCGTCGCTCTATCCCTGGCTTCGCGACCTGCCACCAGGTCGCCGCTACGGGCTGATGACGCTGGCGTCAGACGCCAACTGGGCCCTGTCGATGCAGGCGCTGGCCCGCGGACAGCCGGGCCTGGGCATGCTGCTCGGTGGCGGCGCCGCGCTGTGGGTGTTCTGGGTGCTGGGCACGTGGTTGGGCACGCAAGTGGGCGACCTGATTGCCGACGCCCGCCGGTGGGGGCTCGACATGGTGATGGGCTGCTTCATGCTGGCGATGGCGGTGGGGGGCGAGAAGAACGGGCGCACCTTCGCCATCTGGGGGGTGGCGGCCTGTGCGTCGCTGGCTGCCTACCGCCACCTGCCAGAGAACAGCCATGTGGTGGTGGGTGCGCTGGCCGGGGGCCTGCTGGGCGCTGCGTGGAAGGAGGCACCTCATGGCGATTGACCTTGCTGCGTGGGGCCCCTTCCCGGTGGTCCTCGTCATGGCGGCCGTGACCCTGGCCACCCGGTGGGGCGGCGTCTTCATCATGTCCTTTGTGCCGCTGGGCGAGCGCACGAGGCGCTTCATTGCCGCCATGTCGGGCTCGGTGCTGGTGGCGGTGCTTGCGCCCATGGCGATGAGAGGGGATGGTGGCGCCCGGCTCGCCCTGCTGTCGACCGCTGTCGTCATGCTGGCGCTCAAGAAGCCCCTGCCTGCCATCGCCGCAGGCGTGGTGGTGGCCGCGCTGTTCCGCCAGCTGTGATGTGTCGCGGCGTCACACGCGCCGCGGGGCTGGCGGCAGACCTGCTATCGTTGGGGCTTGGCACTTTGGTCAGACCATGAACGACGCCCTTCCCCAGTCCTTGAAGCGGGTCAATGTGCCCCGGCTTTCCGATGCCATCGTCCAGCAGCTCGAATCGATGATCCTCGAGGGCAGCCTCAAGGCCGGCGATGCCTTGCCGCCCGAGCGCGCCTTGGCCGAGCGGCTGGGCGTCTCGCGCCCCTCGCTGCGTGAGGCCATCCAGAAGATGGCTGCACGAGGCCTGCTGGTGAGCCGGCAAGGCGGCGGCACCTATGTCTCGGACAAGCTGGAGGCGAGCTTCTCCAGCCCATGGCAGAGCATGGTGGCAAGCCACCCGGAGCTGCGCCGCGACGTGCTCGAGTTCCGGCGCATGCTGGAAGGCAGCACGGCCCGCTATGCCGCCGAGCGCGCCACCGAGGCCGATGTGGCCCGACTCCGCGGGGTCGTCACCACGCTGCAGCAGGCGCACGAGGCCAAGGATCTCGGGGCGCTGTCCAAGGCAGATGCTGCATTTCATCAGGCCATTGCCGATGCAGCGCACAACGCCATGTTCAGCCACCTGCTGGCCAGCCTGTTCACCATGATGCGCACCCACGTGCACGACAACATCGCCAATCTGTTTGCGGTCGGCACGGTGTCGAGCGAGCTGCTGGAACAGCATCTGGCGATCTTCCGCGCGATCGAAGCACACGATCCGGCCGGTGCCCGGGCGGCGGCTGAGGCCCACATCGACTTCGTCGAGCGCACGTTGATCCGCATGCGCGACGAAAGCGAGCGGGAAGCCCGCGCGGTGCGACGTGCAGCCGTGCGGGGCGATGCGCTACCGGACCCGTGGCGCGAGGCCTGACACGGTCGGCGCTCCTGACCGCGAAGCCGGGTGGGGGGTGCCTTGCTGGTCGAGGTGCACGGTCTCCAGGTGCCAGGCCGTCACCCCCTGCCGTGTGAGGTCCATCCACAGGACGGCCCCCGTGCGGCTGGCCGTGTCGGAAAAGCCATCAAAGACAAAGTTGCCCAGGCTGTAGATCACCGGCTTGCCGTCGATCACCTCGGTGTCCTGCACCACGTGCGGGTGCGCTCCGACCACCGCGTCTGCGCCCGCCTGGATCATGCGGCGAGCCAGTGCCCGTTGACGGGCGTGCGCCTGGAGGTTGCCCTCCTGTCCCCAGTGCATGAAGGGGATCACCACGTCCGCTTGGGTGCGGGCCATGCGGATGTCATGCAGCACCTGTTCATCGTCACTCCATGCGATGCCGGGGTGTGCATCGCCGGCTTCGAAGCGGCGGGGAAACATCTCGTTGAAGCCGAGGATGGCCAGCCGAACGCCCTTGCGCTCGATCACCCTGATCCGGTGCGCATCCCGGCGGTCCCGGCCGCCGCCCACATAGGGCAGGCCGGCGCGATCCAGCCGGTCCAGCATCTCGGTGAAGGCGGCCGGGCCGTAATCGCCAGAGTGGTTGTTGGCCAGGGACACTACATCGACGTGTCTTTGCAGCAGCGGCAAAACCCGCGGGTGCGCCCGGAACGTCCAGGGCTTGGCGAGCGCCTTTCCGCCGCGTGCAACCACGCACTCCAGGTTGCCGACCCGCAGGTCGGCTCGAGCCAGGCTGGCCGCCATGGGCGCGAAGGGGTTGCCGCCCTGGCGGATGAGCCGGCCCGGGCCATCGGCCAGCATGATGTCGCCCACCCAGGCGACCCTTACCACGGGCCCTGCGGGCTGTGCGGTCGCCACGGCGGCCGGTGCGATGGTGAGCGGTGGCACGGTGCCATCTGCGTCGTCGGCGCCCTTTGGAACGGCACCGGCCGCAACCAGCGCACAGCCCCAGGTCAGTTCACGACCGAGGTAGGGGGAGTACACCCGTTGCCATCCGCTGAGCGTGGGGGCCCACGCGGCACCGGCGGTCAGGACGTCCGTCGGTCGCGCCGCCGGCAAGGTCCAGCTGACATGCTGGAGCACCACCGGATCCGGTTCGGACTCGACGTCGGTGACGGTCACTGCGGCGCGAGACGGCGCATCGGGTGAGGCCGGCTGCAGCACTGCCCTGAACCGGAAGCGCTCCTTCACCGCCACGCCTTGCACGGTGTGCGGATCGGACACAGCGGGAGCGCGCACCTGCTGGGTGTGGCCCGCCATGCGCAACACACAAAGCAGTTCGGGCGCGACAGCGTCCTGCGCCAGTGCAAGCTGGGGGCTCAGGGTCATGGCTGCCAGGATCACCAGTGCACCGGTATGCCTTTGTCTGGCGAGCCGGCCACGGCCTTCAGGGGTCGCATGAGGCGGGGCAGGGTAGGACATGTCTGCGCGAGGAAGGAGGCTGTGCGGCATCCAGTGTAGGGTGTGAGGCGGCTCTCCTCGCAGGTATGGCGTTTGCCCTGCCCACCCCGATGCGCGCACTTCACCACTCTCCCGCCGGCGTGCGGGCCCTCTTTCTTGCAGCCGGCGCCCTGTTTGCCACCTGGGGCGTGCACGTGCCCACGGTGAAGGTGCACCACGGCGTGGGAGAACAGGCGCTGGGTCTGGCGATGCTGGCGATGGGTGTGGGGGCCTGTCTGGGGCTGACCCAGGCCGGCCGGCTCATCGGGCGATGGGGGCCGCGGACGGTGCTGTGGGTGGCTGCGGTCATCAGCCCCATGACGCTGGCCTTCCTCCTGATCGGGCATGCCTACGCACTGGTGGTGGCGATGGTCTTCACGTTCGGGCTGGTGTCGAGCACCTTCGATGTGGCCATGAACGTGGCCGCCACCGACCTGGAGCGGCAAAGCCGGCGACCCGTCATGAGCGGCTTTCACGGCATGTTCAGCGCCGGTGGCATGGTCGGGGCCGGCTTCGGGGCCCTGGCCCTCCAGGCGGGCATGACGCCCCTTCACCACCTGTGGCTGTCGTGCGCCGTGTGCCTGTTGCTGGGCTGCTGGGGCGCCAGCCAGGTTCAGTCAGGATGCGAAGGCGATGGTGGGGCGGCGAGCTTCACGGTGGGTGGGGGCGCTCTGGCCTTCATGGGCGTGCTGGCCGCCCTTGGCCTGCTGTGCGAGGGAGCGATGTACGACTGGAGCGTGCTCTACCTGCGTCAGGAGCAGGGTGCCGCGCCGGGCCAGGCAGCGTGGGCTTATGCCAGCTTCTCCGGGGCGATGGCCGCCGGCCGCTTCGGGGGCGACTGGGTCCGGGCCCGGTTGGATGCAGGTGTCTTGCTGAGGGGCAGCGCGCTGCTGGCCGCCTGCGGCATGGGGGTGGCGTTGGGGGCACCGGGTGCGTTCTGGGCCCTGATCGGCTTTGCCCTTGTCGGGCTGGGGCTGGCCAATGTCGTTCCTTTGCTGTTCGTGGCCGCAGGCCGCGTGCCCGGCGTGAGTCCGGCCCACGGAATCGCGGTGGTGTCGGCCATGGGTTATCTCGGGATGATGGGCGGGCCTGCCCTCATCGGTGTGGTGGCTCAGGCGTACAGCCTGAAGGTGGCCTTGGCGCAGGTCGTGCTGTTCGCGCTGATTCTGGCCGCCGCCTCCCGCCGTGCCCTCGCTGGGCCCTGAGTCGATGGGAGCTTGCGTGACGGCCGTCACGTTGCAGGGGGTTGTCCCCATCAAGAGTCGCGCTGCGGTGTCCGAAACTGAAAAACCGGGGCCGAGCACCCGGCGGAAAGCGGCATTCATGAAAGCACTGAACACCTTGAAAATGGGCCACCGGCTGGGTCTGGGTTTTGCTGTGGTCCTCGCCCTGGTCGTGAGCATCTGTGCGCTCGGCTGGACCAAGTTGCAGAACACGCGGGCCAACGCATCGCAGGCGGCTGCGGTCCGGCTCATCGCAGACCAGGCCACGCGCTGGCACAGCCTCACCATGTTGAACGCCAACCGCACGCTGGCCATTGCCAAGTCGGGCAACCATGAGGGTGTGCAGGCCCATTTCTCTGGCCTGATGAAGCAGACCTCGGCCGAGATCACCGAGTTGCAGAAGTCGCTGGAGAGCGCGGCAACCTCGGAGCAGGAGCGTGCCACGTTCCAGGAGATCGCTGCCCGCCGCAAGGTGTACATCACCGCACGTGACGAAGCGCTCCGGCGGCTGAAGGCCGGCGACGCCGAGGCGGTCGCCTTTGTCGACAAGGAACTGGTGCCGTTGGTCGAGCGTTACCTCGAGGCCATTGCTGAACTGGGCAAGCAGGAGCGGGTCCGCGCGGAGGCCATCGAGCAGACGCTGCACGACGAGGTGGCCACGGCCCAGACCACGATCGTGGCGCTGGGCGTGGTGTGTGTGCTGGTGGGTGTCTTCGTCGCACGGGCCATCACCCTGTCGGTCACCCGGCCGCTGGCCCATGTCGTGAAGGTGACCCGGGCGATTGCCGATGGCGACCTCACGCGCACCTCTCGCATCGAGGGTGAGGACGAGGTGGCCGAGGTGCTGCGCTCCTTGCAAGAAATGCGAACTTCCCTGGGTGGCATCGTGCAGGAAGTCAGGCACTCCACTGATTCGATCCGCGTGGCGAGCTCCGAGGTGGCTTCCGGCGGCATGGACCTGTCCAACCGCACGGAGCAGACGGCCTCGAGCCTGCAGGGTGCTGCATCCTCCATGGAGCAGATCGCCACCGGCGTGATGCAGACCGCGGAATCGGCCGGCACGGCGGCTGATCTGGCGCGTCAGGCCGCGGGTGCGGCCGAGCGGGGCGGTGAGGTGGTGTCCCAGGTGGTGAGCACCATGGGCGAGATCAACCAGCGCTCGCAGAAGATCGTCGACATCATCAGCGTGATCGATGGCATCGCCTTCCAGACCAACATCCTGGCGCTGAACGCTGCGGTGGAGGCCGCCCGGGCCGGTGAGCAGGGCCGCGGCTTTGCCGTGGTGGCGGGCGAGGTGCGTCTGCTGGCCCAGCGTTCGGCGGAGGCGGCCAAGGAGATCAAGTCCCTCATCGGGGCCTCGGTGGAGTCTGTCGAGGCCGGCGCCCGCCTGGTGGAGGAAGCTGGCACGTCAATGGGTGCCATCGTCAATGCGGTGGAACAGGTCAACCGCATCATCTCGGAGATCACGGAGGCGACCAAGGACCAGTCGGATGGCATTTCGCAGGTCAACCGCATGGTCGGCGACCTCGACAGCATGACGCAGCAGAATGCCGCGCTGGTCGAGGAGTCCGCCGCTGCGGCAGCCAGCATGAAGGACCAGGCGGCCCGCCTGGCGGACCTCGTGTCGGTCTTCCGCGTGGAAGGCCGCCCGGCCTGAGTCCGCCGTGATCGGCCGGTCGGTCAGCGCGGCTGACCCATCCGGGCCATGGCCTGTCCGGCCAGCCCGGCAGGGGTGCCACCGGTATGGGCCGCGTGCGCCTGGCACCGCCCGAACACGTAATCGGCCTCCCGCACCGAGCGGGTCTCGAGCCAGTAGCGCCAGGTCGACTTCGGCCAGATGGCGAAGTTGATGCCGTCGGCGGTCTGATACCAGCTCTTGCAGCCCGAGCTCCACACCGTGCCTTTCAGGCTGCGGGTCATCTCGCCCAGAAAGCGCTGCATGGCCTCGGGCTTCACGTCGATCCAGTCGGCCTGGCGGCGCTTGACCAGCTCGATGCACTGGATGATGTAGTCGACCTGCGCCTCGATCATGAAGATGATCGAGTTGTGGCCCAGACCGGTGTGGGGGCCTACCAGCTGGTACATGTTGGGGTAGTTCGCCGTGGTGATGCCGTAGTAGCTGGTGGGGCTCACCTTCCAGTCTTCCTGCACGGTGTGGCCGTTCAACCCGCGCAGCTCGAAGTTCTTCATGTAGATCCGCGGGTCGACGACGAAGCCCGTGCCCAGCACGATGCAGTCCAGCTTGCGCTCCTTGCCATCGCGGGTGACGATGCCGTCGGGCGTGATCTCCTGGATGGCATCCGTGACCAGCTCGACGTTCTTGCGGTTGAACGTGGGATACCACTTGTTGGAGATCAGGATGCGCTTGCAGCCCAGCGTGTAGTCCGGCGTGAGCTTCTCGCGCAACGCGGGATCCTTCACCTGGTAGGCAATGAACTTCTTGAGCAGACCTTCGCCGATGCGGGCCATCCACGGGTTCAGGATGGGCCACAGGCGTGACTCGTTCGTCCAGTAGCAGCGCCAGCGGTGGAGCGTCTGCGTGAAGGGCAGGGCCTTGAACAGGGCCTTGCGCAGGCTGGAGTAGCTGCGCTCGTCGCGCGGGATCACCCAGGCCGGTGTGCGCTGGAACACATGCAGTTGCGCCACCTTGGGCGCGATTTCGGGCACGTACTGGATGGCCGAGCCACCCGTGCCCAGCGACGCCACGCGTTTGCCGCGCAGGTCATAGCCGTGGTCCCATTGCGCCGAGTGCATCACCTTGCCCTTGAAGGTGTCCAGTCCCTTGATGTCGGGGAAGGCGGGCACGTGCAGGGGGCCCGACGCCAGCACCCAGTGCCGCGCCATGATGGTTTCGCCGCCTGCGGTCTTGATCACCCACCGGCCGGTGCCTTCGTTGAACACGGCGCTGACCACCTCCTGATTGAAATGGATCTTGGAGCGCAGGTTGTGCTTCTTGACCGTGTCGAGGATGTACTGCTGGATCTCGTGCCAGGGCGCGTAGCGCTTGCTCCAGTCGGCCTTCTTCTCGAACGAGTAGGAGTACATGTGCGACTGCACATCGCAGGCCGCGCCGGGGTAGTGGTTGTCGCGCCAGGCGCCGCCGACCTCGGCGGCTTTCTCCAGGATCAGGAAACTGTGGATGCCGCGCTTTTGCAGCTGGATGGCCATGGCCAGCCCGCCAAAGCCGGCGCCGGCGATCGCGACGTCGACGTGGTGAACAATCGGTTGAGGTGCGGTGTGCTGCTGCATGGCGAGGCCTTTTCTGGGTGTGTTGCCCCCTGGCCCGTGCCGCCGAGGGAGGCGGACACAAATCAGGGGCGTGTCTCCGAACATGGCGCGATGGTGCGCGCCCACCCCCGAGGCAGCCATGCTAGATTCGACCGAGCAATTGATTCTTCCGGCCAGAAACCCGCCGTTTTCGGGTTTACCCAGGCCAGTTAATTGACCTGAATCAACATGAGCACCCGATCCATTCTTGGCCTGATCTACATGGTTCAGGGTCTGAAGCAGCTGGGCGAGGACCCGGAGCCCGTGCTGCAGCGGCATGGGCTCACGCTGGACAAGCTCGATCCGAGCACACGCATCGAGCGGTCGCGCGAACTGCGCATCTATGCAGACTTGGCCGAAGGACTGCACGACCCCCTGGTGGGGCTGCGGCTGGGCGGGTTCTACGGGCTCGCGGGCTACGGCCCTCTGGTCATGCTGTTGATGACCTGTCCCAATGCTTACGAAGCCTTCCAGACGGGGATCCGGTACCAGAAGCTGACCTATCTGTTCGGCACGCTTCGCATGGAGCCGGGCGAGCGGCAGAGCGCGCTGGTGTTGCAGCCCATGCCGATGCCGCCCCAGGCCTTCCGCTTCCGGGTCGACGGCGAGGTGTCCGGCACGTACAAGATGGTGCGTGACATGCAGGCGACGCTGGGCATGGACATCCGGGCCGAGCGCATCGACATGCCCTATCCGCGTCCGCCGGAAGCGGCGGCCTACGAAGCCTACTTTGGCTGTCCCGTGCGCTTCGGCGAGCATGAGGCCCGCTTCTGGTTGCGCAACGAGCATCTCCAGCTGCGGTTTCCCACAGCAGATCCTTCCGGGCATGCGATGTACCGCGCCATGTGCGACCAACAGCTGCAGATGCAGGCGCAGTCCGACGACACCCTGGCCGAGCGGGTTCTGGCCCACCTGAGTCTGTTCAGCGGTGCGTTTCCGTCTGCGGAGGAGGTGGCCCGCTCCTTCGAGATGAGCGAGCGCAGCCTGCGGCGGGCGCTCAGCGAGGACGGGCGCGGCTTTCGCGAGCTGTTGGCGGAGGCGCGTTACGCCAAGGCGCGGCACCTGCTGAAGCACAGCAGCCTGTCCGTCGAAGAGGTGGCGCACCAACTGGGCTACGCCGAATCGGCTGCCTTCATCCATGCGTTCCAGCGATGGGCTGGGCAGACGCCGGCGGTGTACCGGGCCGGACGCGCATAATTCAACTAACCGCAGGAGCCCTACCTCTAAACGTGCAGCGTGTGCGTTTGATTGTTTAGATTCAATTTACGGTTAGTTGAAATCTGTAATGGATCCCTTCCTCGTCGATCACCGGGTGGCATGGCTGCTCTCCGGGCTGCACAAGCAGGCGTATGTCGCCACGAGTCGGGCACGAGCTCGGTCGCCCGATGTGCTCTCGGAGGATGCTGTTGCGGTTTACCGGACCATGGTTCGCGCCTATGTGGAATGGGCGCTTACGCAGGGGCTCGACCCGAAGCAAGATCCGACGGCGGCCATCAATGCCTTCTTGGAACACAAGTGCGCTGGTCCTTCCGGGTGGTCCGAGGGCACTTACCGCCGTTACGCGCGTCTGCTGACTCGGCTGCACTGGGCGGTGCAGGGCGGCTCGCTGGTGGTGATCAAAGGCTGGCCGTCCACGGCCGAGGCCGCGCCATCTGCCTTGAGCAAAACGGCAGCAGAAAGCGACGAAATCGAAGCGGCGTGGTCGCTGGGGATGGACGCCTGGATCACCGGAGAGGAAGTGCTTCGTCTGACCGACCCGGTTTTTTCGCTGGCTGGCCCTGCCTCTGCGGCACCGGGCGTGCCCGTCCTGCCGCGCGACGTGCCATGGAAACTGGCACGCAATCTGGTCATCCTCTCGCTGGGGTTGGACTTGGGCTTGCGGTTTCAGGAAATAAGACGCTTGCGGCAAGGCTCATTTTCGACCGAGGCGGACGAGACCCGGGTGACGATTCACCGTGATGAAACGGCGCCCACGGCTCGGCATCGGCTCGTGACGGCCTCCGGAGATTCCGAAATCGACACCTCGCCGGGAATGGTTCGAGCGCACCGCCTGCTTCAGTGGTGGCTGAAACTCATGCCGGAGACATTGCGAGGTTCGGATCGCCCCATATTGCCGTCGACGGGCAAAGGGGGGCACCTGACACCCTCCACGGTCTTCCGGATTCTGGAGGGGCTGGGCGCCCATTCACCTGATCCGGACCATTGGCTTTTCCATGGCGGCATTCAGGCGCTGCGGCGCGCACATATTCACATGGCGCTGGCAGAAGGTGTTCCTCCGCAGGAACTGCAAAATCGCCTTGGCATTCATCACCTCGCGTCCATCGAACGCTATCTGGGCTGAGCACCAGTGCCGGCCCCGGACACGGTGCGCCCCTTCAGAATGTGAAAGAAATTGCCAACTGTTGCAGCTCGACGCGAAGGTGAAATAAGAGAAGAGCGGGTGGAATCTGAATAAGTTGCGGGCCCCTCAACGCATGTATCATCGCTGTCATTCAATGTATTGACTTATCGGAGACAGAGATGAACTATCAGGAACTTGCCGCCAAGAAGGCCGACCTCGAACGTCAGGCCGCCGAGTTGGAAAGGCAGATCAAGGAGGCCATGCAAGCCGAACGCGCAGGGGTCATTACCAAGATCCGCCAAATGCTGGCAGACAATGGGCTGACCGTGGCCGATCTGATGAGCGCAAAATCGCCCCGCGGCGCGTCGGGTAATGGCAGCAAGGTGGCGCCCAAATACAAGGATCCCGCCACAGGCTCCACCTGGAGCGGACGCGGACTGAAACCCAAATGGGTCCAGGCCGCCTTGGCCGATGGCAAGAGCCTGGACGACTTGAAGGTCTGACGCCGACGCCGGTCGGCTCTGTTTCGGGACCCGGCACACGGGCCAGCACTGCCCATCCTTCAGGCCAGCCCGCACCAACGCGTCATCCCCAGCAGCACGGTCGTCCACGCGATGGCCACCACCGAAAGCAGAGCGGTGGTCGCGATGACCACGCTGCGCAGGGCCCCTTCGCGGCGGGCTCTCACCGCTCGCCGGCAGAGCGACAGCTCCGCTGCCAAGGCGGCCACCGTGCAGCACGCCAACCCGGCGTACAGGCCGAGATGGGCCCTGCCTGGGCTGCCGTCTGGATCCTGACTGGTGTGCACATCACATGCCAGACTCACGCTGACATAGCACAGCGCAAAGTGGAGCGCCCACACCAGCAGCGGCGCTGCGCTGCTCCACACCACGGGCCAGAAGCCGCGCTCAGCGTGCAGACCGTCAGGCGATGCCTTCACATCAGCCCCTGCACAACGTAGGGCGTGACGGTCACGACCACACCGTGCGCACAGGCGTTGAACCACAGCAGGGCGCAGTTGTCCGCAGTGGACCGCTGGTGCGGCTGAACCCAGCTCCGCCACATCCGGGCGGCCAGGTAGACCGCGAGCAGAACCTTCAGCGCCACGTGCGCACCGAGGTAACCGATCATCGCGGCGATGCTGGCCGACCAGGCGTGGCGCGTGGGTTGCAGATGGGCGTCTGACATCGCTTCGAGCAGCCCCACCAACGCCCACACCGCGGCGCCCAGCGACAGCAGCACCGTGGCCATCCTCCAGCGTGGCAAGGGGTGCCGCCCGATGCCACGCAGAGCCGCTGCAAACAACGCCGCCGACAGCAGGAAACCGCCCACCACCGGCACGGCATCACGCCACCAGGGCGGCAGCGCAGCCCCCGGTGGTGGGCAGATGTCCAGGCGCATCGCCAGGTGCAGGTGCGCAAACACCATCGAGCCCAGCACCGTACCGTCCACCACCAGCAGGATCACGGTGGCCCACCACGCATGCGAGGCGGTTCGGACAGCCCCGATGGGCACCGTCACGCCGCGTCCCACTGCCGCCCGCGCCGGGGCATCCGGCAGTGCCCGATCGGTGTCCCACAACCAGATGCAGCTGCCCCCCAACGCCAGCAGGCCAAACAGCCCGGCAAGCAGGGTCGCCTTCACCGTCAGCAGAAGGAAGAAGCCCGCCGTGCCCAGGGCCGCTAGCAAAGGCCACCAACTTGGCTCGGGCAAGATCATGAGGTGCTGCAACTCGGCCGTCCGGGCTCGGGTGATCAGGGTTTCGCGCCGGCCGGTGGCCGTGCCCGGCAGCCAGTGCCCTCCCGCCTCGACCTCGTCTGCCAGACGCCGTTGCCGCCACAGCGGCCACAGGCTGCGCACCTGAGGCACGCTGCGGGGCCCGTAGGCCTGCTGGGGCAACCACTCGAGCGACGCCGACCGCCACGGGTTGCCGGCGGGCCGTGCCGGGCGGCAGGCGGTCCGGACGAGGTCAATCAACAGACACAGCACGCCCGTCGCGAGCATCAGTGCCCCGCCGGAGGACAGCAGGTTGGCGCCGTCCCATCCGAGGCCGGGGCTGTAGGTGTAGACCCGCCTGGGCATGCCCCACATGCCAAGCAGATGCATCGGAAAGAACGTGAGGTGAAAGCCCAGAAAGCACAGTCCGAACACCCATCGTCCGCAGCGCTCGCTCAGCCGCCACCCGTTGTGCAGCGGCATCCAGAAGTACAGCGCCGCGAACAACGGGAACACCAGCCCGCCGATCAACACGTAGTGAAGATGGGCCACGATGAAATAGCTGTCGTGCACCTGCCAGTCGAAGGGCAGCACGGCCACCATCACGCCGGTCAGGCCGCCGATCACGAAGGTCAGCAGAAAGCCGATGATGAACAGGGTGGGCGTGTCGGCACGCACCTGTCCGCGCCACAGCGTCGCCACCCAGGCGAACACCTGAATGCCGGCGGGCACCGCCACGGCCAGGCTGGCCACCGAAACCAGGCTGACGGCCAGCGTTCCCAGACCCGCGGTGAACATGTGGTGCGCCCACAGGGCGAAGCTGAAACAGCCGACAGCGGCCAGTGCGGCCACGATGGCCTGATGGCCCACCAGGGGCCGACCGACCAGCGCAGGCAGCATGGCCGAGACCATGCCCGCAGCCGGCAGGAAGATGATGTAGACCTCCGGATGGCCGAAGAACCAGAACAGGTGCTGCCACAGCAATGGATCGCCGCCCCGACGGGGGTCGAACAGCGGCCAGTCGAACGCCCGCTCCATCTCCAGCAGGGCGGTGCCGGCGATGACGGCCGGGAAGGCCACCACGATCATCACGCCCACGATCAGCATCGACCAGGCATACACGGGCATCCGGCTGAGCGTCATGCCGGGGGCACGGGTCATGAGGATGCCGATGATGAGCTCGATGGCCCCGGCGATGGCCGAGATCTCGATGAAGCCGATGCCGAGCAGCCAGAAGTCCGCATTCAGGCCCGGCGAATGGACCTTGCTGGTCAGAGGCGGATACATGAACCAGCCCCCATCGGGAGCCAGGCCGGCAAACAGGGTGCAGAAAAAGGCAAGCCCACCAAAGGCATAGGCCCAGTACGCGTAGGCCGACAGCCGAGGAAAGGGCAGATCACGCGCGCCCAGCATGTTCGGCAGCAGGAAGACCGCGATGGCTTCGACGATGGGCACGGCGAACAGAAACATCATCACCGTGCCATGCATGGTGAAGACCTGGTTGTACGTACCGGGGCTGAGCCAGGTGGCATCGGAGGTGGCAAGCTGCGCCCGCATCATCAAGCCGAGCACCCCGGCCAGCACGAGAAACAGCAGGGCTGTGGCAATGTAGAGCCGGCCGATGAAGGTGTTGTTGACGGCCGTCAGCACGCGCCAGCCGGTCGGGCGTGCCCACGCGCGCTGGAGCGCAGGCAGCTCGTCGTCCGGCCGGGGCATGGCATTCGGAAGATCAGGCCGGGACGGAGCCACATCGGTCATGGCAGTTGCTCCACATACTGGGCCAGGGCATCGAGCGTCTCGGCATCCAGATGAGCATAGGAAGGCATGCGAGCGCCCGGCTTGAGCCCCTGCACACCCACCAGCCAGCGCTTGACCGCCCCGGGTCCATTGGGCAGCACGCCCGCACCCAGAGCCTGCCGCTGCGCCACGCCCGACAGCGGTGGGCCGAGGGCTGGACCCGGATGCCCATCGGCCGCGCCATGGCAGACCGCACACCCCTGGGCTTCGAAAGCACGGCGTCCCGCCGTCACCGCCGCCCCGGAAGGGGGGGCTGCCAGCGTGCGGACACGCCCAGCCAGCCAGGCATCGAACTCGGCCGGCGGCATGGCCACCACGTGCAGGGCCATGCGAGCGTGCTGTTCGCCGCAGAACTCGGCGCACTGTCCTCTGTACACGCCGGCCCGCGTCGGGGTGACCACCAGCCGGTTGACGCGTCCTGGGACCAGGTCCATCTTGCCGCCCAGCTCGGGCACCCAGAAGCTGTGCACCACGTCCTCCGATACCAGACCCAGATGGACGCGGCGACCAACCGGTACGCGCAGTTCATTGGCCCACACCACGTCGAGCCCACTGGCCGGATCCCGGTAGCGCATTTCCCACCACCACAGTCTCCCGACGACGCTGACCACCAGGTCGGGCTGGGCAGCACGGGCCACCAGCGTGTCCGTGCGCTGTGTGCTGTAGAGCAGCAGGGCCGTCAACACGACCACCGGAAACGCGATGCCCCCGCCCCACACCCACCACCGCAGCCGCATGCGCCGGCCACGCGGTCGCCGGATCGCCAGCACGATGAGCACGGCCATCAATCCTGTGATCACAGCCGCGCCCACGGTGAGCACCCAGGCCAGCTCCGTCAGCACGGCCGCCTCGGCGCCGGCCGGCCGCCAAATGGACGGTATGGTGAGCGGCGCGAGCAAGGTGGCGGGCATCCTGACCGGCCTTCATTGCAGGGACAGGAGGTAGGCCGCCATGTCCCGCGCATCGCGGTCGGGCACACCCATGTCCGGCATGGGCGTGCCGGGAACCACGCTCTGCGGCGCTGCAATCCAGCGTGCCAGCGCCTCTGGCCGGTTGGGCACTTCGCCCGCGATGTAGCTGCGGCGGCCAAAGCGCGCCAGCGATGGACCGACGCGGCCATCCGCCTGGGCGACGCCCGGCACGACGTGGCAGCTGCCACATTGGTAACGCGTCATCAGCACCTGTCCGTGACGGACGCGGGCATCGGCGTCATCCGGCAGAGCCTGGTCGCAGCCGGACAGCAAGGCCAAGGCCAGCATGCAGCCGCTCCAGCAGCCCGGCCCGCGATTTGCCCTGTGCCGGCCATGAAGCCCCTTGCGATCTTCGTCCTGACCTTGACCGGCACGGCTGCCGTGGCCGTGCTGGGCGGCGCTGTCGTCGTGGCAACCGGGTGGTACGACGTCTCGGCTGCCAGCAGCCACACCCCGCCGGTCTACAGGCTGCTGGAAAAGGCCATGCACCAGGCCGTGCGTGTGCGCGCCCGCGGGATCGAGCCGCCCCCGTTGCATGAGCCCGCGCGCATCCATCGGGGCGCCCTCTGCTACCGCGATCACTGCGCGCAATGTCACGGTGGGCCCGGCGTGGCGCCATCCGACCTGGCCATGGGGCTGCAGCCGCTGCCCGGGCCCCTGATGGACGCCGCCCACCGCTGGCGTCCGGCCGAGCTGTACTGGATCACCCGCCATGGCATCAAGATGAGCGGCATGCCGGCATGGGGCATGCGGATGACGGAGGAGGACCTGTGGGCCTTGACCGCCTTCCTCGGTCGCCTGCCCGACCTGTCGCCGGCCGACTACGCGCGCACGGTCACCCGAGCCGAGGGGGGGCAATGCACCACCTTGTCCGCCAGTTGCCGCGCCGGGCACTGTCGCGACGAACGGGCCGCGGCCACGCCGGCTTACGTACCGTCCGGGCCCTGGCCGGTCCGGGGTCCTGAACGGGACGCCGCGGCCCGACTCGCCTTGCAGCAGTACGCTTGCATCGCCTGCCATCTCACACCCGGCCTCATCGGGCCGGACGCCCATGTGGGGCCACCGCTGTCGGGACTGGGCCGGCAGCAGCGCGTGGCGGGCCGCTGGCCCAACACCCCCGAGCAGCTCGCGCAGTGGCTCCAGACACCGCATGCGCTCGACCCACGGTCGGCGATGCCCGCGCTCGGCGTCACGCCCGAGCACGCGCGCCTCATGGCCAGCTACCTGCTCGATCAGCCGTGACAGCACCGTTTGCTCCTCAGGGCCGCGGCAAGGCATAGGCGATCACATGGTCGCCGGGCTGCGTACCCAGTGACCCGTGTCCCCCCGCCACCACCAGCAGATACTGCCTGCCGTCTGACCCGAGATAGGTCATGGGTGTGGCCTGCCCTCCCGCGGGCAGACGGGCCTCCCAAAGCACCTTGCCGCTGATGAGGTCGTATCCGCGCACGCTGTTGTCGAGGGCGCCCGAGAGAAAGGCCACGCCCCCGGCCGTGACGATGGGCCCGCCCAGATTGGGCACCCCCATCCGGAAGGGCAGTGGCACCGGGGCCAGGTCGCGCACGGTGCCATTGCGATGGCGCCACGCCACCCGGCCGCTCATGAGGTCCACACCCGCGACGAAGCCCCAGGGCGGCCGATGACATGGCAGACCGAACGGAGAGGTGAACACCGCCAGCTTGACCGCATACGGCGCGCCGAAGTTTTCATTCAGCGCCGGCAGGCTGTCCTGAGGTCGATTCCGCCCCTGGACCACCAGGCTCTCGTCATCAGGACGGGGTACGAGCTGTGAGGTGAAGGCCAGGTAGGTGGGCGTGACAAACGCCACCTGGCGTTGGGGATCGACGGCAATCCCGCCCCAGTTGAACACACCGAAGTTGCCCGGGTGGATCAAGGAGCCCCGCACCGAGGGCGGCGTGAAGCGCCCGTCATAGTGCAGCCGCTTCATGGCGATACGGCATCCCAACTGGTCAAACAGGGTGGCGCCCCAGGCATCTGCGCCCGTCAGGCGAGGCGGCTCGAAGCTGATCGCCGAGACGGGTTGCGTGGGCGCGGCCCGGTCGCTGTGTTGCGCCGACCGGGACACGGGCTGCTCATGAACCGGCCAGATGGGCCGGCCCGTTCGACGGTCCAGCACGAACAGCTCGCCCTGCTTGGTGGCCTGCACAAGCGCGGGAATCTGCCGCCCCCCTGAGGTGATGTCGAGAAGGCTGGGCTGCGCCGGCACGTCGTAGTCCCACAGGTCGTGGTGCACGGTCTGGAAGACCCACCGCACCCGGCCCGTGGCCACGTCCAGTGCCACCACCGAGGAGGAGAAGCGCTCGGCTTCAGGCGTGCGGCGTGCGCCCCACTGGTCGGGCGGCGCATTGCCCATGGGGACATAGACGAGGCCGAGGGTCTCGTCCACGGCAGACACCGACCAGCTGTTGGGCGTGCTCTCCACATAGGTCTGTCCGGGCGGCAACGGCGATGTGTCGTTGGGCCGCCCGGGATCCCAGTTCCACAGCAGACGTCCGGTGTGGACGTCATACGCCCGGATCACCCCCGACGGCTGGCGGGTCGAGACGTTGTCCAGCACGGTTCCCCCAACGATGAGCCGATCTCCTGCGATGGCTGGCGGGGAGGTGGCGTAGTAGCCACCGACACGCGCATGGGGCATGCCCTCCCACAGGTTGATCTGCCCCGTACCGTCGCCGAAATCCGCGCAGACGGCACCGGTGGCCGGATCGAGCGCCACGATGCGCCCGTCGGCCGTGGGCATGAACAGTCGGGCACCGCACCGGTTGATGCGAGGCCCGGATTGCGTCGCCACAGGCAGGGTAACCGGAGCGGACGCGGCAGGCTGCGGCATGGCAGGGGCAAGCGGGTCCGGGGCGGTGCCCGTCGCGGCCCCCGCTGAGGCCCCGGGGTGATAGGCCAGGCCCCTGCAGGTCAGATGCTGGAGGGCCATGTCCCCTTGCACGCGGAGCGACATCCGCCAGCGTTCCACTCCCGTGGTGGCGTCGAGGGCCACGACCATCTGGTGCGGTGTGCACAGGTAGAGGAGCTCCCCCACCTTCAGCGGTGTCACTTCGAAGGTCGTTTCCTCGGGGTCGCCCGGGCGACCACGGACATCGCCCGTGCGGTAGTGCCAGGCCACGCTCAGATCGGCCACATTGGCCGGCGTGATCTGGGCCAGCGGCGCATACCGCTGCCCCAACTGCGAGCGTCCATAGGCATGCCAATCTGCATCCGGAACCGGGTCGGATGCCGCCGACGCGGTGCGAGGCGCTGCAGGCAAGGTGCCACTCACGTCATGCGGGTCGTACATCCAGCAGCCCACGGCGACGGCCAGGAAAGCTGCGAGCGACACGGCCAGCAGGGCGCGAGGCAGGGACCACGTCGCCTGCCTTTCCGAAGCCGTTCCAGGTTGCCCACGCGACCGGCGCGCATGCAGCCGGCCAGCCACCATGGGCAGGCACAGCCACAGGCCCAGCAGGAAGGGCACGTCCATGCGGATGGCCAACGGCCACCAGTCCGGGCCCACTTCCCACAGGCCCCAGGCGAGGGTCAGGATGAGCAGGGCAGCATGCACGCCCAGCGCCTGGCGATCGCGCCGCCAGAGCAAGACGCCCACCAGCCACAACAACGCCCCGGCGACGGCGTAGTAGGGTGTGTCACCGAGGCTGATGAGCCAGGCCCCGCCCACCACCAATCCGGTCCCCATGATCAGGGCCACGACGGCGGTGAGCGTCACCACCCAGCGGGCCTGGCCCGTTTCGGTCATCTCCGACTCCCCGCGATGGCACGCCCGAATTGCTGTGACAGCACAGCAAGGTCTGCGGCACGTTTTGCAATGTGGCCGCCCCGGACCGGGCTGCCGACGCTGCCTCACCCACATGCGAAGGCATGACGCGGCCGAGGCTCGGGGTCTTCTGGGCAAGGGGTGTACCCAGCAGCCCGGCCACCCTGATGCGGGGGGCGGGCACTCTGCCTGCATGGGGCCGGCCATGAACCCGCTTTCCGACCGACGTACACGACCATGGTGACATCGACCTTCGCGCGCCAGGTGGGCTTTGTGCTGGGCGTCGCCAGCGTCCTGATCCTGGCCTGGCGACTTCACGACGTGCTGGTGCTCACCTTCGGTGCGGTTGTGCTGGCGACGGCCATCCGGGCGGGCGCACGGCGGCTGGAGCAATGGCCCGGCTTGTCACCCCGGCCCGCGGTGGTCGCCGTGATCGTGCTCGTGACACTGGGCTTGTTGCTGGGCGGATGGCTGGTGGGCGACCCGTTCACCGAGCAGGTCGACCGCCTTCGGGAGCAACTTCCCGCTGCGATGGACGCCGCCACCCGCTGGCTCCGCCAACGCCCCGCGGGCCAGGCCCTGCTGCACTGGTGGCGCGGCCTGAGCGGCGATGGCATTGCCTGGGCACCCATCCTCAATGCTGCCGGCCTCACCTTCGGTGCGCTGGGCAACGCCGGGCTGATGGTGGTGCTGGCCGTCTACCTCGCACTCGACCCACGTCTGTATCGGCAAGGCCTGCTGCGGCTGGTGCCCCTGGCATGGCGCACCCGCGTCGCCAGCGCGCTCGAAGCCAGTGGGGAGGGGCTGCAGCGCTGGTTGCTGGGGCAGGGTGTGTCGATGCTCTTCGTGGGATGCAGCACGGCCATCGGGCTGGCCCTGCTCGGCATGCCCATGGCCCTCACGCTGGGCATCATCGCAGGCCTCATGGACTTCGTGCCCTATTTCGGGCCGATCGCCTCCGGGCTCGTGGCCGTGCTCTTCGCCTTCGGCGAGGGCCCGGACAAGGCCCTGTATGTGGCCATTCTGGCCGTCGTCATCCAGCAGGTCGAAGGCAACGTCCTGATGCCCATCGTGCAACGCCGTGCCGTGGAGTTGCCGCCGGTGCTGGGCCTGCTGTCCGTCGTGGTCTTCGGGCTCCTGTTCGGGGTCATGGGGGTGGTCTTCGCCACACCGATGATGGTGGTCACCATGATCCTCGTGCAAAAGCTGTACGTGCAGCAGGTGCTGCACGACCCGATGCCGGCCACGGCCGAGGCCTCCACCGTCACGCCACCGCCGGGAACGACCCCGCCAGGTTGAGTGCGCTCAGTGGGTCGGCGTGCCGCTTTGCGGACGCTGGCGTGCGCGGGCGATCTGCTCGGCATAGGCCGCCCGGGCGTTTTCCAGTTGCACGCGCCCGGCCTGCACAAACGGCTCGTTTTCGCTCAGCATCTGGGCCCACCCCTTGCGCTCGTAGCGGGTGAGCAGTTCCTCGCCGAGCAGCGCCAGGTCTGCGTTGTCGCGACGGCATTGCGACAGGGCGCGATCCTGCTCCGCACGTTGTTGCCGGTGTTGCTGCTCGGCCGCCATCGCGCCGTCTCGCACGCGCGCCAAAGCCGTTCCGGACTCGGCCAGGGTGGCACGGAGCCGCGCGGCTTCGTCCTGCAACTGTGTCCGCTCGGCTTTCAGCAAGGCCGCTTCGTCCTGCAGGGCCTGAAAGCGGCGCTGCAGCGCGCCATGCTGAGCACGCACCGCCGATGTCGCAGCCTCCGCGGCCGCCTTCTGCCGAGACAACTCAGCCTGTGCGGCCTGCTGACTGGCCTGCATTTCAGCCTGCGCCTGCTGTTGCTGGCGTACCTGCTCGCGCAGCCGGCGGATCTGCTCCCGGTCGCGATCCGTGCCGGACTGGGCCAGGGCGCCCCACGCCGTGCTGGCCAGCGTCAAAGCGACAAGCAGCCGTGTCGCCACGCGGCCCCGACGAACCTGGGCTCGGAGATCAGAAGCGCACATTGAGGTCCACCTGCAGCGTGTTGACCTGGTACTTCGCCTTGCGATAGGCGTCGGTCAGGTTGTTGAGGGGCGAGTCGATCGTCCGGCCCGCGAGGTAACGGATGCCGAGCGTGGTCTGGCGCGCCACGCCCAGGTTGAAGGCAGCCGTGTAGCCTTCCAGGTTGGTTCCACCCAGACCCAGATCGCTGTCGGTGAAGGCGTCCAGCACCGCGTCCGACCCGACATGGCGATAGGAGAGGGCGAACTGCCACTGGCCCAGTTCCTGAAGGGCGGGCCAGCCGAAGGTCGCCTTGAGCATGTAGCCGTCATCACGACCCCCTGGGCTGGTGCTCGCAAAGGCCGCACCGGCGCGCCGTCGGAAGTCGGCCTCATCAAAGCCCAGGTTCCGTGCGTACTCGGCCGACACCTGCAGGGAGAAGGGGGCGAAGTGCTGGAACTCGGCCGAGCCGGTCAGCACCACAGGTTCGAACTTGTAAGCCAGGCCCCACACCGGCGTCAGGTCAGCCGGATTGGTCTGGAACAGCGTGTTGCCCCGCTGGCGCAGGCTGCTGCCATATTCATACCGTCCGTAGACCAGGGGATCGGCCACGCTTCCGCCGCCGGTCTCCGTGTAGTAGCCGGTGTCCTCCCGGCCTTCGAGGTTCTGGTATCGGTAATAGGCCAGTCCCAGCTTGACCCGGGTGCGGGAGGTCGGTTCGAACTGGGCGCCCACCTGCGCCCCGACGAGGGCCCGGCCCGGTCGCTCGCCTGGACGCTGCTCCCGCAGCGGAAACCAGCCCACCGTGGCAAACGGCACGGTGGCGCGGTCTTCACTGAACCAGCGCGCGGTCGCGGCCACGCCCTCGAAGTTCAGGTTCTCGGACCAGACCATCTCGGTGCTGAACCAGGGGTTGGGGATGCGGCCGGCCTGGAGCGTGAAGTACTCGCTCGGGTCCAGGCGAAGGAAGGCCCGGTCGAAGAAGACCTGGTACTTGTTGAAGTCTTGGCCCAGTGTCTGGTTGGTGGACACCCGGTCGGTCGCATTGCCCGTGGCCAGGCGGATCCCCACCCCCACCTCGTCGCTCACCTTGGCAGACACGCCCAGCCGGGCGCGCAGCCGTTCGCGACTGCGCGCGTCCTGGGTGTTGCCCGATGCAATCGCGTAGTCGGTGCCATCGATCTGCACGGCACGGTAGGCCATGAAGTCCGCAGCCCGCGTCAGGCCGCCGGTGCCGTTGAACAACGAGGCCACATAGGTGTCGGCCGACGTGTTGTCGCTGGAAGGGCGGTCCTTCTGGAAGCGGTAGCGGATGTCGCCTTCGATGCGGACCCGGTCGATCCATGAAGGCGCGTTGGGCACGCCCCAGCGCTCCTGCCGGGCCTGGGCCAGCACCTCTTCGCGCACCTCGTTGCGCAACTGCGCCCGCGCGGCATCGCTGAGGTAAGGCACGCGGATCACGGGCCGCGCGCCCGGTGCACCGGCCACGGTCTCGGCGCTCGGCGGGGTCGCCGTCGATGGGGCGGCCGGCGCGCGGCTCGCCACGGCCTGGGCCGCCCGCTGCTCCGCCTGCTTGAGGATCGCGTCGGCCTTGTCGCGCGTCAGCACGCCGGACTCCACCAGCACCTCGATGAGGCTGAGCGTGGTCTGGCGGGCGGCCTCGATGGACGCGGCCTGGTCGGCGCGAGCGGCGAGGGGCGACACGGCGAGGGCCGACAGCACGGCCAGGGCCACCAGGGTGAGACGAGCGGGATGGAGATGGGACTTCATGGGGTGGTTCACGGTCAGCCAGTCACGCGGTTGGTGATGCGCAATGACAGCGGTTGGGGCAGGCTGGGAGGCACCTGGTCGATGCCCTGCAGGCGAGTGAGGGTCTCCTGCAGCAGGCGGTCGGTCTCGGGGTTTCCGGAGGTCGATGCCAGCTCGATGCGTTGCACATGGCCATCGGGCTGGAGCCACACGCGCACGTTCACCCGGTAGTCGCTGCCCTTCAGTTCGGGGCGCCGCGCCAGTTCGGTCTGGATGTGGCGCGTGAGCCGGTTCGTGAAGAACGCGAACTGCATGCGGTTGGCACCCCCACCCGAGCCGCTGCCCACGGCACCGCCCTGGTACTCCTGGCTCACGGCACCGGCCGCGAAGGCGCTCGGTCCCTCACCGGCAGGCCCGTCCATCTTGAGCTGCTGTGGCTCGGGGGGCGTGTCCATGGGCCGGGGCGGTGTCGGCATGGGCTGCGGCGCCACCTCCTGCTTCACGGGCTCGGGCTTTTTCTCTTCCTTGGGCGGCGGTGGCGGAGGCGGCGTGTCCGGCAGCACCGCAATCTTCACCGTCTGTCGGCGCGGCGATGCAGGCGCGTTGCCCAGCGACACGTAAAGCCAGTACGCCGCACCGGCCAGCAACGCCACCAGGGTCAGCGGCATCCCGATGCGCGCAACCAGTCGCTTCGGGCCCGGGTCGCTCGGGTGATGATCCAGTGTGGTCTGTGACATCGATCCGGTCCTTCAGGTGCCGATCCGCGATGTGACCAGGCCCATGCTCACCTGCAGCCGGTTGCACAGGTCGATGACGGCGACCACCTTGGCGTAGTGGGTGCGGGCGTCTCCCTTGATGGCGACGCTCATGCCGGGGTCACGTCCCCGCGCCTCGGACAGATGGCGTTCCAGCTCGGTCAGAGAAACGGCCGCGCCGTTGAGCAGCAAGGCCCCGTCGGGCATCACCTGGACCACCTTGAGTTCGTGCTGCTCGGTGCTGGGCTTGTTGCTGGGCTTGGGCATGTTGACCGTGAGCCCCTGCACCGAGGCCGTGGTCATCAGGATGAAGACCACCAGCAGCACATAGGCCAGGTCCAGCATCGGCGTGACATTGATGCTGTCGTAGGGTCGGGTGTCGTCTTGAACTTGCATGCCGGCACTCACTGCGCGCGTTTGGTCGCCAGCCCGATCTCGGTGATGTCGAGCCGCTTGGCGATCTCGAGCACGGCCATGACCTTGTCGTACTGGGTGGCCGCATCGGCCTTCAGGATCACGGGCAAGGCCGGGTTCGCGGCCTTGTGCTGGGCCAGGCTGGCACGCAGTTCATCCAGCGTGACCGGGTAGGCATCCAGGTAGACCTGCCCGTCGGCGGTGATGGTGATGCCCTTGGTCTGGGGCTTGGCCAGGTTGTTGGCCGCCTGGGTCAGCGGGCTGTCGACCTTCACCCCTTGCACGGACGCGGTCGTCATGATGATGAACACCACCAGCAGCACATAGGCCAGGTCCAGCATCGGTGTGACATTGATGTCGTCATACGCCTGCAGCTCGCCTTTGACATCGCCTGCCATCGCGGGCCCCGTCAGCGTGCGCCGTGGCGCTCGGCCACGCGGGTCACGAACTCGTCGACAAAGATGCTCATGTCGGCCGAGATGGACTTGATGCGCGAAGCCAGGTAGTTGTAGCCGAACAGCGCCGGGATGGCCACGGCCAGCCCTGCCACCGTGGCCAGCAGCGCCGCGGCAATGCCGGGTGCGATGGCGTTGACGTTCACGTCACCGGCGGCGGCAATCGCCGCGAAGGTGATCATCACCCCGACCACCGTGCCCAGCAGGCCGAGAAAGGGTCCGCCGGAGATGGCGATCGTCAGCAGCACGATGCGGCTGTTCAGGCTGTGCCCCTCGCGCACCAGATCCGCGTCGATCGCGGCCCGGACGGCGTTCAGCGAGGGGCCGCTGAGCGGGGCCACGCCGGGCTTGCCCACGTCGCGCTTGTGGAGCTCGCGCATGCCGGCCAGATACAGGCGCGCCAGCTGCGAGTGCGCCATGCCTTGCACCGGCACATCCAACACATCGCGGCTGTCGCGGAAGGCGCTCAGAAAGCGGCGGTTGTCCTTGTCGGCGCGGCCGACCAGCACGGCCTTGTCATACATCACCCAGGCGGCGATCGCGAACATCACGGCCAGGATGACGATGACCACCCAGGCATCGGTCGTCAGGTTGTCCACCAGGATGGCAAAGTGACCCGGTTCACCGCCTTCTCCGCCCTCGGCGCTGTCCTGCGTCTGGGCCACGGCCAGCATCAGGCGCGCTTCAGCGCCCTGCGCAGCCTGCGCGAACCGGATCCAGTCGGCACTGCGCACGGTATCGGCCACTTCGATCTGGTCCACCTGGCCGGTCAGGCCGGCGCCTACGCTCAACGGTCCGCCGATGGCGGGCGGGGTGTTGCCCAGATCGGCCTGCGCAGCCTGGTTGCCTTGCACATACAAGGTCAGCTTGCCCGCGCCCACGGTGACGGCCAGGTGAGTCCAGGCCGAGGCCGGCACGTTGCCCCCGGCCGCGTTGGCCGACCCGAGCGTGGCACGCAACGCGCCGCCCTCCATCACCAGTTTCAGCGGTCCCTGCTCGAAGACCGTGCCCTGCAGCGACGCCGGCTTGATCCACAGGCTCACGGAGTGAGGCCCCGGTGCGGCCGATTTCAGTGTGTCACCGGACCAGGTCAGCGCCTGGCCCTGCAGCACACCCGCCGCACCGATCAGGCCGTTGTTCTCGAGGGAAACCGGCGCCGTCGATGCCGTCCCGCCGACCCCATCGGTCGCCGGCTCGCCCGACTTGCCGGCGAAGCCCACCACCAGGCGCGTGGCCGTGTCGAACAGCTTGGGCGAGGTTGCTTCTGCACCGGCCTGGTCGTGTCCGGCGTACACATACACGGTGTTCTTGTCGGTGCCGGGCGCCACATTGGGCAGCTGCACCCAGACCACGCCGAGCTCGTTGGTGCTGTCAAAGCGTTCCACCCAGAACTTCAGCGGCGTCTTGTCGTCGGCGGCCACCACGCGCAGGTCACTGCCATCTGCTTTGGCTGCGATGAAATCGAAGTTGCCCGAATGCAGCCGGATGGGAATCACGGTGCCGGCCAGGGCCTCCTGCGTCTGCACGCCCTTGTCCGTGGTGTTGAGGGTGACGCGGGTGCGCTGCTTGAACTCGGCATTCCACCAGGCATGGGCCGGCGCAGCCGCCAGCGTGGACAACAAGGCAAACAGGCAAACAACTTTCCGTACGGCGTTCATGGCTCGGCGGTGATCAGGAGAGATGGAGGATTGTCAAAAGGGGCTGTGTCCCCCTCGGGAAACGCGATGAGCTGATCGGACCACCGCCCCCCGGGTGGGGTGGGTGGTCCGATCAAGGGGTCAACGGGTGCAGCCCGGGTCGTCGGCTGCACAGGCCAGCACGGACGAACCGTCGCCCAGGCTGAGCAGCTCGACGGTCACGATGCCGTTGGCCTCCTTGCGGCGCCCGGCCTGCGAAGCCTCGGCAAGCTGCGCGGCGCCGGCTGTGGCGTCCGCAGGCAAAGGTGTGTTGACGCGGACCGCGGGCCGCGAGACGACCGGCGGGGCGCCCTTCACGTTGCCCTTCAGGTTGTCACCGCCCTTCACCGGCCCGGCAACGCGGATGTCCCCGCCCGATTCGTTGCGGATGTAGGTGTCCAGCGCCAGCACGCCGCCCACCGGGGCAAACAGCTCGACGGTGCCTTGAGAGGTGCCGTCACGCTGTTTGAGCAGGCCGATGCCGCTGCCCGTTGTCACCGCCGGTGAGCGGAAGACGACGGCACCCGTGGACGGGTCCACCACGGGCACGGGCGCGGGCACGGTGACGTCGGTGTTCGAACCACGGCCCGAATCGATGGCGCCTTGCCGGGTGTAGAGCATGAGGTCGCCTTCACCCACGACGAAGGCCTTCTGCGTGTTCACCTGGAAGTCCCCGTCCGAGAACGACCGGATGCTGCCGCCACGGTAGGTGACCAGCCCGCGCGTCGCGGCCTTGGCCCGGTCGGTGTCCGTGGCCGACGAGTAGCCAACCAGCACCTGCCCACCGGGTGCGAACAGGTCGATGCCCCCCGAACCCAGCCCGCCGTCTGCCAGCGTGTGCACCTTGCTGGAAGCCAGGTTGATGTCGCCATCGAACACGAAGCCCGCGCCGAGGCCCGCCAGGCTGGTGGCCGCGTCGACCTCGCGCCACAGCGCATCGCGCAGGGCCTTGCGCCGCTGGTTCTCGACCGGATCGGTCGAATCAGCCAGCTCCACCGCCTGCTGCCCCAGCCGGCGTACCTCGCTCAGCAGAATTTCGTCCTTGAACTGCTGGAAGGCCGCACCTTGCCAGTCGGTGGCGTCCACGCCCTGCGATCGCGCCCGATCCTGCCATGCCGCCGCATAGGGCTGGCCGGCCATCACGTAGCGCGCGACAAAGGCGCGGTCGAGCACGGCCTGCGCAAAGCGAACCTGGTTGTCCCGGCTGAAGCCCTTGTACAAGGCCAGCGCGCCGGCGTAATCCAGCTCGGGCAACTGCTGTGGCGTCAATGCCAGCACCTGACGCACATGGCTGACCAGCGCGGCCTGCGCATCCGGGTGGCCGGCCAGGTGGCGTTCGGCGAAGGCATCCACGTCCACCGTCTTCGCCATCCCGGCACGCACCCGGATGCTGGCGCCCTCGTCCGGCAGCGCGGCGTTACCGACGTTGAAGGCAGAGATGCCGTAGTAGCTGCCGGGCAGGTTGCCGATGGTCTGGATGCCCCCCGAGGTTCGCAGGTCGATGTGCCGGCCCGCCTCGACCTGCAGTTCGCCGGGTCCGGCCAGCTGGATCATCCCGCTGTCGCGGTCTGTCGGGATGTTGTTGCGCCCGATGAGGTCCCCCCCGGCCCGGATGAGGGTCACGTCCGTGCGGTGGAAATGCTGGCCGGCATAGCTCAGGTCGACCACATCGCCTTCGGCTTCGATGCGCGCCGGCTTGGGCAAGGTCAGCCGCGTGTTGCTGGACAGATCGCCGACCGCGTACAGCGTGGCAGGCAGGGCGTCATCCTGGTGCAGGGTGCTGGCATACAGCGTGTCCACCGACAGACGCCGGTTGTCCCCTGCCAGGCCCAACTCGGCAGGCCGCAACGTGGCCTGCACCCCATCCGTCCAGCCGGTCTCGAGGGCCGGTCGGCTCGGGCTGGGCCAGCGCGCCGGATCGCCCTCCAGCATGACGATGCCACGGGCGCCCCCCCGGAGAACCATGTCGCCGCCGGCATACAGGCTCAGGTTGCCGGTGGCCGACGGGAAGAGCCACAGTGCGTACGGGTCGGCTGTGAGCAGCCTCACGTCGCCCGTGCCCGAGCTCAGGTGCACGGTGGGCGGCGCCACCTGCGCCAGTCGGTTGCTGACGGCCAGTGCACGCGTCAGCCGGTCTGCCGACGGCATCAGCTGGCTGCTGCTGTGCAGGTAGTTGAAGTAGCCCTGCACGGCAGTGGGCCGCGTGGCCGTTCCGACCACAGCATCGAACGACGAGAAGGTGCGCTGTGCGTCCCACACCACGTCGCCTGATGCGGTGCTGGCATGCAGGCCGCTCTGCGCGCCGTAGGTGAAGAAGGTGGCCGCGTTCTCGGCCGGCACGCGGGTGGTCGACGGCGACGACAGGGCCGTCGGGTTGTACAAGGCGGCCAGCTCGATGCCGGTGCGGGCCTGCAGCGTCCATCGGCCGTCCATCAAGGCCAGGATGGCGCCCTGCGCCGGCACATCGGCCTTCTGGTTGCTGCCACGCGCCATCGCCCCACCGGCTTCCAGGCGGCCCTCGCCGCGGCCCAGCAGAAAGACGCCACCCAGAATGTCGCGACCGGCCTGCACCGTGAGGTCTCCGCCATTGCGGACGTCGAGCCGCACGCCCTGCAGCACCGGCATCCCGTCGGCATCGGTCTCCCAGGTCTGCACATGCCGGCCGGATGTCGGCGCCACGACACCGAGGTTGACGATGTCGCGTCCGGCCGAAACCTGCACGCCCCCACCGCCGAAGGAGCCGAGCCCCTGCTTGAAGGCGGGCAGGTAGCTGGCCCAGGCGCCCGCGCCCACGCCGCCATCTCCGTCGGCCACGGCGGCATGCAGCAGCCAGTTACCGGGCAACTGAACCGGGGCGGCCGACTGGATGTCCCGTCCGGCATGCACCGCCAGGCGCCCACCACCGTCGGTGAAGCCCAGCGCGGCGATGTCGGGCGCCAGCGAGACCTGCTCCGGCGACAAGGTTGCCGGCTGACCGGCAACATAGACCAGGCCCTGCGTCGGGGTCGCCCCTGAGCCGGGCGCCAGCACCACATCGCGTGCGGCCGCCAGTTCGATCGAGCCGGCCGTGGTGCGGACCAGCTTGCCACCCGCCACGGTAAGGTCACCTGCCGTGCCGGCCGACCCGACAGCAAGCAGGTCGGCACTGCCCAGATCGGCACCGGCCACCAGTCGCATCGAGGCCGCCGGCCCCGAAGCGATGACGCCAGTGGCCGCGGCGCTCGTGAAGCCATCACTGAGGCTGCCCTGTACGCGCAGGTGGCCGCCCGCGCGAACCGTCAGCATGAAGGGGGCGACCGGGTCCTCACCCGTGCGCGCCGCATTCCAGAGGTTCCAGTCCTGGGCGATGGTGAGATCACCCGCTCCGCGCAGTTCGATGCCTGCGCGCAGGCTGGCCTGTCCCTCCAGGCCCAGCGAGCGCATCAGGATGTCGCGGTGGGCCATGAACTCGCCTGCCTGGGTGCTCAGGTCGCGCTGACCCAGCATGGTGCCCGAGCTGCCACCGCTGCGCAGCCCGGTGTAGGCCTCACCGGCCTCGTTGCGGGCATACACCCGCGCCGCCTCCACCAGGACCTCACCCGCAGTCAAGGTGGCGGCCACAGGGGTCATGCGCAGCGCGTTCACCAGGGCGTCGGCCTCCATCCGGGGATCGGCACCGCTGGGGTCCGATTCGGCGCGGGCCATCGCGTCGTACACCGCCAGCAAGGTGGCGTCGTCGTCGCGCTCGGCACGCAACACGATGCGGCCTGTCCCTGCGTCGACCTGGGCGCCGGCCTGCAAGGACAGCACACCGGCCACAGGCAGGGTCTGTTCCATGACCTCACCCGTGTCCGGATCCACGACCCGCTCGGTGCGTGAGCCACCGACGGCAGACAGCAGGACATCTCCCCCCGCCGCGCCCTGTCGGGTGGAACCGGCCGTGATGCGGGCCTGGTCCTCCAGGGTCAGCCCCTGCGCCGCCAGCTGCACCAACCCGCCTTGCGGCGCGGTGGCGTCCACATGGGCGTGCCCGCCGAGCGTCAGGCTTGCCTGGTCCACCGTCAGCTGCACGCGGGCCGCTTTCAGCAAGGTATCGAGCTTCTGGGCTTCGGTGCCGCGCACGCGGGCCGAGAAGGCCCCATGCAGACCGCCCTGGTTCGCCAGGTCGGCGAGTCGATCGAGCGCACTGCGCGCTGCCGACGCGGTGATCTGTCCGCCGTCGTCAGCCCGGAGCCGGCCGGCGTCGACCTGCAGCGTGCCTGCCTGCGCGGCGGGGGCTGCGCGGCCGATGAGGCGTGCCGAATCCGCCAGGTGCAAGGTACCCGCTGCCGTGGCCGCCGACAGGATGATGCCGCCCGCCGCCTTGGCCGAATCCGATGCCGAAGCAGCCTGCCATCCCGTCACGCGGCCTGCGGCATCGCGCACGGCGACACCACCGGCCGACACATCGATGGTGCCGCCCACATGCACATCACCTTCCAGCGCCCGCGCCGTGACCTGCCCGCCCGCGGTGCTGACTGCCCACTGCTGGCCAGCCTGCAATACCGCGCCCGCCGCGCTGGTGGTCGACCCGGCCGCCATCACCACGGTGTCAGTCCGCCCGGCCGCACCGCGGCCCTCCAGGGTGACACGGCCGGACGCCAGTTCCACCCGGCCCGCCTGAACCACCCGCTGACCGGACAACTGCAGTGCAGCGCCGAGGCCCACGTGCTCGCCGAGCGTGCGACCGCCCGGCGTCGACGTCACGCTCAGCACCCCTCCGGCATCTGCCGCGTGGGTGGTGCCGGACGTGGCCGTCACCCGCGCCGCCGACAAGGTCAGATCGCCCTGTGCGGTCAATGCGTGCGAGGTGCCCGCCGGACCGTCGAAGACGATGTCGCCCTGGCTGGACAGGCGCGCGGCGTCCACCGCCAGGCGAACAGCCCCCTGGCCGATGGTGAGCCCCCCGGTGCGGACATCGGACCAGGTCGGGTCCGCCGCCACGTTCAGGGTGCCGGCACCCGTCACCTCAGGCGAGGCCGACCGGCCCGTGGTGTTGCGCAGGGTCACGTTCTGGGCGCGCACCCGCATTTCGCCACCCTGACCCTGCAGGCTAGGCGCATCCAGCGTCAGGCGCTGGGTGGCCGCACTGCCCAGGATCACATCCTGAGCCAGGGTCAGGCCGCCGTAGCTGCGCAGCTGCAGCCGCTCGACCTGGTTGACCTGGTCGAGCAAGCGCCCCTCGATGCCCAGCGCCCCACGGTCGGATGGGGACTCTGCCCCCACCACGATGTCCCGCGCAGCCAGTGCGAGGGCCCGGCTGCGCAGGTCAATGCCCGGCGCCATCTCGAGGCGGTCTGCCGCGTCCAGCACCACGTTGGCTGCCGCCAGAGAGGCCGGTGCGCCATGGCCCGCCCTGACCGTGACGGTGCCCAGCGGCGCGGCGCCGGGCACCTGCGCACTGAGATCCCGTTGCAGGTCCAGGCCGAGATCGCGGCTCACGGCCAGGGCAGCTCCCTCGCCGTCGATGCGCACGACGCGCGGTGTGTCGGTGGTCGCGTGGCGCGTGGCGTCCACCGTCAGCGACACCGACGGGCCGATGTCGATGCGCTGGCGGGCCACGGCAATCAGTTCGCCGCCGTCCACATCGCCTTCGAATCGGATGCGATCGGCCAGCGTGGTGACCACGGCCTCGCCCTGCACCTGGGTGCGGCGGCCCCCAAGAAGAATGCTGTCCGCCTGGGTGGCCGACAGGGCCTCGGCCGACACCCGCACCTCGTCTTCCTCCAGGGGGAGCCCGGTGGCCGGCCCGCGAGCCACGACCAGCGCCTGCCCCATGCTCAGGTCGAGTTCGCCGCCCTGAAGCTGGTACTGCGCCTGCCAGTGAAAGCCCTTGTCGGACAGCAGCGACACCCGTCCGCCCTCTGCGGGCCGGCTCACCGGCTCCTCCCGCAGGAAGTCCTGGATGGACACGCGGTCCACGCGGGACTGGGCCGCCACCGTGGCCGCCGGCTCCAGCACCAGGGCCAGATCCGGGCGGTTGCCACCTCGGATGCCCGTGCCCACGGCCGTGCGGTAGCCCGACACCAGCACGCTGCCATCGGCCTGCTGTTGTCCTCGTGCCAGGGGCTGGCTCACGTCCAGCTGGGTGGCCGAGACCAGCACAGCGCCCGGCAGCACGCCATAGCGCGCGGGCAGCAGGGTGTAGGTGCCCACCGGCAGCACCCCGTTGGCCGAGGTGATGCGGACCTGTTCGCCCGCCTGCAGCGGCTGGCCGTTCAACCCGGCGGCCAGCGCGGTCTGGGTGTCGTAGGGTGCGAAGTCATGGCGGTAGCCCGGCACGATCGCGTACACGCCCGGCCGGTTGAACGTGTCGGTCGTGCCGCCCACGCCCTGCACGAAGGACCAGGCCAGCAGATCCCCGCCAGCCTGCGCCTGAACCATCGATGTGGGTGCCACCTGCAGATCGGGCGACTCGATGCGCACGTCCTTGTGCAGATCGACCAGGTCAAGCACGGCCTTGGCCTCGGTCGACGACGTCACGCCTGCCAGGTTGGTGCCGTACAGCCAGGTCTGGCCGTTGAGCGTGAAGCCGACCGGCACGGTCAGGCCCGCCCCGCTGACGGACAAGCGACTGCCATCCAGCAAGGACACCCGGGCTCCTGTCAGGGCGATGTCGCCAAAGGGCTGGTCGATGGTGCCGCCATGGCGCACCGTGCCGGCGTTCAGGGTCAGGCTGCCCAGGGCGGACAGGGGCGCGGCACTGCGCGATCCGCCTCGCGGGTTGAAGGTGGCCAGACGGGCGTCGGCGTTCCCCTCGATGCGCGCAGCGGTCAGGGTGCTCGCATACAGGTTGCCGGCGGTCAGGTTGAGGTCGCCAGCGAAGGCCAGACGGGCCTCGGGTCGCGCCGCGCCATCGCCCAATCCGATCAGCCGGATCTCGCCATCCTGCCGGCCTTCCGAGCCATCGGCGCCCAGCGTGGCACGCAAGTCGGTCCGGCTCAGGCCCTGCAGCGCATGGCTGCCATACCATTCGATCAGACCGGCGTGGATGTCCAGCGTCGCACTCCCCGTCGTCGCAGCACCAGCGGACCGCATGCCCAGGGCCGGGTCGGCCGACCGGCTGGACCCCACGCTCACGTACTGAGCCTCGACGTCCACACGGTTCGGGGTGGACGAGCCGCCTTCGGCCGCGATGACGGGCGCGTCCAGCACCACGGCGCGCAGCGCAACCGAGCCGGGCATGACAGACGGCGCCCCCTTCAGGCTGGCCCCGTTACCCAGCACGATGCGTTCACTGGCGCTGAGGCCGATGCGATCGAAGCCGCCTTTCAGCAGCTGCTCGGCAGACACCTGGCTCTCGCCGAAGACCCGTCCAGCGGCGTCACCCGCCACCTGGTCGGCCGTGGCCACCAGTCGGATGCGGCCGACCTGATCCAGGCTGTCGACCGGAAACACAGTGCCCGGCGTCACCCCATCCTGCAGCAGAAAATCCTTGATGCTGCCCGCCAGCGTGCGGGCTTCGAAGCGCCCCCCGGCCACGCTGTCGTCCGGGCGGTGCGCCAGCAGCGTGCCCCCGAGGTAGAAGCCATACAGCGATGACACCTGCAGTTCGCCGGCGCCCGCGCTCAGCCGCGTTGGCGTGCGCGATGTCCCGATCTGCACGTCGGCCTGTGCCCCGCTGAGGTCGATGGTGGCGCCCGCATCCATCCACACCCCGCCGCGCTGGGCATCGGGGTTCAGCTGCACGGTGCCGCCACCAAGCACATCGCCCACGACCCGTTGCTGGCTGCCAGCCGCGACCGTGCGCACGCGCGCCGCCCCCGACACGTCGATGCGGCTGCCGTCGTGCAGCGCCACGCCCTGGTCGGGGAGGTAGCCCACCGGGTCGAGCTCGGTGGCATTGGTGGGAGACGAACCCACGCGGTGCAGGTTGGCGTCCGTGCCCAGTCCCACGCTCACCCGGCCACCCCGCGCCACCAGCGCCCCGTACAGGTCGACCCGGTGGCTGCCGCGCAAGGTGATGCTGCCGCCCAACCCCGCATCGATCACGGCCCCCTCGGCCACGGTGACGCGTCCCCCGAGGTTCAGGCCGGTCGGCCGCTCCAGCGACGCCACATCGGCCCGCAGGCTGGAGGCGTCCAGCGTGATGGACACCGGCTTGCGCAGAGCCTCGTCGAGCACGGCCAGGCCGAGCTCGTTCAGGAGGCCGCTGCCGCCCGTGACCGCGCCCACCTGCCGCGCCGGCGTGCCGCCTCGCATTTCAACCAGGTTGACCAGCCTGGGTGCAATGCGGGTGCCCTGGGCGACCGTGATGTCGCCTTTGGTCTGCAGGGTGATGCGGCCGAAGCCGCCCTCCGAGAAGAACGCAGGGGTCAGGGCCATGCCCAGCGGATCGGCCAGGTTGCTGTCGACGGGCCCGTCACCGATCCACAGCGCCCGCATGCCACCCAGGGTCAGCGAGCCACCGGCCGAGAAGTCATGTCCTCGCAGCGTGCCGCCCAGGCGCAGGCTGCCGATCACGGTGTCTTCCGGCACACCGGCCGGCACGGTGGTGTTCACCTGCACCTGGATGGCACCGGCCTTGCCCTTGATCCGTCCCTGGCTTGTGCTGCGAACCATGGCCGCCGACACATCCAGCAATGCGCCCGACTCGATGGCGACGGACTGGCCCGCCTTCACACTGATCTGCCCTCCATCGGCCTGGGCCCCCGACGGTCCGGCCCCACCCGACACGTCGAGCACGGCTGTGCTGGCCACCGTCACGCTGCCGGTTCCGGCGCCCGTGGCGTTGCCTTCGCCCGTCACGTTGGTGCGAGCCTGGCCGGCTTCCACCGCGATCTGGCCGCCCGCGGCCCGGATCTGACCCGCGACGTGCACATGGCCCGCGCCCTGGCTGGCCGCCAGGAAGCTGCCCGACGCGCCCAGATCCAGTTTCACGTCGGCCTCGACCACCACGTCGTGGGGCACGGCCGCCGTCTGGGTGGCCTTGAGCGCCACGGCCGAGGCGCCGCTGGCCTGCAGCTTCCGTGCGGACACCTGGGTTTCGTTGGCAAACTCTGCCAACCAGCTGGACGAGGCGCCCTCGTCGAGGGCGGGCAGGCTCGGCATCCGTGCCTCGGTGTCTGCGACAAGCCGCATTCCGCCCTGGGTGTTCTCGATGTCGACACGGGCACCCAGCGGCCGCAGGCTGGCATACAGATGCGGCGAGCCCATCAGCGTCAGCGAGCGCCCCAGTTCGGTCGAGAGGCGGGTGTTCAGCTGCCTGCTCGCATCGGTCGCGCTGACGACGGTGCCGGTCGGATCGCCTCGCCATTGCAGCGGGCCCACCATGGCGTCGCCCTGGATGTCGGCGCCCAGGTAGATCGTGTCGCCCTTGAGGCTCAGCCAACCCGCATCCGCGCCTTCCACATAGCCGCTCTGCCGCGCCTGCGGGGCCGCGGCCAGCAAGGTGCCGTCTGCGCCCGCGCTCGTCTCGCCGCGCAGTTGCCCCGGGTTGATCAGGCGGTCGTATCGCACGTCGGCACGCGCCTGCTCAATGGGCACCGCCGTTCCCTTGCCCGTCCCCAACACCGAGGAATAGACCTCGCCGGCGTCGTACCGCTTGCTGCCGCCCGACACATCGAGCTTCACGCCATCGGCCACCACCAGGGCACCATCGACCTCCAGGCGGAGGTTGCCACCGCGCACCGACAGCTCGCGCGCCGTGCGCTCGATCAGGTTGTAGGCGCCCTTGACGTTCGCCACCGCCACCGGCTTGCGCGCATCGAAGTAGACCTGGTTGCGATACAGGGTGCCGCCGCGCTGCACCGGGGTGTCGGCCAGTTCATTCTGATAGAGGTTCAGGCTCAGCTGGTTGCGGCTCATGGGCAGCACCACATCGCGCAACCCGGCCACGCTCAGGCGGGCGCCCTGGTCGATGAACAGGCTGGCATCGCCCGTGGCCACGCCCTCACCCGTGAAGAGCGGATGCTGGGCGGTCGCTGCCGCCATCACGGACAGGTTGCCGGAAACGGCCTCTACCAGCGCGTTGCGGCCGATGCGGATGTCCTTGCCGAGCAGGTCCACGGTGGATCGGTAGAAGGTCTCGGCATCTTTCTGGGTGGCCGAGCTGTCGGCGGGCGTGACGCGGGTGACGCTGTCCGCGCCGATCTCCAGCGTGCCCAGTGCCCCATGGACTGCGGTGTCCGCATTCAACGCCGTGGCTGCGACCGCGTGCAGCATGACGGCGCCGTTCTCGCCGCGCACCGCAGTGGTGGCCGAGAGCTTGCCGTTCTGGCGAACGACCATGCCCACCAAGTTGATGCGCCCCTTGTCGGCCACGACCTCGTTGATGCGCTGTTCCAGCCCGGCCGTGCCGGTGGCGTCTCCCACCACCGTCTCGCCGTCGCGCACGGCATAGGAGCCCGCACGGGCCTGCTCCACCGTGTTCACGCCGGCCTGGGTGGCCGTCAGCGCGGGGTCGAAGGCATCGACCGTCACCCACAGGCCGCGCTGCGCGGCATCGGTCGAGCTGAAGAGATAGACCTTCTGGCCGGCGGCCATGACGGTCTGGCCCGATGGCGTCTCGATGCGCCCCTCATTGAGCACACGGGGTGCCACCAGGATCACGTCGCCACCGGCCAGAGCCTTGATCTCGGCACCGCGTTCCACCGAGACAAAGCCCTTGTCCTCCTGGTCGGTTCCGCCGAATGTCGGCGTGCTGCCCCCCTGTGCAGACCGCAGCCCCTTGAGAAAGGTTTCGTCGGCCAGCCGCAGGGCCGTGGCAACGAAGCGCTGGGTGTCGACCCGTGCCGTCGGCCCGAACAGGATGCCGTTCTGGTTCTGCAGCAGCACCTCGCCGTTGGCCTGGATGCGGCCCAGAATGATGCTGGCCTGGTTGTCCCAGATGTTGTTGAGCGCGGCCCCGCCGGTGGGCTGCACGAAGCGCACGGTGTAGCCCTGGCCGATGTCGAAGCTGTCCCAGTTGATGATGACGCGCTGGTCGAACTGGTCAATGCGCATCGTCTTCGGATCGGTGGTGTCGATGCGGAAGCGGTTGACGTCGACCGGGTTGCCCGGTGTCGCCCCGCTGAAGTCCCGCAGCCGCTGGGGCAGGTTGGCCATCGGACGACCGGCCGTCGCACGCGCGGCGGTCACCTCTCCACTGCGCGGAATCAGCGTGGACAGCGAAGGGCGGTCGGCCGCCCACGCGCCCGGTGGCCCATAGGCCAGGACCGCTGCCAGGGCCGCGCCAGCCAGGTCCCCTGGCAGGCCACCGGGACGACGGCGTGCGCCGTGCTCACCGGTGCCGGACGCCTTGCCGGCGCTGCGGGTGTGCTCCCCGGCGGGCACACACATGCCGCGGCGACGATCGAACACCAGACGATGGACATGCTTGTTCATGATGAAAACCTCTTCCCGGACCTGCTTCAGAACGCCTGACGCACGCTGAACTCCCAGCGTGGCGTGCGGCGCGTGGCCGCATCGAAGCCACCATCCGCGGCGGCACGGCGGGTGGCGTACACGGGCATGGCCACGTCCAGCGAGGCCGTGAGCCCGTCGCCGTGGCGCATGCGCCATCCCAGGCCATAGCTACCCAGGTTCACGCGCGCCAGCTGACCTTCCAGCGCCTGCTTGAGCAGCACGCTGCCGCGGTCGACAAAGCCGAGCGCGCTCAGACGCCAGTCACCGTGCTGCCACCAGGCTGGCGTCTGCGCTTCCAGCCGCAGGCTCCAACCCTGATCGCCCACCTGCTCGTAGTCGTAGTAGCCCCGAATGGAATCCATGCCACCCAGGCCGAATTGCTCGCCCGAGGCCAGTGGCCCCGACGCAAGCTGGGCATCGGCACTGAGGTCGAACTGCCACCCCGCGCCCAGCGGCCGGCGGTGCGTCATGCCGAAGCGCCACACCAGGAAATCCGGGCTGGCGCCCGACCGCTTGCATTCGAACTGGTCGAGGATGCGGCCCTCGCAGTTCACTTCCCGTCCTGCCCAGCTTCGGCTGGAGCCGGCCACCGAGGTGCGCAGCGTGCTCAACGTGGCCTCACCGTGGTCCCAGGCCAGGTCGTACCCCAGGTTGAACACGGGGTACTTGAGTGCGGGACGCTGGGTCGTGAACCCGGAGCCCGTGACCGACCGGTCTCGGTTGAGCTTGCGGTCCAGCCCCACCGACCAGCTGTGGACCACTGGCCATTGCCATGCTGGCAGCTCATGCCGCCAGCGCAAGCTGTAGAACGTGCCGCGCGTGATCGTGGCGCCACCGACGGACGTGCCGGTGGGCGTGTCGGCCGCGCTGTTCGTCACGGACAGCGTGAGCCCATCGCGGGGCGTCAGCGGCAGGTCATACAGCACCGACAGCGTGTTGGCGTCGCTCGGACGCGTGGGCGCAACCTGCCAACTCAGGCCCAAGGTGTGGCCGCGCTGAAACAGGTTGCCGTACGAGGCGGTGGTCTCCAGGCGGCCCCGTTCGGTGTTGAAGCCCTGACGCGAATTGAGTTCGAGCGCTGCCTGCACGGGGCGCTTGTCTTCCACCTTCAACTCCACGTCGATCCGGTCCGGCTCACTGCCTGCGCCGATCACCGGCGTCACCTGCCGATGCGGCGTCTGCAAGGCCGCCAGTTCATCCTGGACCTGCGGGAAGTAGGGCAGGGCACCGGGCGCCAGGCCGGGTACGGCCTCCTTGACCCGGCTGGGCAGGTGGTGCTTGGCCCCCGTCACGCGCAGTTGTTCGACCCGCGCCTCGGTCACCTCCAGGCGCACCTCCCCTGCATCGACGCGCTGATTCGGCAAGGACACCACGATGGAGAGGAAGCCTGCGTCCTGATAGGCCTTCTCGAGCGCCTGGCGCGCCGCCTCCAGATCCGCAAAGCGTCGCCCGGGCCCCAGATACGGCTCGAGCACCTGTCCGACCACAGCGGGCGAGAGCGCGGCACTGCCTTCGACGACGTACTCCAGCACATCGAACACCGGGCCGCCGGCCTGATCGGATCGGGGCTGGGCTGCGGCCCACGGCGCGCTGACAACGGCGCCCACACACCACAGGAGACGCACACAGGCGAAGGTCTGTTTTTTCATTTCCAACAACAACACAAAGCGACAGTCCCCTGGGCAGGGGACTGTCGTTTTCAAGGTGGATTCCGGGGCACCGGGGCGCCGGAATCCTCAGCGGAGCGCCGTCGATCAGCGACGGATGAACGGCGAGGCCGAGTTGCCGCCGCGGCCGTAGCGCGACTCCACGCCGGTCAGGAACAGGCCCGGGGTCGAGGAGCCGGCAGGCAGGGCGCCATCGATGGCTTCGATGATCGGAGCGCAGGTGCCTTCGGGGCAGTAGGCGGCCGTCTCGTACACGAAGTCATAGCGGCCGGCGATGGCGGTCGCGGTCTGCGAGGCACCGGCCACGCCTTCCGAAGCGGCCACTTCGTTGATCTTCACGAAGCGGTAGGTGTCCGAGCCACCCAGCGGGTTGTTCTCGGCCGACAGGACGCCGAAACGGAAGTCGGTGGTGGTGGCAGGTGCGGTGTCGTTCAGGCAGGCGCGCACGTTGCTCGAACCTGAGTTCACGATCGACGAGTAGCGGGTGCCGACCGTCGCGCCTTCCGGCACGATCGAGGCCTTGCCGCCCAAGGACCCGGTGGCTTCGTAGTTCAGGAAGTACAGCTGAGCCGCCTGCTGCGTGCCCGAGGTCTGCGGGCGCATGCAGTAGCTGATCTTGGTGGTGTTGCCGGGGATCAGCATGCCGCCGCCCAGCGACTTCGGACCGCTGCCGGCCGTGTTGCTGTTGATCAGGGAGGCGATGTCGGCCTTGCTGATGGTGGGCTGGCACTTGGCGGTGGCATCGCCGATGGCGCAGTCCGACGGGACCAGACCGATGGTCTTCTGGTGGGTCTGCAGGGCGTTGTACAGGCGCTGGTTCACAGCCACACCGAAGACCTGGCTGAAGCCCGATCCGACGAAGTCACCGGCGTTGTAAGCCGGGTTGAACACCGGACCTTCGACGTCCAGGTAGCCGCCTTCAGAGGTGGTCTTCTCGTTGGCGGCCGCGCAGTTGCGCATGCTGTTGGCGCCCATGAACGACAGCGAGCCGGTGCCCGCCGCAGCGATCGGGGTGCACGAGGCCGTGAGCGCGTTGATGAAGTCGGTGGGCACGGCGCCGCCCGCGGTCGCGTTGATCACGGCGAACTCGGAGCCGCCCGACACGTTCACGCGCAGTTCGTTCTCGGTGGTGCCTTCGAAATCGACATCGCACCGGCCGGTGAAGATGTTGCCCAGCGCGTTGGTGGCGGCGCCGATCTTGAAGAGGGTGTAGGTGCCGCCGGCGTTCTCGCACAGCACCTTGGCTGCGCGGGCGACGTTGATCGAGCTGGCCGAGGCGCCGGTCAGGCGGACCGGGCCGGCCGCCAGAGCCTGCGACACGCCACACACGGCGATCGCGCCAATCATCAGCTTGGAGAGGTTCATGATGGTCTCGTTCTCAGGAATGCGGGGAAGAGGTGGACCGGGGACACCCCCGGTCCGGTACATCAGGTCAGGCTTGCTTGGCGTCCTGGATCAGACGGCGCGGCGGCGGCGAGCGGCGATGCCGGCCACAGCCAGGCCGACCAGGGCCAGGGCGTAGGTCGAGGGCTCCGGCACGGCCGGGGTCGACGGGGTGAAGTACGGCGTTTCCCAGCTCAGCTTGTTGGCAGCGGCGTCGAATCGGAACGTGCCCTTCTCGCGGACCAGGTTGGCAGCGTTTTCGCCGTTGGGCTGGGCGCCCACCGCCCACTCGTCACCCTCGCCATCCAGCAGCCACAGGTTGGTGGCGCCGACCGCCAGCGAGACCATCGAAGCCCAGCGCAGGTTGTTGTTCCAGTTGGTGTTGAAGCCGGCCGTCGAGGGCAGGAAGCCGACCGAGCCCGAAGTCGGGGCGAAGTACGAGCCGTTGTCGACGCCGGGCTGAACCAGGCCGGCATAGGTCTTGAACAGGGGCTCGGCCAGAGAGCCGGCGTCGCTCGTGGTGGTGGCGTCCTGGACGTTCAGCTGAGCGTTGCTCGGCGTGCCGGTCGCGAGCGTAAGCAGGGACTCTTGCGTTGCGGAGTTGAACAAGGACGCGCCCGCGATGCCCCAACGCACGTCAGAGGCGTCCGCCGTCGACAGGAACGAGGCGACAGCCGAGAAGTTGTTGGTCACGCTGCGCACGGTGCCGTTCAGCGTGATGGTGTTGTTGTTGAAGTCCCAGACCACCGAGGTGTTCTTCTTCGCCAGCAGGCCTTCGGTCAGCGTCTGGCCGTTGGACAGGTTGGCAGCCGGCGCGAAGTCATAGATGTTGAAGCCGAGGTCGACGAAGACCGAGCTCTTCGAGGCGCCGGTGTTGTCATAGGCGATGAAGGCCACCGAGCCGTTGTAGCTCGAGGGCAGGTCCAGCGAGGCCTGGGCGGCGCCAGAAGCGGCCAGGGCGGCCAGCGCGATCAGATTGAGTTTCATGTGTGCTCCGTGAAAGGGTGGGTCCCGTGGGCGGGACAGTGAAGTTCGTCAAGGTCACCGACCGAACCGAAGCAGGGCCTTGAGCGCCTGCGCAGTATTCGGAGCACGGGTGACAGCTTGAAGCGCCGACGCATGAGCCGAAACGCACAGGGGCACACGCCTTTCGGCGTCGCCGTGATCCGGAAGGCACACGGGTTGTCACCCCTCCGAACCCACGGCACGGCCGACGTAGGCGGAACGGCTCACGCGGAATCAGATCGGGGCCGGGCGCGCCCCCCATGACTTGGGGGGATCGCAGGCCGACGGGGGAACCAACGCGGCCCACCAAAGACAAAGCCCCGCCGGTAGCGGGGCCTTGTGGTGACGCAGCGCACCGACGCTCAAGGGGCGGGGATCTCGTCCAGTGGCTGGTACATGCGCGACAGCAGCAGGGCCGTCAGGGGCTGGCGGGGCATCAACCCGGCAGCCATCAGGTGCTCTGCCACCAGGATCTGACGCCCGAGTGCGGCAGCATGCAAGGCATCGAGCCCGTGACGATCCGGCGCGCCGGGGCTGGCACCCCGCGCCAGCATGTCTCGCACGGCTTCCTGCCGACCAAAGAAGGCGGCCTCGGCCAAAGGATGCCGGCCTGCGGCGTTATAGGCGCTCATCCATTGATCCAGCGGGAGGGCGTCCAGCAGCAACCGGGCCGAGCCGGTCTGTCCGCCTGCCATGGCCAGGTGCAGCGCCGTCTGCCCCCCCTGGCTGCGCACGAGCGGATCTGCACCGCGGCGCAGCAATTCACGCACCGACACGTCATGCCCCAGGTAGGCAGCCAGGCCGAGCGGCGTGAAGCCGTGCCAGCCGGCTTCATCGGGTGACGCCCCGCGGCGCAGCAGTTCACGCACCAGGCCGACATCACCGAGGGGCACGGCCAACGTCAGAGCCGTATGGTGATGTTCATCGGACAGGTCGACCCGGGGGTTGTGCTTCTGCAGGTGCTGTATGGCACCGCCGGCATCCCGTGCGCGCAGGCGCTCGAACAGTTGCTGTTCGGCCTCGCCCAGGGTGCCACGCGGGATGGGCAACAAAGGCCCGCCATGCGCCACCGCGTCCCACGCCCGGTCCCGATGCGCCCGGTGCATCTCGACTTGCAAGGGAGAGACAGCGGTCACCCCATCGGTGGCATCCGGCGCCATGCCCAGCGACTGGGCTCCCGCGTCCACGGCCAGCCCCACCATCAATGCGCTCCAGGCGACCAGACCTCTGTTCATGCTCTTCATCCTCCACCTCATCCCGGAGCCGAGCTGGTCCCCGCGTCACCGCGGTGCAGCGCATTCAGGGGGTCCCCTCCCGCGCCCGGTCCGCCCAAGGCATTCATCGTCATCGCCATGGCCACCGCCTGCGCCCGGTTCGATGCCCCCAGCTTGCGCAGGATCTTCTGAACGTGGTTCTTCACGGTCAGCGCACTGATGCCCAGCTGCTCGCCAATCTGCTGGTTGCTCAGGCCGTCCCGCACCCAGCGGAGGATCTCGCGCTCCCGATCCGTGATCACCGGCATCCGCATCAGCGGCGGAGACAGGGCGAACTCCACCCCTGGAGGGGCCTCTCGCGTCGAAGAGGACAGCAGCCGTTCGGTCACCGCCACGCGTTGATAGGTCAAGTGAAGACAGGGCAGCAGCATGCCGAGCGAGGCCAATGCCACGTCGTCGTACGATCCCTCGTGGCGCATCAGCACGAACAGGCTCTCGAGCTCGTCCGATCGCCCGGGCCGGGTCGTGCCATGTACCAGCATCTCGCGATAGCCGGCATCGTGCAGCCGATATGCCAGGCTGCCTCCGAACCCCTCCTGCAAGGCGGGCACCTTCACGCGCGTGGGCCGTTGCTGCGCACGCTGCCACGCATGAAGGGCTTGCTGCACCAGCGCAGACTGCGAGTCGAGCAAGCCCATGATGATGTCGGCCGGCATCGGCAGGCTGTTGAAGAGGTCGAACGACAGGGCCCGCAGTTCGCGGTCATAGGCGCCGCACAGCGCGACGTGGTGTGGCAACCAGCGTTGCAGATCGCCCTGGCTCCAGACAAAGAACTGGTGTCGTCGGCACACGTGGGGAGCGCCTTCCATGACGCGGAGCAGGTACTCCGACTGCTCGGGCGCAAAAGGATGGGATTGCATGACTACCCTGTGTTGATGTGGGGGGCAGATTAGGAAGCGGACGTGACGCTTTGTTGACTTGTGTGAATCCGAATGCCGATTCACACATCATTGAGGGGTGACCTCAAAGCGCCACGCGGCATAGGTCGTCACGCCTGCGGGTGCCCGCACGGGCCGCAGCGACGAGCGGCTGTAGACCCCGGTGATCGCACCATCCGACTCCCGGCGCAAGAGCCCCCAGGCTTCGCCCGTCACCGGGTCTGGCCAGAGCCGCCGCAGGTGCCGCACGGTCTGCCCGGCACGCTCGTCTTCGAGCAGCTCATCGAGATCGAGGGGAAGGCGGCGCACGCCCTCGGCCACGGGCGCCTGGCTGTACGTCTCCAGCGCCCGACGTATCTGCTCGCCTCGCCACGCAAGTTCGGCATCGCGAGCGCGGCGAGCATCCTGCTGCCAGCTCTGGCCCGCCGCCGCCAGCATGATCCCCGCGATGGCCACCCACCACAGCAGCATGAGGTAAGTGAAACCGCGCACGCGCCACATGCTCACTACCACTGTGTGAAGGGCACACCGTTCTGGCCGCGTCCGGCCGCCCCGCTGCGGACATCGGCCAGGTTGCCCATCACGGCACTGTCCGCCGGTGGCGGCAGCATCTGCCAGCTGTGTCGGGAGCCCGTCATCGGATCCTCGGGGATCTGCCGCAGGTAGCCGCGCTGCACCAGCTCGTCCAGCGACTCGGGATACTGCCCCCGGTCTGCGGTGTACTTGTCGATCGCATCGCGCATGACGTTGAGCGATGTCTTGAGGCTCACCTCCCGAGCCTGATCCACCGATCGGTTGTAGCGCGGAGCCGCGATGCTGGCCAGCAACGCGATGATGGCAAAAACAACGATGAGTTCGATCAGCGTGAAGCCGAACTGCTTCGCGCGCCGGGTCAGGCAAGGCACAGTCTGCATGGTCGTGCCTTCACCACGTCCGGTACGGCGTGCCGTCCAGGCCGATTCCGGGCGTGCGCACATACACATCGAACACATCGCTTCCTGCAGCCGGCGCGTCGGGCGGGCTGGCGTAGCTGCGCAAGCCCCAGGTCTGCTCGGCCGGGATATCGGCAGGGGCAAATGGATCGCGGGGCAGGCGGCGCAGAAAGTAGATGCGAGGGCCGTTCGGTGAGCTGACATCGCGCACACCGGACACCAGCACCTCGAGCGAAGGAGGGTAGCCCGTGTCGCCCGCCCGCTTCTCGATGCGGCCGTCATCCCAGGCCTTGCGATAGGCGTCCAGGGCAGAGCGGATGGTACGCAGGCTCTCCCGCAACTCGCCCTCCTGCAGGCGGCGCTTGTGCAGGGTGGCCAGGGGCATGGCGGCGCTGGCCAGGATCCCGACGATCAGGAGGACGACCACCATCTCGATGAGCGTGAAGCCCCGTGAGCCGGCTGCCAGCTGCTCAACGCTCATGGTCGGCATCCGGCGGATCGTCCTGCGAGCTGGGGGCCGCGGGCGCCGCCTGGGCACCTTCGGTCCCGCGCACACGCAGACGTAGGGGGGTGCCCCCCGTATCCAGACCGATTTCGGTATCGGCCTGTCTGACGGCGTCACGCACCTTCAGCATCAGCGTGGTCTGCCCTTGCGGCGGAAGAGAAAAGCCCAGCCCGCCCGCCTTCGCCGCCCCGGCGGGCTCGAGCACGGACTGGTCCACCAGCAGGGTGCCGGACATGGGTGCCGCTGTGTCATTGCGCACCGACACCGCGAATGCCGCACCCGGCACGACCTCCTCCGGGCCTGACAGCTGCAGTGGCTCGGCGGGCACGCTGCCACGCCCACTGCCGTCGTCAGGGCGAATGGACGGCACGCGCCCCGCCCCCTGAGAAGGCGTGCTCCTCACACCGCCTTCCCGCAGCATCAGCGGAACAGCGCCAGGTTGGGCTTCGGTGCCCGAAGGCATCAAGGCGCTGGCAGATGGCGGCTGAACGACGTTGCGGATCACGCGTGGCGTGACCAGCAGCACCACCTCGGTCTTGTCCCGGGTACTGGTGATGGTGCCGAACAAATGGCGCAGCAGCGGCACGTCGACCAGGCCCGGGATGCCCGCCGCACTGCGGCTTTCGGAGTCATTGAGCAGACCGGCGAGAACCTGGGTCTCACCATCCCGCAGGCGCAAAGTGGTGGAGGCCTGCCGCGTGCCCACCTGGTAGGCCAGCGAGCCATCGTTGCGCTGCGTTCTGTCGGTCACGCTGCTCACTTCCAGGGCCACCTTCATCGTCACGTCGCCGTCCAGCTGAACCTGAGGCTCGATGTCGAGCTTCAGGCCCACGTCGATGTAGCTCACCGACGAGGTCACGCCCACGTTGGCCGTGCTGGTGGTCGTGAACACGGGCAGCTTTTCGCCCAGCAGCACCTTGGCCTTCTCGCGGTTCTTCGCACGGATCTTGGGGTTGGCCAGCAGGTTGGTAGCCCCCCGGGTGGCTTTCAGGGTGGCCAGCGCCAGCGGGTTGGCAGCGCTCCACCGCAAGCCACTGAACGACGAGATCGAACCCGTCGCATCCGGTATGCCGTACGAGGCCGTGCCGGGCCAGCTCAGCCCGATCTGGTCCACGTCCTTGGCGGCGACTTCCAGCACCTCCAGCTCGAGCATGACTTCGGGATCGGGCAGATCGATGTTCTCGACCAGCCGCTCCACCAGCCGCATGACCTCGGGGGTGTCACGCACCACCAGCAGGTTCAGCCGGTCATCGACAAACACATCCCGCGACTTGGCAATGGTCCGCACCAGCGTCTGCGCCTGCTTGGGGTCGGCGTTCACCAGGTAGAACGAACGGGTGACGGTGTCGAGCACATCCCGTTGCTTCTGCTGGGTGCCCGGGAAAACCAGCACCGTGTTGTCGTTGAGCAGCTTGGCACCCAGTTGCTGGGTGCTCAGGATGACCCGCAGCGCCTCGTCCACCAGCGTCTGTCGCAGAAAGAGGGTCACCTTGGCCTCGCTTCGCACGTCCTTGTCGAAGACGAAGTTGATGCCTGCGGCACGGGCCAGGGCCTCGAAGACGTTCTTCAAGGGCGCCTCGCGGAACTCCAGCGTGATCGGCTGCGCCGCCGATGCGAGCGCGCGGGTCGACTGCACGCGGGTCTGGCTCTCGCGCTGGGCCTGGATGCGGGCCAGCAGAGCCCTGGCATCGGCCCGGCTCGGGTCTTCCGCCAGCAACGTGCGCAATGCCGCCTCGGCGCGCTCCGGCGCCTGGGCCTCAAAGGCCGACCGCGCCTCGTTCATCAGGCGTTGTTGTCGATCCCGCCTGCCGACCTCGTCCCGCAGTGCGGCCGTGCGGGGGTGGTCCGGGGCGGCGGCCTGCATGCGGCGCAGGATCTCGGCCATGTCATCGGGACGCCCTGCCTGGCGGGCACGTTCTGCCTGCACCGCCAGTTGCGACACCGCCAGCTCGCGCTGCTGGAACCAGGCCTGGCGAACGCTCGCATCCGCCGGGGTGGCCGTGGCCGCCGCATGCAACAACGTGGCGGCCGCCTCATGTTGGCCCTGGCGGGCCAGATCCTGAGCCTGCCGCACGACCGGCGTCGTGCAACCGCTCGCCAGGACGGCGCACGCGAGAGCGAGAAAGATCACGGACAGCTTCATCTTCATCTCATCGTGAGCGTCTGCTGCTGCATCAGGGGCAGGTAGGTCAGACGCAGGGATCGGTCTTCGATGCGGTCCACCCGCCACTGGCCTTCGATCAGTTCGCCTTCGGCCACCACCCATGTGGAGACAGGGCCGGCGATGATCGCGCGCTGCCGAGGACGGACAGCCCCCTGCGAAAAGGCGGCCGTCACCATGTCGGGCGGCGGCGCTGCCACGGCGTCCTGATAGCGCCCCAGCCAGCGATGTGGGAAGGCCGGGGCCTGGGGCGGAGGCGGCGCTTCTGCCACGGGCGCCGGCGGTGGCGGAGGGGCCACACCGCGCCATGCCGAGACAGAAGCGGCCGCAAGCGTTACGGCGGGCAGGCTCGTGCTTCGCTGCTGCCAGCGGGCGACCGCGCTTAGCAGGTGCGCGGCCTCGGTGGGCGGTGCTGCCGCCCGACTGCCGGCCTCCGCCACCCGATGGGCCGGTCGGCCTTCGGACCGTGCCCCGGGCGCCTGAGCGGGGCGCTGATCAGAAGGACGATCCGTCCGGCGCACCGGCTCCACGCCGGCGTCGTCGTCCCGCTGCCCCAACCACAGGGTGGCGCTCAGCACGGCGGCCAGCGCCCACATCAACGGGGCCCTCATCGTGCGGGCTCCACCTGCCGCCACCACAGCGACACGCCCACCTGGGCCTGCACTTCGTCCGAGGAGGGATCCTGACGTTCCAGGCCGAGTTCATCCACGGCGGCCGACGGCATTTTCTGGATGTCGGCAAGCCAGCGGCGCACTGCAGCGTACGGTCCTCGCACCGGCATGGCCATGCGCTGCCGCCACAGCCGGCCACCGGTGTCCGACAAGGGCACGCGCTCGCCACGGTATTGCACGGTCTCGATCTGCAGGCCGTGCCGCGCGGCCGCCTGCAGCACCTGCGACTGCAGTGTGGCGCGCTGGTCCTCGGTGGGCAGCGCCTGCCACAGCAAGGCCCAGGCCGCCTCTGGCTCGGACGGAACGGCGAGCACCGCGGCGCCCGAAACCGGCAGGGTCGGTGCCGCCGGCTCTGTCATCCGGTGCAAGCGGCGTCGCAGCATCACCGCCTGATCGACCGATTGCTCGGCATCGGCATGCCACGCGGGCAACAGCGACCATTCTGCCCACGCCACCCCGCATAGCAGCACGAGGCTCAGGCATCCGGGCCAACCCAGCCAGGTCAGCGCCTCTCGGGCCGTCTTCATCGCTGGGCCTCCGGCCACGTCACGTCCACCCGCCACACGTGCTGCCGCACACCGTCGCTCACGGGCACCGTCAAGCGCTGCCGGCGATGCAGCCGGGCTTGCGGCCCCAGGCTGTCCACCCAGGCCAGCGCGGTACGGTCGTCCGGTACCGCCGCCTGCAACACCACCTCGGTGCCGTCCCCACCGGTTGTCCGGCTGGCCAGCGTGAAGCGCAAGCCAGTCAGCACCACATGCAGACGGCCGGCACGCTCATCCACCCGGTCGAGCAGGGCGATGGGGTCATGGGCCAGCGCCTCAGCCATCTCGACCGCCTGCCGCCAATCCCCCTTCTGCAAGGTCGGCACCCCGGCGGCGTGGGGCTGATCCGGCGTCAGGGGTCGGGAGGGGCGACGTGGTGCCGCCGAGGCCTGTGCCAGGGCACGCTCCAACCGCCTTACCTCCTCCTCGCCATCACGCCGCACCTGCTCGATGCGAGCGGCGTCATCGCTGACCATCAACACCATCAGCAGCGATAGGCCCAGCATTGCCCATCCCCACACGGAGGCACGGCGGTGCCGCGCAGTGAAGTCGATCTCATCCAGCCAGCTCATCGCGGCAAGCCAATGTCCAACCCGCATCAGCCAGCCTTTCCATGCGCGGGCCACCTGCGCGTGAAGGTCCGCGAGGACGGATCGGACAGCGGGGCCAGGCATGCCCCTGGGGGGCTCCCTGCGTCGCGGATAACATCGACCAGCACGGAAGCGTCCCCAATTTCGCCTTCCGCACGCGGCCATTCGGACCACACGGCCAGCTCTTTCCCTCCCGACGACGAAAGCTCGATCCGGAAGTGGACACCCAGACTCGGCTCACGGGCCACCACGTGCACATCGGCCTCATCCGCTGCACCTCGTGCCTTGGCCCACCAACCCTGCGCGGCCGGCAACCACCAGGGGGTCAGACGCTCGATCGACACGCCCCATGGCGTGGCCACCGTCAGCAGGCGCTCCATCAGCGTGCGTGGCAGGGCGCACACCAGCGGGGGTTCGCCAGCCGGCAAGGCACGCCAGATCATCTGGTCGGCCAGCACGTCGGCCGACACGCCGGCAGCTTCAGCCCAGACCGCACGGGCAGACGCGATCCGCTGCTCGGCCAGGTCGACCGGGTCTTGCGATGTCATGGCCCAGACCCAATGGGATGACAGGGCGATCTCGCAGCAGGCGCCCGGATGGCGCGCGCACCACGCTGCCCAGGCCGACAGCATGGCCGTCGGGTCCGGTCCCAGCAACACGGCGTGGCCGTTCACGGTGTCGACCACCGGCGGCAGGGCAAGGGCTTCCGGCCCCGGTGCGAGCCAGAGTCGCTCCCGACGCCATAGCGAACGCAGGCGCCCCTGGGCGCGCGCGCGCCAGAGCCCCCGCGCGGGCGGCAACCCACCGCTGTCCGACGGGGTGGAGGGTGTGAGGTGCATCGTCATTCCGCCAGCGTCACACGCTGAAGTTCGTCCAGCGTCGATTCGCCACGGAGCACGCACGCCAGCCCCGACTCCCTGAGCAGCCGGGTGCCGCGATCCCGGGCGTGGCCCTTGATCCGCGTCAGCGGGGCGCGAGAGACAATCAGATCACGCAGGGTGTCGTCCATCAGCAGGATCTCGGTGATGGCCTTGCGGCCTCGGTAGCCTGTGCCCCGGCAAGCCGTACACCCCACCGCCCGCATGAACCGCCCTGTCGCCTCCGCAGCGACGCCGGCCTGCGCCAGCGCCCGCGCATCAGGCTGCCAGGGCTGCGCGCAATGCGGGCACAGCTTGCGCATCAGTCGCTGCGCCACCACCCCATTGAGCGCAGACACCATGTTGTACAGATCGACCCCCATGTGCATGAAGCGGCCCACCACGTCGAACACGTTGTTGGCGTGGATGGTCGACAGCACCAGGTGGCCGGTCAAGGCGGCCTGGGAGGCGATCTGCGCCGTTTCCGCGTCCCGGATCTCGCCCACCATCACCCGGTCGGGGTCATGCCGCAGCACGCTGCGCAAGCCACGAGCGAAGGTCAGCCCCTTCTTCTCGTTGACCGGGATCTGCACCACGCCACCCAGCTGGTACTCCACCGGGTCCTCGATGGTGATGATCTTGTCCGTGCCGTCGTTGATCTCCTGCACCACGGCGTAGAGCGTCGTCGTCTTGCCGCTGCCCGTCGGGCCAGTGACAAGCAGCATGCCGTAGGGCTTGCGTGCCAGTGCACGGACGATGGCGCTGTCCTGCGGGTCGAAGCCCAGACCTTCCAGGCTCAGGGTCTGAGCCTCCTCGGTCAGGCGAGTCCGGTCCAGGATGCGCAGGACAGCGTCCTCTCCGAAGCTGCTCGGCATGATCGAAACGCGGAAGTCCACCTCTCGCTCCCCGGCGTCCGCCGACTGCAGCACGCGCAGCTTGAACCGCCCGTCCTGCGGCAGCCGTCGCTCGCCGATGTCCAGCTCGGCCATCACCTTGAGCCGGGACACCAGCTGCTCGGCCACCTCCCGCGACGGCACTTCGCCCACACGCACCATCACACCGTCCAGCCGGTGACGGATCACCATGCCCGAGGGGGTCGACTCCAGGTGAAGATCACTTGCCTGGGCTTTCAGTGCATCGAACAAGGTGGCATCGAGCAGGCGGATCACCGGGCTGGGCTGCCGGCTGATCGCCTCGACCGACAGGGCGTGCAAGGCGCCCTCGTCACGGGCAGACGTCTCGGTCTCGGCGTGCAGCAGCACACCACGCGCCTCGAATGCCTGCTCGCCACGGGCCAGCAGCACCCCGAGGGTGTCGTCATCCAGCACCCGCCACTGAACAGGGCGGCCGCGCGCCCGCGTGACCAGCTCGCGCTGCATGGCAGAAGGCGCCTGTGCAGCAAGGGCCCAGACCGAGCCTGCGGCATCCTCGGCCAGCACGATCTGGAGCCGCAGGGCCGTGGCCAGGGGCCAGCCTTCCCAGCACAAGCGCCAGTTCAGCGGCGAGTCTGCATCGGCGGCCACCGTGGCCTCCAGCGAGGCAACCGCCATCTCATCGGTCTGCAGCATGGCGTTCACTGAATCTGCTCCGCAACCTGGAAGATGGGCAGGTACATCAGCACCACGATGCCGCCGATCAAGGTACCCATCACCAGCATCAACACCGGGCTGACGACCTTGCCCACCCACTCGGTGAAGCGGGCCAGTTCTTCGTCGTAGAAGGTGGCCGCCCGCTCGAGCATGCTTCCCAGTTCCCCGGTTTGTTCACCCACGCGAACCATGCGCAGCGACACCGGCGTGATCAGGCCGTGCTGCTGCAGGGCATCCGACAACCGTGCGCCTTCCCGGACCCGGCGCGTCGCCTCGGCCAGCGCCGCCTTGAGCGAGGCGCCCATCAACTCGGCAGACGCTTCCATGGCCGGGACCACCGCCACGCCCGCCTGCAGCAACAGGCCCAGCGTGCGATACAGCGAGGCCAGCTCGATGAGCCTCAGGCGCTCGCCGATGACCGGCGCCTGCCACAGACGGGCACTCAGAGCGGCCCGGGTCGCCGGGTGACGCGCCAGCGCGACGACGCCGGCCGCCACGGCCACCAGCGCCGCCACGGCATGCCAGGGATGCTCGCCCACTGCTCGGCCCGTGCGCAACAGCAAGCCCGACAGCCAGGGCAGATCGCCCCCCATGCCTTCATAGATCTCGGCAAAGCGCGGCACGACGAAGACTGTGAGGAACGCGATGACCAGGACGCTGGCGCCGATCAGAATGGCTGGGTAGATGGCTGCACTGACGAGCTTGTCACGCAGCCCCGTCAGCCACGCCAGATAGGCGGCGTGCTGGCGCAGGGCCTGAGGCGTCTGGCCGGTGCGCTGGCTGGCTTCGATCGAGGCGATCAGCAGTGGGCTGAACGCCTGCGGATGCGCACGCATGGCCTGGGCCAGGGTCCGTCCTTGCGACAAGGCCAGCGTCAGCCCCCGCATCACGTCCGCCACCTGAAGATTCGCCTCCTTCTCGCACAGCGTCTGCAGCGCTTCGTACAGCGGGATGCCCGCGTCCAGCAGCACCGCCAACTCCTGGCAGAACAGGCGACGAGGAAAATCGACGCGGCGCGGCGATCGAGCAGACGGAAGGCGTCCACCCGGCGTGGGGCTGGCTGACATCATGGTGAACTCCGGCCCATCACCAGTTGGTGATGTCCTGATCCTCCCCGTCACCACCTTCTCGGCCATCCTTGCCGTACGACAGGAGATCGTAGTCACCGTGCTCGCCCGGTGACTTGTAGACATAGTCCCGACCCCATGGATCACGCGGGGGGGCCTTGCGCAGATACGGTCCCCACCAACGGGCTTCATCGGCCGGCTTCACCCACAGCGCCCCCAATCCCTGATCGGTGCTCGGATAGCGCCCGGTATCCAGGCGATATTGATCGAGTGCCTTGCCCAGCGCATCGATCTGCGCCGCGGCGGCCTTCACTTCCGACTTGCCGATCTGCGAGAAAAAGCGAGGCCCCACATAGCCCGCCAGCAGGCCGATGATGACCAGCACCACCAGCAACTCCAGCAGCGTGAAGCCCCGTGACAACGGGGCAGACGGCACCGCGCTGCGGCGTGCACCAGTGGGCTTCATGGACTCCTACCTTTGTTCGGGCTGGCGCCAGATTTGACGCAGCGGCCGTGATCCTATTGACCCATCGCTGACAGGTTTGTGACACGCAGCCCCCTTGGTCCGATGCCCTTATCGGCCATCATGGCCCTGACACATCGTGTGGCGAGACTGGAACGGCATCCCCGTCCTCATGCCTCAAAACAGGAGTCCACTCAATGATCCGACTGACCCTCAGCGCCCTCGCACTGGCCCTTGCCGCGCACCATGCCGCGGCGCATCGCCCCGGCCCGGATGCCGCGCACGGCGCCCAACCCCTGGTGATTGCCCACCGTGGCGCCAGCGGCTATGTGCCCGAGCACACCCTGGCTGCCTACTGGCTGGCCATCGAGCAGGGCGCAGACTATGTCGAGCCCGATCTGGTCAGCACCAAGGACGGCGTGCTGGTGGCACGCCATGAGAACGCGATCGCCATCGTCAACCCGGATGGCAGCATCCGGGAAGCCACGACCGACGTCGCCGAACGCCCGGAGTTCCTGTCGCGCAAGACGACGAAGGTGATCGACGGGACGGCCATCACCGGCTGGTTCACCGAAGATTTCACCCTGGCCGAACTCAAGACGCTGCGCGCACGCGAACGCCTGCCCCAGTTGCGCACCGCCAACACCCGCTTCGACAACATGTTCGAGATCCCGACGCTGCAGGAGGTCCTCGAACTGGTAGAGCAGGCCAACCAGCGTCGGCGTCAACAGGCCTTCGCCGAAGGCGGCGTCCGTGCTGCGGCCCGCGTCAAGCCCATCGGGGTTTATCCGGAAACCAAGCACCCGACCTACTTCGACAGCATCGGCCTGTCGCTGGAAGAGCCGCTGGTGCGCACCCTGCACCGCAATGGCTACCGCGGCAAGGACGCCCCCGTGTTCATCCAGTCGTTCGAGGTGGCCAACCTCAAGGACCTGGCCCGCATGACGCGTCTTCCGCTCATCCAGTTGCTGAACGGTTCGGGCAAGCCTTATGACTTCGTCGTCAGCGGCGATGCGCGCGGCTATGCCGACCTGGCAAAGCCCGCCGGGCTCAAGGAGATCGCCGCCTATGCAAGCGGCATCGGGGCCAACACCAACCTGATGATCCCATTGCGCAACGGCACCCTGGGCACCCCCACCTCGCTGGTGGCGGACGCCCATGCGGCCGGGCTGCTCGTGCACGGTTGGACCTTCCGGGCCGAGAACACCTTCCTGCCGAACGAATTCGACAGCAGCAGCAGCCCGGCTGACCTGGGCGACATGGCCGGCCAGGTCAAGGCCTTCCTGCGTCTGGGCATGAACGGCTTCTTCACCGATCACCCCTGGCTGGGCAAGCAGGCACGCGATGCCTTTGTCGCCGATCAGTGAGGCTTGAAGCCATCCCAGATCAGCTTCAGCCCCGTCACCAGCATGCCGCTGTACACGAGCCAGAAAAAGGCTCGGGGGCTGATGCGCTGACTCAGCCTGACGCCGACCCACACGCCGATGGGCGCCAGCGGCACCAGGGCGAGTGAGGTCAGGAGGCGCTGACCATCCAGCAGCCCGAGCCAGAAGTAAGGCAGCCACTTGGCGAGGTTGATGGCCGCAAAGAAGACGGCCGAGGTGGCCGCGAAGGAGAGCGGGGAAGGGCGGGTGGGCAGCAGATAGGCGTTCAGCGGGGGGCTGCCAGTGTGGGCAATGAAGCTGGTGAAGCCCGATGCCACGCCCATGGCCCGCCCGAACCAGCGGGACGGCACACGGGCCGTGGCCGGCGACCGCGCGAGCACCCGCTGCGCCAGGAACAACAGGGTGAGCGCCCCCACCACGGCAGCCAGCAGATGGGCCGGCACGGCCGTGAACAGGCCCATGCCCAGCAAGGTGCCCACCAGCCCCGCCGGCAGCAGGAGTCGAAGCTGAGCCGGATCACGGTGACGCCAGAGCTGGTGCACGCTGGTGGCGTCCATCACCAACAGCAACGGCAACATGATGGCCGCCGCCTCCGGCACGGGAACGACCAGCGCAAGCAGAGGGGTCGCCATCGCGCCGAATCCACTCGCAAAGCCGCTCTTGCTCAGGCCCATCAGCAAGACGGCCAACGCCGCCACCAACCAGAAAACCGGATCTCCGCTCACGCCACACCTTCATCGATTCGCGCCAGAGCCTAACAGAGCGCGGCCAGAGGACCGGTGTGCGAGCTGCGCCCTCATTTCCGGACAGATTCCGTGATCGGTTTGGCAATCCAAGGGTTTTCACGAAGGCGATGTAACAAATCCTGTTGCACGCGTCATAAAGTGAGTGCACTGATGGTCAACCACGGTGACAACCATGCGCCACAACCTCCCCGTCACAGGCACCGAGTTTCCCTTTCCAACCGGCCAGACTCTGGTGTCGACCACCGACCGACAGGGGCGGATCCTGTACTGCAACCAGCGCTTCATCGAGGTCAGCGGCTTCTCCAAGGAAGAGTTGATCGGGCAGCCTCACAACCTGATCCGCCACCCCGACATGCCGGAAGAGGCCTTTCGGGACATGTGGGCCACGATCTCGTCGGGCCGGCCCTGGTCTGCACCAGTGAAGAACAGGCGCAAGAATGGCGACCACTACTGGGTCATGGCCAACGCCACCCCCTTGCTGTCCGAAGGCAGGCCGATCGGCTACATGTCGGTGCGGACCGAACTGAGCCGCGCGCAGATCGATCAGGCAGAGCAGCTGTATGCCCGCATGCGGGCCGAGCAGGCGTCGGGCCGTGTGACCACGACCTTGCGCGAGGGTCGGGTGTTGCGCCAGCACGGCATCGCACGGTGGGTCGATCGTCTGCACCTGCCCATGAGCGGGCAGGTCCTGGGTGTGCTGCTGGCGCTCGTGATGGGCAGCGCCACGCTGTCGGCCATGGCGCAACGGGGTGACTGGCTCTGGCTGTCCCTGCTGATCGAGGCCGGCTGTGCGCTGCTGGCCTGGGCTTATCTGCGAGCCCGACTGGTCCAGCCCATCGGCACGCTGATCGCCTGTGCGCACCGCATGGCCGCCGGAGACCTCACCCCCGTGCGGCTCAACCACCGGGACGACGAGGTGGGCCAATTGCAGCGCGCGCTCAACCAACTCAACGTCACCCTGATGTCGATCGTGCGGGATGCGCGCGAGGAAAGTGTCCTCATGGTCGATGGCAGCCAAACGATTGCACGCGGCAACGAGGATCTGTCGCGCCGGACGGATGCCCAGGCCAGCCAGCTCCAGGAAACAGCCGCCTCGATGGAACGCATGCTGGGCACGGTCACAGAGAGTGCCGATTCGGCACGTCAGGCCTCGGACCTCGCTCAGCACGTGAGCGAGCAGGCAGCAGGCAGTCGCCAGGCCGTCGACGAACTGGGCGAAACCATGCGGGAGATCGAAGAGGCGTCGAGCCGCATCAACGACATCACACACCTCATCGACGACATTGCTTTCCAGACCAACATCCTTGCCCTGAACGCCGCCGTCGAGGCCGCGCGGGCGGGTGATGAAGGCCGCGGCTTCGCGGTCGTCGCAGGGGAAGTGCGAGCACTGGCGCATCGCGCCGGCTCGGCCGCCAAGGAAATCCGCGCGCTCATCGACCGGGCGGGGGCCAAGGTGGCCGATGGCCGGGACAAGACGGAGGCCGTTCAAGCTGCCATGGTCGCCGCCGTCAAGGGCGTCGAACGCGTCAACACACTGGTCCACACGATCAGCCAGAAGGCAAACGAGCAGCTCTCCGGGATCGCTCAGATCAACGCCGCCGTCAGCGAGCTCGACACCATCACGCAGCAGAACACCGCCATGGTGGACGACATGGCGGCATCGGCACAGACACTGGCGCACACGGCGCAGGCGGTCAAGGAGACCGTGCAGATCTTCAAGCTGCCGGACGCAGTGGACGCCCGGGTCGCCTGATCGTCAAGCCACTCAGGGTGAGTGCAGCGCCCCGAGCGCCTCGCGCACGGTTCGGGCGTGCTCGTCGCTGTCATCCGTGACCAGCACGTGCAACTGCAAGGACCTTGCTGCCGACACATGCGTGCTGCCCGCCTCCCTCCGCTCCGGATCAGGTGGAACAGGCTCCGCGGTGTCCAGCACCGCCACCCAGCATCGGGCCTCCGCCACGTCCGGGAGCACGAAGGTCACCTCTTCGTGACCCGCATTGAGGACAATCAGCACCGTGGCGTCACCCGACGGCCGTGCAATGCCGGAAGACTGCGCACGCCCGTCGATCAACAGCCCCAGCCACTTCTGGTTTGGATCGTGCCATTGCGCCTCCGACAGGTCCTGCCCCTGCGGGTCGACCCAGGCGCAGTCCCTGACTTCCAGCTCATCGCTCCAGGCACCCGTCAGGAAGCGGTTGCGTCGCAGAACCGGCAAGGCCTGCCGCAGCGCCAGCAGGCGTTGCACGAAGTCGGTCAGGCTGCGGCCCTCGTCATCGATGGCCTCCCAGTCCACCCACGAGGTCTCATTGTCCTGGCAGTAAGCGTTGTTGTTGCCTTGCTGGGTTCGACCGAACTCGTCGCCCGCCAACAGCATCGGCGTGCCTTGTGACAACAACAGCGTCGCCAGCAGGTTGCGCTTCTGACGCTCGCGCAGTCGGCACACGTCCGGGTCGGAGGTCGGGCCCTCGGCGCCACAGTTCCACGAGCGGTTGTCGGCGTGGCCATCGCGGTTGTCCTCGCCATTGGCCTCGTTGTGCTTGTCGTTGTAGCTCACCAGGTCATGCAAGGTGAAGCCATCATGGGCGGTGATGAAGTTGACGCTGGCCCAGGGTCGGCGCCCGCGCCGGTTGAACTTGTCGCCCGAGGCCGTCAGCCGCGCAGCCAGCTCGGCCACCTGGCCCTCGTCGCCTTTCCAGAACGCGCGCACGGTGTCGCGGAAGGTGTCGTTCCATTCCGCCCAGCCCGGCGGAAACCCTCCCACTTGGTAGCCGCCGGGGCCGCAGTCCCACGGCTCGGCAATCAGCTTGATCGACGAGAGCACCGGGTCCTGGCGGCAGCTGTCGAGAAAGCCGCCTCCCTCGTCATAGCCATGGGGTTCGCGCGCCAGGATGGTCGCCAGGTCGAAGCGGAAGCCGTCGACGCGCATCTCGGTGGCCCAGTAACGCAGGCTGTCCGTCACCGTCTGCAGCACGCGCGGGTGGCTCAGGTTCACCGTGTTGCCTGTGCCCGTGTCGTTGATGTAATAACGCGGCTGATCGGGCAGAAGGCGGTAGTAGCTGGCGTTGTCGACGCCCTTGAAGCACAGGGTCGGCCCCAGCTCGTTGCCTTCCGGCGTGTGGTTGTACACGACGTCCAGAATTACCTCCAGGCCCGCCGCATGAAAGCGCTGAACCATGTACTTGAACTCGTCGATGGTTGGCGCGCTCAGGTAGCGCGGGTGCAGGGCGAAGAAGCCCAGCGTGTCGTAGCCCCAGTAGTTGCGTAGCCCCTTGTCCAGCAGATAGGGCTGGTCCACGAACATCTGCACAGGAAGCAACTCGACCGAGGTGACACCCAGCCTGCGGATGCGCTCGATCACGGCGTCATGAGCCAGGCCGGCAAACGTGCCCCGCAGGTGTTCGGGGACATCAGGATGCCGTTGCGTATAGCCGCGCACATGCAACTCGTACAGCACGGTGCGGTCCCATGGCACCCGCCAGCGCTCGCTTTGCTGCCACTGGAAGCGCGAGTCGACCACCACGCACTTGGGCATCAGGTGGGCGCTGTCGCGCGTGTCGAAGCTCAGGTCCGCATCGGGGTGCCCGATCTCGTAGCCGAACAGTTCCGGGCCCCATTGCAGGGAGCCCATGAACGCCTTGGCATACGGATCCAGCACCAGCTTGTTCGGATTGAAGCGGTGCCCGGCATCCGGCTCGTACGGGCCGTGGACACGGTAGGCGTAGCGGGTGCCCGGGCCCAGTCCCGGCAGATAGCCGTGCCAGACCTCGTCGGTGTACTCGGGCAGGGTCACCCGAGCCCATTCGGTCTCGCCAGCCTCATCGAACAGGCAGAGCTCCACCTTGGTGGCATGCGCCGAGAACAGCGCGAAGTTGACCCCGTGTCCATCGTAAGTGGCCCCCCGGGGAAAGGGCGAGCCTTCTGCCAGCCGCCCGCTCTCGTATCCAGAACCCATCACCCGCCTCCTGTGCCCTCGTCCTTCCGCCGTGGATGTGGCGGAAGGTTCGGGGATGCGACATCGGGCAAGCACCGTGCCCATTCGACACGGCCGGTTCGGAGGCCCTCACCGAGGGCCGGCCGGCAGCACACCTTGCACGGCTTGCGGCAAAGGCGCCAGCTGCAGGTCAGGGCGGGGCAGATGATCCATGGCGTCGGCCGTCAACTGCCCCCAGTCCTGGATGGCGGTCACCCCTGAGGTGGCGGTGTCGATCGCCTCCGCGCGCCAGTCCTCGATGCGATCAAGGCGGTCTCGTGTCTGCTGACTCAACTCCGCCATGCCGTCCTGGATCAGCTGGGACGTGCGCGAGGCCTGGTCCTCCATCAGTTGCGATGCATTGCGCTGCAGTTCACCCACGACGGCTTCCGTCTGCTGGGCCGCCTGCACGAGTTGCTCCGTGCCAGCGGACAGCACCTGGCGTGTCTGTTCGCTGCCTGCGGCAATGACCGAGGACCAGTCGGGCATGCCCAGCGCGCAGGCCGTCTGGGCCTGCGCCTGCAGCATCACGCTGGTGGCGGCCACATTCATCTGGCAGATCTGCTCGGCAGTCCGGATCGCGGTTTCCGTGAGTTCGGAGGGCGCCACGGTGGGATCGGTCGGGTTCAATTCAGGTGTATCCATGTTCTCTCTCCGTGTCTCAGTGCACTGCGCCGTCGGCGCCCATCTCGCTCATGAGCTCTTCTTTTCGGGCGCTCATCTGCTCCCCAAGCTCGTCGAAGTCCACGTCGGAACGTGCCTTCGTCACCTTCGGGAACATTTCTTCCTCTTCTTCCTTCACGTGGTGCTCGATGTACTCGCCCAGCACAGTCACCTTGGCGTCGTACAGTTCCTCATCGGGCTGCATGGCCTCGATCTGAGCAATCAGGTCCTTGGCGCTCGCGTGCTCGACCACGGCTTCGTCGACCATGTCCTGCTCGACGATGTCACGGGCCACGGGATAGAAGATCTCCTCTTCGATCATCGTGTGGACCTTCAGCATCGTGCAGATCTCCTGCACGAGGGCGGTCTTCTCGTCGGCCGAAGCCTCGTCCTTGACGAGCTTCTGGTAGGCCTTGAACAACTTGCTCACCTCGCGGTGATCCTTGACCAGCAGCTTGACGGCTTCCGGCTGGCTCGTGGTCTTGCCATGCGAGGCAGACTTCGAGGAACTCGACTTGGTGCTGGTGGACTTGGATGTGGGCATGACGTCTTCCTTCATGAATGCTCAGGGCGGGCAAAACGAGCGCGCCGCCAGCGGGGAGGGGGTTGTGTGCGCAGCGCTCTTGCGCGGACACACCAGACTGGCAAACGCGGTGCCCGCCCCTCAACGCGCGTCGCCGCGCTGATATGCTGGAAGCGGCATGCCGCCCTCATGCCCCCTCACGCCGCCCCTTGACGGAGCTCCCCATGACCCAGACTGTTGCCGGCCCTGACGGGCTGCCCCGTTGCCGCTGGTGCAGCGCCACGCCGTCGTTCATCCCGTACCACGACCAGGAGTGGGGCTTTCCGGTGGCCGATGACCGCCGCCTGTTCGAGAAGATCTGCCTGGAAGGCTTCCAGTCCGGCCTGAGCTGGCGAACCATCCTGGACAAGCGGCCCCGCTTCCGGGAGGTGTTTGCCGGCTTCGATTTCGAGGCGGTCGCCGATTACGGCGAGGCCGATGTGCAGCGGCTGCTGGCCGACCCGGGCATCGTGCGCCATCGCGGGAAGATCGAAGCCGTGATCCACAACGCCGCTCGGGCGAAGGACCTGGTGCAGGAGTGCGGCTCGCTCGCGGCCTTCTTCTGGCGGTACGAGAGCGACCAACGTGACGTCCCGCCCACCGAACTGGTCGCCACCACCCCCGGTTCCATCGCCCTGTCCAAGGCGCTGCGCCAGCGGGGATGGAAGTTCGTCGGACCAACCACAGCCTACGCCTTCATGCAGGCCATGGGGCTGGTCAACGACCATGCCGCTGAATGCGTCACCCGCGCGCACGTGGCCGCGGCGCGCGCGCGCTTCAAGCCACCGACCTGAACACGGCCCCGAGGCAGGGCGGGGATAATGCCGCCCGATGTGGATCGGAACCCTTTTTGCACTCGTTGCCGGCCTGGTCTGGGGCCTCGTCTTCATCGCCCCGGTGCTGCTGCCGGAATACCCGCCCGCGCTGCTGTCCTTCGGGCGCTACATGGCCTTCGGCCTGATCGCGCTGCCCCTGGGCTGGCTGGACCGTGCCAACCTGCGTCAGCTGACCCGCTCGGACTGGCGGGAGGCCACCCAGCTCGCGCTGGTGGGCAACCTGCTGTACTACTGCTTCCTGGCCACCGCCATCCAGCTGGCCGGGGCTCCCTTGCCCACGGTCATCATCGGCACGCTGCCCGTGGTCATTGCGCTGAGCGCCAACGGCCGCAACGCCTGGCGTGATGGCAAGCTGCCCTGGCAGCGGCTGCTGCCCTCGCTCGGGCTCATCCTGGGCGGCATCGCTCTGGTCAACCGGGCCGAGCTGGCCTTGCTTGCCGACCGGGGTGGGTTCGATCTGTCTCACTACGGCCTGGGCGCGCTGCTGGCCGCCTGCGGTGTGGTGTGCTGGACCTGGTACCCCATCCGCAATGCCGACTGGCTGCGCGCCCACCCGGATCGCAACCCGCGCACCTGGGCCACGGCCCAGGGCCTGGTCACGCTGCCCCTGGCCGCCATCGGCTACATCGGGTTCGGGCTGTGGAACGGCTTTCGGGCCGACGCATTCCCCATGCCCTTCGGCCCGCGGCCCGAGGCCTTCGTCATCACCATGTTCGCCATCGGCCTGCTGGCATCGTGGGTCGGCACACTGTGCTGGAACGAGGCCAGCCAGCGCCTGCCCACGGCCATCGTCGGGCAGCTCATCGTCTTCGAGACCCTGGCCGCGCTCGCCTATGCCCTGGCCCTGCGCGGCGTGCTGCCACCGCCCGGCACCCTGATCGGCGCCGCCCTGCTGGTGGCCGGCGTGCTGTGGGCCTTGCAGGGCGGGGGGCTGCGTCCGGCGGCAGAGGCCGAGCCGATGGCGCACTGAATGGGTCTCAGCCTCGCGCCTGAGGCCAATAATGGGGCGTTGCCCATGAAGGCGAAGCCCTCGCCCGCTTGAGGAGGACCCAATGACCCCGCATACCCGCATCCTGGCCGCCACAGACCTGTCCGCGCCCGCCCGCCATGCCGCCGAGCGCGCTGCGTTGATGTGCCAGCAGCTCGGCGCCGACCTCGACCTGTTGCACGTCGCCGACCTGGGCCCGCTGGACCGCCTGCGCCAGTTGATGAACGCGGAACCAGCCGACCTCGAGACACGGGTTCTGGGCGCAGCGCAGCAGAAGTTGCAGGCGCTGGCCGAGACCCTGCAGCGGCGCTACAGCGTCGAACCGACTGTCCAGGCTGTGGCCGGGGGGCTGCTCCCGGAACTGTCCCGGCAACTGACTGCCCTCGGCCCGGATCTGCTGGTCTGCGGTGCGCGGGGCGAAAGCGTCATTCGCCACATGGTGCTGGGCACCACCGCCCTGCGCATCCTGAGCACGGCGTCATGCCCGGTGCTGGTGGTCAAACAACCTCCGCACGAATCCTACCGGCGCGTGCTGATCCCCGTCGACTTCTCCCCGTCGTCCTTGCGGGCCATCCACACGGCACGCACCGTGGCGCCCGACGCCGACATCGTGCTGATGCACGCCTTCGATGTGCCGTTCGAAGGCCATCTGCGTTACGCCAGCGTGGACGAGGACACCATCCACCACTACCGCATCGTGGCCCGCGAGGAGGCCATCCAGAAGCTGCAGGCGCTGCGCGAGGAAGCGGGCCTGTCTGCTGCCCGCTCCAGCCTCGTGGTGGCCCACGGCGACCCCACTTCCCGCATCGTCGAGCAAGAGCAGGAGTGCGACAGCGACCTGATCGTGATCGGCAAGCACGGTGCCAGCCTGCTTCAGGACTGGCTGCTGGGCAGCGTGACCAAGCAGGTGTTGGCGCAGTCGCAGGGCGATGTGCTGATGTCGGTGTGAGCCGGGCGCGGCACAATGCCACCATGACCGACACCCTGATCTACCACAACCCCAAGTGCGGCACCTCGCGCAACACGCTGGCCTTGATTCGCAACGCCGGCATCGAACCGCAGGTGATCCTGTATCTGGAAACGCCGCCCAGCCGCGCGCAGCTGGTCAAGCTGATCGCCGATGCCGGGCTGGGGGTGCGCGACGTGCTGCGCGCCAAGGGCGATCTGTATGACGAACTGGGGCTGGCCGATCCCAAGTGGACCGATGACCAGTTGCTGGACTTCATGGTCGCCCACCCCATCCTGATCAACCGACCCATCGTCGTGACCCCGAAGGGCACGGCCTTGTGCCGGCCTTCGGAGAAGGTGCTGGACATCCTCCACCACCCGCAGCAGGGGCCGTTCACCAAAGAGGACGGTGAGGTGGTGATCGACGCCAATGGGCAGCGGCGCGTCTGAGCCGCTGCGTGCGCGTCAGCGCGCGGCGGTGGGGCAGGTGGCCCCGTCGGGCTGGCGCTCGTACCACCCCTTGCTGCGGTTGACCAGTGCCACCAGCGACAGCATCACGGGCACCTCGACCAGCACGCCGACCACGGTGGCCAGCGCCGCGCCGGAATGCAGCCCGAACAGGGGTGATCTCGGTTTCGGTGCAGTGAGTCCCGCTTTTGGGTTAGGGTAATCCCGATATGCTGTGGCTGAGGTGCGGCTAAAGCGCCCGCCCTTTGCACGCAACCGCGGCACGAACTCGTGAACAGATGCTGTCGCGGTGGGTGATAGACTCCCGACGCGGGGGTAAGAGCGGTCCTCCCCGCAAGCACAAGACGCTTAGCGTCCAAGCACTGCTCCTGACCATGGGCTCAAGCCCAGGTAGGAGTTCGTCTTGAAAAGGCCAATAAGCCTCGCGCGCACTTTCAGTCTTTCACTGATTTCAGCTTTCGGTGCTGACTTCTCTTTTTTGTCAGCAGCATTTGTGATGCCTGGAGGTGCTCAATGAGCGGCCCTAGTTACTCACTCTGGCAAGTCGTTGCCTACATGCTGCGTCTGGGCACCATCGGTTTTGGTGGCCCTGTGGCACTGGCGGGCTACATGTATCGCGACTTGGTCGAGCAGCGCCGCTGGATCAGCGATGAGGACTACAAGGAAGGTATCGCCCTGGCCCAGTTGATGCCAGGGCCCATGGCCGCGCAACTGGCCATCTACCTGGGCTACGTCCACTATCGCACCCTGGGTGCCACCTTGGTTGGCATCGCATTCGTGCTGCCGTCTTTCCTGATGGTGGTTGCCTTGGGATGGGCCTACACCCGCTTCGGTGGGCTGACCTGGATGCAGGCCACGTTCTACGGCGTGGGCGCAGCCGTCATCGGCATCATCGCCATGAGCGCCCAGAAGCTCACCACCAAGAGCCTGGGCAAGGACAAGTTGCTGTGGGCGATCTGGGCTATCACAGCCACCACCACCATCATCACTGAGTCGGAAATTGCGTCACTATTCATTGCCGCAGGTGTGACGGTCTGGCTATGGCGTACCAAGTGGCGACCATCAGCCCGGCTTTCGTCGAATGCTGCAATGGCGCTCGTGCCTGCGATCCCCGCTGTAAGTGTGTCACTTACCACTGACCCGGCCATCCTGACGCAAATCGGGGTGTTCTTTGCCAAGGCTGGCACCTTCGTGTTTGGTTCGGGCCTGGCCATCGTGCCGTTCCTTTACGGCGGGGTGGTTCACGACTTTCACTGGCTCACTGAGAAGCAGTTCGTTGATGCGGTGGCCGTGGCCATGATCACACCAGGCCCAGTGGTCATAACGGTGGGCTTCATTGGCTACTTGGTCGCGGGCCTGCCGGGTGCCTGCGTGGCCGCATTGGCAACGTTCCTTCCCTGCTACCTGCTTACCATCGGGCCTGCGCCTTACTTCAAGAAGCATGGCAAGCGACCAGGCTTGCTGGCCTTCATCGACGGGGTGACGGCTGCGGCCGTGGGCGCGATCACCGGGTCGGTCGTGGTGCTTGCCAAACGCTCGCTGGTTGATCTGCCCACCATCCTCACGGCGCTGGTAGTGGTAGCCATTCTGTGGCGTTTCAAAAAAGTTCAAGAGCCTTGGATCATCCTGGCCGCTGCATTGGTGGGCATGGCCTTGTTCCCTTTCCGTCACTGATGCCGTTTGCACAGAGGAGATTGACCATGAAATGGGTGACACGAGAACGTCCCAAGATCGACCGGATTGCATGTCCGTGGCTGATCCAGCGCTTCATTGATCCTCAAGCTGAGTTTCTGTACGTGCCAGCCAATCAAGTGTTAGCGACAGCAGTAAGCCAAAGCGCCACACCCTATGACATCCCCGGTGTGGAGATGTCGCATGTGGGCGAGCTGTGCAGCTTCGACGCCTTCCTTCGGAAATACGAGTTGAGCGATCCAGCCCTGCAGCAATTGGCCACCATCGTTCGAGGTGCTGATACCGACCGGCTTGACCTCACTCCGCAATCAGCGGGGCTGTATGCCTTGTCTCTGGGCCTGTCGCGCAAGTTTGCCGACGATCACGAAATGTTGAGTCACGGCATGGTGATGTACGACGCTCTGTTTGCCTGGTGCCAATCTTGCCAAGGCGAGACGCACACCTGGCCACAAGGGATGGCCTGAGTCAGTGCCGGTGCGTACGATACGCAGCCGCTGGCGCATCTGGATCGGGTGAGTGAGCGGCACTGCGGCTCGTTCGTGGAGTAGAACGCCTGTCTTGCCGAGTGCTGCCGGTCTTTGGTCAGTGTTGTTGCGGCAGCACCTTCTTGTGGCCGTCGGGCAATGGGAGGTACTGCCCGCTCGCTCGTGCTTGTCAGTGCACCACCTCACCCCGCTCCGCATAGCGCCTGGCCATCACCGAGCACACGAACAGCTGCAGCTGGTGGTAGAACATGATGGGCAGCACCAGCACCCCCAAGGCCGGGTTGCCGCCGAACAGCAGCTTGGCCATGGGCACGCCCGAGGCCAGCGTCTTCTTGGAGCCGCAGAACACGGCCACGATCTCGTCTTCGACCGGGAAGTTCAGGGCCTTGGCGATGCGCTTGGTCAGCCACAGAAAGGGGAACAAGAACAGGCACACGCCCACGGCCGTCATCGCCATCAGGCCCAGGCCATGCTTGCTCCACAGGCCATCGGCCACCGAGTCGCTGAACGAACTCAGCACCAGCAGCAGGATCACGGTGCGGTCGACCTTGGTCGTCCAGGGTTTGACCTTCTGGAACCAAGCCCCCACCACCGGGCGCAGCAACTGCCCCAACACGAAGGGCAACAGCAACATCTTGGCCACCTTGAGCATGGTGTCGCCCACGTCCATGGCCTGGCCGTCGGCCGCGCCACTGAACACCAGGCTGGCCAGCAACGGCGTCAGCACCACGCCCAGCAGGGTCGACAAGCTGGCGTTGAGCACGGCCGCCGCCACGTTGCCACGAGCCATCGCCGTCATCGCCACAGACGATGACACCGTGGACGGCAGCACCGCCAGGTAGAAGAAGCCCAGCAGCAGGTCGTGCGGGATGTGGCGGCCCACCAGCGCATTGAGCGCGAACCACCACAGTGGGAAAAGCGCGAAGGTGCTGATCTGCACCGTCAGGTGCAGCTTCCAGCGCGAGGCACCGTGTTTGAGACTGTCGGTGCTAAGGCCCATGCCGTGCAGGAAGAAGATCAGGAAGACGCCAATGTCCCCCACCACGTCCAGGCGCAGCAGGCCACCGGTGCGGCCCAGGTCCGGCGCCACCGATGCCAGCAGCACAGCGCCCACCATGCCCATCAGGAACCAATCGATCGCTCCACGCTGGAGATGGCGGCCCGCCATCCTGCTCATGGACCCCATCGGCTTCAAACCCTTCACCATTTCGAACTCACCACGTCATGTCTTCAAAAACAAAGGTCGCGCCCGCAGCGCAGGCGCGACCATCCCCATCCACAAGACCCCGGCTGGAAGGGGCCGGCGCTCAATTCGAGGCCAAGCGCGCCTTGGCCAGCTTCGTGCCCTCGGCCAGGGCTCGTAGCTTGCGCTGAGCCACCTCCCGCGACATGGGCGCCATGCCGCAGTTCGTGCATGGAAACAGCCGCTCTTTGGGCACAAACTGCAAGGCTTGGCCGATGGCGTCGGCCACTTCCTCAGGCGTCTCTATCACATCGGTGGCCACATCGATCACGCCTACCAGCACATCCTTGCCCTCCAGCAGCCGCAGCAGCTCAAGCGGCACGCGCGAGTGCATGCATTCCAGGCTCACCTGGTCGATGCTGCTTTGGGCCAGCGCTGGAAAAACGGTTTCGTACTGACGCCATTCATCGCCCAGGGTGCTTTTCCAGTCGGTGTTGGCCTGGATGCCGTAGCCATAGCAGATGTGCACCACGGTCTTGCAGCTCAGGCCTTGCGCGGCGCGCTCCAGCGCCTTCACGCCCCAGTCGGCCACGTCTTTCATGTAGACGTTGAAGGCAGGCTCGTCGAACTGGATGATGTCCACGCCATCGGCCTGCAGCGCCAGGGCCTCCTGGTTGAGCAGCTCAGCGAAGGCGAAGGCCATCTTGGCTTTGTCACCATAGAAGCGGTCTGCCACCGTGTCCACGATGGTCATGGGGCCAGGCAGGGTGAACTTCAGCTTCTTCTTGGTGTGCGCGCGCGCCAGTTGGGCCTCGAAGGCGTGCACGCGGCCCTTCAGGCGCAACTCTGAGACCACCTGCGGCACCATCGCGTCGTAGCGGTTGTCGCGGATGCCCATCTTCACCTTGTGCTCGAAGTCGATGCCCTCGACCTGCTCCAGAAAGCCGTGCACGAAGTGCTGGCGCGACTGCTCGCCGTCGCACACGATGTCCAGCCCGGCGTCTTCCTGGGCCTTGATCCACAGCAGGGTCGCATCGGCCTTGGCCTGCAGGAGCGCATCGCCTTGCGCCGCCCATTGGGGCCAGAGCTTGTGGGTTTCGGCCAGCCAGGCGGGTTTGGGCAGGCTGCCGGTGATGGAGGTTTCGAACATCGAGGGGGCTTTCAAGGCAAACGAGGTGGGTATCGGGGCTCGGCTCAGGCCATTCAGGCGGCCTGAGCAAGTTCAGCGCGTTGGCCAGGCTGGTCAAACTGGGCGGCCCACTGCGCCAGGATGTCCTGGTGCGGTTGGATGAAATGCTCTTGCGTGAACTTGCCCTGCTTGACGGCCAACTGGCTGCGCTCCACCCGGTCGTAGACGATCTGCGTCAACGAGTAATCGTCGTAGCTCAGGCTGGGTTGATACACCTGGCCTGCCACCGAGTTCGCGTTGTAGATCTCGGGGCGGTAAATGCGCTGGAAAGTCTCCATCGTGCTGATGGTGCCGATCAGTTCGAGATCGGTGTAGTCAGCCAGTAGGTCGCCAAAGAAGTAGAAGGCCAAAGGGGCCACGCTCTTGGGCGGCATGAAAAAGCGCACCTGCATCCCCATCTTCGCGAAGTACTGGTCGGTCGATGACAGCTCGCTTTGCTGGTACTCCACGCCCAGGATAGGGTGCTCATTGGCCGTGCGCCGGTAGGTCTTGCTGGTGGCCACGCTCAGGCAAATGACCGGCAACTTGCTGAAGCGTTCCTGGTAGGTGCTGGATTGGACGAATTGTTTGAATAGCTTGCCATGCAGCACGCCGAAGTCGTCCGGAATGCTGAACTGCGCCCGGTCGGCGTTGTACTCGGGCAGCACGACACTGAAGTCGTAATCGCGCACATACGACGAGAAGTTGTTGCCCACGATGCCGTCGATGCGTCGGTTCAGTTTCTTGTCGACGATGTGGGTGTGCAAGATCTCGATCAGCGGAAACACCGCGCTGGTCTGCACGCCAATGTCCATTTCGACCGAGACGATCTCGAGCTCGACCGCGTAGCGATCACCCGTGGGGTTGTCCCAATGCGCCAGGTCATTGAAACGGTTGTCGATCATCTTCAGCGCTCTGCGCAGGTTCTGCTGCCGGCTCTCACCACGCGCCAGGTTGGCGAAATTGGTGGTCAGGCGCGTGCTGTCTGCCGGTTGGTAGTTCTCATCGAACCAAATGCTTTGGAGGCTGAACGTGAAGGCGTTGCTCATGACGGCGTTCTTTGCAAGGAGTCAGGTGTGAAGGGCGGCGGAGAGCGTCGCTGGTTTCAAGCAGCGAGCATCTGCTCGGCTACTGATGGCAGCGCGTCACGGAGGCACTGGCGGGTCAATTCGAGCAGCGGCACGGCGCGTTGAACGGCCAACCTGGCGCGCTCGATCACGGCCTCGTCGCTCAGACGTCGATCCACGAAATCCTTGTCGGTGGCGTAGACGCCCAGCGGCAAGGTGCGGGCCTGGAAGAAGCTGAACAGGGGGCGCAGTTGGTGGTCGATCACCAGGGCATGGCGCTCGCTGCCGCCATTGGCGGCCAGCAAGACGGGCGTGTCGATCAGGGCGTCTTGTTCGATGAGGTCGAAGAAGTGCTTGAACAAGCCCGTGTACGAAGCGCGAAACACCGGGGTGGCCACGACCAGCACATCGGCCTGCTCGACGGCGGTCAGCGCCTGCGACACGGCATCGGGCACCTGGGTGCGCCAGACCGCGCCCGTGAGTTGCGGCGCCAGCAGGCCCAGATCGACCAGGCGTGGCTGGCAGGGCATTTGTTCAGTGATCAGATTCAGCAGGTGCTGAGCCAGGCCTGCCGATTTGGAAGGGCTTTGCAGTGCGCCGGAAACCGCCACCACGCGGAGAGGTCGTGTCATGGTTGCTTTCGTGTGGAGTGATGCAAGTGGCGCCATGGTATTGAGTTGAGCCAATGACGTAAAATGGTCTTTTCTCACCAATGCATGAGAAATATTCATTCAACTTTGAGTCGCGACACCGGAGCATCGAAGATGCCCCCCACCGTCGAAGGCAAGCTGCTGCCCGGCGGACATGACAAGGTGATGCAGCATTCCTGCGGCGCGCCGTGGTCGGGCGAGGTCATGGGGGTTTCGGCTGCTGCTGCCACAACTGGCGCAAAGACGTTGGCTCTGCTCGCCTGATCGAGATCAGCAGGCGCGAGAATTTCCACCAGAGAACGCGTTGCGGCTGCGTCCATTCACGGCGCAATACCAGCCTGCACCACTCGCTGAGCGGCAGAGGGCACATCCAACTGGGCGTGAAGTTCTACGGCAACGACGATTCGACAACCTGCTGAGGTGTCAGGCCGAGCGACGCGCCAGCTCAATGAAGGCCTGGAGGTAATCGATGTTGGTGTCCGCCTCGCGCACACCCAGGTGGATCTGCTTGCCGATGCCCTTGGGCCCCAGGCGCACAGCCACCACGTCCATCCTTCTTGCGTACTCTTGCACCAGCCAACGCGGCAGCGCCGCCACGCCCCGGCCACTGGCCACCATCTGCATCATGATGTCTGTGGTCTCGATGGTCTTGTGCCGATTTGGCGCAATGCCTGCAGGCATCAAAAACTGTGTGTAGATGTCGAGACGGTCGGTGGGCACCGGGTAGGTGATGAGCACCTCGTTGGTCAAGTGCTTGGGCTTGACGTGGGCCGCGCCCGCCAATGGGTGATCGAAAGGCACCACCAGCACCTGCTCGTAATCAAACACGGGCTCGAAGTGCAGGCCGGGTTTGTGCAGCGGGTCGGGCGTGACGAGCATGTCGATCTCGTAGCCAAACAGCGCGCCGATGCCGCCGAACTGGAACTTCTGTTTGACGTCCACCTCCACATCGGGCCAGTCGGCCAGGTAGGGCGACACGATTTTGAGCAGCCACTGGTAACAGGGGTGGCACTCCATGCCGATGCGCAGTGTGCCGCGTTCGCCTTGTGCGAACTGGCGCAGGCGCTCTTCGGCCAAATCGAGTTGTGGCAGCACGCGGTTGGCCACTGCCAGCACGTACTGCCCTGCCTGAGTCAATCGCAGGCTGCGGCCCTCGCGCAGCCAGATGTCCGTGCCCAACTGCTGCTCCAGCTTCTTCATCGAATGGCTGAGTGCAGATTGCGTCACGCACAGCACATCCGCCGCTGCGGTGAGCGAGCCTTGCTTTTCGACCTCCTGGACGATGGCCAGGTGAATGCGCTCCAACACGATGAATGAATAATGCTCATGGATGCATTAATAGTTTCCATTCTATTTCATGTCGAATCATTCGTGAACGCTCGCCTGTTGATGGCTTGACCGGCCCACCTTTGACCACCGACGGCGCCACCAAGCCGCAGGCAGAGAGGCAAGTGCCGTCACTCCATGCAACGCTACACCGCTGTAGGTGGCGGGCTGCTTCTCGTCGTTCCGACACCCTCGTGAGGCTGCGGCCCTGCCAGATCGCAATGTCACTCAAAAATCGGGTGCATAAATTGCAAATGCGAACGATTCGCATTATCATGATGGTGCACTTCACCCCCATGAGAAGGAAGCCCGATGTTGATACACGCCTTGTCAAGTAAAGCTCAGACAGAAGCTTTGCATCACTTGCCGATGGCGTGTCACCTCGACGCCGTCGATGAGACCGGCATGCAAATGGCGGCTGCCGGATGGCGAATTCAAACTCATGACGCCCCCGATCTGCCGCACAAGGTTCGACTTTCGCCGCGCTGGTCTGAGCTTGTCTCTGAGTTTCAGACCCTTGGCGAAGTCAAGGCTGTTGAATCACGAGCAAAACTGAGCCACTAAAGGGCATCCGTCACGCCCAATTTTGAGCCACGTTATCCACCTACCCTGCTGTTTTTTGCAGCAGTGGGGTGCAGGAGTGATCAACGTGAGCAC
>NZ_CAJYGK010000085.1 GCF_913773725.1 uncultured Aquabacterium sp. | reverse complement strand
TCCCAATCGGTTCCATCGGGATTCGCCGACGAGGATTGGAGTGTCACCAGTCGATGTTGCGCGTCGGTCGCCCAATACCACCCATCCAGCCATTGAGTCCAGGGTTCGGAGCCGGTTACGGGCGGGGTGGCAGCCACCTGCACCCGAGCCCGCTGCGCGTCGCGCTCAAACCACAAGGCCGCGGCATAAATCCACGTCACGAGGAACAAGCAAAATACCCAGACCGCAGCCTCGAGATATGTCAGGACCGCAATGCCCAGAACGCCCGCAATGGCCCAACCGGCAAACCGCGGACCCTTCCGCGGCATACCCGACATTTCACCAGGCTGCGATTCTTCGTGGCGCTGCATCCAAATCATTGTAAGGACCCCCGCAGGGGGTTTCTTCTGCTGGCTGAAGATTTCACGAAACGAGTAAAGTGAACGTGAAGACTGCCACAGTCTGAACCATGGGAACACCTTAGACGCGACGCCGCCGTGCCTTCTTCCACCTCAAGGACATGCCCCAGGATCTGCTCTCGATGCGCCAGCCCCGGACGATGATCCTGTTGCTCGCCGGGCTGCTGCTCGTTGCCGTCGCTGGCTGGCTGGGCGGGCTGTCGGGCCTCGGCCTCAGTCTGACCGCGCTTGCTGCAGCGGGTCTCGGCTATGCGGCCCGGTTGCGCTCCGAACCCGCGCTCGACACCGCCTCGGCCATCCCGACCGAAATCGGCCCGACTGTGACGCAGACGGTGCCGGCGGTGGTGGACGGCATCGACCTGCTCGCCCTCAGCCAGCGGGTCGTGGAAGGAGCGCACGCTGCCCCTACCCTGCCGCAGGCGCTTTACCGTGTCGGCCAGGCGCTCAGCGAAGCGCTGGGGGCGCCGAGTTGGATCTGCCTGCGCGTGGAGGGTTGGAACGGCGAATCCGCGCTGCTGCGCCCCTGGATGGACACCGGGGACGACGGCGATGACGTGATCGACATCACTGCCATCGCGACCACCCACAAGGACGACCGCCCTCTCGGCCTGGCGCTGGGCCAGTTGCGGCCCATCACCGGTGAGCTGGCGCCCTCCGGCAACCCGTCCTATGCCTGGCGCCCTCCTGGCACGCGCCGCGTTCTGGCGCTGCCCGTGGCCATCGAGGGCTGGCCGCTGGCCTTGCTCGAATTCGACGACCCGGCGCCCAGTTCCTCGGCCATGGAACGCGTGCTGGACATCGCAGCCATCCAGCTCGGCTTCGTGGCCCAACGGGACGCGAATCTCGCCCGCATGGCCAGCCATGCCGAGCACCTGGGGCGTCTGGGCCTTGTGGCATCGCGCATCAGCAGCGGCGTGGCCATCACCGACCGCAACGGCGTGATCGAATGGATCAATTCACCGTTCGTGGCCCTCACCGGCTGGCCGGAAGAGTCCGCCCTCGGCTGCAAGCTGACCGACCTGCTGGCAGCCGAAGTCAGCGACCCGGCCACCATCGCCGAGCTTCAGGAGCACCTTGCTCGCGGCGTGCCTTTCCGCATGTCGTACGAGTCGCACCGCGATGGCTCGGCGGAGTCCAGCTCGTACTGGGGCGAGATCGATGCCATCCAGATGCTGGACGAAAGCGGCGGTCGCAGCCAGTACGTGTGCCTGTTCAACGACATCACGCGCCGTAAGGCCCAGGAGCACGTCCGGGAGCAGGAGCGAGAGTTCCTCGAGGCGCTGCTCGGCAACCTGCCGGTCAGCCTGTTCGTGCTGGACCCGGCCAACCTGCACGTGGTGGCCATCAATCGCTACACCGAGGTCGAGTTCCAGCTCGAGCGCGACAAGGTGGTCGGCGGGTCCGTGGAATCGGCGCTCGGAGAGACCGGTCTGGCGCTGGCCCGGCCGTTCATGGAAGAAGCCATTGCGTCCGGCGAAACCGTCGAGCACGACTTCACCTGGCACAGCCCGGCGGGCGAGAAGGTGGTCAACGCGCGGTACTTCGCCCTTCGCCATGCCAACGGCAATCCTCGCCTCCTGATCTCGCTCGTGCGCGACATCACGTCGGCCCGCCAGGCGCAGGCCGATCTGGAGGAGTCGGAGCGGCGCTTCCGGGAACTGGTCGAGTCGATGGACGATGGCGTGTACGTGGCCACCGAGCGGCGCGAGACCTACCTCTACCTGAGCCCGCGCACGCAGGAGCTGTACGGCCTGAGCACCGAAGAGATCCAGGCCACGCCCGAGCGGCTGCGCCGCATGATCGTGGCCGAAGACCAGCCCCTGCTCGCCGAGCAGGAGGCCCGCGAGGCCCGTGTCGAGGCCACCGACGCCCTGTTGCGCCTTGTCGTGCCGGGCAAGGGCATGCGGTGGTTGCGCCACCGGACCCGCGCGCGTCGCCTGCCCGATGGCGAGCTGCGCCTGTATGGCCTGGTGTCCGACGTGACGGAGGACCACAACCAGGCGCTGGAGTTGCAGCGCGCCCGCGACCTTGCCGAGGCCGCCAGCCTCGCCAAGAGCCAGTTCATGGCCAACATGAGCCATGAGATCCGCACGCCGATGAACGGCATCCTGGGCATGACGGAGTTGCTGCTGGGCACCCCGTTGAACGACAAGCAGCGGCGCTTTGCGCAGGCGGTCTACCGCTCGGGCGAGAGCCTGCTTGAGATCATCAACGACATCCTGGACTTCGCCAAGATCGAAGCCGGCAAGCTCGAACTGGCCACCAGCGACTTCGTGCTGCGCACCCTCGTCGAGGACACACTGGAACTGATGGCCCCCCGGGCGCATGAAAAGGGGCTGGAGCTGAGCTTCCGCGAGCAGCCCAGCCTGCCGGCCGTCATACACGGCGACCCGCTGCGACTGCGTCAGATCCTCACCAACCTGGTGGCCAACGCCATCAAGTTCACCGAGCACGGCGAGGTCGTGGTCGACATCCGCCGCGCCATCGGCCAGAACAGCTCCAACGCGGCCAGCACCCAGATCGAGCTCGAGTTCATGGTGCGCGACACCGGGATCGGCATCCCACAGGAGATGCTGCCCCGGCTGTTCAGCGCCTTTGTGCAGGCCAACGCGGGCATGTCGCGGCGCTACGGCGGCACCGGCCTGGGCCTGGCCATTTCCAAGCAGCTGGTCGAGCTGATGGGCGGCACGATCGAAGTGCACAGTGCGCCCGGCGTGGGTTCGGAGTTCGTGTTCCGCATCCCGGTGCGCGTAGGCGATACCCAGGCCGACATGGCCATGCTCGAAGAGCCCGACATGCCGGCCTTCCGCGTGCTGGTGGTGGACGACAACGACACCAACCGCACGGTCATCGAGAACATGCTGAACGCCTGGGGCATGAAGGTCACCCAGGCCACCAACGGCCGGGAGGCACTGGACCTGCTGATGGCCCCCGGCACACCCGACGGCACCTTCGATCTGGCGCTGGTGGACATGAGCATGCCCGAGCTCGACGGGCTGGGGCTCGCCGAAGCCCTGCGCCACAGCGGCCGCCACCCGCAACTCAAGATGGTGCTGCTGTCCTCGGTGTCATCGCCCGACGACGTCAAGCGCGCCCACGACGTCGGCTTCCAGCGCTTCGTGCCCAAGCCGCTGCGCAAGGCGGAGTTGCGTCAGGCCATCCTCGGGATCACGGCCGAGCTGGGCATCGACAGCGGCAGCGACCTGCCCCATCTGGGCAAGCACGTGCTCGTCGTGGAAGACAACACCGTCAACCAGGAAGTGTGCACCCAGATGCTCAAGCGCCTAGGGTGTGAAGTCCGCGTTGCCAGCTCGGCGCTGGAGGGTCTGCGCAAGCTGGGCGAGCACCGCTTCGACCTCATCTTGATGGACATCCAGATGCCCGGCATGGACGGCATCGAGGCACTGACCTGGTTCCGTCGCGGCTCCACCACGCGCTTCCACTTCATCACCCCGAGCCAGACCCCCGTCGTGGCCGTGACGGCCAACGCCCTCGAGGGCGACGAGCAGCGCTTCCTGAGCCTCGGGTTCGACGATTACCTCTCCAAGCCCTTCCGGCAAAGTCAGTTGCAGAAGATCCTGATCGAGCACACCCAGGAGGCGGTGGAGACGGGATCCGCCCGCGCCCCGCTTGTGCCCGACGCCACGACCCCTGCCCCCCATAGGGATGAGCAGGCGACAACCTCCGCCAACCCGGCCGCCTCCGGTCCGGAACTGGTATACAACGAGACGGTTGTGAATCAAGCAGTCCCACCCGACGAGCCGGCCCAGGCTCCCCAGGAGCCACCTGTCGCCCCGGCGTTGCAGGCCGAGGACACGTCCATCCTGGACGCCGAAGCCCTCAAGCGGCTGCGAGAGCTGGATCCGCGCGGGGACAACCGCCTGATCGAGCGCGTGGCCTCCGCCTTCGAGGCGTCGGTCGGGCGGCTGTTGCCCCAACTTGACGATGCCTTGCGTGCAAAAGACCAGGCGTCGATCCTGCATGTCGCGCATACACTCAAGTCTTCGTCGGCGAGCATCGGCGCGCTCAAGTTGTCGCAACAGTGCGCCGAAATCGAGCACATGATCCGGCGCCAGACAGGAGAAGACTTGCATCCACGCATCCGCGAAATCCCGCTCGAGACGGAACGGGTGCTGCGCAGCCTGCGCGCGCTGCTGGAGTCCGCCAGATGACGTTCGGGTCGTACTTCGTGCCGGACGATCCTGACGAACAGCCGCGCGTGCTGCTGGTGGACGACGACGAAGTCAACCTGTTGTTGACCTCGATCGCCTTGCGCGAACGCGGCTTTGCCGTCACCGAGGCCAGCAGTGGCGAACAGGCCCTGCACATGATTGCCGACTACCTGCCCGACGTGGTCGTGCTCGATGCCGTCATGCCGGGGCTGGATGGCTTTGCCACCTGTCAGGAGTTGCGCCAGCTGCCGGGCTTCGAGACGATTCCGGTGCTCATGCTCACGGGTCTGGACGACGAGGCCTCGATCACCCGGGCCTACGAGGTCGGCGCCACCGACTTTTTCGTGAAGAGCACGCAGTGGAGTCTGCTGGCCGGCCGGCTGCGCTACCTGTTGCGCGCCGCGCGCACCCGCACCGAACTGGAACGCAGCAAGTTCAAGCTGGCCCGCGCCCAGGAGCTGGCCCGCATGGGCAGCTTCGACTGGCGCCGCGGCGGTGGCGACCTCGTGTTCTCGCTCGAAGGCCTGCGCGTGTTCGGCCTGGGCCCCTACGATCGACTGGGCCTGCGTCGCATCATCCGGATGATGCCGCTCGAAGAACAGAAGGGGTTTCGCCGCATCCTGCGCGAGGTCCTGAACCACGGCACGGTGCTGTGCAACGACATCCAGGTCAACCTGATGGACGGTCGCCAGCGCATCCTGCACATCGAGGCGGAGCCCGAGTTCAACGAGCTGGCCAACATCATCGGCTACACCGGCATCGTGCAGGACGTGACCGACCGCCGCATCGCCGAAGACAAGATCAAGCACCTGGCCAACTTCGACACCCTCACCGGGCTGCCGAACCGCAGGCAGATCTTCTGGCGTGCCGAACGCGCCATCGAACACGCCAAGCGCCAGAAACACAAGGTGGCGCTGCTGCAGATCGGGCTGGATCGTTTCAAGATCATCAACGAAAACCTGGGCCACCACGCAGGTGACGAACTGCTGATCGAGGTCTCGCGTCGGCTGCGCAACTGCGTGCGCCACTCCGACCAGATCATCGAAGGCGGCATGGAACTCCTGGGGCAACGCACCCACCGCACGCTGGAGGCCGTGGGCCGCCTGGGGGCCGACGAGTTCGTGGTGCTGCTGCCCGAGGTGTCGACCGACGAGGAGGCCATGGCCACCGGCCAGCGCCTGCTGGATGCCCTGCGCGAGCCGATGATGGCCGCCGGGCAGGAGTGTTTCATCACGGCCAGCGTGGGCGTGGCCGTCTTCCCGGGTCATGGGCTGAACGTGGCCGACCTGCTGCGCCACGCCGACGTCGCGATGGACATGGCCAAGACCCAGGGCCGCAACGCGGTGCAGCTGTACGACCCGCAGCTCGCCAGCAAGGGCCGGGTGCGCCTGGACCTGGACACGGCGCTGCACAAGGCGCTGGAGCGTCAGGAGCTGGTGTTGTACTACCAGCCGAAGATCGACGTGCGCACCAGCCGGATGGTTGGCGCCGAGGCCCTGATGCGCTGGCAGCGCAATGGCCAGCTCGTGCCCCCGGGAGACTTCATTCCACTGGCGGAGGCCACCGGCCTCATCAACAACATGAGCCTGTGGGCCATTGCCGAAGCTGCCCGCCAGGCACGCATCTGGCAGAACGAATTCGGCTTCGACTCGTCGATTGCGGTCAACCTGCCCAGTCGCCTGTTCGAGCAGCCAGACCTGGTCGAACGCATCGCCAGCATCCTCGCACGCGAAGGGGTCACGCCGCGGGCCATCGAACTCGAGATCACCGAAACCGGCCTGATGAAGGACCTGCAGGGGGTCGTGCCTTCTCTGCACCGCCTCAACCAGCTCGGTACCGAGATCTCGATCGACGACTTCGGCACGGGTTACTCGTCCCTCGCCTACCTGACCACGCTGCCGATCAGCGAGTTGAAGATCGACCGCTCGTTCGTGCATGACCTCGGCGACACCCCGCAGAGCACGGCCGTGGTCTCGGCCATCATCGCGCTGGCCCGCGCCCTGGGCCTGCGGGTGATCGCCGAAGGGGTTGAACATGAGGCCCAGATGAAGGTGCTCTACAACCTCGGCTGCCACATCTGCCAGGGCTTTCTGTTCGCACGCCCGATGCCGGCCCACGAACTGAGCCAGTGGCTGCGCGACACGCAGACGGTGCGACCGCTCCCCCGCATTCCCGAAGACGACATCGCGCGTGCTGGCGTGTCGCCTCCCCCTACGTACTGAACCATGTCCCACCCCGGCAAGATGCCCGACGGGCAGACCCCTGCCCTGCTGGCCAAGGCGGCGCTGCGCCGCCTGGCCGAACAACGACTGGAACCCACGCCCGAGCACTTCCGGCAGGCCTACGAGGCGGAGGCCGGTGGCGCCATGCAGGCAGGCATGTCACCGGATGACGGAGCCCGTGACCACGAAGAAGGCGAGCGCTGGGCGGCCCTGATCGGCCGCGTGGTGCGGGCGGCAGAGCGCGGAGGGCGACAGTGGACCCTGGCGCGCAAGAAGGACAGCCTGCAGCGTGTGCTCGAAGGCAGTAAAGGCTCCGGTACGCGGTTGCATCAGCGCCTGGGCCAGCTGATTTCCAGCTGGGATGCGGACACGCTGGATGCCGCTCCGCTGGAAGACCTCGGCCCTGATTACGCCGCGCTGGCGACCGAGACCGTCGCAACTGCAGCAGCCCCGGCACCGGGGGCACCGGCCGCCGCGGCGGTGCCACCACGCTCCGGGGCGGACGGGGTGACCTGGCCCGCGGTGGCCAGCCATGCCGTGGCCCAACTCGGCGACACCGCCGTGCAGGCCCTGCAAGGCCCGGGCGTGCCCCAGGCCGAGGCCACGCAGGCCTTGCGCAGCGCGCTCACGAAGGTCCAACAGTCCGGCGGACTGCCTCCTGCCGAGGTCAATGCCCTTCAGGTCGAGTTGACCCAGGCGTGCAACCAGGCGCGCCGCATCATCGACCACCGGCACCTGCTCACCTCGCAACTGACGCAGCTGGTGTCCTCGCTGACCGACAGCCTGGTGGACCTGGCCGAGGACGAAAGCTGGGCGCAGGGTCAGTGCCTGGCCATGCGCCACCAGATCGCCGAAGGGCTGAACCGCCGCGGCATGGACCACATCCAGGCGCTGCTGGCTGACACCCGCCAGCGCCAGCGCGTGCTCAAGTTCGAGCGCGAACAGGCCCGGCAGGCCTTGAAGACCCTGATCCACCAGATGCTGCAGGAACTCGCATCGCTGGGTCAGACCACCGACCGTTTCCAGGACAACCTGGGCAAGTACGCCGACACCATCGGCGAGGCCGACACACTGCAAAGCCTGGCCGGCGTGGTGCGCGAGATGGTGGCGGAAAGCCGCGCTGTGGCCACCGTCGTGGCCGACACGCAGCATCGTCTGCACACCGAGCACAGCCGGGCCACCGAGCTCAGCGCACGCGTGCGGCAACTCGAGGACGAAATCCGGCAGCTGTCGGCCGAAGTGGCCACGGACCCGCTCACCCAGGTCGCCAACCGACGTGGCCTGGACAAGGCCTTCGAAGCCGAGCGCTCCCGCGTCGACCGTGCCGGCACGCCGCTGGTGGTGGCCTTGCTGGACGTCGACAACTTCAAGAAGCTCAACGATCAGTTGGGACACCACACGGGCGACGAGGCGCTGCGCTTCCTGGCCAAGCGGGTCAGCGAATGTCTGCGCCCGGTCGATGTTGTCGCACGCTACGGCGGCGAGGAATTCGTGGTGCTGCTGCCCGACACCACCCTGGAAGCGGGGCAGCAGGCCCTGACGCGGCTGCAGCGCACGCTGAGCGCCGAGTTCTTCACGCACGACGACAAGAAGGTCTTCATCACCTTCTCGGCCGGCGCCACGCTGTACCGGGCCAGCGAAGCCCTGGAAGCGGCCCTGGAACGCGCCGATCTGGCCTTGTACGAAGCCAAGCAACTCGGCAAGAACCGCACCTGCGTGGGCTGAGCCGGTCAGCGCCCCCAGAGCCGACGCAGCACGGCCGGGACCTGCTCCGGCAGGTCGTCGGCCAGCAGGCCCGGACCGAAGGCCTGCGCGGCCTCACCATGCACCCACGCCGCCGCGCAGGCGGCCTCGAATGCGGGTACGCCCTGGGCCAGCAGCCCTCCGATCAGTCCGCTCAGCACGTCCCCGGAACCGGCCGTCGCCAAGCCGGCGGGCCCGTTGGTGTTGACCACCACGCGCCCCTCCGGACAGGCCACCACCGTATCCGGCCCCTTGTGCAGCACGACCGCCCCGCTGACGCGCGCCGCCTCACGGGTGCGGGCAATTTTGTCTGCCTCAGACAGGTGGCCGAAAAGCCGGCGGAACTCTCCCTCGTGGGGCGTGAGCACGACCGGTCCGGCCACCGCGCGGAACAGCGTCTCCGGCTGGGCTTCGAAGGCGGTCAGCGCGTCGGCATCCAGCACCACGCCCCGGCCTTGCGCCAGCATCAAGGCATCGATCACGAGGCTGCGCAAGGTCGCAGAAGCATCATCCCCCGGAAGGCCCAGCGCGGCGCCCGGTCCCATCACCAGACTGTGCCACTTCAGCTGCCCGAGGTGGCGCGTCCAGGCGGCTGACAGCGCGTTGCCGTCACCGTCGTCCAGGGCCTGCACCATGCTGCACAGCAGGGCCGTGGCATAGACCGGCCAGACCTGCTGCGGCACCAGCAGGGTGGTGAGCCCCGCGCCAACCCGGGCTGCCGCGCGCGCTGCCAGCCGGGCTGCCCCTGTCATGACTGCTCCCCCCAGGACGACGGCGTGCCCCCGTGCGTACTTGTGGAGGTCGGCCGCCCCACGGTGGTTCACCCGCCTGTCAACGGGATGGGCCCAATCGGCCTGCCAGAGAAGCGGTGCGTTTTCATGCGGGGTGCCCGAAGGCGGCGACGCGCAGGTGGCATCCAGCGCGGCGTCGGCGATGCCGATGTCCCTCACCAGCAGCTCGCCGCACAAGGCCCGCCCCGGCATGAGCACATGGCCCCGCTTCTTGCGAAAGAACGTGACCGTGAGGTCTGCCGCCGTGGCCCCCCAGTCGGCCCCGGTGTCGCCGTGAACGCCGGACGGGACATCCACCGCCACGATGGGCACACCGGCGTCACGCGCCCTGCGCAGCACATCGGCGCCCAGCCCGTCCACGGGGCGCGTGAGCCCTGCACCGAAGACCGCGTCCACGACCAGGGAGGTGCCCTCCAGGTCCTCGCGGCCGAGGGCCGCAGCGGACAGCACGGTGGCAGTCCGCTGAGCATGGTGGGCCGCGTCGCCGTGCAGCGCATTCACCGGCACCGACAGCCGCCAGCGCACGGGCCAGCCGGCCTCGTGCAGCAGCCGGGCGATGACA
>NZ_CAJYGK010000084.1 GCF_913773725.1 uncultured Aquabacterium sp. | reverse complement strand
CCAGGGGCAGCAAGGCCACCAGCGCCACGGCCTGGGTGAAGAAGATGAAAGCGCGGAACAGCACCGCCCGCAGTATGGGAGAGGTCCGGGCATGGCTCACGCCATCGCGCATGGCCTGCAGCAGGCGCGGGCGTTCGGCGGGGGGAACATGGGGGACAATGGGAGCGCGCCAGATCAGTACGCCGGCCAATATGGACAGCACGGCGTTGAGTGCGAACACCATCGCCGTTCCCTGCCAGGCCAGGACGATGCCCGCGACGATAGGGCCCAGCACCCGCGTCAGGTTGATGGCCAGGGCGTTGAGGGTCAGGGCAGAGGCAAGCAGGCGCCGCTCCACCAGGTCCGGCACTAGGGCCGAGAACACCGGAAACCGCAACGCCAGTCCAACGCCATTGAGCAGGCACAGCAGCAACAGCGTTCCTGGGGTCAGGGCATCGGTGCCTGCGAGCGCCGCCAGCACGGCCGCCACAACGGCGATCCAGGCTTGCGCCACGGCGAGAAAACGCCTGCGGTTGAGCAGGTCGGCCAGCGCGCCGCTGGCCAGGCCCAGCACGAACAGCGGCAAGGTGCCGGCCGCCTGTACCCAGGCCACCCACGCGGGACTGTCGGTGAGCTGGGCCATGCGCCAGGCGGCGGTTACCTCGTGCATCCACATGGTCATGTTGCCGGACAGCCAGGCCAGCCACAGGTAACGGAAGCCCGACCCTCGGAACGGGGCGAGCAGCGAGTCGGCGTCGGCGGGGGTGTGTGGCATCAGGCCGATTTGTCCAACGCCTTGCGCCAGCCGCTATGGAAGAGGTTCACGTGGTTCAACTGCTCTTCTTGGACTTGGCCATGTCGACGAGGTCGGCCATGGTCGGGTTGTGCGCCAGCATGCCGCCGTCGGCGATGTACGTCTGCCCGTTGATGTAGCGCGCCTCGCCTGAGGCCAGGAAACACACCAGCGCTGCGATGTCCTCAGGCTCGCCGAACTCGGGCACCAGCAGGTGGCGCTGCATTACGTCGATCACGCTCGCGGCCGCGCCACGCGTGCCGGGAGTGAGCACCAGGCCGGGCGCGACGGCATTGCAGCGCACGCCCTGGGCGCCATGGTGGGTGGCAATCTGGCGGGTCAGGCCGATGATGGCTGCCTTCGACACGCTGTAGGCCATGCGCGTGATGTCGCCCGAGAAGCCGCCGGTCGACGCGGTGTTCACGATCGCGCCACCGCCTTGGGCGATCATGGTCGGCAGCGCGTACTTGCAACCCGCCAGGTAGCCGCGCAGGTTCACGGCCATGACCTGATCCCAGACCTCGAATTCGATGTCGATGGCGTTCTTGTCCTTGGCATGGATGACCGGAGAACTCAATGCGGCATTGTTATGCAGCACGTCCAGTCGCCCGAAGCGCTCGACCGTGCCCTGAACGAGTCGCTCGATGCTTCGCACGTCTGCGGCGTCGAAGACCTGCGCACTGGCACGTGGGCCCAGCTCCGAAGCCAGCGCTGCGGCCCGTTCGGCGTTGACGTCGGCCACGACCACGGTGGCGCCTTCGGCGACGAGGCGACGGCAGGTGGCCTCGCCGATGCCGGAAGCGCCACCGGTGACGATGGCAACCTGGTCCTTGAAGCGGCCCACGTGGGGGCCGGGAAGCGCGGGCTTGCTCATGGGGTGTCCTGCGACGGGGTGGCGGCGAAGCCGCGGAACTGTTCCAGGTTCACGACGGCATCCTCCGGAGGCTTGAGGAAGTAGCGCACGTGCAGGCTGCCGGGACCGAACCGGTAGGTCTCGATGCTCTCGATCACTTGGTTCGTGCCGAGGATGCAGTTGCGGTGGTGCACAGCGGCCTCGTTGCCGTTGATGATGGTGCTCACGACCTCTAGGCGGAACTGGTGGTTGTGCTTGTCGTACATCTCTTCGATGACGAGCCAACCATCGGCCTGCTGCGTGCGGCCCACGTATTCGATGTCGAGGAGGTCTGGGGCCGCTTCGCGGTACAGGGCCAGCAGGCCGGCCTTGTCGTGGTTGTTCCAGCAGCGGACTTGGCCGCTCATGAAGCGCTTGATCTGTTCTGAAGGGATCTGATGCATGGTGATTTATCTTTGTGAAGGCAGCACTCATGTCGGCAGCCCATGGAAACGGGATGAGATCGCAATGATTTCCGGGATCTGCAGTTTCGGCAGAGCACTTTCGCTATAGGCCCAGCGGGCAACCGTCACGCGCGGCTAACGGTCTGCCTCGCAGGGGCTCAAGCACCGGCCGTGGTGTTGCTCGTTCAGCGATGGCGGCAGAGCTGCGGAGCGCGCTTGCCAAGGCTTTCGGGTCGGGTGCAGGGCATCTTTCACTGCTTCAAGGCTGGTGAATGAAATAGCGCACGGTCAGCCTGCCATTGTCGAAGTGGTATAGCTCGATGGTCTCGATGGTCAGCGAATTGCCCCGCACCTTGTTCCGGTTGTGGCATGCGACCTCGCTCCCATTGATGATCAGGGCCACTTCTTCGATCTCGATCTTGGAATTTTGCTGCGCCCACATGCCTTCCAGGATCGTCCAGCCTTCGGCCGCAGGACCTCGACCGACATACTCGATTTGTAGGCTCTCGGGCGCTACGGAGCGGTAGGCAGCGAAGAAGCCTTCCTTGTCGCCGGCGTTCCAGGCCCGCACCTGGGCGTGCAGGAAGTGTTCGATGGTGGTTTTGTCCATGACATGGTCTCCAGTTCAGATTTCGGTGCCACGGACGTTGCGTGCCGTGCCATTGCGCTTGTCGCTTTCGCCCCAGGCCATCCAGCGGTCGGGCTCGCGCGTATCGCCTACCCGGCGCCATCGCCCTTCCTGCTGGGCTGTGATGGGAAAACCGCCCACGAAGTCGAGCATCCGGCCTTTGGGGTCGGGCAGGAACTCCCATTCCTCTTTGCCTTCCAGGATGATTCGCGCGTCCTCGGCGAACCAGCCGTCCTTTTCATGGCGTACCGTGCCTTCGATATCCGTGGTGCAGCGAACTTCGCCCTTTTCGTTCTGGACAATGGCGTAGCCCAGTTTGTCGTGGCCGACCAGGAAGGAGCCGACATCCCAGCTCCCGTCCTTGTAGATCGTGGCAAAGTTCCACCAGATGACATGCATCTTGTTGTTGACGACCAGGTCCTTGTGCATGTGGATGGCGCCGCCTTCCGCCATCCAGGCCTGGTCCAGGGAAATCATGCCCTTGACCTTTCTGCCCTCGCAGGTGCCCTGCACGTCGTAGAGCTGTGCGACGTAGAAGGTGCCCCAGTCCACCCCGGGCAAATACCACTGCATGCCATTGCCGATGAGTTGGCCGGTGAGGTCGAGCAAGCCTTCTTCCCGCCAACTGAACCCGGTGCCAGAGGCGGTCAGCCGCCAGGGCTGACCGGGATCCTCTGGATGGCTGGACCACCAGGCGGTGTCGCCATCGAGCCCGCGTGCGGGAAACAGGGTGAGCGCTCTGGGGGCGATCTTTTCCTTGTCGATGCGGATGTTCTGGCCATCCAGGCGGGTGCTCTGGTAGATGAACTTGGTGGGGTTGGGCGTGCTGTCCGGCGCGTTGAGAGCCCGCACCACCGAGTAGATGTGGCCTTCATCGTCGCGCACGCTGCCAAACGGCATGTGCTTGGTGAGCTTGAGGCCGAAGTGGTCGCGCAGATCGGCCAGCCTGGCGCCGCTGACCTTTTGCGGGCCGACCAGGCATTGGTAGGCGAAGTCGGAGCGCTCGGGGATCGTGTCGAAGGTTCGCATGATCGGAGGGGCCTTCCTGATCAATCCCAGATGACGTGCACGCTCTTGGCCCCGCGCAGATGGGCGCCTTCGATTTTGGGCGCGGGTTGCTCGGGGTCGAGCCGCACGTTGGGCATGAGGTCCAGAATCCCGTTGATCGCGCAGTTCAGTTCGAGCTTGGCCACGAACTGGCCAATGCACATGTGCGGGCCAAAGCCGAAGCCGAACGACGGCTTCTGGCGTCGATCGATGTCGAACACGTCGGGATTCTCGAAGGCGCTTTCGTCGCGGTTGGCCGAGGCGACCATGCACTGGACGAAGGAGCCCTTGGGGATCGTCACGTCACCGATCTGTACGTCGGCGGAAGTCTCGCGCACCTTGAACGTGGAGGAGGGCTCGAAACGCACGGCTTCGTCGATCAGCTTGGGCACCAGATTGCGGTCGTTGCGCACGCGGTCGAGCAGGCCGGGGATGGTCAGCAGGAACGTCATCGCCGCACTGAAGGTTCGTGTGGTGGTCTCACCGGCAGCGGGCAGCAGCGAGCGGGCGAAGGTCGCGACCTCGTGGTCGTCGAGCTTGTGGCCCTCGTATTCGGCGTTCATCAGGCGGGTAATGAGGTCATCGCCCGTTGCACCTTCGGCGCGGCGCCGCTGGACCTGCTCCATGAGCGCGTCGTACAGGCTCTTGACCGCAATGGCGGCGACTCGGCGGCCTTCCTCGGCCTTGGCTTTGTCAAGCTGGTTGGCCGCCAGCATCGATAGCGCCCAGACTGCATATTGGTTGTACTGATCGGGGTTGTCTTCCGGGAAGCCTACGAGGGCATACATGGCACGCACCGGAAAGTTCAGGCCCATTTCCATGAGGTCGGCTTTCTTGTCGGGCAGCAGAGGCATGATGAAATCCTCGCGCGCGACGCGGTCGATCTTCGGGCGCCACTTGTTCACGTTTTCCGGCATGAACGCCGGCTGCAGCAGGGCGCGCACCTTGCGGTGGGCCTCGCCGTCCATGCCCAGGATCATCAGGCCATCCCACACCTTGCCCATGCCTTCGAGGATGAATCCGCTGGTGAAGGTGTTGGCGTCTTTGAGCACATTCATCACGTCTTGATACTGGAACACGGCGTAGGTCGGACGGGTCTGCAACCCGGCGTTGGTCGGAACCCCAAGGAACTTGGCAATGAAGTCGCCTTCGTAGACGCGTGTGGTCTTGCGCATCTCGCGGCAGGCGGCATACAGGTCGTCCGTTTTGCCGCGATAGAGGTCGGACACGCTGGCATAGGCCGCTTCGAGCTTCTGGGCGTTCTCGGTGGTGGTTTTGGTCGTGGTATTCATGGAGCGTCTCCTTTAGGGATGGATATGGGAAAGTGGGGATAACGGACTTACTTCAGATAGCGTTTCACGCGGCCAGCGGCTATGCGGCCCGGCAGCCCATTGATGCCACCGCCGGGATGGATGCCGGCGCCGCCGAAGAACAGCCCCTTCACCGGCAACGTGTCGCCGCCGAGCCCGAAGGCCGGCCGCATGAGCCCTGTGCGCGAGGCACCGGTGTCGATGTGCACCACGCAGCCGTTGGGAACATTCAGCCGACTGGCGAAGTCGGGTGCTGCTTCGGCGCGGCGGCCAATCTCCTGTGACTTGAGCCCTGGCAGGTACGCGTCCGTTTGGTCGATGACCATTTGTGTCACCGGGGCACGGATGGCATCCCATCCTTCGCGTGGTTCGAGGGGCATGGCGATCGGATACAGGTAGGCGATGTCCTGGCCTTCGGGGGCCTGCGTGGGGTCCACGGCACTCGGTGCCGTGGCCCACAGATAGGGCAGTCGGGAGACATCGCCACGCGCTGCGCATTTGAAGTTGTCGAGCACCGCTTCCACGGTGCCGATCAGCAGCACGCTCTTGCGAAGACTCAGTCCGTCGGCGCGCAAGGCTTCGTGGCGGCTGGCGCGAACCTGGCCGCGAAGTGCGACGTCGATCTTCATGGGCGAGCCGCCGTGGGCATTGGCTGGCGCCAGATCGACCCGCGTCAGGTAGCGGCGTTCTATGGCGCCAGGTGTCACCATATTCAGGGCAATCTTGGGGTGCACCGCCGCGACAACGCTGCGTGACTCGAGCACTTCGCCGCTGGCAAGCCGGACGCCCTGGGTTTGACCGCCACGGGCCACGATCTCAGCAGCAGGAGCATTGAGCCGAATCTCGCCCCCCAGTTCCGTCAGGCGGGCCGCCAGGGCGTCAGACAGAGTCTGCATGCCTCCCACGGCGCGGCCCAGGCCGAAGCGCTGGATGAAACCCAGCAGCGCGAAATAGACCCCGGTACCCTCGCCTGTGATAGGGCCGGCGGCACCCAGCAGGCAGCACAGGGCGGATTGCGTGACCGGGTGCTCGAACCGTTCCATGATGGAGGTGTAGGCGGGGCTTTTCATCAAGCCCATGAGTTCCGGCCTGAGGTGCCGGTTCTTGATCAGCACCTTGAGCGCCTGCCATTTCGCTCCTAGGTTCATCTGCGCGGGATCGACCCGCATCATGGGGATCGCCAAGTCGATGAAGGTGTTTACCAGTTGCATCAGGGCCAGGAACTCCGTGGCGTCTGCCGTGCTGAAACGGCGGATCTCAGCGGCGGTCTGCTCCGCGCTGCGGCCGAATACGAGTGAGTTGCCATCCGGATGCAGATAGACATAGCCAGGCTCCATTTCGGTCTGACGAAAGCCGTGGCGCTCCAACTGGAGCTCCTGCGGCATCATGGGATGCACGCGCAGAGACATCAGATCGAGGGCGCAGGGGTGCACCAGATGATTTGGGGCTTCGGGTATCAGATAGCCGGAGGAGGCCATGCCACCGACCTTGCCGAGGGATTCGACGACGATGACCTTGCGGCCCTCGGCGGCGAGATAGCAGGCGCTGGCCAGCCCGTTGTGGCCTGCGCCGATGACGATGGCGTCATAGAGAGGTGTAGTGCTCATACAGATTCCTGGAAAAGAAGAGGGCGGGCTTAGGCGGGCGCGACTGGCTTCCACCAATGCAAGTGTTCGGACGCATCCTGGAGCCGCTGCCAGGCGATGGCCACGGCGATCCTGGCCGCCGGGAGCTTCATGCCCAGGCCGAGCAGGATCATGACCACGGTCTCGCGGATGCAGGCCCCATTGAGCTGTCCCGTACGGGAGATGCGCCGAGCCCCTTCGACACTGGTGCCTATCACCAGATCGAAGGCGGCCTCGATCGAGTCGAACTGGAAGACGCCTTGCTCGCGTCCATAGTTCAGGCTGCGGAAAGCCAATTGGCGGCGCGGATCGTCGCCGTTGATGCGATCGACCAAGTCCGCATGCGAAACTATGGCGCCATGGGCAGGATCCATCGCCGCACGGGCCAGCGCCATCAACGGGCCCGTGGCGAGCATCACTGCGCCGTCATCCAGGGGCTCGAATAGGCGTTCGAAACTCTGCAGCATTTCGCTCGCTGTGGTGCGGCCGATCTCCGCAAGAACTTCGTCCAGCGTGTCGAAGTATTTATAGAAAGTGCCGCGGGAGACATTGGCCGCACGGATCACGTCATCGATCACGGGGCGGCGTTTTCCCGCGCTCTTGCGGTAGGCGTCCATGGTGGCCGCAATCAGGCGTTCGCGCATGCGCTCGCGCCGCTCCCGCGCCACCCGGCGGCGGTGATCACCCAAGGGATGTTGATCCTTTATTGGGTCGATCGGAGGCAGATGCGCGTCCATGATCGGGCGGCCTACAGCGCATTCATCGAGGTATTGGCCATCCGAGAGGGTTCTGTCAACCTGCCTCGCCGCTCCGGCCACGCGGCCAGTGCTTTCGCCGACTCCTTGGGCCTTTGGACGGCGAGCCTCAGAGAGAGGCGGGCTTGAGGAATGGTTGTGCATGGAATAATTGAACACTTTTTTTGATTATGCTCATATGTTCATCGGAATGACATAGGTGTTTACTATGTGCCTTCACGGGTTTACGAGTTATTTGATATGTGTTAATTGATGCACAATTCGAAAAAATGTCTATAAATCACCGAGCGCCATGCATAGTTTGCGAAGGAGGCCTGCGATGACCAGCACCAGAACTTCATCCCTTGAACGGGCATTTGCGGGGGTCGCGGACAACTACCGCGGATCCGACGTCGATCTCCATGCGGTCTACGCCGCCATGCGCCGGAATTCCCCCGTGGTGGCGGAAAACTTCATGGCCGGGCTCGGTGTGCCCAATATCGCGGGCCAAGATGCGAACCGTCCGACGTTCACGGTCTTCAAGTACCGTGACGTGATGGCGGTGCTTCGGGATCCGACCCGCTTTACCAGTGGCTTCATCGCGGAAGGCCTGGGCGCTTTTTTTGACGGCTTGATCCTGACAGGGATGGACGGAGAGGAGCACCGCCGGGCACGGGCACTGCTGCAACCGGTCTTCATGCCCGACGTGGTCACCCGGTGGAAGCCGAAGATGGACGCCATCATTCGCGATGAATACCTGCTGCCGCTGGTAGCCTGCAAGCGCTCTGACCTGATGGACTTCGCGCTGCACTTTCCCATCCGACTGATCTATTCGCTGATCGGTTTTCCGGAAAATGATCCAGAGCGCATCCACCAGGTCGCCGCCTGGGCCCTGGCCATCCTCGCGGGACCCCAGGTCGACCCGGAAAAGGCAGCCCGGGCGCGCGGAGCGGCCATGGAGGCCGCCAAGATGCTCTATGACGCAGTCAAGGAAGCGGTAGTTCAGGTGCGGGCCGAAGGCGCGACGGGGGAGGATTTGATCAGCAGGCTGATTCGCGCTGAGTACGAGGGCCGCCAGTTGGACGACCATGAGATCTCGACCTTCGTGCGCTCGCTGCTGCCGGCCGCCGGTGAGACCACCACGCGCACCTTCGGGTCGCTGCTGGTATTGCTGCTGGAGCGGCCGGAACTGCTCGAGCGTGTGCGCAATGATCGCGCGCTGGTCGGCAAGGCGATCGACGAAGCGGTTCGGTTCGAGCCCGTCGCGACATTCAAGGTGCGCCAGGCGGCCGAGGATCTGGAGATCGGTGGCGCGCAGATCCCGAAGGGCGCGATGGTGCAGGCGATCGTGATGTCGGCCAATCGTGATGAGGATGCCTTCGAGCAGGCCGATCGGTTCGACATCGACCGCAAGCCCAAGCCCTCGTTCGGTTTTGGCTTCGGTCCGCACATGTGCATCGGCCAGTTCATCGCCAAGACCGAGATGCAGGTGGCGCTCAATGCCGTGCTGGATCTATTGCCCAACCTGCGGCTGGACCCTGCGAGGCCCGCTCCTCGGATCTCCGGAGCCCAGTTGCGCGGCCCCCATGAAGTGCACGTGGTGTGGGATTGAAGGAGTTCCCATGAAGAACCCGTTCCAGATGTCTCGTCGCCGTTGGCTGCTCGTGAGTGCGGCCAGCATCGCTTCCAATCCGCTTGCTGCCCAGGATGCCTTTCCTAGTCGGCCCGTGAACCTGGTGGTGCCTTTTCCGCCTGGAGGCCTTGCCGACAGCGTGGCGCGGCAGTTCGCGCCGTCGCTGGAGCGGGCGCTTGGCCAGCCCGTGGTGGTTCAGAACCGCGCGGGCGCGGCCGGTGCGATCGGCGCGGCCGCCGTCGCCAGCGCCAAGCCTGACGGCTATTCGATCCTCTTCACGCTGTCGAGCTTGTCAACTTTGCCTGAGCAAGCCCAAGTCAACCAGCAAAAGCCGGCATTCCTGCTGAGCCAGCTCAAGCCGGTGGCGCGCATCAGCACCGATCCGCTGGCTATCGTGGTGAGGGCCGATAGCCCTCTGAAAATCTTGAGCGACCTGATGGTCCGTGCGCGTTCGCGGCCCGGCGAGATGAGCTATGGCTCGTCAGGGAACTACGGCACCGTGCACATTCCGGTGGAGATCTTTGCCCATGAGGCCGGGCTCAAGCTCAACCACATCCCCTATGCGGGAGGCGCGCCCCTGATGGCGGGGCTGCTTGGCGGCCAGGTCGATTTCACGATGTTGCCGCGTTCCTCGATCGCTTCCCATGTCCGGGCGGGCAAGCTGCGCGTCCTGGCCACCGTGGGGGCGGAGGCGTGGCCACAGTTCCCGTCCGCTCCAAGCACCGAGGCCTCGGGACTGAACGTGGGCGTGCTGCCTTGGACGGGGGCCTTCGTACCGTTTAACGTGTCGCCGGCCGTGATGGAGCGGTTGCAGTCGGCATTTCGCATCGCCGCCGAGAATCCCGAATTCAAGCAAGCGCTGCTCAAGGCGGAGGGAACTCCCGCCTACCTCGACGCGGACGAGTTCCGGGCATTCTGGAGTCAGGACGCTGCACGCATGAACCAGGCGGTTCGGCGCATGGGCAAGCTCGAATAGGAAGTGACCGATGGATCTGGGCATCGCTGGCCGCAAGGCCATCATTTGCGCTTCTTCGAGAGGACTCGGGAAGGCATGCGCCTTGGCGCTCGCGAGGGAAGGCTGCATGGTGGTCATCAATGGCCGCAATGCGCAGGCGCTGCATGCAGCCGCTGCGGAGATCGCGGCGGTGTCGGGCCAGCCTCCGGTCGCCGTCATGGGGGATGTCGGCACCGAGGCGGGGCGCGCCGCGCTGCTGGCCGCCTGTCCGTCCCCTGACATTCTGGTGACCAACAACGGCGGGCCAGCGCCAGGCGAAGCCGGGCAATGGGACCACGCAACGTGGATAGCGGCCGTCGAGAGCAACATGCTCAGCGGCATTCTGCTAATCCAGGCGGTGGTGCCCGGGATGCGGGAGCGCCGCTTTGGGCGCATCGTCAACATCACGTCGGCCATGGTGAAATCGCCGAAGCTGATGCTCGGACTCTCGACGGCCTCGCGAGCGGGCCTGACCGCCTTCTCGAAGGCCATGTCCAACGAGGTGGTTCGGGACAACGTCACCATCAACAACCTGCTGCCCGAACGCATCGAGACCGACCGTATCGGATACATGGCTGGGCAACTGGCCCAGCGCAGGCAGATTTCCCAAGAGCAAGCCCGCGCGGAGTTGCTCAAACCGGTCGCCGCCAAGCGGTTTGGGCGACCTGAAGAGTTCGCGGATGCTTGCGCTTTCCTGTGCTCGGCCCAGGCGGGCTACATCAGTGGCCAGAATCTGCAGGTCGACGGCGGCAGCTATGAAGGCCTGATCTAGCGGGGGCTGCTGGAAAAAGTTTTCCAGTCTTGGGGCGGGGTTTCGGTTTCGGCGAAGTCCAGTTCGACTTCAACGCCATTGGGATCGGAGAAAAACAGTTGCCATGTCCTGACCGATCCTGGCGCACGGATGAGTCGCAGCCCCACATTGTGCGAACGCAAGGCGGCGGCGGTCTCCTGCAATCCCTCGGCCCAATAGGCCATGTGATCGAGCGCGCCACGACGGGGCATAGGCATTCGATCCACAGCGACCACATGCAGGATGGGCTGATTCCCCGCATAGAGCCATAACCCCGGAACCGGAAACGGGGGGCGCGGGCCCTCGCGCATGCCGAGCAGATCCACGTAGAAAGCCCGCGTCGCCTCCAACTGATCTGTCACGATGGTGAAGTGGTCTGGGCGCTTGATCATGAAGCTTCCCTTTCGCATGCGGGCCGTCTGGCGGGACGCGGGGAGATGGGCGTGCAGTGCACGAAGCGGTGGCGAGTTGATGGGGGGCTCCGCACCGGGCCCCCGTGCCCGCCCGCTACTGCGCTGCGGGCAAGCGCACCACCATACCATCCAGGGCCGCCGTGACCATGATCTGGCACGACAGCCGGCTGTGGGGCTGACGGGGCTCGCCTGTGCAGTCCAGCATGGCATCTTCGGTATCGTCGATAGAGCTGAGCTGCTCGGCCCAGGGTTGCTCGACGTATACGTGGCAGGTCGCGCATTGGCAGGCGCCGCCGCAGTCGGCGTTCATGCCTGGAAGCCCATTGGCGAGCGCGGCTTGCATGACGCTCGTGCCTTCGGCCACGTCCAGCTCGGTACGTTTGCCATCGGGTGTGACATAGATGATTTGCGGCATGGGGTCTCCTTAAAATTGAATCGGTAATCAGAGCGATCGGCTGATGATTTCTTTCATGATTTCACTGGTTCCGCCGTAAATGCGCGCCACCCGGGCATCGACCCAGGCGCGGCTGATCATGTACTCGCTCATGAAGCCGTAGCCCCCGTGCAGTTGCAGCAGTTCGTCCAGGATCTTGCCCTGCATTTCGGAGCCCATGAGCTTGCACATGGCACCGACTTCCGCGCTGAGTTCTCCACGCATCGCCTTGGCCAGGCAGTCGTCGACGAACACGCGCAGCATGGTGGCCTGGGCCTTGCATTCGGCGAGCTTGAATTTGGTGTTCTGGAAGTCGAACACTGTCTTGCCGAACACCTTGCGGTCACGGGTGTACTGGATCGTCTGCTCGATGAGCGAGTCGATCGATGCGGCCGCGCGGATGCCGATGATGGTGCGTTCCCAGGCCAGTTGGTGGGTCAGGTACTTGAAGCCCTGGCCTTCTTCGCCGAGCCGGTTTGCCATTGGAACCGAGACGTTGTCGAAGAAGAGCTCCGACGTGTCCTGGCCCTTGAGTCCGATTTTTTCGAGCCTGCGGCCCTTGGAAAAACCAGGCCGGTCGGTCTCGACGCAGATCAGCGTCAGTTCCTTGGCTGCCGGATCCAGCTTGGTGGCCGTCACGGCAAGATCCGCGTTGCCCCCGTTGGTGATGAAGGTCTTCTGGCCGTTGATGGTGTAGATGTCGTCGCCGCGCACGGCGGTGGTGCGCATGCTGCGCAGGTCGCTGCCTATGCCGGGTTCGCTCATTGCGATCACGCCAATCGTCTCGCCGCTCACCATCTTGGGCAGCCACCGCTGCTTCTGCTCTTCCGTGCCGTAGGCCACGATATAGGGCGCGACGATTTCCGAGTGTGTGGTGAATCCGACCGCGGTGGCGTTGACCCGCGCAAGTTCTTCGATCATCACGGCCGAATGGCCGAAATCGCCGCCCGCGCCGCCGTACGCTTCAGGGACAGTGGAGCACAGCAAGCCGGCTTCGCCAGCCTTGAGCCAGACGCTCTTGGGCACGATACCCTCGGCCTCCCAGGCATGCAGGTGGGGCACGATCTCACGTTCAATGAAGCGGCGGGCCTGTTCGCGGAACTGCTCGTGGTCTTCTCGGAATACGGGGCGCATGGAAATGTCCTGGTTCTGGGGGCTCGCCATCAGCGTCCGGTGAACTGCGCGGGGCGCTTGTCCAGAAAGGCGTTGACGGCTTCGAGGTGGTCTTCGGTGTGGTGGGACAACGCTTGGTAAGCCGATGAGAGCTCCAACAGCGTGTCAAGGCGCACATGCTGGCCTTCGCGCAGCAGGCGCTTGGTCAACCGAAGCGCATGCGACGGGTTGAGGGCGATGCGTTGGGCGAGCGCCTGTGCCTGGCCCAGCAACTGGTCGGCGGGAAAAACGTCGGCAACCAGGCCCCAGGACAGCGCCTTGGCGGCATCGATGGTGTCGCCGGTGAAGGCCAGGAGGCTGGCCTTGGGCATGCCGATCACGCGCGGCAGCAGCCAGGCGCCACCGTCCCCGGGCACGATGCCGACCTTGACGAAGCTCTCCGCGAACAGGGCCTTGTCACTCGCAATCCGGATGTCGCACATGCAGGCCAGATCCAGGCCCGCGCCAATCGCAGGACCATTCACCGCTGCGATCACCGGCACGTCGAGCTCGTAGAGCGCGAGGGGAATGCGCTGGATGGTGTCGCGGTAACTGTCGCGCACCTCGTAGGGGCTGCCCGCGAAAATGCCGCCGCGCTGCTGCATGTCCTTCACATTGCCGCCAGCGCAGAAAGCACTGCCTTCGCCGGTCAGCACCAGGGCCTTGATGCTGTGGTCTGCACGAATCTGGCGGCACAGGGCCACCAGTTCATCCATGTGCGCGGGATCGGTCAGGGCGTTGCGCGTCTCGGGACGGTTCAACCGGGCGGTCAGCACGGGGCCGTCGCGTTCGATCAGCAAGAAGGGGGTAGGGCTTTGTTCGCTCATGGGGTGGGAATTCATGTGGAGGACAGGGCTGCCAGGCGGCCACTGGTTACGGCAGGCCACAGCGAGGCAGAGCCGCCTTGGGCGACGGCCCTTCCCAGCCGCTGTGTCCAGTGCCCCTGGTTGCCGAACTCGCTGCGCCAGGCCCAGAGCCGGCGGGTGCCCAACTGCAGCGCATGCTCGTGCGTAAAGCCGATGGCGCCGTGCACTGCATGGGCCATGGCGGCCACCGCACCGGCGGCTTCTGCGCCGCAGACCTTGGCCGCGGCAATCTGCCAGGCCGCCAGTTGGCTGCCCGATTCCGCGAAGGCGGCCTCGGCGCTGACGAGCGCGCTGCCCGTGTGCTGAGCCATCTGCGCCAACTGGTGCTGAATGGCCTGAAATGCGCTGATGGGCTTGCCGAATTGAACCCGCTCGGTGGCGTAGCGGGTGCTCAGATCCAGCGTGGTTTCGAGGGCTCCGGCCATCTGGGCCGTGCGCAGCATGGCCCCTCCCCACCAGATCACATCGTCGGGCCAATCGGCGGGGACATCCGCGATCGCGATGGGCGTGGTGTTCTTGAAGCTGAGGTCGTCCCGCGGCTCGCCGGCGGTGTTCTGCTTGGTGCTCACTTCCGCGTCGCGGCGCGACAGCAGGATCAACGTCGTTCGTTCGCCGGGGACGAGAGCGACGACGTGCTCCACATCGCGCCCCCAGGGTACGTCGCACAGCGTGCCTGTGACGAGGGTTTCCGCAGGCGCAACCCAGGGTGCGTCGAAGAAAGCTCCTTTTGCGGCATGGTTGAGCGACAGCGTGCTGCGCATGGAGATGCCCAGCGGTTCATTGCGGGCCTCGATCCCGCACTGG
>NZ_CAJYGK010000083.1 GCF_913773725.1 uncultured Aquabacterium sp. | reverse complement strand
GCACACCCAGTCGGTGCCGCAGCCGGCCCCGCGCCGCATCCTGGCGGTGGGCGCGTGGCTCAAGAACACCGCGTGCCGCCTGGAGGGTGACACGGTGCGCTGGTCGCCGCTGCATGGTGACCTGGCCGAGCCGGCCCAGTGCATGGCGCTGGAGGCCTCGATCGAGGCGCTGCTGGCCGAGGGCCCGGTTGACGCGATCGCGCACGATCTGCACCCCGATTTCTTCAGCACGCGCCTCGCGCAGCGCTGGGCTCAGCAGTTGGGCGTGCCGGCCATCGGCGTGCAGCACCACCACGCCCACATTGCGGCGCTGCAGGCCGAGCACGGCCTGAGCGAGCCGGTGCTGGGCCTGGCCCTCGATGGCGTGGGCCTGGGCACCGACGGGGTGGCGTGGGGTGGCGAACTGCTGTGGGTGGACGGGGCGCGCTGGTCGCGCCTGGGCCACCTGTCGCCCCTGTGCCTGCCAGGTGGCGATGTGGCCGCGCGCGAGCCGTGGCGCATGGCCGCCGCGACGCTGCACGCGCTGGGCCGCACGGACGAGATCCCCGAGCGCCTGGGCGCCCACCACGGCGAATCGGCCACGCGGCTGCTGTCGGCCATGCTGTCGAAGCGGCTCAACAGCCCGCTGACGACCGGGGCCGGGCGCTGGTTCGATGCGGCTGCGGGCGCGCTCGGCCTGGGTGCCCGCCAGGCCTTCGAGGCGCAGGCCGCGATCGCGCTGGAGCAGGCCGCCACCGCCTGGCTGGCCGAGCACCCGATGCAGGCCGACGCAGGCGACGCGCCCCTTCGCGATGACGGCACGCTCGACCTGCTGCCCCTGATGACGCGCCTCTGGGCCCTGACCGACACCGACCCGGCCGCCCGGCGTGGCGAGCCGGATGCCGGGCTGCGCGGTGAAGGGGCCGCGCGCTTTCACGTGACCCTGGCCGATGGCCTGGCCCGCTGGGCCGTGCAAGCCGCCCAACGCCATGGCGTGCGCACCGTGGTGCTGGGCGGGGGCTGTTTCTACAACCGCTTGCTGGTGGCCCGCCTGCGTGAAGGCCTGGCGCACCACGCCGAGCAGGCCGGCTTGCCCACGCTGCGCGTGCTGCAGGCCGAGGCCGTGTCCTGCGGCGACGCGGGCCTGGCGATGGGACAGGCCTGGGCGGTGGCTCATCTGTCGAGCCTGTCCGACCTCGCGTCCGGCCAGATCGACCCGCTGCCTGTTCCGTCGCCCGTGGCCGATCCGCGCTGCCCGACCCCACCCGTTCCCGTCCTGTCCCCCGAAGGAGCCCGCTGATGTGCCTAGCCCTGCCTGCCCAAGTCGTCGAGAAACGCGACGGCGACGAGGCGATCGTGAACCTGGGCGGCGTGCGCAAGGCGGTCTCGCTCGCCCTCGTGCCCGAAGCCGACATCGGTGACTACGTGATCGTACACGTGGGCCACGCCATCGGCCTGCTGGACCGCGAGGAAGCCGAGAAGACCCTGGCGCTGTTTGCCGAGCTCGATGCCGCGCAGGCCGCCGAAGCGGCACTGACCACCGGAGGTGCCGCCGCATGAAGTACATCGACGAATTCCGCGACGGGGCCATCGCGCGCCAGCTGGGTGAACGCATCCACGCCGAGGCGCACCCCGACCGCGTCTACCGCTTCATGGAGTTCTGTGGCGGCCACACGCACGCACTGTCCCGCTACGGCGTGACCGAACTGCTGCCGCCCCAGGTGCAGATGATTCACGGCCCGGGCTGCCCGGTGTGCGTGCTGCCGATTGGCCGCATCGACCTGGCCATCCGCCTGGCGCTCGAGCGCGGCGCCATCGTCTGCACCTACGGTGACACGATGCGGGTGCCGGCGTCTGACGGCCTGTCGCTGATCAAGGCCAAGGCCCGCGGTGGCGACATCCGCATGGTGTATTCCGCGGCCGATGCGCTGAAGACGGCGCAGGCCCATCCCGACCGCGAGGTGGTGTTCTTTGCCATCGGCTTCGAAACCACCACGCCGCCCACCGCGCTGGTGGTGCAGCAGGCCGAGCGACTGGGCGTCAAGAACTTCAGCGTGCTGTGCTGCCACGTGCTGACGCCGGCCGCCGTCACGCACATCCTCGCAGCGCCCGATGCCGAGCAGCATGGCAAGGTCGAGCTCGACGGCTTCGTCGGCCCAGCCCACGTCAGCATCGTCATCGGCTCCGATCCGTATGTGCCGTTTGCCGAGGGCTGGCACAAGCCGGTGGTGATTGCCGGCTTCGAGCCGCTCGATGTGATGCAGGCCATCCTGATGCTGGTGCGCCAGGTGAACGAAGGCCGCGCCGAGGTGGAGAACGAGTTCACCCGTGCAGTCACGCCCAAGGGCAATGTGGCGGCGCAGAAGGTGATGGACGAGGTCTTCGAGGTACGCGACAGCTTCGAGTGGCGCGGCCTGGGTGTGGTGCCGCACAGCGCGTTGAAGCTGCGCGAGCGTTACGCCGCCTTCGACGCCGAGCGTCGCTTCGACCTGCACTACCAACCTGTACCCGACCACAAGGCCTGCGAGTGCGGTGCCATCCTGCGCGGCGTCAAGCGCCCGACCGACTGCAAGCTGTTCGGCAACGTCTGCACGCCCGACAACCCGGTGGGCTCGTGCATGGTGTCCAGCGAAGGGGCGTGCGCGGCGCACTACAGCTACGGCCGCTTCCGCGACATCCCCATCGTGCCGGCCGCTCCCCGGGCCCGTGCGGCCTGACCCCGCCTCGTTGATTTGCCCCCGCTCACCGACTGATCCCATGCCCGTTCGCCCCGACTACATCCGCCCGATCGACCTGAAGCACGGCCGCATCGACATGAGCCATGGTGCGGGCGGGCGCGCTGCGGCCCAGCTGATCGACGAGCTCTTTCTCAAGGCCTTCGACAACCCGTGGCTGCGTCAGGGCAACGACCAGGCCGCGTTCGACGCGCCGCCCGAGCTGGCGCAGGGCGGTCGCCTCGTCATGGCCACCGATGGCCACGTGGTGTCCCCGTTGTTCTTTCCCGGTGGCGACCTGGGCTGCCTGTGTGTGCACGGCACCGTCAACGACGTGGCCATGGCCGGCGCCCGTCCGCTGTACCTGGCCGCCAGCTTCATCATCGAAGAGGGCTTTCCGCTGTCCGAGCTGAAGGCGCTGGTCGAGTCCATGGCCGCGGCCAGCCGCGAGGCCGGCGTGCCCATCGTCACCGGCGACACCAAGGTGGTTGAGCAGGGCAAGGGTGATGGCGTCTTCATCACCACCACCGGCGTGGGCGTGGTGCCGGCGGGCGTGCGCATCGATGGCGCGGCCGCGAAGCCGGGCGATGCCATCCTCGTGTCCGGCACGCTGGGTGAGCATGGCGTGGCGGTCCTTTCCAAGCGCGAGTCGCTGACCTTCGAAACCGAGATCGTCTCGGACACGGCCGCGCTGCACACACTGGTGGCCGCGATGCTGCAGGCGGTGCCCCAGGGCCTGCACGTGCTACGCGACCCCACGCGCGGTGGCCTGGCCACCACGCTCAACGAGATCGCCCGCCAGAGCGGCGTCGGCATGGACCTGGACGAGGCGGCCATCCCCGTGCTGCCGCAGGTCGAGGCCGCGTGTGAGCTGCTCGGCCTGGATCCGCTGTACGTGGCCAACGAAGGCAAGCTGGTCGCCATCTGCGTCCCCGAGCAGGCAGACGCGCTCCTGGCCGCCATGCGCGCCCACCCGTTGGGGGCCGGGGCCGCCCGCATCGGCACGGTCACCGAAGACCCCCACCATTTCGTGCAGATGCGCACGCGCTTTGGCGGCCGTCGCGTGGTGGACTGGCTCACCGGCGAGCAGCTGCCCCGCATTTGTTAAGCTGCCGGCATGAATGCCATCGACCTGCCCACCGTCCTGCTGGTTGACGACGAGGTCCGGTCCCAGGAGGCCATGCGTCGCACGCTGGAAGAGGACTTTCGCATCCTCACTGCGGGCGATGCCGAGCAGGCCCGTGCGCTGCTGGAGCAGTACCCGGTGGCCGTCATCCTGTGCGATCAGCGCATGCCCGGGCAGACGGGCGTCGCCTTTCTGAAAGAGGTGCGCGAGCGCTGGCCGGACACGGTCCGCATCGTCATCTCGGGCTACACCGACAGCGAAGACATCATCACCGGCATCAACGAAGCCGGCATCTACCAGTACATCCTCAAGCCCTGGGTGCCCGATCACCTGCTGGACACGGTGCGCCAGGCCGCGGAAAGCCGCAGCCTGCAAGGCGCGCTGCACCGCATGGAGATCGACCTGCGCGCCGGCACGGGCGTGCTGCGCCAGCGCGCCACCGAGCAACTGGCCCGCGCCAAGGACACCTTCGATTTCGGGCGCATCGAGTGCTCGCCCGGCAGCCCGGTGGAAGAGGTGTGCCGCATGGCCGCCAAGGTGGCCCGCTACGACCTCAGCGTGCTGGTGCACGGCGAGTCGGGCACGGGCAAGGAGTTGCTGGCCCGTGCCATCCACTACGCGAGCGGCCGTGCGGCCGGTCCCTTCGTGGTCGAGAACTGTGCGGCCATCCCCGACACGCTGATCGAATCTGAGCTGTACGGCCACAAGCGTGGCGCCTTCACGGGGGCCTACGACGACCACATCGGCCTGTTCCAGCGCGCCGACAAAGGCACCATCTTCCTCGACGAAATCGGCGAGACCTCGCCCGCGTTTCAGGTCAAGCTGCTGCGCGTGTTGCAGGAAGGGGAGGTGCGGCCGGTGGGCGCGCCCAAGCCGGTGGCGGTGGACGTGCGCGTGATCGCCGCCACACACCGCGACCTGGAAGCCGATGTGCGCAGTGGCCGCTTCCGTGAAGACCTGTATTACCGCCTGGCCAACGTCACGGTGACGATGCCGCCGCTGCGCGAGCGGGGCGGCGATGTGGCCCTGATCGCGCAGCGCCTGCTCGACGAGGTGGCGCGCAGCCTGGGGCGCGGCGCGCTGCGTTTCACCGCCGATGCGCTGGCCGTGCTGCAGGCCTACCCGTGGCCCGGCAACATCCGCGAACTGAACAACGAGGTCACGCGCGCCGTGGCCCTGTCCGACCCGCTTGCTGCGCCTGATGGGGCGGGCCTGATCGACGCCCACGCGTTTTCTCGGAAGGTGCTGCAGGGTGCCGGGTCGGACGTGGCGCAGACCCGGCCAGAAGGCGGGCTGCACCTCGACATCCCCCAAAGCGGCACGTTGCAGGAGCGGCTCGACCGCATCGAAGCCGCCGTGTTGCGTGAGACCATGTTGCGCCTACGCTGGAACAAGACCCACGCCGCGCGCGAGCTGGGGCTTTCACGTGTCGGCCTGCGCGCCAAGCTGCAACGCTTTGGCCTGGAGCCTAAATGAACACGCTGCCGTCCGGATCGCTGGCTCGCTCGCCGGGTGAGCCTCTGAATGTGCTGTGGCTGCAGTCTGGCGGTTGCGGCGGCTGCAGCATGTCGCTGCTGTGCGCCGACACGCCCGATCTGCCCGGCACCCTGCGCGATGCGGGCATCCACCTGCTGTGGCATCCGTCGCTCAGCCTGGAAACGGGCGCGGATGTCATCGCGCTGATGGAAGACGTACTGGCCGACCGCCTGCGTCTGGATGTGCTGTGCATCGAAGGGGCCTTGCTGCGCGGCCCGAACGGCACGGGCCGGTTTCACATGCTGGCCGGCACCGGCCTGCCCATGATCGACTGGGTGCAGCGTCTGTCTGCCAAGGCCCGTTTTGTGGCGGCGGTCGGCAGCTGCGCCGCCTGGGGTGGCATCACGGCCGGGGGCGACAACCCCACCGAAGCCTGCGGCCTGCAGCACGAAGACGAACACCCTGGCGGCCTGCTGGGCGAGGCCTTCCGCAGCCCGGGCCGCACCGAAGCGGGGGCCGAGTGGCCCGTCATCAACATCGCCGGCTGCCCCACCCACCCTGGTTGGGTGCTGGACACCCTGATGGCGCTGGCCGCCGATGCCCTCACCCCGGCCGACCTGGACGCGCTTGGCCGCCCCCGCTTCTATGCCGATCAGCTGGTGCACCACGGTTGCACCCGCAACGAGTATTACGAGTTCAAGGCCAGTGCCGAGCAGCCTTCCGACCTGGGCTGCATGATGGAGCACATGGGCTGCAAGGGCACGCAGGCGCATGCCGACTGCAACACCCGGCTGTGGAACGGCGAGGGCTCGTGCACCCGCGGCGGCTACGCCTGCATCAGCTGCACCGAGCCCGGCTTCCAGGCCCCGGGCCACGCCTTCCACGCCACGCCGAAGATCGCCGGCATCCCCATCGGCCTGCCCACCGACATGCCCAAGGCCTGGTATGTGGCGCTGGCCTCGCTGTCCAAGTCGGCCACGCCCAAGCGCGTCAAGCACAACGCCACGGCCGACCACGTCGTGGTGCCGCCTGCCATCCGGCGCACGCGCTTGAAGTGAGGTCGGCCGCATGAGCACCACCCGCCTGCTGGTCGGCCCTTTCAACCGCGTCGAAGGGGATCTGGAAGTGCGCCTGGAGGTGGCCGACGGCCGCGTACAGGCAGCGCACGTGAACGCAACCATGTACCGCGGTTTCGAGCAGATGCTGCTGGGCAAGGACCCGCATGACGCGCTGGTCTACGTGCCGCGCATCTGCGGCATCTGCTCGGTGTCGCAGTCGGTGGCCGCCGCCTACGCCCTGCGCGATGCGGCCGGCCTGGCGCCGCAGGACATGCCGGCCAACGGCCGCCACGCGCTCAACCTGATGCTGGCCACCGAGAACCTGGCCGACCACCTCACGCACTTCTACCTGTTCTTCATGCCGGACTTCACCCGTCCGGTGTACGCCGACCGGCCCTGGTTTGCCGCGGCCCAGGCACGCTTTGCGCCGCTGCAGGGCCATCACGCCCGGCAGGCCACGGCCGCGCGGCAGCGCTGGTTCACCATCCTCGGCACGCTGGGGGGCAAGTGGCCGCACACGCAGTCGGTACTGCCCGGGGGCAGTGCGCGCGCCATAGACCTGGCCGAGCGGCTGCGCCTGCTGGGCAAGGTGCGCGAGTTTCGCGCCTTCCTCGAGCAGACGCTGTTCGCCGCGCCGCTCGAAGCCATCGCGTCGCTCGACAGCGAAGCCGCGCTCATGGCCTGGTGGCAGCAGGCCGCGCCCGACCATGGCGACCTGCGCCTGTTCCTCACCATCGCGGCCGACCTGGCCTTGGGTCATCTGGGCCGGGGTGAGGGACCCTGCCTGTCCTACGGCGCCTATGTGCAGCCCGATGGCCAGCCCGCGATGCGAGGCGGGGTCTGGGACGCGGCTCAGGGCGTGAGCCTGCCCATGGACTTGGCGCAGATCACCGAAGACGCGACGCACGCCTGGCTGGACGGCGACCGTCCCCTGCACCCGCATGATGGCCAGACCCTGCCCGATGCCGACAAGCCGGCTGCCTACACCTGGAACAAGGCGCCCCGTCTGGCAGGTCGCGTCGCCGAAACCGGCGCGGTGGCCCGGCAGCTCAACGATGGTCACCCGCTGATCCGCGACACCGTGGCCCGCTCCGGCGCCAATGTCCGCACCCGCGTGCTGGCGCGGCTGCTGGAGCTGGCGCGCGTCGTGCCGATGATGGAAGACTGGCTGCGGGCCGTGCGGCCGGGCGAGCCCTGGCACCAGCCCGCGCCCCTGCCGGACGCCGCCCAGGCCACCGGCCTTGCCGAGGCGGCTCGCGGTGCGCTGGGGCACTGGGTGCGCATCGATCAGGGCCGCATTGCCAACTACCAGATCGTCGCACCGACCTCGTGGAACTTCTCGCCCCGCGATGCCGAGGGCACGCCCGGCCCGCTGGAACAGGCCCTGGTCGGCGTGCCGGTGCAGCCAGGCGAGACCACGCCGGTGGCCGTGCAGCACGTGGTCCGCTCGTTCGACCCGTGCATGGTCTGCACCGTGCATTGAAGAGGGATCACGCCATGAGCCTGTCTTCCACGCCGCCCTCATCCGAATCTTCGCACTCGTCGCCTCCGGCCTTGCCGGATCTGGCTGCCGTGCCCGAGGGCATGGACGAGACGGCCTGGCTCGACGTCATCCACAAGATGGACGAGGTCTACCAGCAGCTGGTGCGTGACGAGATCGCGCTGGAGGAGAAGAACGCCCAGCTCGAGCAGTCACAGCAGTTCATCCTGAGCCTGCTGTCCTCGATGAGTGACGTGCTCGTGGCCTGTGACAGCCAGGGGCGCATCGAAGAGACCAATGCGGCCTTGTGCGAACTGGTGGGGCGGGACGAGGCGAGCCTGCGCGGCAGCAGCGCGCTCGATCTGCTCGCCGACGAGGACAGCGTGCAGCGCCTGCGCGAGGTCCTGGGCACCTGGCGCCCGTCGCGGGCGGGCGCGGTGCTCGAGATCCAGTTGCGCGACGCACAGGGCCACAGCGTGCCGGTGGACCTGAACTGCACTCCCCGGCGCAATGCCAGCGCGCGCGTGGTCGGCTATGTGTTCGTCGGCCGGCCCATGGGAGAGATCAAGCGGGCCTATCAGGAGCTGCAGCGCGCGCACGAAGCCCTCAAGCAGGCGCAGCAGCAGCTGCTGCATTCCGAGAAAATGGCCTCGCTGGGGCGGTTGGTGGCCGGTGTGGCCCACGAGTTGAACAACCCGATCAGCTTCGTGCTGGGCAATGTGCATGCGCTCAAGAAGTACACCGACCGCATGGCGACCTACCTGCAGGCCGTGCACGCGGGGGAGCCTCCCGCCTTGCTGGCCGACCTGCGCCAGCGCCTGCGCATCGACCACGCCCTGAGCGACCTGCCGTCCTTGATCGAAGGCACGTTGGAAGGGGCGCAGCGCACCACCGACATCGTCAACGGACTCAAGCGCTTCTCGGTGATGGACCGTGAGGAGCGCGAGCCGGTCGACCTCAATGCCGTCATCGAACGCGCCATCCACTGGGTGCGAAAAGGCACGGCGCCCGGCTTTGCCATCCACTGGGTTCCGCAGCCCCGTTGCCTGGTGCGCGCCAGCGCCGGTCAGCTGCTGCAGGTGGTGATGAACCTGATCCAGAACGCCTACGACGCGGCCTCGGCCATCGATCCCCAGCCGGAGTTGTGGATCACACTCACCCACACCGACCGCGAGGCCACGATCACGCTGCGCGACAACGGCCCTGGCATCCCGCCCGAGCACATGGGGCGCCTGTTCGACCCGTTCTTCACCACCAAGCCAGTGGGCAAGGGCACGGGCCTGGGCCTGTCGATCAGCTTCGGCACCATCGAGCAGCACGGCGGGCGCCTCGTAGCGGCCAACGCGCCCGAAGGCGGCGCCGTCTTCAGCGTGACGCTGCCTTTGCTGAACCCCTTGGCGCCGGCGTCTTCCTGAAGCAGCCCCGCTTCACCCCAGCCAGCCGGCCAACACCGGCGACAGCAACACCAGCACGATGCCCGAGAAGATCATCGTGAGACTGGACACCGCGCCCTGTTCTGCGCCGATCTGCCAGGCCTTGGCCGTGCCCACCCCGTGCGTGGCCGCGCCAAAGGCCGATCCCACGGCCACCGGGTGGCGCACACCCAGCCATGTGAGCCAGCCCTGGCCCACCAGCATCCCGAACACGCCCGTGACCAGCACGCACATCACCGCCAGCTCGGGCTCGACCCCCAGCGTGCTGGCCACCGGCATCGCAAAGGGCGACGACACGGACCGCGGCAGGATGCTGCGCATCACGCTGTCGGGCAAGCCCAGCAGCCACGCCAGGGCCCAGGAACTGGCGACGCCCAGCACCACGCCCGTGAGCACCCCGATGCTCAGCGTGAGCGGATAGCGGCGGATCAGCCCACGCTGCTGGTAGATCGGAAACGCGAAGGCCACGGTTGCGGGCCCGAGCATCCACGTCAGCCACCGCGTGTGCTGGTAGTACACCTCGTAAGGGGTGCCGGTGCCCAGCAGCAGAACCAGCAAGACCAGCGGCGTCACCATGATGGGTGACAGCCACGTACGCGGATGCCGCTGGAACAGCCGCTTGGACGCGAAGTAGAGGCCCAGCGTCAGCACCAGGCTCGCGACGGCCACCACCGGCGCGCCGAGCAGGTCGGTCAGGTCGCTCATGATCGGCCCTCCTGCCCGCGTGCGGTGAGCCGGTCTTCGAGCACGATCACCCGCGAGACCACCCATCCCACGCCACCCATCACGAACAGCGTGCCGACCGCGATCGCAAGCGCCAGCTTCAGCCCGGTGCCGCTCAGCAGCTCGCCATGGCGGATCAGGGCCATCAGCGGCGGGATGAAGAACAGCAGCATCTCGCCCAGCAGCCAGCGCGCGCCGGCCTCGATGCGGCGGGGCGCCAGCACGCCGGTCAGCAGCAGCGCCGTGACGACCAGCAGGCCGACCACACCCCCCGGAACGGGCCAGCCCAGCGCGTGCACCAGGCGGTCCGCTGCCCACCACACGGTCACGAAGAACAGCACTTCAGCCAGCAAGCGGGGCAGCCGGGCTGACAAGGGCGGGGAAGCAGGAGGGGCAGACATGGGAAGGGGCTGAACAGCGCAGACTGCACTGTAACGGCCCTGGCCGCCTGCCGGCCGACGGCAGGCGGGTACGGGACCGACTCAGGCCGGGTGCGTGGCCAGCCAGGCCAGCAGGGCGGGCTCGTCCATCGGACGGGCAAAAAGCCAGCCCTGGCCTTCGTCGCAGCCCAGCTCCAGCAGCATGCCGCGTTGCGAGGCGGTCTCGACGCCCTCGGCGACCACCGTCATGCCCAGGCTGTGCCCCAGGTTGACCACCATGCGCGCGATGCGGCTGTCCTGCTCGATTTCGGCCACGAAGGCCCGGTCGATCTTCAGGCGGTCGGCCTTGAGGTGGCGCAGCACGCTCAACGACGAAAAGCCCGTGCCGAAGTCGTCGATGGCGGCGGTAAGCCCCAGGGCGCCGATCTCACCCAGGCGCTGGCGCATCAGGCCCAGGTCATCCGCCGCCATCGATTCCGTCACCTCCAGCTCGACGCTGGCTGGCTGGACTCCGGTCTCATTCAGTGTGTCGGCCAGCAGCGGGATGAAGTCCGGCTCACGCAACTGGGCCTGCGACACGTTGATGGCCATGGACAGCGTGCGGTGTCCCGCCTCGTGCAGCCGGCGCAGCTGGGAGCACGCCGAATGCAGCACGAAGGTCCCGAGCACGGCCATCAAGCCGGCCTGCTCGGCCAGCGGGATGAAGCGGTCCGGCGGCACCATCTCGCCATCGGGCTTGCGCCAGCGCAGCAGGGCCTCCAGCCCCAACACGCGACCCGTGTGCAGGCAGACCTTGGGCTGGTACACCGTGAACAGCTGGCTGGAGCCGGTGGCCGCCCTCAGGCTGTCCAGCAACTGCATGCGGGTGCGTGCGTCCTGGCCCATCTCAGCCGAGAAATAACAGACCGATCCCCGCTGCAGGCCCTTGGCCCGTTTCAGTGCCAGGTGGGCGTCCTTCAGGAGTTCCGGCCCCACGAGATCCGGCTGGTCCAGTCGCACCAGGCCCATCGTGGCCGACAGCCGCACCGTCTGACTCTGTACGTGAAACGGTGTCTTGAACAGCGCCTGCAGCGGCTCGGCGTCGACCAGACCCTTCGGCCCCAGCACACCGAACACGTCGGCGCTGACGCGGGCCACCACGCAAGGCTCACCCAGTGAGCTGGTCAGACGCTGCGACACAGCCCGCAACATGGCATCGCCGAAGCCGTGACCCAGCATGTCGTTGATCGACGCGAACCCGTCGATGTCGACCACCGCCAGATATCGTTCCGTGTCGGGCATGTGCAATGCCGAGAGGTGCTTCAGGAACTGGTTGAGGTTGGGGATGTGCAGCAGGGGGTCGACATAGGCCTGGTCGACCAGCCGCCCGTACAGCAGCACGTTCTCGAAGCCGGCCGACATGCTCGAGCAGAACACCTCCAGCAGATGCTGGTCGAGCGGTGCAAGCGGCTCGTGGTGGTCGATGTAGGCCGCGAGGCCCCGGCCGTCCGAGGTGGCGAAGTACAGCGTCACACCATGGTCGAAATGGTTGCGCTGCTCTTCCAGACAGCGCTGCAGCGCCTGCTGGACATGCGGCACGCCCAGGTCGCTGAGGGGGCGCTGGATGAGGTCACCGTACTGACCCGCGGCGGCGATCACCCGCGCCGGGTCGTCCTGGTGCTGCAGGCCGGCCTGGGCGCAGATCAGGCCTTCCGGCGCGATTCCCAGCAGGGCGCATAGCTGCTTGACCACCCCACGGGCAAACAGGTGCATGCCATGCAGCCGGCTGAGGTCCGTGCTGGCACGCACCACCATCTCCAGCCCGCGGCGCGTCTGTTCGTGCGCGCACATCTGCCGATAGGCCCGCAGGGCCGTGGTCAGGCTGGTGAACAGCCGAACCCGGGTCAACTCCGACTTGGTGCGGTAGTCGTTGATGTCGTAGTCACGGATGGTGTCCAGCTCGGGCGCGTAGCCCGGCTGCCCCGTGCGCAGGATGATGCGCAGCGATTCGCGCTGCAGGGCCGTGCGCGCCTCGCGGACCAGCTGCAGCCCGGCGTCATCCGACTCCATCACCACGTCGAGCAGCATCACCGCGAGGTCTTCGTGTGCGGCCAGCAGCGCCAAGGCCTCGGCGCGGGAGTGGGCGTGGAGCAGGTGCAGGGGGCGTCCCTCGATCGACAGGCCACGCAAGGCCAGTTCGGTCGCCTGGTGCACGTCCTCGTCGTCGTCCACCACGAGGATCAGCCACGGCGTGCGTGTGTCCAGGCCGCCGACGCGGGTGGGCAGCGGCTCGTCGTCCAGCAGGGGCAGCAGGTCGTCTTCCTCATCGCTGGGGACGGGCGACGCGGGGGTGGGGTGGGGCGGCATCGGCTTCATGGCGTGGCAGTGAACTCCGCGGCGTCACCCCGGTCGGGTGCCACGCGGGGCAGCACCAGGGTGATCGTGCATCCCTGACCCGGCGCGCTGTCGAGCTGCACGCGGCCGCCCAGCAGTTCGGTCACCAGGGAGTAGACGATGTGCAGGCCCAGGCCGGATCCGCCTCGGCCCAGTCGGGTCGTGAAGAAGGGGTCGAACACCCGCTGCAGGTGTTCGGGCGCGATGCCGCATCCGTTGTCCTGCAGGGTGATGTGGACGTGCTCGTCCCCATGGGGCAGGGCCTCGACGGTGATCTGCGGTGCGGCGTGCCCCTCGAAGGCGTGCACCACGGCGTTGTTGACCAGGTTCATCAGCACCTGGCTCAGCGGCCCCGGGTGGCTGTCGAGCACCAGGCCCGGTGCGATCCGGTCGGTCAGCTGCACCTGGCGTTGCTTCAGCGTCGGGCTGAGCGCCAGGTTCAGCTCCCGCATCAGCTCCCCCAGCTCGAACGTGCGCCGTTGATGGCTGGACTGGTCCACCGCGACCTGCTTGAAACCGGTCAGCAGCTCGGCCGCCCGGCGCAGGTTGCGTTCGACCACGTCCACGGCTTCGGCCATGTCGGCGGTGAAGCGCGCCAGCGTCGAGCGCCGCAGTCCGGCGGCGGCATCGGCCTCGAACTGGCGCCGCATGTCCGAGAGGGTGCTGGCCATGATCACGGCATTGCCGATCGGTGTGTTGAGCTCGTGCGCCACGCCGGCCACCAGGGCGCCCAGGCTTGCCAGCTTCTCCTTGCGGACCAGTTCGTCCTGGGTGCAGCGCAGCTCTTCGAAGGCGGCCTGCAGCTCGGCGGTCCGGGCCGCGACCCGTGCTTCCAGGCTGGCGTTGAGGGCCTCCAGCTGCTGCTGAGCCGCCCGGCGTTCGGTGACGTCGTAGAAGGTGGTGAGGAGGTGCTCGCCGACCATGGCGCCGCCGATGACCAGGTGGTGCGGCTGCCCAGCCTTGTCATGCACCAGGAGCTCGACAGGGCGAAGCTCCCGGCCGTCGCGGCACACCTCCTGATGGGCCTGTGCCCACATCGTCCGCACCTGTGCGCGGTAGACCGGATCGGGGTAGGCCAGCGTCCACCATTGTTCGATGTGGCCCAGGTCGGCGGCGGCGTAGCCCAGCAACCGGGTCCACTGCCGGTTGATGTCCACCAGGCTGCCGTCCGGCGTGGTCAGGGCCATGGGGATGGGGGCCAGCTCGAACAGCTTGCGAAAGCGCTGCTCCGAGGCCTGCAGCGCCTGAGCCGCCGCCTGCGCCGCGCTGACATCCCGCACCACCGCCACCAGTTGGGGCACATCGTCGTCGGGTTCAGCCAGGCTGGGGCTCAGTGTCACTTCGGCCGTGAAGGTGTGGCCATCGGCGCGCTGATGGAGCCAGAGAAAGCGCTGGGGCTCGCCCTGCCGCGCCCGCATCACATGTTCCTGCACCCGCGCCCGTGAGGTTTGTCCATCGGGCTGGTGCTCGGGCGACAGCGCCGCCGGGTTCAAGCCCACCAGTTCGTCGTGCGGCCGCCCGAACAGCAACTCGGCGGCCGGGTTGCACGCCACGATGCGCTCCCGCGCCATCAACAGCATCGCGTCATTGGCGTACGCCACCATGGCGCGGTAGGCGCGCAACGGGCTGTCGGGCTCGATGGCGGAAGGCTGGCGCGGGTTGGCGTCCATGCAGTCGTCCCTGGCGTTGTGTGTGTCGTGCAGCCAGGCGAGACTCAATACCCCACATGGCAACAATGACTATATCGGCCAAGGCGGGGAACACCTTTGGGGGAAGCACCGGGTCGGCTGCCCGGGCGTGAAGCGCTTCACGGGTCAGGCGCGGCGAGAAAAAGGAAAGGGCCCGGACGCGGTGCGTGCGGGCCCTTGGGCATATGGTGGTGGAACACGGAACCGAACCCGCGTCCGTAATCCGAACTAAATAGTAACGCCTTGGCCTTGAGGACGTGGATTCGATGATTTGGCCAAAATCGTCCTGCGCTGCCACTGGGCTTCTTGGGTA
>NZ_CAJYGK010000082.1 GCF_913773725.1 uncultured Aquabacterium sp. | reverse complement strand
CCCCACCGGCCCCTTCCTCACCATCAGCCGCGGCACCTACAGCAAGGCGCTCGGTCTGGTCGACCTGTGGCCGTCCTTCCTGCCCTTGCTGGCCATCATCCCGCTGCTCACGGTCGCCACCGTGATGCTGCTCAAGAAGCAGGACACATGAGCAGCCTCGTCCACATCTGGCAGCTGGGGCTGAAGGAACTGCGCAGCCTGTGGCGCGAGCGCCTGCTGCTGGCCTTCGTGCTGTGGGCCTTCACCGGCGCCATCTACACCGCCGCCAAAGGCGCCCCGGACCGCCTGCACCGCGCGCCGCTGGCCGTGGTCGATGAAGACCGCACCCCGCTGTCCGGCCGCATCACCGAGGCCTTCTACCCGCCCACCTTCATGCCGCCGGCGCACATCGACCTGCGCGAGATGGATGCCGGCATGGACGCCGGCCGCTACACATTCGTGCTCAACATCCCGCCCGGCTTTCAGCGCGACGTGCTGGCCGGCCGCAGCCCCGCCATCCAGCTCAATGTGGACGCCACGCAGATGAGCCAGGCCTTTGTCGGCGCGGGCTACATCCAGAGCATCGCGCTGGGCGAGGTCAACGAATACCTGCAGCGCGAGCGCACCCAGTCCGCGCCCCCGGTGGACCTGGCGATGCGCGTGCGCTTCAACCCGTCCATGAACGACAGCTGGTTCATGGGCGTGATGGAGCTGATGAGCAACGTCACCATGCTGTCCATCATCCTGACCGGCGCCGCGCTCATCCGGGAGCGCGAGCACGGCACCATCGAACACCTGCTGGTGCTGCCGCTGCGCCCGATCGAGATCATGCTGGCCAAGGTCTGGTCCATGGCGCTCGTGGTGCTGGTGGCCACGGCCGCGTCCTTGTACGTGATCGTTCAGGGCGCCCTCGGCATGCCGATCTCGGGCTCGGTGCCCCTGTTCCTGGTGGGCTGCGCGCTGCACCTGTTTGCCACCACCTCCATGGGCATCTACATGGGCACGGTGGCCCGTTCGATGCCGCAGCTGGGCCTGTTGATGATCCTGGTGCTGCTGCCGCTGCAGATGCTGTCCGGCGGCCAGACCCCGCGTGAGAACATGCCCGACATCGTGGCCAACATCATGCTCGCTGCCCCCACCACCCACTTCGTGAGCCTGGCCCAGGCCATACTGTACCGTGGCGCGGGCGTCACCATCGTCTGGCCGCAGCTGGCCGCCATCGCCGCCATCGGCACCGTGTTCTTCGCTGGCGCCCTGTGGCGCTTCCGCGCGGCCGTCAGCCGCATGCAGACCTGAACGCCCCTCCATTGCCCGACATGCCCACCTCACCGCCCCCTCGCCCCACGCCACCCTCTGGCGACACACCCCGCCCGCCCTTCTCCGGCCCCAACCTCTGGTACATCGTCATGGCCCTGCTCGTGGCCCTGTGGGTGCGCGAGGTCTGGGTCGGCAGCACCCAGGTGCAGGCCATGCCCTACAGCGAGCTCATGGACCGCGTGAAGGCCGGCGAAGTGGCCAGCCTGCGCGTGTCGAGCAACCTCATCGAAGGCGAGCTGAAGAAGCCCCTGCCCGACGGCCGCCAGCGCTTCGTGGCGACCCGGGTGGACCCCGCCCTGGCCGAAGCCCTGTCGCAGCACGGCGTGCGCGTCGAAGGCGTCATTGAAAGCACCTGGCTGCGCGACATCCTTTCGTGGGTGCTGCCGGTGCTGTTGCTGTTCGGGCTGTGGAACCTGCTGGCCAAACGCATGATGGGCGGCGGCGGCCTCGGCGGCATGATGGGCGTGGGCCGCAGCAAGGCCCGCGTGCACGCCGAGCGCGACATCACGGTCACCTTCGACGACGTCGCCGGCGTGGACGAGGCCAAGGCCGAGTTGCGCGAATCCGTCGATTTCCTGAAGCACCCGCAGGCCTACGGCCGCCTGGGTGCCCGCATGCCCAAGGGCATCCTGCTGCTCGGCCCACCCGGCACCGGCAAGACGCTGCTGGCCCGCGCCATGGCCGGCGAGGCGGGCGTGCCCTTCTTCTCCATCAACGGCTCCGAGTTCGTCGAGATGTTCGTCGGCGTGGGCGCCGCCCGCGTGCGCGACCTGTTCGAGCAGGCCCGCGAAGCCGCGCCCGCCATCGTCTTCATCGACGAGCTCGATGCCCTCGGCAAGGCCCGTGGCGCCGGCATGCTAGGTGGTCATGACGAAAAGGAACAGACGCTCGACCAACTGCTGGCCGAGATGGACGGCTTCGACCCGAGTGCCGGCGTCGTCATCTTGGGCGCCACCAACCGCCCCGAAGTGCTCGACCCCGCCCTGCTGCGCGCCGGCCGTTTCGACCGCCAGGTGCTGGTCGACCGCCCCGACCGCCAGGGCCGCATCGACATCCTGCGCGTGCACCTGCGCAAAGTGAAGCTCGGGGCGGACGTCGACCCGGACGCCATCGCCGCCCTCACCCCCGGCTTCGCGGGCGCCGACCTCGCCAACCTGGTCAACGAAGCGGCGCTGCTGGCCACCCGCCGCCAGGCCGAGGCGGTCGAAGCGCAGGATTTCACCGCCGCGGTCGAACGCATCGTGGCCGGTCTGGAGAAGCGCCGGCGCGTGCTCAGCGAACCCGAGCGCCGCACCGTGGCGTACCACGAGATGGGGCATGCCCTGCTCGCGCTGTGCCTGCCCGGCGCCGCCCCGGTCCACAAGATCTCGATCATTCCGCGCGGCATCGGTGCGCTGGGCTACACCCTGCAGCGCCCCAGCGAAGACCGCTTCCTGCAGACGCGGCACGAACTGCTCAACCGCATGGTGGTGCTGCTGGGCGGGCGCGCCGCCGAAGACCTGGTGATGGGCGACATCTCCAGCGGTGCGGCCGACGACCTGCAGAAGGTGACGGAGATCGCGCGGGACATGGTGATGCGCCTGGGCATGTCATCTCAGCTGGGCCAGGTGGCCTACGAGCGGCCCCACCACGCCTTTCTGGGCCCGGCAGCCGATGGCATCGGCTCACCGCGCCAGCACAGCGAGGCCACCGCCGAACAGATCGACTCCGCGGTGCGCCAGCTGGTGGACGAGGCCTACCAGCGCGCCCGCGCCCTGCTGGATGCCCGCCGTGCGCTGCTGGACGAGGGGGCCGCGATGCTGCTGACCCGCGAAACACTCACCGAGGCGGATCTGACGACACTGGCGCAGGCTGCGCGCGCGCTTCCCGCCTGAACTCCAGCCGCATCTTGCGCAGGTGGGCCTGGTAGCCCTCCGCGTCACCGTATTCCTGGAAACGGTGATAGCGCCCGTGCGCGCCCACGATGCGGCGCGCGTGCTTGATCGGGCACCAGTACTGCTCGGTGCGCGCGGTCACCTCGGTCACCCAGGCCAGCAGCCCGTTGGCGTAGGCGCAGTACTCGCAATTGAGCTTTTCCAGGCTGTTGAGGTAGGCCAGCTTGTGCCGGTCGAAGCGGATGTAGTCGGCCCGTCGCACCTTCGGGATGCCGTACAGCGGGAAGCACACCGCATGGTAGATCGACACCAGCACGTCGAGGATCACGAACGCCGGAAACACGCCGTAAATGAACGGCGCCGACAACCAGTTCTGCGGCCGGCTGCCAGCCAGCCAGCGCAACAGCCCCATGCGCAGCTGGCGATGCCGCGCCTTCACGGCCGATTCGAACTCGATGCGACGCCCTTTGAGCTCGAAGAACACCTGCTGCTCGCGCTCTTTCATCGCGTCGCGCAGCTCGTCTTCCAGCTTGGTGATCTGCGTGAGGATCTGCCGGATGCGGTCATCCATGTCTGTGTTGCCTCTCCGGCCGGGAGCTCTGTCCGGCATGCGCGGCCACCGCATGCCGCGCCCGGAGGCATCCCCCGGGTGACGACAGGCGCTTCAGCGGCCCGTGGTGCCCGGCTTGGGTGCCAGCATTAGACGGGTCTTGCCACCCGTGGTCACCAGGATGACGGCATCGCCAGGTTTGAACGCCTCGTTGCCTTGCGCCTGAACCAGCGCGCGCCGCTCGCCATTGGCCAACTGCACGATGATCTCGAAAGCGTCTTCACGGGTTCCGAAGCGCTCCACCGCATTGCCGACCACGGCGCCCACCACGGCGCCCGCCACACCGGCCATGGCCGAGCCACGCGGGTTGCTCGTGCCGCCCGCGCCAGCAATCCCACCGATCACCGCGCCCGTGCCACCGCCGAGGCCGCTCTGGCTGCCCTCGACGACCACGGGTCGCACGCTGATGACCACCGCGTCGGCCACCTGCGACAGGCGCTGGGCATCGCCCGGCTTGATCACATCGGGGCTGGTGGTGGAACAGGCTGACAGGCCCAACAAGGCCAGGGCGCTGAGGGCGCCCGCCAAGGTCGACTTCAGGGATTGCATCTCACGATCCTTCCAGAACAGATTGCTACTCTAGCAGCCCGCCTGGGTGGACGCTCAGTCGTCAATGCCCAGTTCCTGGATCTTGCGGGTGATGGTGTTGCGCCCGATACCCAGCTTCTGTGCGGCCTCGATCCGACGCCCCCGCGTCAGCTCCAGCGCCGTGTGGATGAGGCTTGCTTCGAACTGGCGCGTGAGGCTGTCCCAGACTTCCGGCTGCCCGGCCTCCAGGCGCGCACGCGCTTCCCGTTCGAGGTCCTTGAGCCAGCCTGCCGCAGGTGCAGGGGCCACAGGCACGACGGGCGCGTAGGGATCGAGAGCGGCACCGCCCAGTCCACCGACCGGGGTCGAAGGCAGGCCCGTGCCCTGCAAACCGCCCGAGGCCAGCCCGAAACCCGGCTCGTCGCCAAAGCGTGCGTCCGGCGCGCGCACCTCGGAAACGCCACCCGCATCCTGTGCGGGCCATGTCACCGCGGCTGGTGGCGGGCTGACCGAGGCCAGAGAGCCAGCCGCCGAAGCCCACGGATCGCTGTGCGTCCCCGATGCCGTTGCGCCTCCGAGCGAGGCCGCAGGCAGAGTCGGCGCCGGGGCCGGCGCCCCCGCTGCCATCAGGGACGTGTTCATGGCTGGCATCTGGCCATCCAGCAACTCGGGCGGGAGGTCCTTGACCTCGATCACCTGAGCCGGCGCCATCACCGTCAGCCAATGGCAGATGTTCTCCAGCTGCCGCACGTTGCCCGGGAAGTCGAACGAGGCCAGCCGGGCGATCGCCGGCTCGGAGATCCGCTTGGCCTCCACACCCAGGTCCTTGGCACTCTTTTGCAGGAAGAAGCGCGCCAGCGTCGGGATGTCCTCACGGCGCTCACGCAGGGCGGGCAGACGCAGGCGGATGACGTTCAGGCGGTGGAACAAGTCTTCGCGGAACACGCCCTGGCGCACGCGGTCTTCCAGGTTCTGATGGGTCGCGGCAATGACCCGCACATTGCTCTTGAGCGGGTGGTGGCCGCCCACGCGGTAGAACTGGCCGTCGCTGAGCACCCGCAGCAGACGCGTCTGCAGGTCGAACGGCATGTCGCCGATTTCATCGAGGAAGAGCGTGCCGCCATCGGCCTGCTCGAAGCGCCCGCGACGCATGGTCTGCGCGCCCGTGAACGCACCGCGCTCGTGGCCGAAGAGTTCTGACTCCAGCAGGTCCTTCGGGATGGCCGCGGTGTTGATGGCCACGAACGGGCCATTCGCCCGCGGGCTGTGCTTGTGCAGCGCGCGCGCCACCAGCTCCTTGCCCGCGCCCGACTCACCGGTGATCAGCACCGTGACATTGCTCTGACTCAGACGGCCGATCGCACGGAAGACATCCTGCATGGCCGGCGCCTGGCCCAGCATCTCGGGCATCTGCGCGACACGCTCGTCCACGACCTCTTCGCGCACGCTCTCGTCGACCGCACGGCGGATCAGTTCGACCGCCTTGGGCAGGTCGAAGGGTTTGGGCAGGTATTCGAACGCACCGCCCTGGAAGGCCGACACGGCGCTGTCCAGATCGGAGAAGGCCGTCATGATGATGACGGGCAGCCCCGGCAGCCGCGCCTTGACCTTGCTCAGCAGGTCGATGCCCGAGCCGCCCGGCATGCGGATGTCCGACACCAGCACCTGCGGTTCATCGTCATCCAGCGCCAGCAGCACATCGCGCGGGTTGGTGAAGCTGCGGACAGGCAGGTCCTCGCGGGCCAGTGCCTTCTCGAGCACGAAGCGGATGGATTGGTCGTCGTCAACGATCCAGATGGGTTTCATGCTGACCTGAGGTGATGGCATCCCGTCTCGACTGTGACGCGTTCACCGGTCATGGCAGCGGAATCAGGATTCTGAAAACCGTGCGACCCGGTTCGCTCTCGCATTCGATGGTGCCCTGATGCTGTTGAACGAAGGTTTGAGCCAATGTCAGGCCCAGTCCGGAGCCGCCCTCCCGCCCCGAAACCAGCGGGTAGAAGATGCGGTCACGAATCGCCTCCGGGATACCCGGGCCGTTGTCCTCGATATGCAAGACCAGTGCCAGCCGATGCAACTGCCGGTTGATCGTGACGCGGCGAGCCACCCGTGTGCGCAAAGTCAGTTTGGCGTCGCCCGCCTGAATGCGCTCGGCCAGCGCCTGGGCCGCGTTGTGGGCGATGTTCAGCACAGCCTGGATCAGCTGCTCGCGGTCGCCGCGGAAATCGGGGATCGAGGTGTCGTAGTCGCGCCAGACCTTCAGCCCCTTGGGGAACTCGGCCAGGATGAGCGAGCGCACCCGCTCGCAGACCTCGTGGATGTTGACGTCGCCCACCAGATGCGGACGCCGGTGCGGCGCCAGAAGGCGGTCCACCAGGGCCTGAAGGCGATCGGCCTCGTGGATGATGACCTGCGTGTACTCGGTCAGCGACTTGCTCTCGAGCTCCATCTGCAACAGCTGGGCCGCGCCACGGATGCCACCCAGCGGGTTCTTGATCTCGTGGGCCAGATTGCGGATCAGCTCCTTGTTGGCCTGCACCTGGTCCATGGCGCGCTCCTCGCGCTCCTGACGGGTCTGCTGTTCGATTTCGACCAGCTCGATCAGGACCAGATCGCCGTGTTCCAGCCGGGTGACGATGCACTGCACCGGCAGTGGCTCGCCGAACAGGTTGGGGTGGCGCTTCAGCTCGGCCTGCAGGCGGCTGGTGGCGTACTCATTGGAGGCCACGGCGCCCACGATGTCCTGCAGCAGCGTCGCATCGACGAACCACTCGAAGATGGACTCCCGCAGCACGCTGCGGCGGGACAGCCCCAGGATTTCCTCGAACGCGGCATTCGCGAACAGGCACTGGCCATCCGGCTCCACCACCGCCACCATCGTGGCCAGGTAGTCCAGCGCGTCCAGGCTGCCGGGCAGGAGAGAGCGGACCGCTTCGGGATCGACGCGTGACTCGCCCCGGGCCGACAAACCATGGTGGCCCGCCGCTGCGCTGTGGCGCACTGCCCCGGTCATCGGGCCGCTCCCAGCGCACCCAGCTCGCGGCGCAGGGCCGCCACATCGGCCTCCTTGCGGGTCAGCGCATCGCGCATGGCGGCCACCCGCTCCTGGTACTTGGCGTAATTGCGCTCGTCTCCACGGCGTTCCGGCTCGCCGTTGTTGAACTCCTTCTGCAGTGCGGCCAGGGCCTCTTCCTCCTTGCGCAGCTCGGCTTCGAGGATGCGGCGCCGGTCGGCATCGCGGGCGCGCTGCTCATCACTGCTCACCTTGGGCGCCGAGCCCGAGCCACCCTGGCTGCCCTGTGCGCCGGTAGCGGCCGGACGCTGCACCGGCTGAGACGACTGGATCACGGTGATCGGCGCGCCATCCAGCGTGCGGCAACCACGCTGTTGAGCCTCCTTGGGGCTCAGCGCGTCGGTGTAGAGGTTGCCAGGACAACGATAAACCGGCTTCTCCTGCGCCCACGCGCCCTGCCCCATCGCCATGGCAACGAGCAACAAGCCGCATCGCATCCGCGTGGTGGACGAGGCGGGGCCCAGAGCGGGAACAGGGACAGGCAGACGGAACATGAACGGCATGGGTCTTTCAATCACTCGACGTCGGCCGGAGCCGACCGGGACACCGAGTATGCCCGCAAGGGGCCATGGCGTGCGCACCATGAAGCGCCATGAAAAAGGGCGACTTGCGTCGCCCTTGTCGTTGCGGCCCCGAAGGGCCGGCCCAGAATTCCTTGCGGGAATCAGAGGGCGTAGTACATGTCGAACTCGACCGGGTGCGTGGCCATGCGGAAGCGGGTGACTTCCTGCATCTTCAGCTCGATGTAGGCATCGATGTACGCATCGGTGAACACGCCACCCTTGGTCAGGAACGCGCGGTCCTTGTCCAGGTACTCGAGGGCCTGATCCAGGCTGTGGCAGACGGTCGGCACCAGTGCGTCCTCTTCGGGCGGCAGGTGGTACAGGTCCTTCGTGGCGGCTTCGCCCGGATGGATCTTGTTCTCGACGCCGTCCAGACCGGCCATCATCAGCGCGGCGAAAGCCAGGTACGGGTTGGCCGAGGGATCCGGGAAGCGGGCTTCGATGCGGCGGCCCTTCGGGTTGGCCACGTACGGGATGCGGATCGAGGCCGAGCGGTTCTTGGCCGAGTAGGCCAGCTTCACCGGGGCTTCGAAGCCGGGCACCAGACGCTTGTACGAGTTCGTACCCGGGTTGGTGATGGCGTTCAGGGCACGGGCGTGCTTGATGATGCCGCCGATGTAGTACAGGGCGAACTCGCTCAGGCCGGCGTAGCCGTCGCCTGCGAACAGGTTCTTGCCGTCCTTCCAGATCGACTGGTGCACGTGCATGCCGGAACCGTTGTCGCCAACGATGGGCTTGGGCATGAAGGTGGCGGTCTTGCCGTAGGCATGGGCCACGTTCGTGATCACGTACTTCTGCAGCTGCAGCCAGTCAGCGCGCTCGGTCAGCGTGCTGAACTTCGTGCCGATTTCCATCTGGCCGGCGTTGGCCACTTCGTGGTGGTGCACTTCAACGGGAATGCCGAGGCTTTCCAGGATCAGGCACATTTCCGAACGCATGTCCTGGCCGCTGTCGACCGGGGGCACGGGGAAGTAGCCACCCTTGACGGTGGGACGGTAGCCGGTGTTGCCGTGCTCGTATTCCTTGCCCGTGTTCCAGGCGCCTTCTTCGGATTCGATCTTGAAGAACGAACCCGACATGTCGTTGGCCCAACGGACGCTGTCGAACACGAAGAACTCGGGTTCCGGACCGAAGAAAGCGGTGTCGCCCAGGCCCGAAGCCTTCAGGTAGGCTTCAGCGCGCTTGGCCAGCGAGCGGGGATCGCGCTCGTAGGGCTTGCCGTCGTGCGGGTCGATGACGTCGCAGGTCAGGATCAGGGTCGGCTCTTCGAAGAAGGGATCGATGTTGGCCGTGTTGGGATCCGGCATCAGCAGCATGTCGGAAGCTTCGATGCCCTTCCAGCCGGCGATGGACGAACCGTCAAAGGCATGGCCCGACGTGAACTTATCTTCGTCAAAGTGGGAAACAGGCACGGAGACGTGCTGTTCCTTGCCACGGGTGTCAGTGAAGCGGAAGTCAACGAACTTGACTTCGTTGTCCTTCACCAGCTTCATCACGTCGGCGACGGTCTTGTTGGCCATCAGGTGCTCCTAGCAAGAGGCTTGGTTTGATTGCAAGAAGAGGTTGACTCTGTTTCATCGATCAGAAACAGCGCGCAGTGTAATAGCAGAAAGTGTGCCTTCCCGATGAGCCCGTGCCGATCGATGAAGAAGTCCGTGTACGGCCCCCTGGCTGCCGCCGCACCGAAGCGGAACAGCACGCACACAAGCTGCGCCCCGGCGCACCGCTTTTCGCCATGCGGCATCGCTGGACCAACTCAGCGCCATTCTCGCCTACCGAATGAGCACCAACAAGGTGCATTACAGACGGAAAACCCTTATCGCACCGAAGTGGGGCCCAAGGATGCACCAAGGAGGTTCAGCCCTTCCAGCAGCGCGTCAAACGCTGCTGCGACAGCGCCGGGCCGTCCCTTCACCCCCAGTTCGATGTGTCGGCCGTGAACAGGGTGATCCACGCTGGGCAGGCTGAACACCTTCACGGGCGCGAAGCGGGCCTCGATGTCCTCCATCAAGGGGGTGAGCGTGGCCTCCATCTGACCATGCACGATGACAGCCTGCTCCGTCAGCCGGCTCTGGCCGTGCAGGTCGGCATGCCATTGGTCCAGCACCCAGGCCATCATGGGCCAGGCCATCACAGGGAAGCCGGGCAGAAAGTGGACGCGCCCGTTCAGGCTGAACCCTGGAATGCGGTTGTAAGGGTTGGGGATGATGACGGCGCCCTCGGGAAAGCAGCCCATCTGCAGGCGTCTCAAGGTGTCCGGTCCGGAGGGGTCGAACGGCTTGCCCTCCTGCTGGGCCACTTCCTGCGAACGGGCCAAAATCAGGTCCCTTGCTTCGGGGTGCAGGCTCAGCCCCCCGCCCAGCGCGCGGGCAGCGCACGCTCGGGTGTGGTCGTCCGGCGTGGCCCCGATCCCGCCGAATGAAAAGACCACATCGCCGGAGTCCAGGGCATACCGGACGTCGGCCGTGATGC
>NZ_CAJYGK010000081.1 GCF_913773725.1 uncultured Aquabacterium sp. | reverse complement strand
GGCCTGAGCTCTTTGTTCGTCTGGCGCCGCTGGCCGATGGGGCCGAGCCTGCCGTGGTCGTACCCAACAGCGCCCTGGTCACCGTCGGGGTGCAGGACTTCGTGTTCGTGGAGCGCAGCCCCGGTCTGCTCGCTCGGACCGCGGTCACGCTGGCCCACCGGGGCCGCGAGGTGAGCCACGTGCGCGCGGGCCTGCGGCCCGGCGACCGGGTGGTGACGCAGGGCGCCGTCCTGCTGGAAGCCGAACTGGCATCGGACGACTGACATGCTCGAAAAAATGGTCCGCTTCGCGCTCATGCAGCGCGTTTTCGTGGTGATCGCCATCACAGCACTGCTGCTGGTGGGGGGCTATGCCGTCGTGAACCTGCCGGTGGAGGCCTTTCCCGATGTGCAGGACGTTCAGGTCCAGATCATCACCCCCTATCCCTCCGCTGCGCCCGAAGAAGTCGAGCGCATGATCTCCCGTCCGATCGAAGCCGAGATGAGCGGGGTGCCCCGCATCACCCAGCTGCGTTCGGTGTCGATGACCGGTCTGTCTGTCGTCACGTTGCTGTTCTCCGATGGGACGGACGACTACTTCGCACGTCAGCAGGTGCTGGAGAAGCTGCAGAACGTCTCGTTGCCCCCCGGCACGACGTCGCAGCTGGCGCCGCTCACCACGGCGGTGGGCGAGGTTTTCCGCTACACCCTGCGCGGTCCTGCCGGCATGCCGCTGTCCGAGATTCGCACCATTCAGGACACCGTCGTACGCCCGTTGCTGCGCCGCGTGCCCGGCATCGCCGACGTTGTCACGATCGGCGGGGCCATGCGCGAGGTGCAGGTGCGCGTGCGCCCGGACGCGCTGGTGAAGTTCAACCTCTCGCTGGCCGACCTGCAGGCGGCGCTGAACAAGGGCAGCGCCAATGCTGGGGGCGGTGTGCTGCAGCGCGGTGACGAGGCCCTGGTCGTGCGCTCGCTCGGCCTGTTCAACTCCCTGGACGACGTGCGCCGCGCCGTGGTTCTGGCCCGCAACGGACTGGCCATCACGGTCGGTGACGTCGCCGAGGTCGCCTGGGGCGAACGCGAGCGCGCGGGGCGTGTGGCGCTGGACCACGATGACGACGTTGTCGAGGGCATCATCAACATGACGCGGGGGCAAGACCCGGCCAAGGTCATCGCGGCGCTGGATGGCGGCCTGAAAGCCCTGTCCGAGCGCCTGCCCAAGGGCGTCCGCGTCGAACGCATCTACGACCGCCGCGACCTCATCGAGCACACCGTTCACACCGTTGCCGAGAACATGCTCGTGGGCGCCGTGCTGGTCGTTGCCATCCTGGTGCTGTTTCTGCGGAACTGGGCTGCAGCACTCATCGTGGCCAGCGTGATTCCGCTGTCTCTGCTGACGGCATTCACGCTGATGCACCTCAAGGGCATGTCGGCCAACCTGATCTCGCTGGGGGCCGTCGACTTCGGCATCATCATCGATTCGGCCGTGGTGCTGGTCGAGGCCCTGATGGTCCGCCTGACGCTCGACGCCGCCGAAGGCCCGGCGCGCTCGGACGCGGCGCACCGCATGATCGCATTGCGGCAGACGGCCACGGCCATGGGACACCCGATCGTGTTCTCCAAGGCCATCATCGTGCTGGCCTTCCTGCCCATCTTCACGTTCCAGCGCGTCGAGGGCAAGATCTTCTCGCCCATGGCGTTCACGCTGTCGTTCGCCCTGGCCGGCGCCGTTGTGCTGACCCTGACCTGGGTGCCCACCATGCTGGCCTTCCTGCTGGGCCGCCGCACGCTGCTGGAAAAGCACCTGCCGTGGATGGAGGCCATCAAGGACCGGTACCTGACGGCCCTGCTGTGGTGTCGCGTCCGAAGCAAGGCGGTGGTCGCTGGCTCCGTGGCGGTGCTCGGCGCAGCCTTGCTCCTGGTGCCTCTGCTGGGCAGCGAATTCCTCCCCAAGCTGGACGAAGGCAATCTGTGGATCACCCTGAGCCTGCCGCCCTCGAGCAGCATGGCCGCCACCAAGGCGGTGGAATCCCGCCTGCGCGCGATCCTGCTGGACACGCCGGAGGTTCGCAAGGTCGTCACCCACATCGGCCGCCCCGATGACGGCACCGATCCCAAGGGGCCCAACAGCATCGAAATGCTGGCCGACCTGAAGCCGCGCGCCACCTGGCGCTTCGCCGACAAGGAAGCCCTGGTGGACCACCTGGCGGGCCGCATGTCGGGCCTGCCCGGGGTGCACCCGAACTTCAGCCAGGTGATCCAGGACAACGTCGAGGAAGCCCTGTCAGGTGGCAAGGGAGAGCTGGCCATCAAGATCTTCGGGCCCGACCTCGATGTACTGAGCCAGAAGGCCGACCAGGTGGCGGCCGTGCTGTCCGGCATCCGGGGGGCAGCCGATGTGGAACCCATCCGCATCAGCGGCCTCAGCGAGGTGGCCATCCTGCCCGACCGCGATCGCCTGGCGCGGCACGGCATCACCATCGAAGACTTCAACGCCCTGGTGGAGACGGCCCTGGGTGGGCGCGCGGTCAACACCTTCTACGAAGCCCGGCGCAACGTGGACGTGACCCTGCGCTTCGATCGACCGTATCGCGATGCGATCGAGTCCGTGGGGCGCCTGCCCGTGGCCTTGCCGGGCGGCGGCAGCGTGCCCTTGTCCGAACTGGCCTCGGTGTCGGTCCGACAGGGGCCGACTCGGATCTCGCGTGAAGCCGGCGGCCGCATGGTGCACATCAAGGCCAACCTCCGCGGGCGTGACCAGGGCAGTTTCGTGGCCGAAGCCCAGGACAAGGTCGCACGCGCCGTGCGGCTGCCGCCCGGCTACACCATGACTTGGGGCGGTCAGTTCGAGAACCAGCAGCGTGCACTCAAGCGGTTGCTCGTGGTCGTGCCCTTGTCGCTGGGGGGCATCTTCGTGTTGCTGTTCTGGGCCTTCCGGTCGGTGCTGCGAGCCTCTCTGGTGCTGGCCATGGTGCCTTTCACCCTGATCGGCGGTTTTGTGGCGCTGGGCCTGGCCGGGATGCACCTGTCGATCTCGGCTGCCGTGGGCTTCATCGCGGTGGCGGGCATCTGCGTGCAGAACGGGGTGATCCTGGTCGAAGAGGTGCAGGCCAAGCTGGACAACGGTCTGAGCCGCAGCAAGGCCATCGTGGAAGGGGCTGTGGTGCGCCTGCGACCCATTCTGATGACGGCGCTGATGGCCGGCCTGGGGCTGTTGCCCGCGGCGCTGTCGCGCGGCATCGGGTCAGAAACCCAGCGACCGTTCGCCCTGGTGATCGTGGGCGGCATCGTGTCGGCCACGGTGTTCACGCTGCTGCTCCTGCCCACCCTGTTGGCCGTGTTCGAACCGGAGGCCGAGTCGTGATCCCGCCGAGTCCCGCCCACGCCGACGTCCTGCGTTGGCCGTCCATGGGGGAGTACCTTGCCCTCAAGCGCACGCGCCGCTCCAACGTGGGCCGCCTGCTGAAGACTGCGTGGCTGTATACCGTCACCTTTCCGTTGCGGCCGGAGTTCGAGCGTGCCGTAGCCGGCGTGCCCGAGGTCGCGACCGTTTTGCAGCACAACCGGCGCCTCTACCTCTCGGCATTCGATTGCGGCTTCGACGTACGCCTGGGTGCCCGCGCCCGCTTTCGGGCCCTGGCGGCCGGCTTGCAAGCCGTGGTGCCACGCCTGCTGGATACGCGTGCCCCTTCGGTGGGGCTCAGCGAATGGATGGTCTGGTGTGACGACGCATCGGGATGCAGCGTGCGCCTGGGCACCAACCGCCTTGCGCCTCAGGAGGGCATCTGGATGCTGAGCCTGTTCGATGGCGACGGGGTTCACCTCTTCATGCTGTCCTTCACGGTGGTGGGCGACGTGGCTTACATCGGTTCTGTGCAGGGAGCGGTCCGCGAAGAAGAGGGGCGGGACCGCATCCGACAGCTCACCAAGGCCTTGCACGGCCTGCGTCCGCACCATGCCCTGCTGGAGGTCTGCCGTGCGCTGATGCAGGCCTGGTCGGTGCCTCGGCTGGAAGGCATCGATGCGGAGTGGCAGGTGAAGGCCGCCGACGGCAGCCGTGCCCGCGATCGGGTGCATTTCGATTACCGGGCGTTCTGGTCCGAGGCGGGCGGGCAAGCCGGCGCCCAGGGTTACTGGCATCTGCCGCTGCAGGCGCCGAGACGGCCGCTGGAGGACATCGACGCCCGCAAGCGGGCCATGTACCGACGCCGTTACACCCTTGTGGACGACATGACGGACGCCGTGGCGCGCGACTGGCGTCCGGTCGACGCCCCCGCATGACCCTGACGACGCCCTGACCTCGGCACACGAAAGTGCAAGGCCGACGACCGCCTGCCAGACTGCGATGCGTGTCCGTTTCCACTTGGTCTCCTCCATGTCCCATGCCGTGCTGGCACTGCCAGCACTACGGTGGCAGCCCTCGCCGGGCTGACAGCCCGCTCAAGGCCATCTGTCTGCTGAACGAAGCGCAGGGGGCGGTGAGCGTTCAGGCCAAGGGCGACTCGGGCTGCGAGAGCTGGGTCGCCTCGGAGCGGGCGCCCATGCGCTTGCTGGTCTGCGGCAGCCTCGTCTTCCCGGACCGGCATGCCGTGTTCCACGCATTGGACCTGGTGCTGACCCGCCGCCGAGTGGACATGCTCATCCATGGCGCTGCTGCCGGGGTGGACACGCTGGCCGATCAGTGGGCCGTGGCCCGGGGGATCCGGCGGCAGCCTTTTCCCATTTCGCCAGAGCAGTGGGCGAGGGTGGGGATGGCCGCCAGTCCACTGCGCAACACGCGCATGCTGCTCGAGGGACGGCCGGATGGCGTGGTGGCCTTTCCCGGCGGCCCGGGGACGGAAGACATGGTTCTGCAGGCACGGGTGGCTGGCATCCCGGTGTGGCGGCCCTACGCATGACCCAAGAAAAAACCCGCCGCACTGCACGAGCACGACGGGTCTGTCGGGAGGGCTCACCGCCCCGCCTGGCGCGCCGAGGTGACCTGGCTGCGCCGAACTCCCTGATGACAGGGCCGCCTCACTGGCGGTCGGGCCAGGGCGGGGTCACCCCGCCTCGCGCTGCCAAGCAGCGGTCCATGCCCGTGACGACCACCGATATCCGGCGTGTCCCGTTGTCAGTCCACAAACAACCGGGCTGGCAACGCCTTCAGTGTGCCTTCAACCCGCGCACGGCGGGTGTGAAAGACGCACGGATCTCAGCGGTTGCTTTCCCGCACGATGACCCACTGGCCGTCCTGCTGCTGCCAGGTCAGCGCCTTGGCGGTCCGGTCCTTGAAGTTGCTCGAGCTGTAACCCTGCTCGAAGGTCGTCACGACGGTGTCACCCTGGGCCGTGGCCTTGATCTGGTCGAGTTGCACATCGATGGCGCCAGGCTTGGTCACGAGGCGACGACGGTCTGCCGTCCACTGGGCCACCGAGCCCTTGCTGGGCTTGAAGCCGCGGGCGTAGAAGCTCAGATAGCGGTCGGCGTCCTTCGACATCCAGGCGGCGGCCCAGTCGCGCAGGCGCTGGGTGACGGCCTCGGCCGACGCAGGTGCCTTCGCTTGCACGGCAGACGACTGAACCGCCGGTGCCGCCACCGGGGCCACGGCGGCTGCCGGCACCGCCAGCTTGCGGGCACGGGCATCCAGTTCTTCGCGGCTGGTCGGGCTGACTTCAACGGAGACCACCGGGCAGCGCTGTGCCGCATCGTCGGCAGCCTGCCAGTCCTTGACCAGGTCCGACTGGTTGCCGTCCTGGGTCAGACCGAGCGTGCTGATGAGCGTGTGGCGGGCCGCCTGAGAGCGCGCATAGGCCAGCAGCAGGTCATGCTCTGCGTTGGCGTAGGCGCGGCGGGCGGTGTAGAGCTCGTTCTCCGAGTTCAGCAAGTCCAGCAGGCTGCGCTGGCCGATGTCGAACTGCTGACGATAGGCGTCGCGGGCTTTCTCGATCGCCAGCACGTTACGGTCCAGCGCGGCGAGCTGGTCACGCAGCTTGCGGATGTCGTTGTGGGCGATGGCACTGGTCTGGCGAACGTCACGGCAGGCCTTGTCACGCTGATCGGCCGCCTGGTTGATCAGGTCGGCGAACTGGCGCACGCGGGCGCGATCCGAGCCCCCGTTGTAGAGGTTCCAGTTCAGCACCAGTTCGGCGGCCGTGTCGCGCTTCTGGTTCTGCACGCCGTCGAAGTTGTTGCCCATGCCGGTGCGCACGCGGGCTTCCACGCGCGGCTGGAAGGCACTCTCGCGGCCTTCGGCCTGAGCTTCCACGGCACGCAGGTTCTCGACGGCCGCGCTGATGGCCGGGTTGCGCGCCAGCGCCTGGTTCACGTGCTCGGCGTTGGCGGCCAGCAGTCCCTTGTCCAGACCGGCCGGCTGCGGCAGGCTGGGTGTCGGGGCCTCGCCCACGATCCGCAGGAAACGGGCGCTGACATCATGCAGGTTGGCGATTTCGGTGGTCAGGTTCGATTCGGCCAGGGCCAGGCGTGCGTTGGACTGCTCGGCATCCACACCACGGCCCACGCCCGCCTTGAACTTCGACTGCAGTTGGTCTGCTGCGTACTTGTGCTGGACATAGTTGTCCTCGGCCAGTTGCACCATCTTGCGGTAGCGCAGCACGTCCAGATAGGCGCGCGCGGCTTCCAGGGCGGTGTCCTCGCTGGCAGACAGGAACTCGAAATAGCGCACGGTACGGGCATGGCCCAGGCGCTCGACTTCCTTGCGGGTGGCCTGGCCGTCCCAGAGCATCTGGGTGGCGCTCAGGGCCACGCCGTTGCGGCTCAGGCTGCGGTTTTCGGGGTCGCGCGAGGTGATGCGGTCGCGGTCGCGGCCCACGCTGGCGTTGAGGTCGACACGGGGCAGGAAGCCGCCCCGGGCCACGTCGGTTTCGTTGGCCGCAGCCTGCAGCGCGTTCAGACGGGCGGTGACTTCGGGGTTGGTGCTGAGTGCCTTCTGCACGGCGGCGGCCATGCCAGCCGGTGTCTGGGCGGAAGCCAGGGTGCTGAGGCTGGCCAGCATCAGGGCGGTCAGGCCGAACTTGGTCGTATTCTGCGTCACTGTGTTGCCTTCAGGGAGAGACAGGCCTGGAATATCGGCCAGTGGGCCCTCGAACTACAACGGTGAGGCGCCCTGGTTACTTCTGTGTTCGTAAACAGCCCATTTTGTCACCAAAGGTGTGTAGCCCTGCAGGGGGTGATCCCCTTCGTGCAAGGGGGCCCCCCTTGCCTGAACGGTGAAGGACGGTTTTCAAGTCTGGCCGCCAGCGGCCGATACCGAACTGTGGTGACTTTTCCTGCGTCTGCGCCTGTGCCGCACCTCGTTCGAGCGAGGGGCCTAGGCCTGCGTGCCTTGTGGTTCGCGGGCCTGCTGGCGCTCGTGACGGCGCTGTGGGGCGCGGCGGTCGGATGGGCGCTCGACCCGCCTCGGGTGCTGTCCCAGGCTCAGCGCATGGGGCCCACCACCGTGGCACGCGTCCAGGCCCTGCTGCAGGAAATCGCCGAGGTTGCCCCCCAGGACGAGGAAGCCCGCCTGCGCGCTCTGAACACCTTTTTCAACCGCCAGGTTCAGTACAAGGACGACCGGGAAGTCTGGAGCCTGGTGGATTACTGGGCCTCGCCCCTCGAGATGCTGGCGCGCGGCCAGGGCGACTGCGAGGACTACGCCATCGGCAAGTACTTCGCGCTGATGGCGGCCGGTGTGCCCAGCGCGAAAATGCGCATGGTGTACGTGCGTGCGCAGACCGCGGGCACGGTGCAGGCGCACATGGTGCTCGCCTACTATGCTCAACCCGACGCCGAGCCCCTCATTCTGGACAACCTGGTGACCGAGATCCGGCCGGCGTCACGGCGGCCCGATTTGACGCCAGTTTTCAGCTTCAACGCCGAAGGCTTGTGGCAAGGTGTCGGGAGTTCGACCGCAGGTGACCCGGTGGCGCGGCTGTCGCGCTGGCGCGAGGTGCTGCTGAAGGCCCGGTCGGAGGGGTGGTGGTGAACGCCGTACAGGTGGAGTGTCTATGTCCTTGATTCGTCAGATCTGGTTGTTGTTGCTGGCGACGCTGTTGTTGGCGTTCTTCGGCAGCTTCGCCGTCTGGATGGTGTCGGCCCGCGGGTATCTGGAAACGCAGTTGCGGCTGAAGAACGCCGACAACGCCCAGTCGCTGGCCTTGAGCCTGTCGCAGCAGAAGGGCGACCGGACGGCCATCGAGCTGACCGCGGCGGCCATGTTCGACACCGGTTTCTACCAGCGCATCACCATGCGGGATGCCGCCGGGCGGGTGGTCTTCTCCCGAGAGGCGGATGCCGATGCGCAGGCCCCGCAGGCGCCCGGCTGGTTCGTGCACCTGGTGCCCGTCGTGTCGGTGCCGGGCGTGGCCCAGGTGTCGGACGGCTGGCGCGCGCTGGGTTCGGTCGAGGTGGTCAGTCACGCCTCGTTCGCGCACCAGCAACTCTGGCAGGGCAGCCTGAAGACGGCAGGCCTGCTGGCCGCGTTGGGCGCCCTGGCCGGTGTGGCCGCGGCGTTCGGCGTGCGGCGCATCCGCTCGCCGCTGGATGCCACGGTGGCCCAGGCCCAGGCGCTGATGGAGCGGCGCTTCGTGACCGTGGCCGAGCCGGCCGTGCCCGAACTGGCCCGTCTGAGCCGGGCCATGAACGAGGTGGTCCAGCGTCTGAAATCGCTGTTCGAGGAGCAGTCCGCCCAGGTGGAGCAACTGCGCCAGCAGGCGCATTGCGACCCGCTCACCGGCCTCTCGCACCGGACCCACTTCATGGCCCAGTTGCGGACCACGGTGGCGGCCGAGGAAGGCCCGGGCGACGGCATGCTCTACCTCATCCGGGTGCTGGACCTGACGGGCATCAACCGCCAGCTGGGCCACCGCGCGACCGACGCGCTGTTGCAGAAGGTCGCCGGCGTGCTGCGTGGCGTGTGGGCCGATGTGCCCGGGGTGGCGCGGGGGCGTCTGAACGGTGGCGATTTCGCCGTGCTGGTGAGCCAGGGCGATGTGGCCCCGCCGCCTGCGGCCTACTTCGCCGATGTGCTGCGACGCGTGCTGGGTGAGATGGCCTCGCCGGCCCAGATCGTGGTGGGGGCCGTGGGGTGGCACCGCGGCATGCCGGTGGCCCAGGTGCTGGCTGCAGCCGACTCGGCGCTCGCCCGTGCCGAGAGCCGGGGCCCGTTCTCGGTCGAGACGGCCGACATGCCCCGGCCGGACGTGGCTGTGCTGGGCGAAGACGCCTGGCGGGTGCGCTTTGAGGACGCCATGGCTGGAGGCCGCCTGCAACTGGTTCGCTACCCGGTGGTCGACCGTGCCCGGCATCTGGTCCACCATGAATGCCCGCTGCGCATCCAGTTCGAATCCGAAGGGGGCCATGAGCCTGCGGCCGCCTGGCTGCCGATGGCCTTGCGCACCGGCGTGATCGCCCGCATCGACGAAGCCGCCGTGGCGCTGGCCCTGCTGGAGATCGAGGCCGACCGCGAGCCGCGCTGCGTCAACCTGTCACCGGCTTCGCTGGCTGACAGCGGCTTCGTGCCACGCCTGCGTGCGCGCTTGGCATCGCTGCCCGAGGCCGCCCGTTTGCTGTGGCTCGAGGTGGATGAAAGCGCCGCCGTCGACCGTTTCGACATGGTGCGCGAGCTGTGCAAGCAGCTGCGTCCGCTGGGCGCGCACGTGGGGCTGGAGCACGCCGGCAACCGGCTCAGCCGCATCAGCCTGCTGTTCGAGGCCGGCCTGGACTACGTGAAGCTGGAGGCCTCGGTGGTGCACGGCGTGGCGCAGGACCCGTCCCGCTCGGCCTTTGTCTCGGCCACGGTCAGCATGCTGCATGGCCTGGGCCTGGAGGTGTTTGCCGAAGGGGTGACGGACGCCGCCGACATCCAGGCGCTGGCACAGGCTGGCCTGGATGGCGTGACCGGTCCGGCCGTGCGTCTGCCGGATTGATGCCGGCCCGGCGCTGTTGGGGCGTCGGCCGAGTGGCCGGTGACCTCCTTGCTCAGCGCTCGCGCAGGGCGTGCGAGCGCGCCTTGAGCACCGGCTTGAGCAGGTAGGACAGCACGGTCTTCTTCCCGGTCAGGATGTCCACCTCGGCGGTCATGCCGGGGATGATGGGCATCTGTTCGCTGAAGTTGGCGCGCTGCGTGCGCACGCGCACCATGTAGAAGGTGTTCTGGCCGCGCTCGTCGGTGACGGTGTCCGGGCTGATGTTCTCGACCACGGCATCCAGGCCGCCATAGACCGAGAAGTCGTAGGCTGTGAACTTGACGGTGGCCTGCTGTCCAGGGTGGATGAAGGCAATGTCGCGTGGCTGGACCTTGGCCTCCAGCACCAGGGCGTCGTCCAGCGGGACGATCTCGACGAGGTCCTTGCCCGGCGTCACCACCCCGCCCACGGTGTTGGCCAGCAGGCGCTGCACGCGACCGCGCACGGGCGACTTCACCTGGGCCTTGTCGACCTTGTCCGCCAGTGCCACCGCGCCCTGGTTGAGCGCGTTCAGGCGTGCCAGCACGTCAGACAGTTCCTTGCGCGCCTCGTTGCGGAACGACAGCTCCGTCTCGGTGATCTTGCGGGTGGCTTCGCTGATGGCCGCCTGGGCTCGGCCGATCTGGGCACTGGCCTGTTCCATCTCGCCGCGCGCGCGCGTCACATCCCGTTCCAGGCGCAGCACGTCCACTTCGGACACGGCGCCGGTGGCCAGCAGCGGGCGGGTCTTGGTCAATTCCTGCTGAGACAGATCGAGCGCACGGGCCGCCGAGTCGCGACGCGCCCGGTACTCGCTGGCTTCCTGCTGGCGCTGGGCCAGTTGCTGCTGGCTGATGGACACGAGGGCCGCGAGTTCCGATCGGCGCGCGTCGTACAACTGGCGCTCTTCGTCGACGATGCGCTGCTCTTCGGCATCGCCGTCCCGGGGTGTGGGCGGGCGGAAGACGTCGCCTTCGGCCAGGGCCTTGAGGCGGGCCTGCTTGGCCTGCAGGGCGAAAGCCTGTGCGGCGCTCTCGCGCACGCCCGACGTGGCCCGGGTCTCGTCGATGCGCAGCAGCAGCTGCCCGGCCTCGACGACCTGGCCTTCCTGCACCTTGATCTCCGACACCACGCCGCCATCGAGCGACTGGATCACCTGCAGTTGCCGCGAGGGGATGACCTTGGCATCGCCCTTGGCCACCTCGTCCACCTCGGCCAGCGCGGCCCAGACGACCAGCACCACGGCCACGGCCACGGCCGAGCGCACCAGGGTCTGCGCCCGGTGGGTCTGGGCTCGGGACATCACGGCGTCGGCTTCGTGCTCGAAAGCCGGCATGCCGGCTTCACGCGCCTGCGCTTCATCGATGCGCGGGCCCGCCAGGCGGTCCAGCAGCGGGTCGGTCACGGGGGCAATGACCCCGCGCACACGTTCGAGCACCCGCACGGCGCCCTGGCCTGACCGGATCAGCTTGTTCGTCATGTCTGTGGCCCTCGGTCAGGATGCGCGGGCGATGCGGCCCGCCGTCAGCGCCTGCATGATGCGGTCGCGCGGCCCATCGGCCACCACCTTGCCCTGGTCGATCACGATCACCCGGTCGACAAAGCTCAGCATCGACGTGCGGTGGGTGACCAGCAGCACCGTCTTGCCCTGGCAGAAGGCCTGCATGCGCTGCGTCACCAGCGCCTCGGTCGAGAAGTCCATGGCGCTGGTCGGCTCGTCCAGCAGCAGCAAGGGGGCGTTGTGCAGCACGGCGCGCGCAATGCCCACGCTCTGGCGCTGGCCGCCCGACAGCAGCTCGCCGCGTTCGCCCACCGGCAGGTCGAAGCCCTGCGGGTGGCGCTGAACGAACTCGGTCAGGCCGGCGGTGTCGGCCGCGGCCACGATGGCTTCGTCCTGGGCGTGCGGCATGCCGAAGGTGATGTTCTCCCGCAGCGAGCCGAAGAACAGGTTCACGTCCTGCGACACGTGGCCGATGTTGCGGCGCACGTCGGCCGGGTCCAGCTGGCGCAGGTCGATGCCGTCCAGCAGCACGGCGCCTTCCGTGGGCTGATACAGCCCCATCACCAGCTTCTGCAGCGTCGTCTTCCCCGAGCCGACCTTGCCGATCAGGGCGACGCGTTCGCCCGCGGCCACCTTGAAACTCACGTCGTCCAGCGACCGGTCGTCCCGCCCCGGGTAGGCGAAGGACACATGGCGGAACTCGATCTCACCCTTCAGTTCGCGGCGTTGCACGAAGGCGCTGCCATCCGGGCGCTCGACGGGCTGCCCCATGATCTTCTCGAGCGATTCGAGGGCGGTGCGTGCGCCCTGGTACTGCATCAGCAGGCCGACGATCTGGCCGGCCGGGGCCAGCGCCCGGCTGGCGAGCATGCCGGCCGCGATCAGGCCACCCATGGTGAGCTGGCGGTCGGTGATCAGGTAGACGCCGATCACAACGATGCTGACCGACACCAGCTGGGTGAGCGTCATGGTCGTGTACATGGCCGAGGACGACAGGGCGCGCATGCGCACATTGAGGGCCGACAGGTACTGGTTCGCCCGCTCCCAGCGCGACTGGATGAGGCTTTCCGCCCCCTGCGCCTTGATGGTTTCGATGCCCGTGAGGCTTTCCACCAGGGTGGCGTTGCGCTGCGCCGAGGCCTGGTAGGTCTGCTGTGACAGCTCGTGCAGGCGGAACTGCAGCACATAGCCGGCCACCACGATCAGCAGGAAGATGACCACCACCGGGGCCATCAGCCACGGCGAGATCCAGCCGATCACGCCCAGGAAGAGCAGGGCGAAGGGCAGGTCGATCAGCGCCGTGACGGTGCCGGAGGCGATGAAGTCGCGCACCTGCTCGAAGCCACGCAGGTTGGCCGCGAACGAGCCGACCGAAGCCGGGCGGTTCTCCAGGCGCATGCCCAGCACCCGTTCCATCAGCGTGGCAGAGATCTGTACGTCGATCCGGGCGCTCGCCTCGTCGACGAAGTGACTGCGCAGCAGTTTGATGAACAGGTCGCTGCCGAGCACCAGGACCACACCGATGGCCAGCACCCACAGGGTCTCGGTGGCGTGGTTGGGCACGACGCGGTCGTACACGTTCATCGAGAAGATGGGGTAGGCCAGCGCGAACAGGTTGATGAGCAGGGCGGCCCACAGCACGTCCCGGTAGACGAAGCGCTGGGCCAGCACCGGGCCCCAGAACCAGTGCCCTTGACGGGTGGCACGGACCGCGGGGGCGCGCTCGTCGAAACGGAAGTGCGGACGCGCCGACAGGACCACGCCGGTGTGACGCGCCTGCAGCTCGGCCAGCGGCAGGGCAACGGCACCCTGACCCGATTCGGGCAGCAGGATGCGGCACAGCCCATTGGCCTCGCGGGAGAGCAGCACGCAGGCGCGGTTGTCCTTGAGGATCAGGATGGCCGGCAGGATCAGCGGGTCGATGTCCGCCAGTGGCAGGCGCTGGACCCGGGTGGCCAAGCCTGCACGGCCTGCAGCCCGTTCCGCGAGCGCGAGCGTCAGGGGGCCATCTGCCAGCGGCAGTCCGGCGGACAGCGAGGCGCGCGAGGCCGCGATCCCATGCAGGCGGCACACCTCGATCAGGCAATCGAGCAAGGGATCGGGGGTCACCAGGTCGTCCCTCACGCGAGGAGCGGTCTGGGCAGCAAGGGGTTCCTGAGGGGCATTCATCGGTCGTGTGCGGGCAGCGGTGCCCGCGCGAGGCCCCGGGGCCGGCGCGGGTGGATCAACGGATATCGGCGCAATGGACGCCGAATTGACCCGTTTCCCGGTCCGCGAAATAGCGTTCCAGTGTCATTCGCACGGTGCGGAAGGCCAGATCGTCCCAGGGAATCTCGTCCTGCCGGAAGAGGCGGGCTTCCATGGTCTCGGGGCCCGGCGCGAACTCGGTGTCCAGCAGGCGGGCCCGGTAGAACAGGTGGACCTGGCCAGCGCTCACCACATTGAGCACGCAGTACAGGTCGCCCAGCTCGATGTGGGCGCCGGCTTCCTCGTCGGTTTCACGCGCGGCACCCTCTGCGGTGGTCTCGCCCAGCTCCATGAAGCCGGCGGGCAGCGTCCAGAAGCCCTTGCGCGGCTCGATGTTGCGCTTGCACAGCAGCACCTGGTCGTCCCAGACCGGCACGGTGCCCACCACGTTCAGCGGGTTGACGTAGTGGACGTGGCCGCACGAGGGGCAGATGGCCCGCTCGCGGTTGTCGTCGGCAGGCACCTTGTGCTCGACAGGGGTGCCGCAGACCTGGCAGTGCTCGATTCGGCGTGCAAACAGCATGGACCCAAGTGTAGGGCAAGGCGGTCGGGCTCAACGGCGGCGGTGCGTGTGACCCTGGGCGCCCCGGGATGGCCTAGAGCGGGCCCCACGAGGGGTCGTCAGGGTGTCCACCCAGGGCGAGAAAGCCTCCAGCACCTGCAGTGGCTGCCCCTTGTGGTGGAACACCGAATGGCGGACCCAGGCCGGGGGAGTGTCGTTCCAGGGGCCCGCCCCCCGGGTCCAGCTGCGCCGCACCAGCGCCCCCTCGCGGGAGGCTGCGGCCAGCCGCCTAGCCTGCAGAGGGCCGCGATGCACCTGCCGATGGGCAAACAGCAACTCGGCCAGGGGGCGCGTTCCCAGGCCTTTGATGGCCCGCCACGCCCCTCGTGTGGCCAGCAGGGGGGTGACGCTGCGGGCCCAGACCGCGGGCCGGCCATCCACCATGAGCATGACCTCGCGCACGTGCCCGCTACGGCACCCGATGGCAGCCTGCTCCTGCGGCCACAGGCGCAGATGCCCCTGGCGCAGCACGCGCACTGTGACCGGGCCGTGGGCGCGCAGGCGGGCAGTCAGCGAGCCAGGCGCGTGCAGCCAGCCCGTCAGCAAACGCTGCAACAGGGGCATGCCCGCGCGGGCGCATCGGGCGCACCGGTCGTATCGGGGGCGTGTGGCGTCACAGGTTAGCATCGGGCCGGCATCATAGCCCTCCGCCGCCCATGACCCAGCCGCCTGCCTCGCCCGACACCGCTCTGCCGTCCAACCCGCCGCTGTTGCCGTCCGGCTGGATACAACCGACGCTGGGCGCGGGTGTCGGTGCCCTGATGACCGCCCGTGCGGGGGGACTGGGCACCGGGCCGTACGGCAGCTGCAATCTGGGCGACCACGTGGGGGACGAACCCGAGATCGTGGCCGGCAACCGGGCGCGCGTGGCTGCCCTGACCGGCGCACGGCCTGTCTGGCTGAAGCAAGTGCATGGCAACCGGGTGGTGCGATTGACCGGCGAGCATGTGGGGGCGGTACAGCCTGAAGCCGATGGGGCGCTGTGCACCGAACCCGGGGTGGCCTGTGTCGTGATGGTGGCCGACTGCCTGCCCGTGCTGCTGGCTGCCCCACAAGGCCGCGGTGTAGCGGCCTTGCATGCAGGCTGGCGTGGCTTGGCCGGGGCGGGCGAGATGGCGGGCAAGGGCATCCTGGAGACCGGGCTCGCTGCGTTGTGCGATGCCACCGGCTGTGATCCGGGCGATGTGCGCGCATGGCTGGGGCCCTGTATCGGCCCCTCGGTGTTCGAGGTGGGCGAGGACGTGCTGACCGCTTTCGGCGTCGATCCCGCCGAGGCGCATCCTCGGTTCGTGCCCCGTCCTGCACACGCCGACGACGAGACGCCGCGCTGGCTGGCCGACCTGGCCGGGCTCGCCCGTGATCGCCTCATGACCCTGCGGATGGCGGACGATCGGATCGGCGGGGGGCGCTGGTGTACCGTCAGTGCGCCGTCACGGTTCTTTTCGTTCCGGCGGGATGCCGGGCGCACGGGTCGGCAGGCCGCTTGCATCTGGCTCCAGGGAGACGCCTGAGTCAGCGGGCGCAGCGGGGCCATCGTCCTGACTGCGCTGGATGGCCGCACCGGCCTCGGCGGCGCGCCGAGCCTGGCGCCGGGCGGGGGTGCTCAACAAGTACATCAACAGGGCGAGTGGCCCGACCCCGTAGAACAGGAACGTGATGATGGCGCCCAGCACCGTGCCCTGCGGGTCGGTGGCTTCCGCCAGCGCCATCAGGGAGGCCACGTACATCCAGGCCAGCGCGACTATCCAGGTCCACATCGGGCAACGCTCTCCAAGGCTCTCAGGGGAAATCCTGCAGACGGTAACGGCGCGCACCGTGACCATGGGATTTGACGACGATCAGACGGCGTGCCGCATTCATGGCGATATTGTGAAGGCGGTGCCCGCGCTTACCGTGGTCCGAGGCCCTGTTGGAAAGACGGCAAAAGCCGCTCGTCGTCATCGGCGCGTGAAAAATGTGCCTCCAGAATAGGGCAATATGCATGGATCGAATGTGCCCGCATGGGGCCTCATGTGAGTAGGAGACGTATGGCGGTATCTCCCAGGTCGCGCAGCACGCGCACCCGGCCAGCAAGCGACGCTGCGCCGAGCAAGGTTTCTTCCTCCGGCCCGACCGCTCAGGCCGCGGCGACGCCCCCGAAGCGTTCCCGCCAGCGGGCGTCGGCCCGCCCGGCCGAGCCGGTCAACGTGGAGGCCGCCGAGACTGCAACGGCGATGGGCTCGCAGGGCCCGGCCGACTTCGCGGGGATGTTCTCGGCTCCGTTCCAGGCCTTTGCACGGGGGCTGCCCGGTGTCAACGGCCTTGAGGCAGGCGGATGGGACTTCACCCGGTGGATGGACTGGGCTCGCAGCCAGGGCGTCGAGCCCGGGCGCCTGTTCCAGTGGCCCCAGAACGGGGCGACGCCCACATGGCCTGCCGCCGTCCCGGACGCGCTGCAGCAGTCCCTGTCTCAGTGGATGAGCCAGTCCGGCGCGTCTGCGCCCGGATGGCCGAAGATGGACCTGCCCGCAGGAGCCTCTGCGATGACCGAGGCCGCCGAGGCCATGGGCCGCAGCCTGGGTGCCACCATCCAGTCGATCGCGGGGCTCAGCGTGCCGCCTGAAGAGATGCAGCGCATCCAGCAGGACTACGTGCAGCAGGCCACGAGCTTGTGGAACCAGGCCATCGACCGCCAGGCCGAGTGGAAGCCCGCCGACAAGCGCTTCGCCGCGCCGGAGTGGTCTGCCAATCCGGCCGCCGCGTTCACCGCTTCGATGTACTTGCTCAACAGCCGCACGCTGCGCCGGCTGGCCGATGCGCTGCAAGGCGACGACAAGGCCCGCGAGCGCGTGCGCTTCGCCGTTCAGCAGTGGGTGGACGCCTCGGCGCCCAGCAACTTCCTGGCACTCAACCCGGAGGCTCTGAAGAAGGCGCTCGACACCGGGGGTACCAGCATCACGCAAGGTGTGCAGCAGCTCCTCCATGACCTGCGACAGGGGCATCTGTCGCAGACGGACGAAAGCGTCTTCCATGTCGGGCAGAACGTGGCCACCAGTGCGGGCCAGGTCGTGTTCGAAAACGCGTTCTTCCAACTGATCGAGTACGCCCCGCTTACCGACAAGGTCTACGAGCGCCCGTTCCTGTTCGTGCCGCCGTGCATCAACAAGTTCTACATCCTCGATCTGCAGCCCGAGAATTCGGTCGTGCGGCATCTGGTTTCCCAGGGGCACCGGGTGTTCATGGTCAGCTGGGTCAACCCCGACGAAAGCCTGTCGCAGGCCACCTGGGATGACTATGTCGAGCAAGGTGTGTTCGAGGCGCTGCGGGTCACCCGTGACATCACCGGCGCCGATCAGGTCAATGCGCTGGGATTCTGTGTGGGCGGCACCATGCTGGCCACGGCACTGGCCACGCTGGCAGCTCGGGGAGAGCACCCTGTTGCCAGTCTGACGCTGCTGACGGCCTTCCTGGATTTCAGCCAGACCGGCATCATGGACGTCTTCGTGGATGAGGCCATGGTGCGCATGCGCGAGATGACCATGGGGCCCGACAGTCCGAAGGGCGGGGGATTGATGCGTGGCGGTGATCTGGCCGCGACCTTCTCGTTCCTGCGCCCGAACGACCTGGTCTGGAACTACGTGGTCGGCAACTATCTCAAGGGCGAGCCCCCGCCGGCGTTCGACCTGCTGTACTGGAACAGCGACAGCACCAATCTGCCGGGCCCGTTCTACACCTGGTACCTGCGCAACACCTACCTCGAAAACAAGCTGGTGCAGCCCGGGGCCGTCGAAGTGTGCGGCGAGCCGCTCGACCTCGGGCTGCTCGACATGCCGACCTTCATCTACGGTTCGCGTGAGGACCACATCGTGCCCTGGGAGAGCGCCTACGCGTCCACACAGGTGGTCCAGGGGCCGAAGACGTTTGTATTGGGCGCATCGGGCCACATCGCCGGTGTGATCAATCCGCCCGAGAAGAAGAAGCGCAGCCATTGGGTCAGCGGCGAGGTGGCACGGGCCTTGCCTGAGCACGCATCGGACTGGCTCTCGACGGCCGAAGAACGTCCGGGGAGCTGGTGGCCTGTCTGGACGGAGTGGCTGTCGAAGCATGCGGGCAGGCAGGTGGCTGCGCCCACGCGGCCCGGAAGCCGGGCCCATCCCCCCATCGAAGCCGCGCCCGGCCGCTACGTGCTGCGCAAGGCTTGAACCGCATGAGCCCGGCGCACGGGCTCTTCATTGACATTGACTGAGAGACAGGAGCGTCACATGACCGACATCGTCATCGTTGCAGCCGCACGGACCGCAGTGGGCAAATTTGGTGGAACCCTGGCCAAGACCCCGGCCGCGGAACTCGGTGCTGTCGTGATCAAGGATCTGCTGCGCCGCACGGGGGTGTCCGGGGAGCAGATCAGCGAAGTGATCCTGGGCCAGGTGCTGCAGGCAGGTTGCGGTCAGAACCCGGCACGCCAGGCCGTCATCAAGGCAGGCCTGCCCAATTCGGTGCCCGCCATGACGATCAACAAGGTGTGCGGCTCGGGCCTGAAGGCCGTGATGCTGGCCGCACAGGCCATCCGCGACGGTGATGCCGAGATCGTGATCGCCGGTGGTCAGGAGAACATGAGCCTGTCGCCGCACGTGGTGCCGAACTCGCGCGACGGCATGCGCATGGGCAACTGGTCCATGGTCGACACCATGATCAACGATGGCCTGTGGGACGTCTACAACCAGTACCACATGGGCATCACCGCCGAAAACGTGGCCAAGCAGTACGGCATCAGCCGCGAAGAGCAGGATGCACTGGCCCTGGCTTCGCAGCAGAAGGCGGCGGCGGCCATCGAAGCGGGTCGTTTCAAGGACGAGATCGTGCCGGTCGTGATCCCGCAGCGCAAGGGTGACCCGGTCGTCTTCGACACCGATGAATTCGTGAACCGCAAGACCAGCGCCGAAGCGCTGGCCGGCCTGCGTCCCGCCTTTGACAAGGCCGGCTCGGTCACGGCGGGCAACGCCTCGGGCATCAACGACGGCGCTGCCGCCGTGATGGTGATGTCGGCGGCCAAGGCGGCCGAACTCAAGCTTCCCGTGCTGGGCCGTATTGCTTCGTACGCCAGTGCTGGCCTGGACCCGGCCACGATGGGCATGGGGCCGGTGCCGGCCTCGCGCCGTGCGCTCCAGCGTGCCGGCTGGACGCCCGCCGAGCTCGACCTCCTCGAAATCAACGAAGCGTTTGCCGCTCAGGCATGCGCCGTGCACAAGGAAATGGGCTGGGATACCAGCAAGGTCAACGTGAACGGCGGTGCGATCGCCATTGGGCACCCCATTGGTGCGTCGGGCTGTCGCATCCTCGTGTCGCTGCTGCACGAGATGGGGCGCCGTGATGCCAAGAAGGGCATCGCCTCGTTGTGCATCGGTGGTGGCATGGGCGTGGCCCTGACCATCGAGCGTTGAGTTCACGGTTTTCTGTTCGGCGACACCACAAACACCTTTGGAAGAGGAGATAGACATGACTCAGAAAGTGGCATACGTGACCGGTGGCATGGGCGGCATTGGCACCTCGATCTGCCAGCGCCTTCACAAAGATGGCTACAAGGTCATCGCCGGCTGCGGCCCGAGCCGCGACCACGTCAAGTGGCTCGACGAGCAGAAGGCGCTGGGCTACACCTTCTACGCTTCGGTGGGCAACGTGGCCGACTGGGAGTCGACCGTGGAAGCCTTCCGCAAGGCCAAGGCCGAGCACGGCCCGATCGATGTGCTGGTGAACAACGCAGGCATCACACGAGATGGCATGTTCCGCAAGATGACGAAGGCGGACTGGGATGCCGTGATGGACACCAACCTGAACAGCCTGTTCAACGTGACCAAGCAGGTCATCGACGACATGGTCGATCGGGGCTGGGGTCGCATCGTCAACATCAGCTCGGTGAACGGCGAGAAGGGCCAGTTCGGTCAGACCAACTACTCGGCAGCCAAGGCCGGCATGCACGGCTTCACCATGGCCCTGGCCCAGGAAGTGGCCAACAAGGGCGTGACGGTGAACACGGTGTCGCCGGGTTACATCGGCACGGAGATGGTGCGGGCCATCCGCCAGGACGTGCTCGACAAGATCGTCGCCACGATCCCTGTCAAGCGCCTGGGCACGCCCGAGGAAATCGCGTCGATGGTGTCGTGGGTTGCCAGCGAGGAAGCCGGCTTTGCCACCGGCGCCGATTTCTCGGTCAACGGCGGTCTGCACATGGGCTGATCTATCCCGGATCCACCGCCGGCACAGGATCGCCGGCTGTCCCAACCCGCCCGGGGCACCGCCCCTGGCGGGTTTTTTTGTGTTCTCTCCGCGCGGGACGCGTCAGGCCAGGGCTTCCTGCTCGCGCACCAGTCGGTCGAGCGCGGCACAGACCGCTGCGAAGCGCCCTGCGATCACCGTGCGTCGCGCATCGGCGGGGTCGGTGCAAATGCGGACCCCGCATGCGGAGGCCCGGTGCCCGCTCAGGTGTGCGCTGTCTACCGTGGGCTGCTCGTTCGGGGAAGAGGGCGTGTCCGAGGCGCCACCCGGTGCAGGGCGCACCTGCCAGGGGGTCAATGGTCTCGGTCGGATGGGCCGACGCTGCCCCTTGTCCTCGGTTGTCGCAGGGCCGTGGGCGCTGTCCTGCGACCAGAACGGCTCCTGAGGCAGAGGGCGAGGCGCCTGTTCGCGTACGGCCAGGGCCCGAGCGAAATGATGAATCATGGTGAACTCCTGACTGCTGACGAAGTTCGGCAGGATTCGAAAGAAGGTCAGCGCACGGGATTGCACGCTGTAGATGCGTGCGAATGCCCGCCACCCGTGCGGTGACCAGGACAACGGCACCGACAGGTGCCGGCGCTCAGTTCAAGAGCTGATTGCGGATCAGGCCGACCGCCAGCCCCTCGAGCTCGAAGTCGGGGTGCTCGGGTGGCACCAGGATGGGTTGAAAGTCGGGGTTCTCTGGCAGCAGCATGACGCCCTCTGCCGTTCGCTGAAAACGCTTGACCGTCACTTCGTCGCCCAACCGGGCTACCACGATCTGGCCGTTACGGGCTTCACGTGCCCGGGCCACGGCGAGCAGGTCCCCATCCAGGATGCCGACGTCCTTCATGCTCATGCCCTTGACGCGCAACAGGTAGTCGGGACGTCGACTGAACAGGCTGGGCTCGACTGCATAAGTCTGCTCGACGTGTTCCTGAGCCAGGATAGGCTGGCCCGCGGCCACGCGCCCCACGAGGGGCAGCACCAGTTGTTCGAGCCCGGGCAGAGACAGGGTGAAAGGCAGTGCACCTTCGGAACGCGAGGAGGCGCGTTGCCGGCCTTCGTTGATGTGGCGCAGCGTGTCGGCCTTGAGCCGGATGCCCCGCGATGTGCCTCCCACGAGTTCGATCACACCCTTGCGAGCCAGTGCCTGCAGGTGCTCTTCAGCGGCGTTGGCCGAACGGAATCCCAGTTCGGACGCGATCTCGGCCCGCGTGGGCGGGGAGCCGGTGCGCGCGATGGCCTGCTGGATCAGTTCGAAGATCTGCTGCTGGCGCGGCGTGAGTTTGGGTTTATCGTTCTGCATCGCAGGGCGGCCCGATGACGGAAGCTGTCGTTGTGGCTGTCATTTTATACAGGGCTGTGGCTTTGTCCAGTAGCGAGAACGGAAAGACCGATGCGCAAAGTGGTGATTCTGGGGACAGGGGGGACGATCGCCGGGACGGGCTCTGACCCCGCTCGGTCCTGGCATTACGTTGCGGCGCAGCGCGATGTGGGGGAACTGCTGGCCGCCGTGCCCGAGCTGGCCGCGGAAGCGCTGGAATGGATGCAGGTGGCGCAGATCGACAGCAAGGACATGCGCTGGGCGGTCTGGCAGGCGCTGGCAGCAGCTTTGGACCAGGCGCTGGCCCGCACAGATGTGGCCGGGGTGGTGGTCACCCACGGGACGGACACCCTGGAGGAGACCGCCTGGCTGTTGCAGGCCCTGCACGATGGTCGCAAGCCCGTGGTGCTGACCGCGGCGATGCGTCCTGCGACGGCGCCGGATGCCGATGGACCGGCCAACCTGCGTGATGCGGTGCGGGTGGCGCGCGCTGCAGCCGAAGACGGCCTGGGCGGCGTGGTGGCGGTGCTCGGCGGGCGGGTGTGGCCGGGCGCGGCGGTTCGCAAGGTGCACACTCTGGCTGTGGATGCGTTCAACGGGGGCGAGGTGGCGCCCCTGGCAGATCTGCGAGAGAACGGCATGCCCTGTGGTGCCGAGGGCTGGAGCCGGCCCTGGCCACCGTGCGACGGGATGGGGTGGAGCCGGATGTCCGTGGCCGAGCCACCGCGTGTCGAGGTGATCACCAGCCATGCCGATGCCGATGGCTGGGTGGTGGACGCCCTGTGCGCACACGGGACGCCGCAGTCGCCATTGCGGGGGTTGATCGTGGCGGGCACCGGCCATGGCACGGTGCACGAAGCGCTGGAGGCCGCCTTGCGCCGTGCCGAAGCCCAAGGCGTCGCGGTGTGGCGCAGCACGCGGGTGGCGAAGGGGGGGGTGATGGCGCGGGAGGGGGATCGCTGGCCCGCGTGCGGCCCGCTGACGCCAGCGCAGGCCCGGGTGGCCCTGGTGCTGGCGCTGCTGCAAAAACAACGGCCTGCCGAGTGAGGCAGGCCGAGCTGGGGTGTCGTCGGGACACAGGGGCTCTCCGCGGCGTCCGTCGGCAGAATCTGTGGTGTTTCCCGTGGCCCGTGGGGCCGTCGACATGCACAGTATCGCGGCCGAATGTGAACGGCGTGTGACGGTGCCCCCGATCGGGTCAGGGCGGCACCAGTTTCAGCGTGACGGTGCCCCGGCCGGTTGAAAAACGCCACGCCTGTCCGGCGCTCTTCTCACCCATGGCAGGGGTCCAGACGCGAGCCAGGTGCTCTCCCACCGGCAGGTCCAGCGTCACGTGTCCCTCTGGGTTGGACAGGCCGAAATGCGCCGTGTCCACGACGTGGATGAAGGCCAGCATGCGATCGTGGATGTTGCAGCCCAGCGTGGCGGTGCCCGGCTTGTCGAACAGAACCGGCTGAGCCGGCGTGCCGCTGTAGAGCTTGATCTCGAACGGGCGCGTCGGCGAGAACGAGTACACGTGGTGCCGCACGGTGTCGAAATTCGGAAAGCTGACCTGGGTGCCGGTCTGGATCACGAGGATCGAGGGATCGAAGGACTTGTTTCGCTGGCCCATCACAGCCAGGGTGCCCGGGGGCGCCGCAGCGGGAGCACCGTGCACGAACACGGACAGTGCGGCGGCCCGAACGGGCTGTCCTGCGCCGTCTGTCACCACGAAGACCTGAGGTGCGGCCAGGGCAAGGAGCGGGGAGAGGAAGCAGGCGCCCGTGATCGCAGGGCTGATTGCATGGGGGCGGAGGAAGGCGCGCATGAAGGAAGGTGGGGTCAGGCTCATCGGACAACGATGTCGCGGCGCGCTGGTGCCAGACGGCGCAGCAGCTCGTTGCGCGCGTCCTGTGGAACGCCGGCGCGGACCATCTCCTCGCGCAGGATGGCGACCATCATGTCGAACTCGGTCCCCCCGATGTCCGACTGAGCGTGGGCGTTGACCATGGTCTCGCCGTCGTAGATGCAGGGGCCGTCGGCCACCTGGCAGACGTGGTTGCCGACATTGAGTTTGAGCGTCTGCATGTTGATCCCGTCGAAGGAGCGCCCCCCGCGCGGGTCGCTCGCCATGCGATCCAGCGTTCGGCCGATGAAGCTGCGCAGGTTGGCCTCTCCACCCAGGCGCTGGTAGAGCGGGGCCCGGGATGGCGCCGCGCATGCCGAGAGCAGCACCAGAAGACAGAAAGGAATGCAGATCAGAGGGCGGCAGCGCATGAGGCGAGCATGATCCCCCCGCGGAAACGCGGAACAGGGTTGCGTGCCTTCATCTTTGCCGATCCAGGACCGATAAGAGGTGCTGAACAACCCGGACTTTCGGTCGGTTTCTTGCAGGATCGCACAACATGCTTTGTTCTCGGTGTCGGTCGGTCGACGTTCATTCCAAGCCGATGTGTGCGGGTCGCGGCCCTTGGGCGGCGTTTGCTGCCGCGGCCGCCATGGCGCTGGCCGGGCCGGTCCATGCGGGCGACCGCTTGCTGGGCACCTACGGGGTGACACAGGTGGAGGGCGCGGCCGGCGGGGGGCTGGTGCCGTGGGCCGTGATCGGCGGGCGTGGCAGCAGCGACCAGACGGGTGCGTCGGTCCATGTGACCCACCTGTCCACCCAGGCCGGCTACGCGCTGAGGGCGGCAGGCGTGGCCATCGGCGTGAGGGACCGACTCGAGCTGAGCCTGTCGCGATGGAGCTTCCGGGCGGGGGGACGTCGTGCCGGATCGGTCGCTGGAGATGACGACGGTGGGGGCCAAGCTCCGTTTGGTGGGGGACGCCGTCTACGACCAGGATCGGTGGTATCCACAAGTGAGCGTCGGCGTCATGCACAAGCAGACGGCGGATGGGGGGCTGGTGCGCAGTCTCGGCGCGCGCGACCTTGCCGGCAACGACGTGTATGTGGCCGCGACGAAGCTGTGGCTGGGCGCAGCGGGCGGCCTGAATGTGCTGGCCAACGCGGCCGTTCGGTGGACGCGCGCCAATCACTTCGGCCTCATCGGCTTTGGTGGCCCGTCACAGGTCGGGTTCCGGCCGATGCTGGAAGTCAGTCTGGGACTGATGTTGCGAGATGACCTGGTGGTGGGCGCCGAATACCGGGCGCGGCCGAATGCGCTCCAGACCCGTGATGCGGCCACGGCTGCGCTGCGTGAGGAAGCGGCATGGGACATGTTCGTGGCCTGGTTTCCTTTGCCGCATGCCAGCCTGACGGCCGCCTGGGTCAACCTGGGCCAGATCGTGGGCCAGCGTCAACAACAAGGGCTGTACGTGTCCGGACAGGTGGGGTTCTAGCCTGGCGGCGTTCGGTGTGACACCCGGTTGACTTTACATTGCATTAACCTGCGCTTTGCTGAACGTCAACCGGGCGGGCGCACACTGCCCGCATGAGCAAGATGAACACAAGAACAGGGTGGTTCAAGGGCTGGCGATTGGGGGTCCTGGTCGTCTTCCTTCTGGGCGCAGGGTGGTGGGTGCGCAAGCAGTACTTCACGCCGCCGCCGGCACCGCAGGTGATCACGGCGCCGGTCACCCGGCAGGATCTGGAGGACACCGTGCTGGCCACGGGCTCAATCCAGGCCATCCAGCAGGTCGATGTCGGTGCTCAGGCCACGGGCCAGATCCGCAAGCTGCATGTCGAGTTGGGGCAGGCCATCCGCAAGGGGGATCTGGTCGCCGAGATCGACTCGACCAAGCAGCAGAACGATTTGCGCAACGCCGAGGCGCAGGTCGCCGTGCTCGCGGCACAGAAGCGCTCGCGACAGGCCCAGCTGGTGCAATACGAGCTGGCACTGCGGCGGGTTCAGGCCCTCGTGAAGGAGGATGCTGGCTCAAAAGCTGATCTGGAGGCGGCGCAGGCCACGGTGGAGACCACGCGTGCGGCCCTGGCGGAGCTGGACGCCCAGATCGAACAGGCGCGCATTGCGGTCGACACGGCCAGAACCAACCTCGGCTACACGCGCATCGTCGCGCCGATGGACGGCGTGGTGATCGCCGTGGTGCGCAAGGAAGGCCAGACCGTGAACGCAGCGCAATCTGCGCCCACGCTGATCAAGTTGGCGCAACTCGACACCATGCTGATCCGCGCTCAGATCTCGGAAGCCGATGTCGTGAAGATCAAGCCGGACATGCCGGTGTACTTCACCATCATGGGCGAGCCCGACCGGCGTTACGACGCCCGGCTGCTGAGCATCGAGCCCTCGACCGAGGCCGAACAGGCCGAGACATCGAGCACCACGAGCGCGACCAGCAGCAGCTCGTCGACCACCTCGGCCATCTACTACAACGGGCGCTTCACCGTCCCCAATCCGGATCACAAGCTGCGCATCGACATGACGGCGCAGGTCTCGGTGGTGGCCTCGCGGGCACCGGCGACGCTGGTGGTGCCGGCCACGGCCCTGGGTGCGCGTGGCAAGGACGGCCGCTACACCGTGAAGGTGCTGGAAGGCACGCGCGGACAGGATGAGCAGGTGGTGACGCGGCAGGTGCGCGTGGGCCTGAACAACCGCGTGCAGGCCCAGGTGCTGGAGGGGTTGAAGGAAGGCGAGCGGGTCGTGATCGGGGATGCGAGCGGCAAGCCGGCCCAGTCGGGCCGCGGTGGCCCGCCCATGTTCTGACATGGGGCCGACCATGGGCAAGGCATTGTTGGAGGTGCAAGACCTCTGGCGCGAGTTCCCGTCGGGTGATGGCACGGTGGCGGTGCTCAAAGGCATCGACCTGCGCATCGAGGCCGGGGAGATGGTCGCCATCATGGGCGCCTCGGGGTCGGGCAAGTCGACCTTGATGAACATCCTGGGATGCCTGGACCGCCCGACACGCGGGTCGTACGAGGTGGCCGGGCAGTCGACCGCGGCCCTCGAGCCGGATGAGCTGGCGCGCCTGCGTCGCGAGCATTTCGGCTTCATCTTCCAGCGCTATCACCTGATGGGCGACCTGACGGCCGAGGGCAACGTCGAGATCCCCGCCATCTACGCGGGCATGCCGCCCGCAGAGCGCCATGCGCGAGCGCAGGCCCTGTTGCAGCGACTGGGGTTGGGCGAGCGGACAGGACACCGTCCGGGGCAGCTGTCGGGTGGCCAGCAGCAGCGTGTCAGCATCGCGCGGGCGCTGATGAACGGCGGCGACGTCATCCTGGCCGACGAGCCCACCGGGGCACTCGACAGCGCCAGTGGCGCCGAGGTCATGCGCATCCTGCGCGAACTGCATGCCGACGGTCACACCATCATCCTGGTGACGCACGATGCCCAGGTGGCCAGCCACGCCCAGCGCATCATCGAGATCAGCGATGGCCGCATCGTGGCCGACCGTCGGCAAGGCGAGGCCGCGCCGGTGCCCGCCGCGCCACCCGCGCGCGACCGGGCTGCCGGATCGTGGCTGCACGCCCACTGGGACCGCCTGGCCGAGGCCCTCACCATGGCCCTGCGCGCCATGGCGGGCCACCGCCTTCGCACGCTGCTGACCATGCTCGGCATCGTCATCGGCATCGCGTCGGTGGTGTCGGTGGTCGCGCTGGGGCAGGGTTCGCGCGAGCGCATCCTCAAGGACATCAGTGCGATGGGCACCAACACCATCGACATCTTTCCGGGGCGCAACTTCGGCGACCGGCGCGCGGCCACCATCCGTACCCTGGTGCCCGCCGATGCCCAGGCCCTGGCGCGTCTGATCTATGTCGACAGCGTGAGCCCCAACGTCAGCACGAGCGTGACCAGCCGACGCGGCAACATCGAGGCCACGGCCACCGTGTCGGGTGTCAGCGAATCGTTTTTCCGCGTCAAGGGCTACACGCTGGCCGACGGACAGGGCTTCGACGCCAGCAGCGTGGCCCGTCTGGGGCAGGAGGCAGTGATCGACCCGAACACCCGCCGGGCGCTGTTCTCGCCCGGCGAGGAGGCAGTCGGCCAGGTCATCTTCCTGGGCAGTGTGCCGGTACGCGTGATCGGCGTGACCGCGCCGCTGGAGTCGGCCATGGGCAGCAGCGATGCGCTCAACATCTGGGTGCCCTACACCACGGCGATGAAGCGCATGCTGGGGCAGGATCACCTGCGCAACATCACCGTGCGCATCAGCGACCAGGTGCCGAGTGCCGCAGCCGAGCAAGGCATCGTGGCCCTGCTGACGCAGCGCCATGGCGTGCAGGACTTCTTCACGCGCAACAGCGACAGCATCCGGCAGACCATCGACAACGCCACGCAGACCATGACGCTGCTCGTCTCGGCCATTGCGCTGATCTCGCTGGTCGTGGGCGGCATCGGGGTGATGAACATCATGCTGGTGTCGGTCACCGAGCGCACGCAGGAGATCGGGGTGCGCATGGCGGTCGGGGCGCGTCAGAGCGACATCCTGCGCCAGTTCCTGATCGAGGCCGTGCTGGTGTGCCTGATCGGCGGGGTGCTGGGCATCGGCATCGCCTTGCTGATCGGCGAGGTCTTCGACCGTCTGGGCGGCAACTTCAGCATGGTCTACTCCACCGCGTCGATCGTGGCGGCATTCGGCGTGTCGACGCTGATCGGTGTGGTGTTCGGTTTCCTGCCTGCGCGCAACGCGGCCCGGCTCGATCCGGTCGTGGCGCTCGCCCGACAATGAAGGGCTCGCCGCCATGTCGCCTTCTCTTTTGCCGCCCCCGTCCGCCTGGCCTCTTGCATTTCAGCCATTCATGATGAATCGCGCATCACGATCCTTTTCCCTCAGCCTGACGGCCGTGACACTGGCCGTGCTGAGCGGGTGTGCCACCTACCGCGGCGCCCCCGAGGTGCCGCCGGTGCAGCAGCCCGCGGCCTACCAGCAAGCCCAGGGCGCGCAGCAAGGCGAGGTCCGCCCCTCGCCGTGGTGGCAGGACATGAACGACCCGCTGCTGGTGCGCCTGATCGACGAAGCGCTGGCCCGCAACAACAACCTGGCGCAGGCCACCTTGAGGGTGCGGCGTGCACAGCTGGTGGCGGGCAACGCGGCCAGTGCGCAACTGCCCACCGTGGCGGTGCGCGCTTCCACCCAGGGCAGTCGGCAACTGGACGGCGATGGCAACCTGACCCGCACCAGTGCGCTGACGGGCAGTGTGAGCTGGGAGCTGGATCTGTGGGGGCGACTGGCGGCCGCACGCCAGGCCTCGGAATGGGAGGCGATGGCCACGGCCCAGGACCGGCAGGCCACGGCCCAGGCGCTGGTGGCCACCACGGCCCGGACCTACTGGCAGGTGGCCTACCTGAACCAGCGCGTGGCCGCGAGCCAGGCGAGCATCGACTACGCCCGGCAGACGTTGAGGCTGGTGGAGGCCCAGGCCCGGGCCGGCGCTGCATCGGGGTTGGAGCTGGCCCAGGCCCGCCAGACCCTGGCGGCCCAGGAGGCCGCGCACACGCAGTGGCTGCAGCAGCGGGTCGAGGCGCGCAACGCGCTGGCCATCCTCTTTGACGGCCCGCCCGGTGTGGCCATGGAGGAAAGCCAGTTGCTGCCCGAAGGGCCCTTGCCCGAGGTGCCAGCGGGCCTGCCTGCGTCGTTGCTGACCCGCAGGCCGGACGTCCAGGCGGCCGAGTGGCGGCTCAAGTCGGCCTACGCGACGGTGGACGCGGTCCGCGCGGCTGCCTACCCGGTGCTCACGCTGACCGGCAGCGTGGGCACCGCCACGACGGCCTTGTCCAAGGTGCTGACCGATCCCGTCGGCACCTTGGGGGCCGGCCTGACGCTGCCTTTCGTGCAGTGGCGCGATGTGCGCCGCAACACGGCCATCTCCCAGGCAGATTACGAGCTGAGCGTGCTGAGCTACCGCCAGGCCTGGTACACCGCGCTGAGCGAGGTCGAGAACGCCTTGTCGGCGCGGCGACAGTTCGAGGACCAGGGGGCGCGCCTGTCCGAAGCGGTCGAGGCGGCCCGCCAGGCCGAGCGCCTCAGCGAGATCCGCTACCGCAGCGGCGCGGTGCCGCTCAAGACCTGGCTGGACGCCCAGGAAACCCGCAGGGCAGCCGAGAACAACCTGGCGCTGAACCGCTACAACAGGCTGTCGGCCCTGGCCACCCTCTATCAGGTCCTGGGCGGTGACATGGGGCGTGAGGGCGTGTAGGCTTCGCGCCCATGATCATCGTTCACCACCTCGAAACCTCCCGTTCGCAGCGCGTGCTGTGGTTGCTCGAAGAGCTCGGTCTGCCGTATGAGATCAAGCTGTACAAGCGCGATCCTCGTACCCGGCTCGCGCCGGCCGAACTCAAGCGCGTGCATCCGCTGGGCAAATCGCCCGTCATCACCGATGGCGACCGGGTCGTGGCCGAATCCGGGGCCATCCTCGAGTACCTGGCCGAAAGCCACGGCGATCGGGCTCAGGGTGAGCTCGCCGGCCTCGTGCCGGCTCGGGGCACGGAAGCGCACCATCAGGCCCGCTTCTGGATGCACTATGCCGAGGGTTCGCTGATGAACTGGCTGGTGATGAAGCTGGTGTTCATGACCATCCCGACCCAGCCGATGCCGTTCTTCGTGCGGCCCATCGCCCGTCAGCTGTGCCAGCAGGTGCAGGCCAAGTTGATCGACCCCAACCTGGCATCGGCGTCCGCCTTCATCGAGGACCATCTCTCCCGCCATCCCTGGTTTGCCGGTGAGCAGATCAGCCTGGCCGATTTCCAGATGAGCTTTGCGGTGGCGGCCCTGCTGTCGCGCAACCCGGCGCCGGCACCGGCCATGCGGGCCTGGCTGGCGCGGGTCGAGGCCCGTGCGGCCTATCAGCGGGCCGTGGCGAAGGGCGGGCCGGTCATCATGTCGGCGTGACACCGGCGGTGGCGTCGGGCGGACCACTCGGTTTGCTGTGACTGAACTGCTGACGCAGCGCCGACAGAAAGGTGCGCGCAGGCAGAGACAGGCTGCGGTCGCTGCGCCACACCACGTGCCACATCCGCCGGATCGGCAGCCCTGAGACCTTCAGTTCGACCAGGCCTTGTGTGGCCGGGTCGGGGCCGAGCGTGTGACGCGACAGGATGGCCAGCCCCAGCCCGGCCGCGACCGCATGCTTGATCGCCTCGTTGCTGCCGAGCGCCAGCCGGGCGGGCCAACTCACCCCCTGCGCAGCCAGATACTGGTCCGTGGCCTGCCGGGTGCCGGAGCCGGGTTCGCGTGTCAGGCGGGCCTCTTTGATGACCTGATTCAAGCGCAGGCGGCTGCGCTGCGCCAGGGGGTGGCCAGCCGGTGCAATCAGCACCAGGGGGTTCTCCAGAAAGGGCCAGCGTTCCAGCGCCAGGTCGGCGGGTGGCAGCATCATCACCGCCAGCTCCACCTCGCCGCGTGCCAGATGCTGGATCACGGCGTCGCGGTTTTCGACGGCGAGGTCGATGCGCAGCCCGGGGTACTGCCGCGCAAAGGGGCCGAGCAGGTCAGGGATGAAGTACTCGGTGGTCGTGACGGCCGCCAGCTTCAGTCGGCCCTTCTGCAAACCCTGCATCGCCAGGGCGTCTTCCTCGAAGCGGCGCCAGCGCGCGAAGAGGTCCCGCACGGTCTCGGCCAGCAGCTCGCCATGCGGCGTGAGCCGCACGCCGCGTCCTTCCGGCTCCAGCAGGTGCAGGTTCAAGGCCTGCGCCAGCTCCTTGAGTTGGGTGGACACGGTGGGTTGGGCCAGGTGCAGGGCCTCTGCGGCCTTGCCGATGCCGCCCAGGCGGGCCACCGCCTCGAAGCTGCGGAGCTGCTGCAGGCTGGCGCGGGGCAGTCGCAGGGTATTCATTCTTTGATCGGATGCAAACCATCGAAAAAGATCACTTTATCTGATTGGAGCTCCTGCGTATGCTTGTAAGTTTCGTCCAGAAGATCCAATTCATTCATGCTCCGCAAGAACCCATCCGGTGATCTGCCCCAGGTGCACGAGTCGGCCTATGTCGACCACACGGCCATCCTGTGCGGCAAGGTCATCGTCCATGAAAACGTCTTCATCGGGCCTTACGCCGTGATCCGCGCCGACGAAGTCGACGGCAGCGGCGAGATGGAGCCGATCGTCATCGGCGCCCACTCCAACATCCAGGACGGCGTGGTGATCCACTCGAAGTCGGGCGCGGCCGTGACCATCGGTGAGCGCACCTCGATCGCACACCGCGCCATCGTGCACGGCCCCTGCGAGGTCGGCGACGGCGCCTTCATCGGCTTCAACAGCGTGCTGTTCAACTGCCGCATCGGCGCGGGCTGCGTGGTGCGGCACAACGCGGTGGTCGATGGCATTGACCTGCCGGCCGGCTTCTACGTGCCGTCCACCGAGCGCATCGGCCCCAGCACCAAGCTCGAGGACATTCCTCGCGTCAGTGTGGCGGCGTCCGAGTTCTCCGAGGACGTGGCGCGCACGAACAACGAACTCGTGCAGGGCTACAAGCGGCTGGCCAACGAGTTCTGAGCGCGCATCCCCGCTCGGAGACGGGGCAGTCTGCCGTGAGGCAGGCCACCCGTGCGACACTGCAGGCATGGCTGAACTCCATGACGTTACCCGGGTGCCCAGCGCGTTGCGGGTACACCAGTTTCACGGGCTGCAGGCCGGCCCGAAACTCATCGTGCTGGGTGCCGTGCACGGCAATGAAACGTGCGGCACGCAGGCCATCGAAGCCTTGCTGCCGGAGCTGGACAGCGGGCGTCTGCAATTGACACGCGGGTGCCTGACGCTGGTGCCGGTGACCAATCCGCTGGCTTACCGGCAAGGCACGCGTCAGGGCGAGCGCAACCTCAACCGCCGTTTGCGGCCGGAGCCCGACCCACGCGAGTTCGAGGACTGCATTGCCAACGTTCTGTGCCCTTTGCTGGCGGCCCACGATGTGCTGCTCGATCTGCACTCCTTCCACACGCCCGGCGAGCCGTTCGCCATGCTGGGCCCGGAGAACAACACCGGCCCGCTGGAGCCCTTTGCCCATGCCGACGCGGAGGCCGCGTGGGCCGCCCACCTGGGGCCCCGCCGGTTCGTCGAGGGGTGGCTGGACACCTATGCTGCCGGCGTGTCGGAGCGGCAGGCCCGCGCCGGGAGCACGGTGCCGGCGGTCGCGCTCGATCCGCAGTACGGGGTGGGCACCACCGAGTACATGCGCTCGGTGGGCGGCTACGGGGTGACCCTGGAATGCGGCGTGCACGGCGACCCTGAGGGCGCTGTGGTTGGCCTGCACGCCATCCGGCAGACGCTGGCGTGGTTCGGGATGGCCGAAGTGCCCCTGGCGCCGCCCGTGGCCGAGCCCGAGGTGATGCGCATTGTGTCCGTCACGGACCGATTGCATGCCGGCGACAGGTTCGCTGAACCATGGCGCAGCTTCGATCCGGTCCGGGCCGGCCAGCCGATCGGTTGGCGGCACGACGGACAGGTGCTGAGCGCGCCCGACGACGGCTGGGTGGTGTTTCCCAACCCCGCGGCCGACGTGGGGCAGGAGTGGTTCTACTTCGCGCGTCGCAGCGCCCGCAGGCTGCGCTGAACGCGCGCAGGTCAGGCCACGTGCCGCCTGGCGACCATCGCTGCACTGAGGGCGCGGCGCTGGGCGTCGGTCAGCCGGGTGGCGGCCGGGTAGATTTCGGCCTCCTCGGCGTCGGCGTGCGCCGGGTAACGCACGGTCAGCTCGCGCAGGGCGGCAGGCACAGGGCCTGGCCCTGATGCCAAGCCATCCCGGACGGCCTCGAGCCATGGGCGGCCCGCCTGCCACAACGCGCCCAGATCGTCATGCTCGGCCTGAAGGCGAGCCATGCTGGCGTTCACGTTCGGATCGGCCAGCGTCTGCAGTGCCGGAAACAGATCGACGTCCTCGTCGTCATGGTGCAGCGGCGCGGCCAGATCGAAGTAACGCAATACCGAAGCAGCCGCCTCGCGGGCCTCGGCATCGGATCCCTTGCGGGCCACGTGGTCGATCAGGCGTTCGGTCAGGCGCGCGAAGCGGCGCACTTTGTCGTGGCACGCCTCCAGCAGGGCCATGGGGTCGTCGATCTCGGGGGCGAGGGGCTGGAGCAGCGGGCGCATGGTGACGGTGCGGGCCTGCACCCGGCAGGATGCCGGCGCCGGCCCGAGCAAGGGATGACGCGCCATTCTGGCGCACGCGGGGCGCGCAGGCGTGACATCGGTCAACAACCGGGTTACCCCTGAGGCGGTCTGCATCTTGCTTGCCTTCAGGCCGTTGTGCAGTTGGAGTTCGTTTGCATGAGTCAAGACAGTGCGCGCATCGCCCTGGCCGCCCGCATCCACGTGTTGTTGCGCCGCAAGACCGGCCGGGTGACGGACACCGAGTGGATGGCCCAGAACCTGGCCTATGCATCCGAAGTGGTGCGCTTGTGCCGGGCTGACGGGGATGAAGAGCTGGTGGCGCTGGCCGACAAGCTGGACGCGGCCATGCAGCCCTTGCGCCCTCGCGTGGTCCGCCCCGTGGCGCCCGAGCCCTCAGCGACGTCCTGGCCGGACAGCATGCTGGAGGCCGACGCTGGCCGTGAACGCGACCGCAAGGTTGAACAGCGCTACGTCGGACGGCTCAGGGGCTGAGCCCTCGCCGCGCCGGGGCCGCCCCACGCATCACGAGGCCGACAGCACCACCAGCGTCTGCCCTGACGTCACACCGCTGCCTTCCTGGCAGCGCACGGACAGCACCGTGCCATCCGTCGTGGCGGGCACCGGGAACTCCATCTTCATGGATTCGACCACCGCCAGGGTCTGGCCCTCGGTCACGGTATCCCCTGGCTGGACCAAAACCTTCCACACATTGCCCGGCACCGGGCTGGCCACCGCCGATGCGCCGTCGGGCAAGGCGTCCTCGGCCGCAGCAGGGGCGGTGTCCGGCTCGCTCAGGCTGCCATCCTGACCGGAAGCCTTCCAGCGTTCCCGCTCGTCGTGGAAGGCCTGTTGCTGGGTGGTGCGGAACGCCGCGATCGACTCGGCCTCGTCCTGCAGGAAGCGCCGGTAAGCGCCCAGGCTGAAGGTGCCTTCTTCAATGCGCAGCTTCATGCGGCCAGCCGGGAAGTCCCGCCGCATCTGCTGCAGTTCGGCCTCGCTGACGGGATAGAAGCGGATCTGGTCGAAGAAGCGCAGCAGCCACGGCTTGCCGGGTTCGAAGTCGGCCGCGCCCTGGCGGGCGTCGCGCCAGCGGTTCCACATCTGCACGGTGCGGCCGACGAACTGGTAGCCGCCGGGCCCCTCCATGCCATAGACGCACAGGTAGGCACCGCCGATGCCCACGGCGTTCTCGGGTGTCCAGGTGCGGGCCGGGTTGTACTTGGTGGTGACCAGGCGGTGGCGAGGGTCGAGCGGCGTGGCCACCGGGGCACCCAGGTAGACGTCGCCCAGGCCCATGACGAGGTAGCGCGCATCGAACACCGTGCGCTGCACCTGCTCGATGCTGTCCAGCCCGTTGATGCGGCGGATGAACTCGATGTTGCTGGGGCACCAGGGCGCGTCGGGCCGGACCGACTGCATGTACTTGTCGATGGCCTCGCGCGTGGCACTGTCGTCCCACGACAGGGGCAGCCACACGGTGCGACTGGACACTTCCAGGTCGTCCACGGGGGGCAGGCCGTCTTCGGCCGCGTCGATGGCCGCGAGCAGGGCGGTGCGGGTCAGGCGGGCCGGGTCGAAGTGCAGTTGCAGCGAGCGGATGCCCGGCGTCATGTCGATCAGGCCAGCGAGCTCACCGGCATCACGCTGGCGCTGCAGGGCCAGCATCAGCGCGTGCACGCGCATGCGCAGTTCGAGGTCGAGCACCAGCGGGCCGAACTCGACGAGCAGGTAGCGGTCGCCCGCCTGGCGGATGCAGCGGGCAGGGCGGTCGCCGCGCGGGCCCCTGGCGGCGTCGCGCCGGTGGAGGATGGGGCTCAGTGTGTGAGCCACCTCGGCGGCCGGGACGCCAGTGGGGAGTGCGGCGAAGCTGGCGGTGGCGTGCGTGCCTGCAGGTGCCGGTGCCGTGGTATCGACCGGGAAGGCCGGTTCCAGCGGTCCGACCGCAGCCAGGAACGCATCCTGCGCTGCTTGCAGTGTGGCTGCCTGCTCGGCATGCAGGGCATGGAAGCGCACGGTGTCGCCGGCCTTGAGCTGGCCGAGCTTCCAGCGCTCGGCGGCCACGACCACGGCCGGGCACACAAAGCCGCCGAGGCTGGGGCCGTCCGGGCCGAGGATGACGGGCATGTCGCCGGTGAAGTCGATTGCGCCGATGGCGTAGGCGTTGTCGTGGATGTTCGAAGGGTGCAGGCCGGCTTCGCCTCCGTCGGTGCGCGCCCACTGCGGCTTCGGGCCGATCAGGCGCACGCCGGTTCGGCTGCTGTTGTAGTGCACCTGGTAGTCGGTGCCGAAGAACGTGGCGATGTCGTCGGGTGTGAAGAAGTCGGGGGCGCCGTGAGGGCCGTAGAGCACGCCGATGTCCCAGTGGCGGGGCAGGGCCGGGGCCGTGGTCGCGGCGGTCAGGCTGCTTGTCGATGCAAGCGCCATGTCGAGCGCACGTTCGCCGTTCACGTGCAGCATGTCGCCCGTGCGCAGCGTGCGGCCGGCGTGGCCGCCGAACTGGCCCAGCGTGAAGGTGCTGGCGCTGCCCAGGTAGTCAGGCACATCCAGCCCCCCCGACACGGCGAGGTAGGTGCGCGCGCCACCCTCATCTGCGGCCACGGTGCCGAGCTTGAGCACGCTGCCGGCGCGCAGGTGCAGAGGCCGGTGAAACGCCTCGTCGAAAGACAGCGGCTGGCCATCGAGCTTGACCGGCATCGGCGCGCCGGCCAGGGCCACGACCAGGTCGGCGTGCGCCTTGAGCGACGGGCCGCCCAGCGTGCATTCCAGCGCCGGTGCACCCTCGGGGTTACCCACCAGCCGGTTGGCCAGGCGCAGGTGCAGGTCGTCCATCGGGCCGGAAGGCGGCACACCGATGTCCCAGTAGCCGATCCGGCCGGGCCAGTCCTGCACGGTGGTCTGCACGCCGCCGTCCAGCACCTCGAGCGCGCGGGGACGCCAGGCGAACTCGCCCAGGCTGCGGGTCACGACGCGCCCGTCGACGAACACCGGCGCCGCCGTCAGTGCGCGCAGGTAGCGCAGGTTGGTCTCGATGCCGGACAGCCGCGTGGCGGCCAGGGCCTGCTGCAGCCGGGCAACGGCCTCGTCCCGCGTGTCGGCCGTGACGATGAGCTTGGCGAGCATCGGGTCGTAATGCGACGGCACCTCGGTGCCCGCGTCCACCCAGCCATCCACCCGCACGCCTTCGGGAAAGGCCACCTCCGTCAGCACGCCGGCGCTCGGCTGGAAGCCCCGTGCCGGGTCCTCGGCGTACAGGCGCACCTGGATGGACGCGCCGCGCGGTGTGGGCGCCTGCAGGGGCCAGACGTCGCCTCGTGCGAGCTTCACCATCCACTCGACCAGGTCGACGCCGGTGACCTGCTCCGTCACGCCGTGCTCCACCTGCAGCCGGGTGTTGACCTCGAGGAAGTAGAAGGCGCCGGTGTCGGCGTCCAGCACGAACTCCACGGTGCCGGCCGAGCGGTAGCTCACTGCCTGACCCAGTCGCACGGCGGCGGCGAGCAAGGCCGAACGGGTGTCGTCAGCCAGGCCGGGCGCGGGGGTTTCTTCCACCACCTTCTGGTTGCGACGTTGCGCCGAGCAGTCTCGTTCACCCAGCGCGACGACGTGGCCCCGGCCATCGCCGAACAGCTGCACTTCGATGTGGCGGGCGCGCTCGACGAACTTCTCGAGAAAGAGGCCCGCGTCCTTGAAGTTGGCGCGGGCCAGGCGCTCGACCGCCTCCCACGCCGCGTCCAGCTCGGCGGCATCGCGCACCAGCCGCATGCCGATGCCGCCACCGCCGGCCGTGCTCTTGAGCATCACCGGGTAGCCGATGCGCTCGGCTTCGCTCCGGGCGTGCGCGGCGTCGTCCAGCAGTTCGCTGCCGGGCAGCAGTGGCACGCCGTGTTGCTGTGCCAGGGTGCGGGCGGTGTGCTTCAGGCCGAAGGCCCGCATCTGATCGGGTGTCGGGCCGATGAAGGCGATGCCGGCGTCTTCGCAGGCCTGGGCAAAGCCGGGGTTCTCCGACAGAAAGCCGTAGCCAGGGTGGATGGCGCCAGCGCCGGTGTCGCGGGCGGCCGCCAGGATGCGTTCGGCGTTCAGGTAGCTTTGCGCGGCCGGCGCCGGCCCGATGCAGACGCTGGCATCGGCCAGGGCCACGTGGCGCGCGTCGGCGTCGGCCTCCGAGTACACGGCCACGGCCTTGAGCCCCATGGCATGCAGTGTGCGGATGATGCGACAGGCGATCGCGCCGCGGTTGGCGATCAGCACGGTGTCGAAGCGGGGCGCGGAGGGCGGGGCTGAGGCAGACATGGTCGGGGTGTCCGAGGTCGGGCAGGTCGTCCTGCCTTCAGGAAGGAGCCCGACGGGTCGTCCCGTCGGGGGCCGGGCGCGGGGCAACGCGCAGGCCGCAGTGCTTCAGATGACAAGGGCGCGATGCACGCGCTTCATGCCGCGTCCCACACCAGAAAGCGCGCCGGCGTGGGGTTGTAGGCGTTGCAGGGGTTGTTGAGCTGCGGGCAGTTGGACACGAGCATCAGGATGTCCATCTCGGCGCGCAGCTCGACGTACTTGCCTGGTCCCGACACGCCGTCGGCAAAGGTCAGCTGGCCATCGGCGGTGACGGGCACGTTCATGAAGAAGTTGACGTTGGGCACCAGGTCGCGCTTGCCCAGCCCGATGTCGGCGTGCTGCAAGGCAATCAGGTAGTTGTCGCGGCAGCTGTGCATGTACTTCTTCTGCAGCGCGTAGCGCACGGTGTTGCTCTCGGCCGCGCAGGCGCCGCCCAGTGTGTCGTGGCGCCCGCAGGTGTCGGCCACGATGGTGAGCATGGGCCGGCCTTCGCTGCTCATCAGCACCGAGCCCGTGGTCAGGTAGATGCCACCTTGCGCGAGCATGGTGTCGGTGGCGCTGTAGTGCTCGGCCAGGTCCTGCGCGTTGTAGAAGATCACGTCGACGGCCTGGTTGCCTTCAAGGTCGACGATGCGCAGGGTCTGCCCCTGACGGATGGTCAGGAGATACGGTTCACCGGAGGGCAGGGTGTCGTCGACCACGGCACGGGCCGGGTCGAGCAGGCTCTCGTGGATGCGGATGGCGGTGGCGCTCATGAAGTGATCCTCCGATCAGAGGTAGTACAGGTCGGCGTTGTGCAGCGCGCGGGCGCACTCCGGACGGAAGGCGCGGCAGGCATCGTCGGCGGGTGCCGGGCCGGACTTCCAGGCGGCCAGGCCGACCTTCTTCGGTGCGTATTCGGCAGCAGGGTCCAGCGGGTGGGGGGCGGTGGAGATCGCAATCAACGTGTCCATGTCGAAGCGCAGTTCCACCATGGCGCCAGCCGCGGCGTGGCCGGGTGCGAACTGGAAGCGGCCTTCGTCGTCCACCGCCACCTTGCTGAAGAAATT
>NZ_CAJYGK010000080.1 GCF_913773725.1 uncultured Aquabacterium sp. | reverse complement strand
GGCGCGCGCCCTCCGATCTCACCATTTGGAGGTTCGCCATGTCTTTCGTCGTCAATGACTCCTGCCTGGAGTCGCTTTCCGCCATCGCTGCCCAGCACGAGGACTGGATCATCCAGCAAGCCATTGCACTGCTGGAGAAGCGGGTTTTCAAAGCGGGTCCGAAACTCCTCGACCCCACGGCCGTGCGCGACTACCTGCACGTGAAGCTGGTGGCCGAGCCCAACGAAATATTCGTCGCTGTATTCCTTGACAGCATGCATCAGGTGCTGGCCTACGAGCCGTTGTTCAGGGGCACGATCAACTCGACTTCGGTCTATCCGCGTGTCGTCGTACAGCGTGTGCTGGAATTGAATGCCGCTGCGGTGGTCTTCGCACATCAGCACCCCTCGGGCATGTCCGAGCCGTCGATCGCGGATCGCGTGCTGACCCAGCAACTGCAGGCCGCGCTGGCGCTCATCGATGTGCGGGTACTGGACCACATCATCGTCGGCCAGGGTGCCCCGTTCTCCTTTGCGGAGTCCGGCCTGCTGTAAGTGTTGCACTGCTTCGTTGATCAGCGCGGAGGCTTCGGCCTCCGCTTTTTCTTCGCGGCGACACAAGCAGGTATGCGGGGTGGCCGCGATGCGCATTGTTTGTTGGGACCGCATGGGGTTCGGCGTTTGACTATGGCCCTGATCAACTTCCGGGGCGCATGACATGCCAGCAGCTTTTACCCGGTTCGCACCAGGCTGGCGAACCCTTGGCCTGGCCGTGGCGCTGCCGGCGTCCCTGGCGGTGTTCAGCCCGGTCACCTTCGCCGCCGACGTGGTGGTCGTCACCGACGGCCACCACCCGGTCAAGACCATGGGCGGCGAACGGCTGATCGAGCTGGATGAAGCGCCGCGCATCGAGGCCGAGCTTTCGGCGAATCTGCCCACCGACCCCGACCAGGCGACAGCCCTGGTCAAGCGTCGGCTGACCCAGGGAGGCACTGACCTTCAGCGGCGCATCGCGACGGCCTACCAGGGCGTGACGGACGCATGGAGCCTGGGCATCACCGCCGTCCCGGCCGTCGTGGTGGACCAGCGCTATGTGGTCTATGGCGAGCCGGACGTGGCCCGCGCCATCGCGCGGATCGAACAGCACCGGAGGACCGAACCGTGATCCCCCCATTCGACCTTCTGCGCCGCATGCGAGCTGCTGTCGCGTCCGTGCTGCTGCTTAGCGCCACGGGCAGCTACGCCCTGAACACGGCAACCATCGTGGGTTCAGTGGCTTCGCCCGATTGCCTGGAATACCGGGTGGTGGGTATCTGCTACTGGCTCTATTGCACCTGGACCGGCTGCACGGTGCGTACCTCCGTCAAGGTCAGGCACTACATCCCCGATGCAGTGGTGTCGTCGTACTCGAACACCGGCGAGAACCCCTGGGTTGAAGTGCGCGCCATGAGCACGCCCAATCCTTCGGCCCAGGCCGGCGGGGACGGCACCACGAACGAGGATCATGAAAACAACCTCGCCAAATTCAAGAACAGCGATGTTATCGGCCATCCCGGCGGCGAGGTGTTCAACCAGTTCGCCTCGTCCTCCGGCTACTTCTGCCAAGGCGCGGGCACGGCCTTCATGCCGTATCTGCTCAGCACCCTGGACACGCTGGCCTGGCGCTACAACGTGCCCGAGATGGCCTACCCGGAGGCGTTGATTCCGGGCATGCGTGAGGTCGGTGCGCGCACCACGATGAACCTCTGGGGCAATGTCTATCCACGCGGTGGCTTCCTGCACCAGACCGACGACCACAAATCCGGGGCGGTGGTGGCCCAGCGCGCGGGCGATGTCGTCACGCGCCGCGGGCAGTTGCACGTGTACCAGCCACTGCTCGCCAACGCCCGTGACGGCTACTGGCCGGCCGGGGCGCTGGTCGAAGGCGATACCTCCACCGGGAAGTGGCAGGAGCTGACCCCTCGTCTGTCGAACACCTGCGTGGTCTTCCCCCACAGCGGCACGCTGACCCAGGCCCAGCAAGGCGACTACGCCTGGGCGCTGTGGCGGCCGTATGCCTGCTGCGAACGCCGCGGGCAGGTGTTCCTGGGCAGCGTCGATTTCCTCTGAGCAACCCAACCCCGCGCGCGCGGCAGGTGTCCTGCAAGAAACGACGGGTCCATGAGGTACAAGGTGAACGGCAGAGCCGAGATGACCGACAAGTCATTGGTGCAAGCCCACGGCGATAGCCGTCGCCTTGGTGTGAGCCCGTCTCTGAGCATGGTCTGGGAATCGTCGGTGACATTGGTGAGCGGCGCGAGCCGCATCCCGTTTGAGAGATCGAGTCGATTTCGACGTTTCCCGTGGCTCTGCCGTTCAGCAACGATGGTGGAGCAAATCATGGCGATACGCAAGCGAGAAGATCTGGTGTTTGCCAATGCGGCGGGGATAGATGTAGGGGCATCGAGCCACTGGGTGGCGGTGCCGACGCACAGCACGGATGTGCCGGTGCGTGAGGTGGGCACGATGACCGACGATCTGCATGCCCTGGCAGATTGGCTGCTTGAGTGCGGGGTGGATGTGGTGGCGCTGGAGTCCACGGGGGTGTACTGGATCCCGGTGTACGAGGTGCTGGAGCAGCGCGGGCTGGCGGTATGGCTGGTCGATGCGCGGCAGGTGAAGTACGTGCCCGGGCGCAAGAGCGACGTGCAGGACTGCCAGTGGCTGCAGCGGCTGATGAGCTACGGGCTGCTGCGCGCGGCTTTCCGCCCTGGCAGCGATGTACGGGTGATCCGGGCGGTGGCGCGCCAGCGCGAGGTCCTGCTCACGCAGCAGGCCAGTTGGGTGCAGCGCATGCAAAAGGCGCTGGTGCAGATGAACATCCAGCTCACCGAGGTGATCACCGACGTGATGGGCCAGACCGGCCAGGCCATCATCCGCGACATCGTGGCGGGTGAGCGTGATGCCGGGGTGCTGGCCAGACACCGGCACCGGCGCGTGAAGGCCAGCGAGCAGGAGATTGTGCGTGCGCTCACGGGCAACTGGCGTGAGGAGCACCTGTTCGTGCTCAAGCAGGCGCTGGCGATGTATGACGATATCGCCGGCCACCTGGCCGAGTGCGACACCAAGCTGGGGGAGTTGCTGACCGAGCGCTCGGAGGCCATCGTGGACATCGGCAAGACACCGCGCGCGGGAAGCAAGGCGCGGGCGCAGTACGACGCGCGCCAGCAGTTGGCCAACTGGGCTGGTGCAGACCTGACGCGCATCAACGGGCTGGGGCTGGACTCGGTGATGAAGATCCTCAGCGAGATAGGTGCCGACCTGAGCCGCTTTGCCAACGTCAAGCACTTCTGCTCGTGGCTGGGGCTGTGTCCGGCCACCAAGATCAGCGGGGGCAAGGTGATCTCGGCGCGGACCAAACGCTCGGCCAACCGGGTGCGCCAGGCGTTGAAGATGTCGGCCATGAGCCTGTCGCACAGCGACTCGGCGCTGGGGGCCTTCTACCGCCGGCTGTGCTCTCGGATGGACAAGCCCAAGGCCAACACTGCCACGGCCCACAAGCTGGCGCGGCTGGTGTACTTCATGCTGACCCGCGGCGAGGCCTTCGTCGACGAGGGCCAGCGGCGTTACGAAGAGCTGCAGCGCGAGCGCAGCATCGCCGCTCTCAAACGTCGCGCTGCTGCCATGGGATTCCAGCTCAACCCTGTCGGGATGGCCACGTGAGCGCGGCTGTCTTCTGTTCTGTTTCTTGAGAGGTGCCACGATGAAGCGTCCTGAACCGATGAACCTTTCCGCCAAGGCGTGCTACTTGCTGCGCCCGACGGCGCTGGCCGGCACGCTCGCTCTGGTCTGCGGCCTGGCGTGGGCGCAGGTCGGATACCAGAACAGCGGCCCCGTCATTGGCGATGACGTCATGTACTCGATCGGAGGCGGCAGCGCGGTGTCCATGGGCCGCGCGGCTGGCATGCGCTCCATCGGGGTCGGCTTGGGGTGGAACAGCAACCTGATCTGCGGCGACATGAGCATCCAGACCACGCTGCGCAACCAGCTCAACGGCATCACGAACGGCTTCCAGCAGATCATGAGCAACGTGATCCAGAGCGCCACCAGCGCGGTGGCGTCCCTGCCGGCGCTGATCATTCAGCGCGCCGATCCCGGCCTGTACAACCTGCTGACCAACGGCGTGCTGCAGGCGCGGCTGGACTTCGACCGCTCCAAGCTGACGTGCCGCGCGATGGCCGAGAAGATGGCCGAGACGGCGGGCGGCCAGCTTGGCTGGAGCCAGATGGCCGAAGGCATGGCCCTGCGTGACGCGGTTGGCAGCAACGATGCCGTTTCGGCCGTCGAGCAGGCTGAGACGCGCCGCGGCAACGACGGCGTTCCCTGGGTGGGCGGCAGCAATGCCGGTGGCGCAGGCCAGTCCGCCATTCGGGTGGTCGGCGACGTCACCCGCGCGGGCTACAACCTGGTCAACGGGCGCGGCGTGACGGACACATCCTCCATCGCGCCCGCCAGTTGCGCGAGCCTGTCCTGCCAGACCTGGACGTCGCCGCAGCAGGCGACCGAATGGGCCACCCGGGTCCTCGGGGAACAGGTGCAGCGCACGTGCGATTCCTGCACCAAGACCGAGACGGTGCCCGGCGTCGGGCTGACGCCGCTGATCCAGGAGGAGTACGAAGCCAAACTGGAAGTCTTGCAGGAACTGGTTTCCGGCGTGCGCAACACCACCTTCGAGAACTTGCGCGAGGCCGGCAGCACGTCGCTGCCGATCACGCGCGGCGTCATCGAGGCGCTGCGCGACGAGCCGGACCAGGACCTGCTGGCGCGGCGCCTTGCGTCCGAGGTGGCGCTGTCGTCGGTGCTGGAGAAGGCCTTGTTGCTCCAGCGCACGCTGCTCACGGGAAAGAAGGAGCCCAACGTGGCGGCCAACGAGTTGGCGGTCGAGGCTGTGAACCACGAGAGCGACACGCTCGACCGGGAGATCCGCAACCTGAAAACGGAGCTGGAGCTGCGCCGCGAGCTGGCGAACAACTCGCCGATGGCGATCATCCAGCGCCATGGTACGCGCGCGGCCGGCTCGCGCGGCATCTACGAGGGCGATCCGGTGCCCGACCGCCTCGACCAGTTGCAGAAGGGCAATCCGGGAGTCAGGCCATGAGCGCAATGCGCATGACCTGGCGCCCCTTGCGCTGGCTGTTCAGCCGGCGCGCGGCGAAAGCACTGCTGTGGGCGGTGGTGATCGTCGCCGCTGCGGTGGGGGCCAACGTCGCCGGCATCTACCTGGTCGGGAGCGTGGCCGGCTGGGAGCGGTGGCTCGCGGCCGCATCGGGCTACTTCTTCGTGTGGCGGTTGTGCCTGTACGGGGCGACGGCCTATGGCTGGGTCTGGATGCGGCGCCGGCTGCTGGTACGTGAGGACGACGCCCAGGCGCGGCGCCGCCTGGTGCGCACCGAGGTCGCGGGCGTCGTCGCCATCGTGGCGCTGGAAGCCAGCCTGCTGATGCAGGCCGGTTGAGGGGAGATGGCGCGATGACGCTTTTCACGACCGACTACCTGGAGTACTACCTGACGCTGGTGTCCTGGATCGTCAACAACGGCATCTGGGCGGTGCTGGTATCCAGCGGGGTATTCGCGCTGCCTTTCGTCGCCATCATCGTGCAGGAGTGGTTGAAGGCCCGTGCGGAAGGTGCCGACGAGGGCAATAAAGGCGTGCTGAGCGCCGCCCGCATCGAGAACCGGGTCTTCGTCGCCATCGTGGTGGTGATGTTCGCCGGCATTCCGTTCATCGACGTGGACCTGAACACCATCCAGTACGACAGCTCGCGCTCGGCCCAGTGCCAGGTCAGCGTGCCGCAGCCCACGGATACCGGCTGGTCGCAGTCCTTCAGCACCATCAACAACCAGTCGGCGAAGGTGCCCGTCTGGTGGGCGTTCATGCATGCACTCTCGCGCGCCGTCACGAGCGCCTCGGTGGCGGCGATCCCGTGTGGCACGGACCTGCGGCAGATGCGCATGGAGATCGACGCCACGCGCATCGATGACCCGGTGCTGGCTCAGGAAGTAGCGGATTTCTCGCGGGATTGCTATGGGCCTGCACGGGCCAAATTGTTCATGCAGCGCCCTCAGCTCGATGAGCAGCAGATGCACGACGTGACCTGGATCGGATCGCGGTTCTTCACCGACACGAACGGCTACTACGACACGTACCGTTCCAGCACGCCGCGCGATGACTGGCCCTATGACAGCAACCGCGACGCCGGGCTGGCTCAGGTATCCAGTGGCGGTGGCTACCCGACCTGCAGGCAATGGTGGGCTGATGGCAGCAATGGCCTGCGGGCACGCCTGCTGGGACAGGTGGACCCGAGCCTGCTCAATCGGCTGGCGGGCTGGGCCGGGTTCCTGAGCCGGGCCGAGGTGGACGACTCGGTGATCCGCACCATCGCGTCGCCGAGGCAGCAGAAGTTGAACCAGGGCAGCGTCTATACGGACTACGGCGGCCAGATCGACAAGACCTTGCCGAACATCGTGACGCGGGCCACGGGAGACGTTGGGATGGCAGTCGGCGCGCTTGCGGCATTTCCCGCCATGGACGTTGTGAGACAGGCCCTGCCCATGGTGCTCGCCTTGCTCAAGATGGCGCTGGTCATCTGCATCCCGCTCGTGCTGGTTGTGGGCACCTATGACCTGAAGACGGTCGTCACGGTCAGCGTCGTGCAGTTCGCGCTGTTCTTCACGGACTTCTGGTTTCAGCTTGCGCGCTGGATCGATTCGACGATCCTGGACGCACTTTATGGCTGGGGGTTCGGCTGGAACCGGCCGCACACCAATTTCGACCCGTTGGTAGGACTGAACAACGCCTTCGGTGACATGCTCCTGATGTTCGTCACGGGCACGATGTTTCTGGTCCTGCCGACGTTTTGGGTCGCTGCCTTGGGGTGGGTCGGAGTTAAGGCTGGGGTGATTGCTCAGAACCTTGCTGTCGGCTCCAAGGAAGCGCGTGATAGCGCCGGGTCAGGTGCAAACAAGGTAGCCGGCAAGGTTCTGTGACGGACAGGCCAAATCTCAGTCATCGAACGGATCGTTCGGGTCGTGAGGGTCGAGCCGCTGGCCATTGGAAGAATACAGGCCAAAGCCCGCCTCGCCATTGCGCAGTTCATCCTGTTGCGCCCAGCGGTCGTCATCTCTAGCCGAATTGCCAGCCATCCATGCCGCCGCAACGCCCAGCAGTAGTAATACTGCCAGCCAGAAGGTGGTGTACAGCAGCACCCCGAGCGCAACCAGCTTGACCACCCACACGAGCGCGGTGGCACCGGCCGCCGGCATCCCCTTGGACACCAACCAGCTCGATACCCGGCGTTCGCCGCGCACGTAGGCACGCCATCCGCGACCCAAGGCGCGGCCGAGTCGTTCTGCGGTACTGATGCGGGTCGTGGTGGTCATGGTCGTCTCCTGCTACTGAGGGATGCCTATTCCAGTTTGCTCCAATCCTGCTTGCTTGCCTGTATCAGCGCGTGCCAGTCGTCTGGCGGGTTCCCGCGTCCGAGCATCTTCTCGAAGACGACATACGGGTCCGACTTGCTACCCGAAGACCGCAGGGTCTGTTCATCGTTGACCCAGGCGTACACGATGACCTTCGCCTTCGAGTCGTACCGGAAGAACAGCCGGAACCGCCTTCCGATTTTGGCCCTTCGCCAGTGGCGGTGGGCCGATCCCAAGGTATTGCCCTGACGGTACTCGTCGCGTGCCGGATCGCCTGGCACTACTTCCAACATCAACTGGCTCAAGGCCCGGAACAGCTTGACGTTGGCATTGGACTCGAAGCCTTTCGGGTCGTTCTCCTGCGCGCGCCTCGCGGCCGCTTGCAGTTTCTGCAACGGCTCAATCACGCAGTCGTGGAAGAGCAGCGTCCAGCCATGCCGTTGCATCAGAGTTCCACTTCCCCGTCGATCTCCTCGTCCAGGTTCACGCCATGGCCAGCATGCTCCAGCATGGCGCGGGCCAGATCCTCGGGCAGGCCTTGGACGTTCCGGCCAGCTTCGATGTCGCGGGCCAGCAGGCTCAGGAACGCGCCGATGGCGGGGTCCTCGTGCTCGGCATCGACACGGGTGACGACGACTTCGCTGCCCCGCAGATCGAACGCGAGCTTGCCGCCGGCATCAACGCCCAGCGCCTGCCGGATAGGCTTGGGCAGCGTGACCTGGCCCTTGGAGGTCAACGTGGCGACTTCGTGGATGGCAGGCATGGCGGCTCTCCTGATTGCGATACCCGCATGGTAAGGAAATTTCCTTACTTTGTCAATGTGAAGCCTCATGGCGCTCTCCCGGTCCAAGAATTGGCCCATCGTAGGGCGTGAACAGCCAGCCTTCCTGCATCAATCCGGCCCTGCCGCAACCCACATTGGCGATGGACGATCAGGACCCGTTGCTCTATACCCAAAGGCCGCAAAGGGTCGAAATGGCAAGGGAATGGAGTGCAAGGGGAAAGGCTCTATCCCCAAAAGGCAAAAAGGCCTCCCGCTCGGCCCCCGACAGGACACCCGCATGCTTTCTCTGTTCCAGCGAAAACGGCCCGCGGTCGCTGCCGCTCCGACGCCACCATCGGTCACCGACCTCCCGAAAGGGTTGATGCGGCCCGAGTCGGCCGCATCGCTGCTGGCCACCCCGCGCCGGCAGAAGCTGCTGGAGCACATCTGGCAGCGCACGTCGCTCTCACGTAAGCAGTTCGCCACCTTGTACCGGGCGCCCCTGGAGCGCTACGCCGAGCTGGTCCAGGCCTTCCCGGCCTCCGAGGCGCATCACCATGCCTACCCGGGCGGCATGCTGGACCACGGCCTGGAAATCGTCGCCTACAGCCTGAAACTGCGGCAGTCCCATCTGCTGCCGATTGGCGCCAGTCCCGAAGACCAGGCGGCGCAGTCTGAAGCCTGGACTGCCGCGGTCGCCTATGCCGCGCTGCTGCACGACATCGGCAAGATCGCCGTCGATCTGCACGTCGAACTGGCCGACGGCTCGCTGTGGCACCCCTGGCACGGCCCGCTGCACCAGCCATACCGCTTCCGCTACCGCGACGATCGGGAATATCGGCTTCACAGCGCCGCGACAGGTTTGCTCTACCGCCAACTCCTCGACCGTGATGCCCTGGACTGGCTCAGTGGCTATCCCGACCTGTGGGGACCGCTGCTCTACGTCCTGGCCGGCCAGTACGAGCACGCCGGCGTGCTGGGCGAACTTGTCGTGCAGGCCGACCGGGCTTCGGTGGCCCAGGAACTGGGCGGCGATCCGGCCCGCGCCATGGCTGCGCCCAAGCACGCGCTGCAGCGCAAGCTGCTCGACGGGTTGCGCTACCTGCTCAAGGAACAGTTGAAACTGAACCAGCCGGAAGCCTCCGATGGCTGGCTCACCGAGGATGCCCTGTGGCTGGTGAGCAAGACAGTCTCGGACAAGCTGCGTGCGCACCTGCTGTCTCAGGGTATCGACGGCATTCCAGCGAACAACACCGCGGTGTTCAACGTCCTGCAGGATCACGGCATGTTGCAGCCGACGTCCGACGGCAAGGCGGTCTGGCGCGCGACTGTGACCAGCACGACTGGCTGGTCCCACTCGTTCACCTTGTTGCGTCTAACGCCCACGCTGATCTGGGAGCCGCGTGAGCGGCCGGCACCGTTCCCCGGCACGGTGGCGATCGACGTGGCGCCCACGGACAAAGAGGCTGACGTGTTCACCACCATTTCGACGGCCGGCCCGCTGGCCGCCCCGGAAGGCCAAGAAGATCCACCAGGGGAAGGAGGTCGTTCATCTTCAGCTCCTTCGTCCAAGTTCCAAACCTTGCCGGACGTGATGGAAGACATGCTTTCGATGGTGGGTATCGGCGACTTACCCGCGATCGGGCAGGACGCGGCAGTGCTCTCAGAGCAGGTGCCTGCCGCACGTCCCGAAATACCAACCTTGCCCGCGTCACTGCCGTCGTCGCCTGCGCCAGCGCCCTCGATAGCGCATCCATCCGGGGAGCACTTCATGGCGTGGCTGAAACAGGGCATCTTGTCCCGCCGACTCATCATCAACGACGCAAAAGCGCTCGTGCATACGGTGAGCGGCACGACCTACCTGGTCAGTCCCGGGGTCTTCCAGCGCTATGCGCAAGAGCACCCGCAAGTCGGCGCGCAGGCTAAGCAGGAGAGCCAGCAAGACTGGCAGTGGATACAAAAGCGCTTCGAGAGGCTGCAACTGCATCGCAAGCAGCCGAACGGCCTGAATATCTGGACCTGTAAAGTCACCGGGCCTAGAAAGTCCCGTCACCTGCACGGATACCTTTTGGAAGATTCAAGCCTGCTTTTCTTAGAAACGCCGCCGAATAATCCCTACTTATCCCTGTTGTGTGAGACCACAGGAAGCGGACTTCATGAAAGCAATGAGGGTCAACATTGAAGTCCCCTCAAATACCTGAGCCACTCAGAAGTAGAGATTGGGGAACAGTTTGACACGGTACTCGACCGGTGGGATTCGGCCGAGGGCTTCATGGGGTCGATGGTGGTTGTATCGGTGTAGCCAGTCGGCCGTCATGTCACGCACCTCCTGCAGTGAATCGAAGACGTAGCGGCGAAAGCTGTCAGCGCCCTTCGAAATCGGCAGGAGCGGACAGTCCTTAATGTAGCGGATACTCACCCTCCTCTTATGGAGACCAACTGCTGGCTCCGACGTTGGCTCAGCAAGCGATCCCATCGAAAGGTCACCAGCGGCATTCTCCAAATCAGTCTTTCTGGCTCCTGAGTTATGTGTCGATCACACCCGATACGCGCCTCATATTCCTTGACTTGTATCCGACTATGGAGTTTTCATAGGAATTTGTCCGCTTACGGCGACATCCCGTTTTCCTTGGTGCATGGTGGCCGAAAGCAAGCAGATCGCGCCAAGGGATATTGCAACGTCAGCCAAATTGAAAGCGGGCCAATGCGCTCCGTGCCAATGGAAATCGAGGAAATCGACTACAGCCCCTCGCAACAGGCGGTCAACTGCGTTACCCAGCGCGCCACCTAAGATCAGGCTATAACCCACGCCTTCCCATTTAGATACTCCTTGACGCAATAGGCGGATCAGCCAGATTGAGACTCCCAGCGCAAGCGCGGCAAAACCGAAACGCGCCCAGCTACCAGCACCAGCCAGCAGGCTGAATGCGGCGCCGTTGTTCTTCAAGTGGACGAGATTGAAGAAAGGGGTTACAGCGACTTGATCGCCATAGCCGAAAAAAAGCGAGACGGCGGCCTTTGCGACCTGATCGCCAAATAGCACTGCGGCAGCCAAGCCGTACCAGATTCCAATTGCCCGCAGCCTCGTCAGCCTCCAGGCACTCGCCAGCATCGTCAACAGCGAACCAGCAAGCGCAAGGCTGCCGGAGGCGATGCCCCAGCCGGCCAGCACGTCGGCGGGAAAGTGCATGCCCGCAGCAATGCGCGACCAGCCGACCAGAACGACATAAGCAACTAACGCCAATCGGTGGCGTACACCTGTCAGCGGCCACAACGCCCCGGCAACAAGTGCGGCGTAAGTGGAATGACCGCTCGGCAGGCTATAGTGCTCCTCCACTGTGCCAAGCACGTGATTCAAATGGCCAAATACCGCTGCCGGTCGCGGAAAATCGAGCCAAAATTTCAAGATGGAGGCTATTGCAATCGCGATGCCGAAGCCGATCACGAATTGAAGAAGCTGCCGCCGAATTGCCAAGGCGTGATCGGCTGCTGCCGTTGATCTTGACCATGCCCACAGTCCGAGCATCACTAGGGGCGCAGTCCAGTAGTTGCCCAGGACGTTGCTGAAGATCCAGGCCAGCGGTATCAAAATCGGCGGCGTGGCCTCGTAGACGAGCTGAAACAGAGCGCTATTCAAGCCACCCCAATCGTAAAGAATGGCTTTCCAGTTCATCGGCGCAACAGCCTCAACCCGTTGCCGACCACCAGCAGACTGGCCCCCATGTCGGCAAACACCGCCATCCACATCGTGGCTTGCCCGGTGAAAGTCAGAATCAGGAACACCGCCTTGATGCCCAGCGCGAGGGCGATGTTCTGCTTCAAAACGCTAGCTGTTGCACTGGACAGTCGCACGAATGTCGGCAGCTTGCGCAGGTCGTCATCCATCAACGCAACGTCGGCGGTTTCGATGGCCGTATCGGTTCCCGCCGCCCCCATTGCAAAGCCGATGTCCGCACGCGCGAGCGCCGGGGCATCGTTGATGCCATCGCCCACCATGCCAGTTTTCCCGTCCGCCGACAGTCGCTCCACTTCATGCAGTTTGTCTTCGGGCAGCAGATTGCCACGACTGCGGTCAATGCCGACCTGACTGGCAATGGCAGCGGCAGTGTGCGGGTTGTCACCGGTCAACATAATGGCTTTGATGCCCAGTCGGTGCAGTTCGGCAATGGCCTGGCGGCTGCTGTCCTTCACCGTGTCAGCCACTGCGAAGAGCGCCCGCACTCCTTCCTGTCCCGTCAACATCACTACGGTTTTGCCCTCGGCTTCAAGCGCAGACACCCTGGACTCCAGATCTGGCGAACACATGCCCAGTTCCTCGACCAGGCAGTGGTTACCCAGGTGATAGATCTGCCCGTTGATGTCGCCACGAACCCCGCGCCCAGGCAGCGCTGCGAAATCGGCTACATCACGCGGTGTCAACCCATCGTTGACGGCTGCACGGGCCACTGCCAAGGACACTGGGTGGTCTGAACGGGCTGCGAGGCTGGCGGCCAGCAATCTGGACGCATCAGGATCGGCGTTGCCCCATGCAGCGAAATCAGTCTGCGCTGGCTTGCCGTGTGTGATCGTGCCCGTTTTGTCCAGGGCCAGCCATTTGAGCTTGTGCCCCTCTTCCAGATAGACGCCACCCTTGATCAGGATGCCGTGCCGTGCGGCAGCAGCCAGACCGCTCACAATGCTCACCGGCGTGGAGATCACCAGAGCACAAGGACAAGCGATGACCAATAGAACCAGCGCCTTGTAGATCCAGTCCAGCCACGGCACGCCGAATACCAGCGGAGGCACAAGCGCCACGGCAAGGGCTACCGCAAATACGATAGGCGTATACAGCCGCGCAAACTGATCGACGAAACGCTGCGTCGGCGCGCGGCTTCCCTGAGCCGCTTCAACGGCATGAATGATGCGGGCCAATGTCGATGCGCTGGCGGCAGCGGTGACGCGGAATTCAAACGAACCCTCCCCATTGATCGTGCCTGCAAACACGGAATCGCCCTCAGCCTTGTCTACCGGAAGGCTCTCACCAGTGATCGGCGCCTGATTGACGGAGGAGCGGCCTTCGACGATCAGCCCATCGAGGGCAATGCGCTCACCAGGTTTGACGCGAACACGGCTGCCCACGGGCACGGCGTTGGCGTCCACCGCAGCCCAACTGCCGTCCGCTTGTTGAACCAATGCGGTATCCGGCGCGAGGTCCATCAAGCCACGGATGGCATTGCGAGCCCGATCCAAGGACTTGGCCTCGATCACCTCGGCTAGTGCGAACAGCACCATCACCATAGCCGCCTCGGGCCAATGGCCTATGAGCATGGCCCCAGTGACCGCAATGGACATCAACGCATTCATGTTCAGGTTGCGGTTCCTGAGCGCAATCCAGCCCTTCTTGTAAGTCGTGAGGCCGCCAGTGAGGATGGCCACCACGGCCAGCGCGACCACGACCCAGTGGTTGCCGCCGTTGAGCCAGTACACAACCTCGGCCAGCGTTGCGGTGACGCCTGACACTGCCAGCGGCCACCAGTTTGTGCGTGCAGGCGCTTGCGCCTCGGCTGCCGAAGGGGCCGAAGAAGTGCGCACCTCGGCGTCGAAGCCGAGCGATTTCAGGGCTGCAAGCACATTGGGAAGTGCGTCGGGTGTATGTGCGACGTGCAGCCTGCGCTGGACGAGGTTGAATTCAAGATTCGCAACGCCTGGCACGCCGGCAAGCTTGCCGCGGATCAATGCCTCCTCGGTGGGGCAGTCCATCTGCTGGATGGATAACCAGGTACTTTGCTGGGCTGCCTTCTCATCCATCCGAACCGCTCGCATCCCGATGGCCGATAACGCGTCTTCGATAGGGCGCAACGAGGCAAGCTGATGGCTGACTCCCAGTGTTCTCTGCACCAGATTGAATTCAAGGCTGCTCACGCCCTGCACCTTTCCGAGTTTGTCGCGAATCAACGCTTCCTCGGTCGGGCAATCCATGTTCTCGATGCGGTAGCGCACCTGCGGCAACGCTGCTTCGACGATGTTCGGTTTCGGGTTGGGCACCACAACGGTAGAGCAGCCACATCCCTTGGAGCCACATTCACTCATGGCAACTCCTCTTGTGTAGATCTGAGGTTGATGATTTAACACTCTATAGTTACTATAGAGTCAAGTCCTTTTTCCTTTTATCCCAATCCGCACCATGAACCTCCAGATCGGAGAACTTGCCAAACGCACTGCCTGTCCGGTGGTGACGATCCGCTATTACGAGCGAGAGGGGCTGCTGCCGCAGGCTCGCCGCAGCCAGGGGAACTTCCGCTTGTATGGAGAGGCGCATGTGGAGCGCTTGCAATTCATACTTCGCTGCCGTTCGCTGGACATGCCATTGAGCGACGTGCGAACTTTGCTGAGCTACCGGGATCGGCCTGCGCAGGATTGCGGTGAAGTCAACCTTCTTCTCGATGAGCGCATCCGGGAGGTGAAATCACGGATTGAAGCGCTGCGCGAGCTGGAACACCAGCTGGCCGATTTGCGCGATGCATGTTCCGGTGCCAGACCTGTCGAAGCGTGCGGAATTCTGCAAGGGCTGTCGGGATGCGCATGTGATGCGCAGGAAGCAACTGCTCCCGTCAAGTGACCAGTGGGCCGAGCCGATCATGCCATAACAACAGGCCCCGCCAGCTCCCTGATGCTGGCGGCCCGCAAGAACAATGAATTATAATCATTCGCATTTGTGATGCGAACTTTCTGCCGGTAAGGCCCTCATGCAAGCCCTGCGCATACTCTCAGCCGTTCTGTTCTCTTGGTTCATGGTCATCTCTGTCGCGCATGCCGATCCTCTGGCTACGCAAGACAAGGCTAAGCAAACCTGGCAATTGCTGGACTACCTAGCGGTCGATTACGGCGGCGCTGTGCGGGATGGCAAGGTTCAAAGTGCCAGCGAATACGAAGAAATGAAGGAGTTCGCCGCGACAGCGGGGCAGCAGATCGCCACATTGCCGAGCACGCCTGCACTTCCCGAACTGAAACGCCAGGCCACGGCACTGAGCGAACTCATCGCAGCCAAGGCCGACGCGAAGACAGTGGCCGACAGTGCCCATTCACTGGCGGCGGCACTGGTCAAGGCGTACCCGTTCCCGCTTTCCCCCTCCACGCCGCCGGATCTCACGCGCGCCAAGGTGCTGTTTGAAGCCAACTGCGCGGCATGCCACGGGGCGACTGGCCGGGGCGATGGCCCGCTCGGCGCAAAGCTGACCCCGCCGCCGATCGCGTTCACCGATCGCGGCCGGGCACGCTCGCGCAGCGTGCTCGCGCTCTACCAAGTCATTTCTCAAGGCGTCGCCGGCACGTCGATGCCCAGTTTCGCCACGCTCTCCGACGAGGATCGGTGGGCATTGGCATTTTTCGCCGGAACGCTGTCGCACGACGACGCCATGCGGGCGCGCGGTGAAGAATCCTGGGGCCGAGACGCCACCGCCAAAGCCGTCTTTCCCGACCTGGCGGCCGCTGCCACATTGACCGAGGCCGCCTTGTCCGAACGGATGCCACCCGACGCGGCGCGCGACCTGACCGCCTACGTCCGCAGCCATCCAGAAGTGACCGTCACCGCCAACGGCACGGGCGGGCTGGGGTTGGCCCGCGCACGGCTTCAGGAGAGCCTTGCCGCAGCGCGCGCAGGCGACCAGGCCAACGCGACGCGCTTGGGTTTGTCCGCCTACCTGGATGGTTTTGAACCACTGGAACCGGCATTGCGCGCGCGCAACCAGGCGCTTCTCACTGAAGTGGAAAACGCCATGCTGGCCTACCGCGGCGCACTTGCCAGTGGCAAGCTGGAGCAAGCCGACGCCACGGCCCAAAAGCTGGACTACCTTTTTGCCCAAGTCGATACCGAATTGGGGGCGGACAAAGCCGAGCCACTGACCACCTTCATTGCCTCGATCACCATCCTGCTGCGCGAAGGCGTGGAGGCGCTGTTGATCGTCGTCGGCATGCTCGCATTCCTGAAGAAAGCCGAACGGCGCGATGTTCTGGCCTACGTCCATGGAGGTTGGCTTACGGCGCTCGCGTGCGGAGGCTTGACCTGGGCCATGGCAACCTACTTCGTGAGCATCAGCGGCGCCAGCCGCGAGGTGACCGAAGGGGTGTCATCACTCTTCGCTGCTATTGTTCTGCTGAGTGTCGGCCTCTGGATGCACCAGAAGAGCACCGCCGGTAAATGGCAGGCATATCTGAAGGAGAAGCTCTCCGCAGCCATGACGCGCCGCTCGGCATGGGCGTTGTTCGCGCTGGCGTTCATCGCCGTCTACCGCGAGGTTTTCGAGACGGTGCTCTTCTACTCGGCCTTGGCCGGTGACGGCAATAACGGTGCATTGCTCGGCGGACTGCTGAGCGGGGTGGCCGCCCTGACTATCCTCGCATGGCTCATGCTGCGCACCAGCGCCCGTATGCCGATTGGAAAGTTCTTCAGCCTCAGCTCGATTCTGGTCGCTGTCCTCGCTGTAGTGCTTGCGGGCAAGGGAGTTGCGGGTCTTCAAGAAGCCGGTTGGCTGAGCGCCAGCCCGATCCATTGGCCACGCATCGAAGTGCTTGGGATTTATCCGTCGGCAGAGACCACCTTAGCGCAAGCCGTGATCCTCATCATTGCATTGGTCGGTTTTGCGCTGAATGCCCAGACTGCTCGCCGGTCGCAGGCGGCGTGATGTTCGGTGCTCCTGAATCGTTGGGCTCGAAACCATCGCACTGATTACCCCAAGGATGCTCTCCGCGTTGACGTCCACTTCCCATGATGCAATTCCGTCGCGTGCCAGCTGGCACGCCAAACAGCGTGACCCATTACCTAGTCCGCCCTGAACAATTCCGTTTTCAGGCAGCCGCAGTTGTTGGCATGCGAAGTTGGCGGGCAAGGGCGTCCAGGCGATGTTTGCTGTCCGTGGTCACCACGAACTTCCTGCGCCCCTTGGCCCGGATACCGTGGCGCTGCATCAACTGCCGAACCCGCTCCTTGCCCACCCGATGGCCTCGCGACAGCAGTTCCTTGCGCATGCGCGGCCAGCCGTATTCGCCACGCAACTGCGCGTGGATGGCCCGGATGTGCGCCAGCACTGCCTCATCGCCAAGACTGCGCCTGGGGCCTTGTCCAGGCCCGCGCCCAGATGCTTGCCAGCTGAAGTACCCGCTGGGGCTGACCTCCAGAACCTCGCACATCAGCGTGATCGGCCAACGTCTCTTCATCGACCTGATCCAGGCGTACCTTGCAACACGTCCTGTGCAAAGTACGCCGCGGCTTTTTTTGCGATGTCGCGCTCCATCTTTACCCGTGCCAGTTCCGCTCGCAGCCGAGCGATCTCCCCCTGCTCGGGGGTCACCATCGCCACGGGTTTACCTTCTGCGGACATCCCCAACTGGCCTTTGGCATCGGCCCTGACCCAGTTCGTCAGACTGGCCTTGGGCATCCTCAGCGTCTTGGCCACCACCGACGCTGCCCGTCCACCCTTCACCTGCCTGACGGCCTCCTGCTTGAACTCCAGGGTGTACTTCCCTCTGCTTTTCACTTCATTCATCTCATGCTCCATACCGGCATTCTCCGGGTTGAGCTATGAACTCCGAAATTCGGGGGCAACCTCAGTATCCCATTCCACGCACGGCGTGAATGAGCTTCGGATTGAACGCATCGTCTATCTTCGCGCGGAGACGGCGGATGGCTACATCGATGACGTTGCTATCGCTGTCGAAATTCATGTCCCATACCTGCGACGCGATCAGAGAACGTGGAAGGACCTCCCCGTGGCGACGGGCCAGGAGCTCAAGCAACGCGAACTCCTTGCTGATGAGATTGATGCGTTGGCCAGCGCGCGTTGCGCGCCGGCGCGCCAAGTCCAGCACCAAATCGGCAACCTGGATGCGATCAGGCT
>NZ_CAJYGK010000079.1 GCF_913773725.1 uncultured Aquabacterium sp. | reverse complement strand
GCTCGATGAGCCGTCGATGGGCCTGTCGCCCATCATGGTCGACCTGATCTTCGAGGTGGTGCGCGAGGTGTCGCAGCAGGGCGTGACCGTGCTGCTGGTCGAGCAGAACGCCCACCGCGCGCTCGAGATGGCCGACCGGGCCTATGTGCTCGAGTCTGGCGACATGACGCTCAGCGGACCGGCCGCCGAACTGCTGGGCAACCCGCAGGTGCAGGCGGCTTACCTGGGCGCTTGATGGGGGCCTGACAGGCGCCTGCCATGGGCGGGTGACCGACGCTGGCTCAGCGCCCGATCTGCCGCCGGCCCCCGGGGCGTCAGGCCTCGATGGCCGCGCGGATGCGCTCGCCCATAGCCTGGATCTGCTGGATGTCGCCGGCCACGCTGGCATGGGGGCGGCGCAGATCGACGATCGAGCCCGGGATCACGTGCACGTGGAAGTGCGGCACGCTCTGACCGGCCGCCGGGCCGTTGAGCTGCATCAGCACGATGCCTTCGGCGCCCAGCGCCTTCTTCTGCGCGTTGCCCACGCGGCGCACGGTGCGCATCACCGCCTGGGCGGCTTCGTCCGACAGTTCGAACAACGTCGTGGCGGCCTCTTTCGGGATCACCAGCGCATGGCCTTCGGCCTGCGGCATGATGTCCATGAAAGCCAGCGTGTGGGCGTCCTCGTACAGCTTGAAGCACGGGATCTCGCCGCGCAGCATCTTCGCGAATACGTTGTTCGTGTCGTAGGCCATCTTGTCTCCTGGTGAATCGGGTTCGGGTGGCTCGGTCGCTGAGCGTCAGTCGCCCAGCTTGTCAGCCGCGCTGGTGAAGGCGTCGGCGTAGAAGTAGTCGGCTGGCAGGCCGGCGCGCGCGGTGAAGTCGCGCTGCGCCGATTGCACCATGATCGGTGCCCCGCAGGCATACACCTCGTGAGCCGACAGGTCGGGCAGGTCAGCGAGCACGGCCTCGTGCACGAAGCCGGTCCGCCCCGTCCAGGCGTCTTCCGGGCGGGCGTCCGACAGCACGGGCACGTAGCGCAGCCAGTCGCTGCATTCGGCGGCCTGCTGCTCGGCCCAGTCGTGCATGTAGAGGTCGGCGCGGGCGCGTGCCCCCCAGTACAGCGTGGTGGGACGGCGGATGCCCTTGAAGCGCATGTGCTCGATGATGGCCTTGATCGGCGCAAAGCCAGTGCCCGAGGCCAGCAGCACGATGGGGCGGTCCGACTCTTCCCGCAGGAAGAAGGTGCCGAAGGGGCCCTCCACACGCAGGATGTCCTTTTCCTTCATCGTGCTGAAGACGTGGTCGGTGAACACGCCGCCGGGCATGTGCCGGATGTGCAGTTCCATGCCGTTGACACCGGCTTCCTGCACCATGTGCGGCGCATTGGCCATCGAGTAGCTGCGGCGCTGGCCATCCTTGAGGATGAACTCGACGTACTGACCGGCGCGGAAGCCGAAGCTGTTGTTGGCCGGCAGCTGCAGGCGCAGCACCATCACGTCGGGGGCCAGCCGGGTCAGGCTGGTGACCCGCGTGGGCATCTTCACGACGGGGTGGTCTCCCACGCCCACGACCTGACGGGCCTCGATCACCAGATCGGTCTGGGCCGAGGCGCAGCAGGTCAGGATCCAGCCCTGCGCTTCTTCCTCGGGCGTCAGCGCCTTGGTCTGGTGGGCGCCGTGGATGACGCGGCCTTCCAGCAGGCGGCACTTGCACGAGCCGCAGGCGCCGTCCTTGCAGCCATAGGGCAGGCCGATGCCGGCGTGGATGGCCCCGCTCAGCACGGTTTCGTCACGCTGCACATTGAACTGGCGGCCGCTGGGCTGAATGGAAACGGTCAGGGTCATGATGGCGATGGGCAATGCAAACAGCAGACCCGGCCGCAGCCGGGCAGAATCGCGAAACCCCGATTTTCGCTCACTCCTGCCATGCGCGCTCCCGCTCCCTGTCGTCCTGCCGTGTTCCGGCGCACCCGTGTGCTCATCGTGGGCTGCGGTGACGTGGGCCTGCGCGCGGCCGCCAGCCTGGCGCCGGGGCTGCGGGTGGTGGCGTTGACCTCGCAGGCCGCGCGCGCGCCGGAGCTGCGCGCGCTGGGGCTGCGGCCCCTGGTGGCCAACCTGGACGAGGCCGCCGCCGTGCGCCGCGTGGCCGGCCTGGCGGCCCGTGTGCTGCACCTGGCGCCACCGCCGGGGCAGGGTGCGACCGACCCGCGCACGCTGGCCCTGCTGCGGGCGCTGGCGCTGGGCCGTGCGCCGCGCACGCTGGTGTACGGCAGCACCACCGGTGTCTATGGCAACGCCGACGGCGCCGAATTCGACGAGACCCGCGCCGTGGCCCCTGCCACCGACCGCGCCCGCCGCCGCGTGCATGCCGAAGCTGCCCTTCGCGCTTTCGGCCGCCGCCATGCCGGGCCCGCCGGCACGCGCGTCACCCTGTTGCGCATTCCCGGCATTTACGCGCTCGACCGCGTCGGTGGCGACCCGCGCGAGCGGGTGCGCCGGGGCAGCCCCGTGCTGCGCCCGGAAGACGACGTGTGGACCAACCACATCCACGCCGATGACCTGGCTCGTGCCTGCGTGGCGGCACTGTGGCGGGCCCGGCCGGGGCGGGTGATCCATGTGTGCGACGACACGCGTCTGCGCATGGGCGACTACTTCGACTTCGTGGCCGACCGCTTCGGGCTGCCGCGGCCGCCGCGGCTCAGCCGGGCCGAGGCAGCGTCGGCGCTCAGCCCGATGCAGCTGTCGTTCATGGGAGAGTCCCGCCAGTTGCGCAATGCCCGCATGAAGAACGAGTTGCGACTGCGCCTGCGCCACCCGGACGTGATGGCCGGTCTGCCGGCGCCGTGCTGAGTCGGACCGCCCGGACGGGTGGGTGCGGGTCGATGCGGACGCCGTGGCGGGGTGTGGGCTGATAAGGTGTGCGGTTTGTCACGGTTCAGAAATCCGGAGGAGCACCCATGACAACCGTCCTTTTCACCTTGTCGCGCGCCTGCACGGCCGTGGCCCTGGCCGCTGCGGCCGTTTTTGCGGCCACGCCCGCACAGGCCTACAGCGAGCTGGTCGTGTTCGGCGACAGCCTGTCGGACAACGGCAACGCCCGCCAGGCCCTGGCGGATCGGGGCTTCCCCTTGCCGTTGCCGGTCACGCCCTATGTGGGTGGCCGCTTCACGAACGGGCCCACGGCGGCCGAGGTGCTGGCCTCGACGCTGGGCATCGCGCTGGACAACCATGCCTACGGCGGCGCCTACACCGGCACCGGCAGCAAGTTCAAGGACATCACCCCGCTGCTCAATGACACCGGCATGGCGGACCAGGTGTCCAGCTACATCAAGGCGGCGGGCGGGCCGCTGAAGGCGGACTCGCTCTACATGGTCTGGGGCGGCGGCAACGACTTCCTCGACGTGCTGGTGCCGGGCGTGAGCAGCGAGACGCTGCTGGCCGTGGGCACGCAGGCGATCAAGAACATCACGGGTCACATCGGGGCCCTGTATGCCGCCGGTGCCCGCGACTTCTTCGTGCCCGATCTGGCGGACTTCTCCTTCACCTTCGTGGCACAGCAGCAGCCGGCCGAAGGGCAGGCCGCACTCAGCAGCATGACGGCCAAGTTCAACCTGGGCATGGACATGGCCCTGGATGCGCTGGAGGGCAGCCTGAGCGGCATCACCATCCGCCGGTTCGACACCAATGCCGTGCTCAAGGCCTACCGCGCCGACCTGGTGGCCGACGGTGGCACGCTGACCGATCGATGCTGGGGCGGCAGCTATGGCGGGGTGGTGGTGTCGCCCGGTTTGACGGCCTGCAGCAACCCCGACAAGTACTTCCTGTTCGACGCCGTCCACCCGACGTCTGGTGTGCACCAGGCGCTGGGCATGGCGTTCGCGGCGGCCGTGCCCGAGCCGTCGACCACCGGCCTGGCCCTGGTCGGGCTGCTGGGTGTGGCGGTCACGGTCGGCCGCCGGCGTGCTGCGTCTCAGGCCGGGCAGGCCGCGCCGCAGGCAGCCTGACCACCCCGGGTGGGCGGCGCCCGATCGTCGCCCACTCGCGGCCCACCCGGTGTTCTGCCGTGTTCAGCGCACGGCGGGTGCCGGGGTCTTGGGCTTGTGGTGGCACCAGGTGGCCACGCTGCATTCCCAGCAGCGCGGCTTGCGCGCCTGGCACACATAGCGGCCGTGCAGGATGAGCCAGTGGTGCGCGTGCACCATGAACTCGGCTGGCACGCGCTTGAGCAGCTTGAGCTCGACCTCCAGCGGCGTCTTGCCGATGGCCAGCCCGGTGCGGTTGCCCACACGGAAGATGTGCGTGTCCACGGCCATGGTGGGCTCGCCGAAGGCCACGTTCAGCACCACATTGGCCGTCTTGCGGCCCACGCCGGGCAGGGCTTCGAGCGCCTCGCGGCTGCGAGGCACCTCGCCACCGTGCTGCTCGATCAGGATGCGGCAGGTCTCGAGCAGGTGCTTGGCCTTGCTTTTGTACAGGCCGATGGTCTTGATGTAATCGCACAGCCCCTCCATCCCGAGATCCAGGATGGCCTGCGGCGTGTTGGCCACCGGGAACAGCCGGGCCGTGGCCTTGTTCACCCCCACGTCCGTGGCCTGGGCCGACAGCAGCACGGCCGTCAGCAACTCGAAAGGGGTGCTGTAGACCAGTTCGGTTTCAGGGTGCGGGTTGGCGGCCTGCAGGGTCGCAAAAAAAGGCTGGATCTCGGCCAGCTTCATGGGCGTGGGCATGGCCGATATTCTGCCTGCGCCTCGCTGCAGCCCGCGTCCTACAGCAGCACGATGGCGTCGGGCAGTTCGTTGACATCGGCCACCCCGGGCAAGACCGGGTAGTGGGTGCGCAGCAGCTCGCCCACCGCGTCCACGGCCTGCATCAGGCCGGCTTCCCACCGGCCCTGGCGCAGGGCGTCGCCCAGGCTGTCGGCCAGGGCGGTCCAGGTCTCGGGCGGCACCTTGTCGGCCAGGCCGCGATCGGCCAGCACCTCGATGCGGTGCTCGGCCAGCAGCAGGTAGATCAGCACGCCGTTGTTCTGGGCCGTGTCCCACACCCGCAGCAGGCTGAACAGCTCGATGGCGCGCGCCCGGGTGGACACGGGCCGACCTGGCCACATCGGCCCCAGGCCGCCTTCGATGCACAGGCGCAGCTCGCCGCGGTGGCGGCTTTCGCTGTCGCGCACGGCGGCCTCGAGCCGCTTCAGGGCTTCGGGGGGCAGTCGACGCTGCACGCTGCGGGCGTCCAGCCAGGCGTGCCCCCACCAGCGGGCCAGGGCCGAAGGCGGGTTGCCGGGCGTGGGATCGGAAGGCACAGGCTGGGTCATGGCGAGCAGGTCAGCGAGGAGGGCAAGGTCGCAACAGGTCGTGGTGGAGGGGGAGCATGGGCGTGCGCAGCGGGCGTGTTCGGCTCACCAGCGGCCCGAGGCGCCGCCGCCGCCGAAGCTGCCGCCGCCCCCTGAAGACCAACCGCCTCCGCCGCCTCCACCGCCGGACCAGCCGCCACCGCCACCGCCCCAGCCACCTCCGCCCCAGCCACCGCGAGGCGCTCGGCCGTTCGAAAAGGCGGCACCGAGCATCATGGTCAGCACCACGCCGGCCAGGCCCAGCAGCAGGCTGCCCGTCACCAGCCACACCACGGCGCCGCCAAGGCCACCGGTGGCCAAGGTGCCCAGCGTCTTGCCCAGCAAGGCCTTCAACACCGTGCTGACAATCGGGATGCCGAACAGGCCGAAGATGACGAGGGTGTTGAGGTCGACACCGTTGTCTTCGCTCGCGCCGCCCCCTTTGGCGTCGGGCAGGGGCAGGGCTTCGCCGCGCACACGGGCCTGGAGGTGCTCGACGGCCTGGCTCAGGCCGCCCGCAAAGTCGCCCGCGCGAAACGCCGGCACGATGACGCCATCGATGATGCGGTAGGCCGCCAGGTCGGGCACCGCGCCTTCCAGCGCCCGCGCCACCTCGATGCGCACGGTGCGGTCGTTCTTGGCCACGACGATGAGCAGGCCGTCGCCCACGTCGCGGCGGCCGATCTTCCACTGGTCGGCCACCCGGTGGGCATACGCAGCGATGTCTTCGGGGCTGGTCGTGGCAACCACCAGCACAGCCATCTGCGTGCCGCGTTCGCGCTCGAACTGCAGCAGCTTGTCGGTGAGTGCGGCCACGTCGGCGGCGCTGAGCGTGCCGGTCTGGTCGATCACGGGGGCGCTGGGCGCCGGCACCCCCTGCAGGCCATCCTGGCCCACCGGGGCAGGGGCGGGCGTTGCCGCTGGGGCTGGCGCCGGCGAAGCCTGTCGAGGCAGGTCGGCGCCGTGCACGGTCACCTCAGGCAACGCCGCGCCGGGTGCCGAAGCCGCCCCAGCCGCCCAGGCCCCTCCGCCCAGCAGGCTGGTGGTCAGGCCGAGCACGGCCAGCAGCACGCGCAGGCGGGCTTGCATCCGGGGCCTCACTTCGTGCCGAAGTCGACCTTGGGCGGCGTGGTGATCTGTGCCTCGTTGGGCACCGGCATGGGCGGCTTGGGCTCGTAGCCGAACACCTTGGCCGTCAGGTTGGTGGGAAAGCTGCGCGCCAGCACGTTGTACGACTGCACCGTCTGGATGTAGCGGTTGCGCGCCACGGTGATGCGGTTCTCGGTGCCTTCCAACTGCACGCGCAGATCCTGGAAGCCCTGGTTGGCCTTCAGGTTGGGGTAGTTCTCGGTGACCATCAACAGGCGCGACAGGGCGCCGGACAGCTCGCCCTGGGCCTGCTGGAACTTCTGGAAGGCTTCGGGGTTGTTGATGAGCTCGGGTGTGGCCTGGATGCTGGTGGCGCGGGCACGGGCTTCCACCACCTTGGTCAGCGTTTCCTGCTCGAAATTCGCCTCGCCCTTGACGGTGGCGACCACGTTGGGGATCAGGTCCGAACGGCGCTGGTACTGGTTCAGCACCTCGGACCAGGCCGCCTTGCTTTCTTCGTCCAGGCGCTGGAAATCGTTGTAGCCACAGCCGGTCAGCTGGGCGCTCAGGACGCCGGCAACCAGCAGGGTGAGCGGGCGGCGCCAGACCGAGGCGCGCGACGCAGAGGGGGTGTCAGGATGAGCGGGGCGGTACAAGGGCATGGTTCCTTCCTGGTGGGCCGACAGCCCACAACCTGCCCGAGATGATGCACCAGAAGGCGGCTGGCTGCATCGAACCAGATCAAAACGGCGCCCCGCTGATGCGGGCCATGCCCCAGCCAGTGGACTGAACCGGTGCGGTCAGAACGCGGACGCCAGCGGCCCGCACAGCACCACCTGGTGCGCGCGCGAGCGTGGGTAGCGGTCTCGAACGATCTGGATGGCCCCCTTGGGGGTGTCGGCCATGACCTTCAGCACGCGTTTCACCGCTTGCTGAGACGGGTTCAGGACCACCAGGGTGGACACCTCAAACAGACGCAGAGCAGGTTCAATGGCAAGGTTCATCAGGGCGCGCATGGGTCACTCCACTTCAGCAGGCGGCAGCGCAGATCGCCGCCCGCACCGACAGCATGCATATTGCAGGCCAGCCATGACAGCGGAATGACCCCAGGATCAAGGGTATGTCCCGATCAGCAGGGCGCGACAGAGCGACGACGCGCGCGCAAGCCGGCCAGAACACCCAGTGCGGACAGCGCCAGCACGGTGCTGCCGGGCTCCGGCACAGCGGCGGTCACCGCCAGGTTTTGCACGGTCAGGACGCTCGTGCCGTCAAAGCTGCCGATGTCGGCCACCACCAGGCCAATGCGCACCAGGCCGGCCTGCGAGAAGCTGTAGCTCAGCTGTTGCAGGCCGGTGTCCAGCCAGCCGTCCTGGTCGACGGTGGCCGTGGCCGTGTCACCCAGGCGGATGGCGTTCTGGCCCACCAGCAGCCAGGCGGCGTCGAACGTGGGCAGCGGGCCGTTGTCCGGGCGGCCCAGCAGGCGCCAGCTCAGGCTCAGCGTGTCGCCGGCCTGCACGTTCAGGGTGGTGAACAGGGCCGAGCCCTCGTAGGCGAACAGGCCGTTGTCCTCGTCGTTGAAGGCGCTGCCGGCCACGCCCAGGGCCACGCTCAGGTCGGCGATGTCGGCCGCGGCGGTGCCGCTCAGGTTCAGGGCGCCGGCAGGCAGCGGGGCGTCGTCTTCGAAGGCGGTGCTGGCCGTGCCCAGCAGGTAGGCCGGGCCGCCCAGGTTGATCGACCCGAGGTTGCTGGCCTGGGTCACGTCGCCCAGCGTCGTCAGGCCCGTGACCGGGGCGGCGAAGGCCGTCGAGGCCAGGGTCAGGCCGGCCGCGATGGCAGAGGCGCGCAGGATGGAGGAAGTCTTCATGGTGATGCTCGATTCAAGAAGTCAAAGGGGCGTTTAACGCGCGGCGTTCACTGGATCAGGTCGCGGGCCGGCACGATCTGCACGGCCGAGACGCCGCGCAGGGTGACCAGCGGACGGGCCGTGGCCGGGCCGGCGGCCCCGTCGGTGTCGATGCGGATCTGGGCGCCGGCGCTGGTGTCCGTGATCTGCACATGGCCAGAGGCCACGGCGTCGGTGCCAGCCAGGCCCAGGCCGGCCAGCAGCGCGCTCAGCTCGATGCGGTCGGTGCCCGGGGTGAAGTCGGTGATGGTGTCCAGGGCGTCGCGCAGGCTGGTGTAGACGAACACATCGCGGCCGGCGCCGCCGGTCAGCAGGTCGGCGCCTTCACCGCCGGTCAGGCGGTCGTCGCCCGCCGTGCCCACCAGCGTGTCGCCGCGGGCGCTGCCGTTGATGGCCTTGACCAGTTCCAGGCCGATCAGCACGGGGTCGTGGTCCGACGAGCGATAGGGCGTGGCGGTGTAGAGGTCGACGCTGCAGCTGGTTTCGGTGCTGACGTAGCAGCCGGCGCTGACGCTCGGGCGCTTGAAGTTGCGCTCGTAGTCGATCACGCTCGGCTCGTCGGCGTTGATGTGCCAGTGCGCCACGCCCTTGACGAGGTGCGGCGCGTTCGACAGGGCGTGGTCGAGGTAGCCGGCCTCGCCGTCGAACACGTACGAGTAGTCGTGCGCGCCGGCAAAGGCCTCGATCAGGTTGACCATGCCGCCGGCGGTCAGCGCCTCGATCGGGTCTTCCTTGCCATAGGCGTTCAGGTCGCCGATCACCAGCACGTCGTTGTCGGCGGCGGTGCTCGTGACGGTCTGCAGGAAGGTCAGCAGGCGCTCCGACTGTTGCACGCGCTTGGCGTTCCAGCAGCCCTGGCCGTCGCCGCTGTCGGTGTTGCCGGCGGCGTCGCCGTCACCGGCGCTCGGGCAGCGGCCCTTGGACTTGAAGTGGTTCACCACCACGCTGAACTTCTCGCCATTGGCAGCCGCGAACGTCTGGGCCAGCGGCGGGCGGCTGTGCACGGCATGCGTGTCGCTCAGCGGCGCGCCCACCGGGGTCACCGCACCGGGCTTGTAGATCATGGCCACGCGGATGGCATCGGTGCCGGTGCCGGCGGCGGGCAGGGCGATGGTGGCGTAGGCCTTGCTGCCCACTTCGGCGTTCAGCGCGTCCACCAGGTTCTGCACGGCGGTGTTGCCGTTGTTCTGGATCTCCATCAGGCCGACCACGTCGGCGTTCAGGGCAGCCAGGGCCTTGACGATCTTGGTGCGCTGGCGCACGAACTCGTCCAGGTTGTCGGCACCGCGGCAGTTGCTGGCCGACACCGAGCCGCCCAGGCTGCAGCCCTGGCCGGTCTGGCCGGAAGCCGTCTGGCCGTTGGTGAAGGTGGTGAAGTAGTTCAGCACGTTGAAGCTGCCCACCTTCACGTTGCCGCCCAGGGCCGTGGGGGCGGCGGTGCGCTGGTTCCCGCGCTGGAAGGCGACCGGCTCGGTCGGGTGGATCTTGTAGCTGGCCAGGCCCGTGTTGCTGGCCGTGCTCAGGCCGTAGTCGATCACGCCGGTCAGGCTGTCGACGGTGTCACCGGCGCGCAGCGTGCCGCCTTCGCCGATGTAGGGCGTGTTCACGGGGTTCTGCGCGCTGGTGCCGTCGTCCAGCAGGATCTGCCGCTGCGCGTTGCTGGCCGTCATGGCCAGGGCATCGGCGCTGCCAGGGCGGAACACGTTGGTCGGCTTGATCAGGCGGCCCTCGGCCGACAGCGTGACCTGGCCGTAGCGGCCCTGGAAGTAGTTCTGCGAGGCGGTCAGCTGTTGCGGGATGGTCACCAGCATGCCTTCCAGCGCTTCCAGCTGGGCCTCGGTCGCGGGCAGGTTCAGCACGGTGGGCGTGATGACGTGGTCGCCCGATCCGATGGTGATGTTGCTGACGCTGGTCAGCTCGGTCACGGGGCGGGCTGCGGTGCGGGCGTTGCCGGCCGCACCGGTGTTGAACTCGGTGACGGTGCCGCTGAGCGTGACGGCCTGGCCCACGCGCACGGTGGGCGCGGTGCTGGTGAACACCAGGATGCCGTCCGACGTTTCAGGGTTGCCGTCGCCCACGGGGTCCTGCATGAAGAAGCCGTTGTTCAGCAGGCGGGTGACGACGCCGCTGGTGCGGACCTTCTGGCCCACCAGCGGGCTGGTCGCGCCACTGCCCTGGATCTGCGGAATGGTGTGGGTGGGGGCGTCGCCGCCCGTGCCGGTGCCGCCACCGCCGGTGCCACCGGTTCCGCCCGTGCCGCCGGTCCCACCGCCGCTGCAGCTTTGCAGGGGCGTGGCCGTGTTGCGCGGGGCGGGCGTGCCGGGGGTGAAGTCGCTCTTGTTGGCGTCGGTGTCGGTGCAGCCTTGGCCCGCGCGCAGCAGGGCGGTGGTGGTGCTGCCCGCGTCGGCGGGGGCGGTGCCTTCATAGAAGTTGGCGCTGCCGTAGCCGATCAGGTCGATGATCTGTGCCAGCTGGGCGGGACTGCAAGCGGTGCTGCCGCCGTTGCAGGTCAGGCCGGTGGTGCTGTTGACCAGGGCCAGCTTGCCGCCGGTGGCGCTCAGGTTAGGCACCGTGGTGGTGGGCGAGAAATCGGCCGCAACAGGCAGGGCGGGGCCCACGGTGCTGCTGGTCGGCAGGCTCACCAGGAAGTACTGGCCCGGCTGCAGCGTGGCGGCGGGCAGGGCGATGGGCGAGTTGGACGCGAAGCTGCCCGTGCCGGTGGCCGAGGCGTACTGCAGCGACAGGCCGGCCAGGCTGACCGGTGCCGTGCCGGCGTTGAACAGCTCGACGTAGTCATTGCGGAAGGTGGGCGAGCCACTGGTGGCGGCGCCGCCGCCATACACCTGGCTGATGACCAGGCCGGACGACGAGGCCTGGGCCAGGCCGGCCAGACCGATCAGGATGGCGGCGCTGAGCGGCCGCAGGGCAGACAGAGAGGGAGAGACAAAACGCGACATCTGGAACCTCGGTACGTGAAGTGGCCGAAGTCTCGCGGGGCACTGTGGCACCGCTTCGGTGCGCTTTCCGGCGCGCATGGTCCGTTCGGATCACGCGGCGTGACGCCTCGTCTCGGCGCCCGGGCAAAACCGGACGCCCGGATGGTTCAGCCCCCTGATCCAGGGGCGCTGCCACCGGGGTTGCCCTGGCGACGCGCGCGGGCACGGGCCAGGGCGGCTTCGATCGCGGCGCGCTTCTGGTCCAGCACCACCGGGTCGGTCAGGCGGGATTCTTCCTCCAGGTGGGCCAGCTTGTGCTCGGCCTTGGCCAGCATCTTCTGCTCGTGTTCCACCTTGGCGCGCTGCAGCCGCACGGTGCGGCGTTCATAGCGCGCGCGGGCCTCATCGGCCTGTTGGGGCGACCAGGCGGCCCAGCCCGTGGGAGCGGGCTCCGGGTGGGCCGGCACCAGGCTGATGCAGTCCACCGGACACACCGGGATGCAGAGCTCGCAGCCCGTGCAGTCGGCTTCGATGACGGTGTGCAGGTGCTTGTTGGTGCCGATGACGGCATCGACCGGGCAGGCCTTGATGCACAGCGTGCAGCCGATGCACCAGTCCTCGTCGATCACGGCCAGCCGCAGCGGGCCTTCCTCGCCGTGCTCGGCGCTCAGGGGCGTGACGGGCAGGCCGGTGAGGGCCGCAAGCCGGGCCACGCCTTCGGCGCCGCCGGGCGGGCACTGGTTGATGCCGGCTTCACCCGCGGCGATCGCGCGGGCGTAGCTGGCACAGTCGGGGTAGCCGCAGCGCGTGCATTGCGTCTGCGGCAACAGGGCGTTGATCCGGTCGGCATCCATGGTGGCGCCGCAGTCTACAGCCCTTGGGGCGCACTGCCGCACAGGGCGGTGGCCGCCAGACTCACTTGTTGTGGGCCAGGATGAAGTTGCGGATCTCCGGATAGGCCATCTCGCGCCAGCGGCGGCCCGAGAAGATGCCGTAGTGGCCGGCACCGATCACGTCGTAGTGCTTCTGGTTGGCCGGGGGGATGCCGGTGCACAGCTCGTGTGCCGCGCGGGTCTGGCCCGAGCCGGAGATGTCGTCCAGCTCGCCTTCCACGGTCAGCAGGGCGGTGGTCTTGATGTCCGCCGGCCTGACCAGTTCTTCCTTGCCCTGCGGGTTGCGAACCATCCACGTGCCATTGACCAGCGCGAAGTCCTGGAACACGGTCCGGATGGTCTCCAGGTAGTACTCGGCCGGCATGTCCAGCACGGCGTTGTACTCGTCATAGAACACGCGGTGGGCGTCGGCGCTTTCCTCGTCGCCCCGCACCAGGTCCAGGAAGTAGTCGTAGTGCGAATTGGCGTGGCGGTCCGGGTTCATGGCCACGAAGCCCGTGTGCTGCAGGAAGCCGGGGTACACCAGCCGGCCAGCGCCCGGATAGTTCTGAGGCACGCGGTAGATCACGTTGTTCTCGAACCATTCGTATGACTTGTTCATCGCCAGGTTGTTCACCGCCGTGGGCGACTTGCGGGCGTCGATCGGGCCGCCCATCATCGTCATCGTGCGCGGCGTGGTTTCACCCCGGCTGGCCATCAGCGAGATCGCGGCCAGCACCGGCACCGTCGGCTGGCACACCGAGATCACGTGCACGTCGGGCCCGATCTTGCGAATGAAGTCCTGCACGTAGTTGATGTAGTCGTCCAGGTGGAAGGGGCCGTTCTCGACCGGCACCATGCGGGCGTCCACCCAGTCGGTGATGTAGACCTTGTGATCCTGCAGCAGCGTGCGCACGGTGTCGCGCAGCAGCGTGCTGTGGTGGCCCGACAGCGGCGCCACGACCAGCACCGAGGGCTGGGCGCGCAGTTTGTCCAGCAGCTTGCCGTCGTCGGTGAAGCGCTTGAAGCGCAGCAGGCGGCAGAAGGGCTTGGCCTCGACCACCTGCTCCTGGATCACGACGTCGGTGCCGTGCACGTTCACCTTGTTGATGTCGAACTCGGGCTTTTCGTATTCCTTGGTCAGACGGTGCACCAGATCGAAGCCCGCCGCCACACGCTGGGCGATCGGCAGATGGGCCATGGGCGACAGCGGGTGGCTGTACAGCTTGGAGGCCGCGCTCGCGAATTCCGAGAAGGGGCTGATCCAGGCGCGCTGGGTTTCGTAGATCTGATAAAGCATGGTCTTACCTCAGGTCGATGTCGGCGCGTCCTTTTGGGAGCCCCAGGCACCGTTCATGTTGAATTGGTGCAGTGCAGCATAGTGTACTTCTCGAATGATGACATCGGGTCGAAACCCGCAAGACCCGCAGGAAGCCCCGGTCTCCCGTGCATTTTTCTGTTTGTCAGGGTGTGAGCGGCCGGGGCGGGATGCGGGTTTTCTTCCCTTGCCTGAGGGGAAGGCACCCCTACGTTGAGGCGATGCCAGCGGGCCGCCCCCTTGGCGTGGCGCCAGGGCTTCCCTACGATGGTTCGATGTCAGCGCTGTCAGGCGCGACCAGGGAGAGCCACACATGATCCACATCCGTCCCGGGCGGCTGCATTGCCCGCGCCCGCCTGCGGCCCCCTTGCGGGCCACGCCCCGCACGCCCTCGCTGGCCCGCGCCGCACTCGCCCGGGCCGCACTGAGCGCCACCCTGGCGGCCGGCGTGGTCAGTGCCGCCCATGCCGACGACGCCTACCTCAAGGGCCGGTTCGACCCGGTCGTGAGCTGGCCCATCATCCCCATCCACGTCGTGCTGCTGCCCGATGGCCGCGTGCTGAGCTACGGCACCGACGGCAAGGGCAACCAGACAGGGCAGTTCATCTACGACGTCTGGGACCCCACCAAGGGCACCGGTGCTGCCTCGCACCTGACGCTGCCCAACACCACCGGCACCGACACCTTCTGCAGCGGCCAGTCGGTGCTGCCCGCCAGCGGCGCGGTGCTGCTCACCGGGGGCGACAAGACCGTCAACGGCGTGCGCAACTATTCGGTCAACGACGTCAACCTCTTCGACCCGGCGCGCACCACGCTGTACTCGGCCAACCAGCCCATGGCCTTCCTGCGCTGGTATCCCACGGTGCTCACCACGGCGCAGGGCGAGGTGCTGGTGCTGGGCGGCCGGGCCGACCCGAACACCCCCGTGCCCACGCCCGAGGTCTACACCGAAGGGGTGGGCTGGCGCACGCTGAGCACCGCGGTCAGCAACGACGCCTACGGCACCCGCAACTGGAGCTACCCGCGGGCGTGGCAGGCGCCGAACGGGCAGGTCTTCGTCGACACCATCTGGGGCGGCACCTACTACCTGTCGCCGGCCGGCACGGGCTCGGTGGCCCGCACCCCGCTCACGCTGTCTGAATCCGATTACTACCTGCCCGCCGTCATGTACCGGCCGGGCCGCATCCTGTCGCTGCGCAAGCTCAACAAGGCGGTCGACATCGACCTGACCATGGGCACACCGCGGTCCTACGCGCTCACGGGTGTGGGGCAGGATCGCTTTCACGGCTCGGCCACCGTGCTGGCCGACGGGCAGGTGCTGGTCAGCGGGGGCTCGTTCGCGTCCAACCTGGCCTGGGGCGTGGCCTACACGGCCAAGATCTGGAACCCCGACACCCGCCGCTGGGCCAACGCGGCCACTGCCCGGCAGATGCGGCTGTACCACTCGGTGTCGATGCTGCTGCCCGATGGGCGGGTGCTCACAGGTGGGGGCGGCGCACCCGGCCCGCAGACCAATCTGAACGCCGAGGTCTACAGCCCGCCGTATCTGTTCGAGCCCAACACCAGCGGGCGGCTGGCCGTGCGGCCCACCATCACGGCGGCGCCCACCACGGCGGGCTTCGGCACCGTCGTGCCCGTGTCCACCGACACCACCGGCATCAGCAAGGTCACGCTGGTGCGCACCGGCTCGGCCACGCACACGGTGGACTTCGACCAGCGCCACGTGCCTGTGGGCTTCACCACGGCCGGCACGCTGGTCAACGTGACCATGCCGAGCGACCGCAACCTTGCGCCGCCCGGCTACTACATGCTCTTTGTGTTCAACCGGGCGGGCGTGCCCTCGGTGGCCCGCATCCTCCGCCTCGGTTGAATGGCGCGCGGCCCGATCAGGCTGCGCGACGACGGCGGGCGGCCAGGCCCGCCACACCCAGGCCGACCAGGGCCAGCGCGGTGCTGGCGGGCTCGGGCACGGCGGCCACGGTCACGTTGTCGACCACGAAGCTGCCGTTGACCAGGCCAAAGCCGTAGATGTCGCCTTGTGCGCGGGTGAAGCCCACGAACAGGCCTTCGTCGTAGCCGTCGAAGGCCGTGTTCGGCGACACGCTGAAGCTTTCCAGCACGTTGCCTTGCTGGTCATAGGCCACCACCAGCATGCTGTTGTTGGTCTGGCCCACATTCTGGAACTGGTTCACGAAGGCGCCGACCGAGCGGGCCGGTGCCGCAAACGTGAAGCTCACCACGCCGCTGCCGGCCGTGAAGGCGGTCGACAGGAAGTGGCCGTCGCGGTCGGGCGAGCTGGCAAAGCCCGTCCACAGGCCGTTGTCGCCCAGGTCGAAGGCGTCCTGGCCCAGCACCACATTGGCCGTGGCCGACAGGGTCACGCCCTGGCCCAGGTCCACCGTGCCGGCCGTCACCAGGCCGTCGTACTCGTTGAAGGTGATGACGCTGCCCGAGAACGTGGCCGACGGGGCGGTGATCGACGCGGCATGGGCCGACAAGGAAGCCGCCACCAGGGCAGCGGCGGCAAACAGTTTGGAAGTCATGTGAAAACTCTGGTTGGGATGGGTGAAGAGGGCGATCAGGAACCGATCACGCCGCCGTCGTCCTTGGTGATCACCACCACCGACGAACGGGGACGGCCAGCCGGCAGGGGCGTCACGCCATCGGCTTCGACCGACCACTGGTTCTGCGGCCAGTTCGAGAACTGCGTCGGGTTGGCGGCGGTGCTGTCTTCGCCGGGGTGTTGCACGCCCACGAACATGGTCTTGCCGTCCGGCGTCATGGTCACGCCGGTCACTTCGCATTTGTTCGGGCCCGTCAGGAAGCGGCGGGTTTCGCCGGTGTTCGGGTCGCAGCACACCATCATGTTGCCGCCGATGTTGACGAAGTCACCCGAGCCGTCGCCGATCTGGTCGGTCTGGACCCACAGGCGGCCGAAGTGGTCGAACCACAGGCCGTCCGGCGCACCGTAGTCGGCGCTGCCATTGGGCGTGTCGACGATGTTGCCGATGTAGTTGGCGTTCGGCGACTTGGCGGTCAGCGTGTCGCCGGCCTGGGCGAACAGGTCCCAGTTGAAGCGGGTGGCGCGCACGGTGCGGCCGGCTTCACGCCAGCGGATGATGTGGCCGTAGACGTTGTCGGCACGCGGGTTGGCGGCGTCCACCGGCGGGCGGGCCGAGGCGGCGGCGGTCGAACCATCGGCGGCGTTGACAGAAGCCGTGCCCGTGCCACGGCGGTTGTTGTTGGTCAGCGTGCAGTAGACCTCGACTTCCTGGAAGCCGTTGATGCGCGGGCGGGCGCCGGTCCATTCGGGGCGGTCCATCATCGTGGCGCCCACAGCGTCGGCGGCCATGCGGGTCTTGATGAGGATCTTGGCCTGCACTTCGGCGTCGTTGGCACCCGCGAAGTTGGGGTTGTCGCGCAGGGCCTTGCCGTCCACGCCGATGGTGTCCGGCGTCAGGGCGATCCACTGGCCGCTCAGGTCGCTGTCAAAGCGCGCCACGTACAGGATGCCGCTGTCCAGCAGGTCGCGGTTGGCGGCCTTGTTGGTCGGGTTGAACTTGCCCGCGCACACGAACTTGTAGATGTACTCGTTGCGCTCGTCATCGCCCATGTAGAAGGCGATGTTGTTGTTGGCATCGACCACGTACTGGGCGCTCTCGTGCTTGAAGCGGCCCAGGCCGGTGCGCTTCACCGGGGCGGTGGTCGGGTTGAACGGGTCGATCTCGACCACCCAGCCGAACAGGTGCGGCTCGTTCGGGTTCGTGGTCACGTCGAAGCGCGGATCGGTCTCGTGCCAACGGTAGCCGAAGCCGCCGGCGCTCACGCCATAGCGGCGGTTCAGCTTGCCGATCTCGGTGCTGGCGCTGGTGTCCACGGCGCCGGTGCCACCGAAGTTGCCGTTCCAGTTCTCTTCACACGTCAGGTAGGTGCCCCAGGGCGTGATGCCGTGGGCGCAGTTGTTGATCGTGCCGTAGGCGGTGTAGCCGTCCAGCATGCGGCCGGTGGGCACCGAGGCGCCATCGGTGATGGTGAACTCCTTGCTCTTCATCAGCGCGTGGCCTGCGGCCGGGCCCGAGACGCGGGTCTTGGTGTTGGCGGTGATGCGGCGGCCGTAGGGCGAGCTCTTGGCAACCGTCCACTTGCCGTTCACGCGGCGGGCTTCCAGCACCGACACGCCGTGCGCAGCCTGCGACTTGCGGGTCTTGGCAATGCTGTAGCCCGTGCCGACCTGGCCGTCCGGGAACAGCACGTCCTCGTGCGTGTACTCGTTGTTCACGCACAGCACGCCGCGGTCGCTCGAGGGCTCGCCATTGGCGCCCGTGAACGGGAAGAAGTGCATGCCGTCGTTGTGCATGCCGAACTGCTTGAGCTGCTGGGCTGCGGTCTCGCGGGCATCGCCGGCAAAGGCAGCGCCGCCGGGCATGATCGGATCGCCCCAGGCCACGAAGAGCTGGGCCGTGTAGCCAGCCGGCACGGCGATGCGGTCGATCACCGAAGTGGCGGCGCCACCCTGGGCCACGTTGGCTGCGCGGGTGTTGGCCGGAACCGATTCAAAACCGATGCCCGGGAAGCCGACGCTGGCCGGCACCGGGGCCGCCTGCACCGACGACACCAGGCCGCCCAGGGTCAGGCCACCGGCCGAGGCCAGGGCGGTGGCGCCCACACCGCTCTTGACGATGAACTGGCGGCGGCTGGTGTCAACGCGGGCGATGACGTCGTGGATGGACGGCGCGGTCGACTCGGCCAGCGTCACGTCATTGGTCGGATGGGAAGCACCCTTCATGTTGGATCTCCGGTGTGGGGGTTGAGCGGATCCAGCGCACTATCCACACGGGCGATGACACGGCCGCTTACGTCTTGCCGGCCTCTGTGATCCGTCTGGACCACGCTTGCGCATGGCTGCACCGGCCCCCCGCGAACCGGGGCCCCGCCGCTAACATCGTCTGCATGAACACCCACCACTTCCTGCCTGCCGCCGTGGCCGCGTGCCTTGCCTGCGCGGCCCTCGCCCCTGCAGCCCACGCCGGCCCGCCCGCCCCCGCGCCGGTGGTGCAAGGCCCTGAATCCGTGGCCGACTGGCATGCCGCCGGCGCCCGCTTCATCCAGCAAGGCCACCGGCTGAAGCCCATCACCGGCCGCGCCCGCAACGTCATCCTGTTCGTGGGCGATGGCATGGGCATCTCGACCCAGACCGCCGCGCGCATCCTGGAAGGCCAGCAACGCGGCCAGCCCGGCGAAGAAAACCGCCTGGCCTTCGAGACCTTCCCGTACTCGGCCTTGTCGAAGACCTATGCGTGGGACCAGCAGACGCCCGATTCGGCCCCGACCATGACGGCGCTGATCACGGGCTACAAGACGCGCGAAGGCATGCTGTCCGTCAACCACCTGACGCCGCGCAACGCCTGCGACGCCCGCGTGGTGGCGGCCCACGCCGTGCCCAGCCTGCTTGAAATGGCGGCCGCGCGCGGCAAGGCCACCGGCATTGTCTCGACCGCGCGCCTGACGCACGCCACGCCGGGCGCCACCTATGCCCACACCGCCGCGCGCGACTGGGAATCCGATGCCGAAGTGGCCGCGGCCTGCCCCGGCCACGCCACCCCGGTGAAGGACATTGCCCGCCAGCTGATCGAGGCGCCGCCCGCCGTGCGCCAGAACCTGAAGGTGGCCCTGGGCGGCGGCCGCAGCATGTTCATGCCCCGCGGCGTGGCCGACCCCGAGTACGCTGCGCGCACTGGCCGCCGCCTGGACGGCCGCGACCTCACCGCCGAATGGATGCAGACCCGCGGCCCCGGCGCCCGCTACATCTGGAACCGCGCCGGCTTCGACGCGCTGGACGTGCGGCACACCGGCCCCGTGCTGGGCCTGTTCGAGCCCTCGCACATGCAGTACGAGGCCGACCGCCCCACCGACCCGGCCGGCGAGCCCTCGCTGGCCGAGATGACCGAGAAGGCCATCCGCCTGCTGCAGCGTGAACGCCGGGGCTACTTCCTGATGGTGGAAGCCGGCCGCATCGACCACGCCCACCACGCTGGCAACGCCCGCCGCGCGCTGCAGGACACCATTGCCCTGTCAGACGCCGTGCGCCGCGCGATGGCGCTCACGCGTGAGGCTGACACCCTCATCGTCGTCACGGCCGACCACAGCCACACCTTCACGATGGCCGGCTACCCGCATCGCGGCAACGACATCCTGGGCCTGGTCAAGGGCGTGCCCGACGAAGACGGCCAGCGCCCCACCGTGACCCTGGCCGACGACGGCAAGCCCTACACCACGCTGGGCTACCAGAACGGCCCCGGCGTGACCCCGGCCACGCTGGCCGCCGGCGCCCGGCCCGACCTGAGCCGGGTGGACACCACCGCGCTGCCCTTTTTGCAGCAGGCCGCTGTGCCGCTGCAATCGGAAACCCATGGCGGCGAAGACGTGGCCATCTGGGCGCGCGGACCGCGGGCGCACCTGGTGCGCGGCAGCATGGAGCAGAACTGGGTTTTTCACGTGATGCGCGATGCGTTCGGGTTCTGACGCCGTGCACCGGCTGGCCCGGACGCTGTGCCTGGTGTGGGCGCTGGGCGTGCCCGCCGCGTGGGCCGATGACACCGTGGTGCTGAGCCGCGGCGACACCGCCGAAGTGTGGCGGCGGGATGCGCGCGGCGAGGTCACGCTGGAGCGCGTGTTCCATGCCGACCGGGCGGTGGTGCATTACTCCGCCGGGGAATTGCGTGCCCTGGGTGTGCAGGTGGATTGGGTGCGCCTGCAGGCG
>NZ_CAJYGK010000078.1 GCF_913773725.1 uncultured Aquabacterium sp. | reverse complement strand
CTGACGATCTACTCGTTCGCCATCGGCGCCGTGCCCTACATGGCATCGCAGCCCCGGCTGTTCCTGAGCTGCATGGGGCTGTACTTCGTGCCCATGATCGTCCGCACCGCGCTGCACGGCGGCCCCGACGACGTCCACCTTGCCGGCGTGTGGTGCCTGATGGCGCTGTGCACGCTGGTGGTCGGCCGGGGCTTTCACAACGTGTTCGGCGACATGGTCAGCCTGCGCCTGCACAGCGAAGACCTGGCGCGGCGGCTGAAAGGCGAGATGGCCCTGGCCGAAGCCGCACAACGCCAGGCCGAGACGGCCAATCGCGCCAAGACCCAGTTCTTCGCGGCGGCCAGCCATGATCTGCGTCAGCCACTGCACGCCATGGGCCTCTTCGCAGAAGCCCTGCGCCAACGCTGCAAGGACGACGACGTCGCCCATCTGGTCAACAGCATCAACAGTTCCGTGGACGCGCTCGAGGGCCTGTTCAGCGAGCTGCTCGACATCACCAAGATCGACACCGGCGCCGTCGAGATCGAGCCCGAGCACTTCTCGATGCGCGACCTGTTCGCACGCATCCGGCTCCACTTCGAACCCACCGCGTTCGAAAAGGGCCTGATGCTGAGCTTCCGTGGCGAACAGCATCACGCTTACGCCGATCCCGTCATCATCGAGCGGGTGCTGCGCAACCTCGTGTCCAACGCCATCCGCTACACCGAGGACGGCGGGGTGCTGGTGAGCTGCCGACGCCGGGGCGGCCAGTTGTGCCTGCAGGTCTGGGACACCGGCATCGGCATTGCCGAGAAGGAGCAGGCGCGGATCTTCGACGAGTTCTATCAGACCCAGAGTGGCCGCCCGCTGGAGCCTCATCACCGCAAGGGGCTGGGCCTGGGCCTGGCCATCGTCAAGCGACTGACAGACCTCATGCACACACCCTTGACCTTGCGCTCGCGGGTGGGCCATGGCACCGTGTTCACGATGATGATCCCGGTGGGACGGGCGCCGCGTTTGCAGCCCGCGTCGGTGCCGTCACGCCCCAGCCTGGGGCTGACGCTGGACAAGCGCCATGTGGTGGTCGTGGAAGACGAACAGGCGGTGCTGGACGGCCTGCAGGTGCTCCTCAAGGGATGGGGCGCCACCGTCAGCGCCTTCGACTCGGTGGACGCTGTGCGCGCCTGGGCAGAACACGCGCCCTCTGCGCCCGATCTGGTCATCGTCGATTACCGCCTGCCCGAGCAACAGACCGGCATCGATGCCATCAAGACCTTGCGGGCGCGCTTCGGCAAGGATCTGCCTGTGATCATGGTGACCGGCAGCACGATGACGGGCCACGAAGAGGAAGCCCGCCAGCACCACTTCCACGTGCTGATCAAGCCCGTGGTGCCGACCAAGCTGCGCGCCATGATCGCTTTCAAGCTGGGCGTGCGGCAAGGCTGATCGCCGCGGGTGGCCCTACACGGGCCGCCACAGCAGCCCGCGACCGCCACTCAGCGTCGTTCGAAGGCAGTCAACTCACGCGGCACACAGGGCTCGCCGTGCCTCGTCGTACTCGCGCTGCAGCCGCGCCACCAGGTCGGCCGCCGGCACCACGGCCTTGACCGCGCCGATGCCCTGCCCGCAACCCCAGATGTCTTTCCACGCCTTCTTGGCAGCGCCGGCGTCCTGCCCGCCGTCGGTCGTGCCGAAGTCCATCTTGCTGGGGTCGGCCTCGGGCAGGTGATCCGGGTCCATGCCGGCGGCAGCGATCGAGCCCTTCAGGTAGTTGCCGTGCACGCCCGAGAAGTAGTTGGTGTAGACGATGTCCTGGCTGGTGCTGTCGACGATCATCTGCTTGTACCCTTCCACAGCCCGCGCTTCTTCGGTGGCAATGAAGGCCGAGCCGATGTAGGCAAAGTCGGCCCCCATGGCGCGCGCCGCCAGAATGCTGCGCCCGTTGGCAATCGACCCGGACAGGGCCAGCGGGCCGTCGAACCATTCGCGCAACTCCTGCACCAGCGCGAAGGGGCTGGTCGTGCCGGCATGCCCGCCCGCGCCGGCCGCCACGGCGATCAGGCCGTCGGCGCCTTTTTCGATCGCCTTGCGCGCAAAGCGGTTGTTGATGACGTCGTGCATCACCACGCCGCCATAGCCGTGCACCGCGTGGTTCACGTCCTCACGCGCGCCCAGCGACGTGATGATGAGCGGCACCTTGTACTTCTCGCACAGCGCCAGGTCGTGCTCCAGCCGGTTGTTGCTCTTGTGGACGATCTGGTTGATCGCGAACGGCGCTGCAGGCTGATCGGGATGGGCCGCATCGTGCGCGGCCAGCGCCTCGGTGATCTCGTGCAACCACTCGTCCAGTTGGGACGCCGGACGGGCATTGAGCGCCGGCATCGAGCCCACGACGCCCGCCTTGCATTGGGCAATCACGAGTTTGGGTGTGCTGACAATGAACATGGGCGACGCGATCACCGGAAAGCGCACGCGCTGCAGAACGGAAGGCAAAGGCATGGAGTCTCCTCGAAGGGGGCCGCTTCTTTGTCGGCTTGTGAGAGCGATCAAACAAAACGGCCCCGGCCGGTGCGACACCGGACGGGGCCAGAGGCTCATCGCGGAAGCGAGCGGCACGGCGGCCGCATCGCGTCAACGTGGGCGGTCATGCGATCAGAACGCATCCACGGGCATGGCGGTGACGGATTCACCACCCTGCAGGATGCTGTCGCGCAGCGAGGCCACGCGCGCCAGGATGTGGTCGCCGTAGAAGCGGCAGGTGGCGACCTTGGCGGCCATGAATGCCGCGTCTTCGCCAGCCGCCAGCTTGTCTTCGGCCACGATCAGCGCACGGCCCATCTGCCAGCCAGACACCAGGTTGCCGGCCAGCATCAGGTAAGGCACCGAGCCGGCGAACACAGCGTTCGGGTTGGCCTTGACGTTGGCCAGCACGAAGTCGACCACCTGCAGGAAGGCCTCACGGGCGGTCTTCAGCTGGGCTGCGTACTTCTTGCCCGCTTCGCTGGCGCGGCCGGCCAGCTGGCCTTCCACATCGGCGATCTGCGCTGCGATGGCGCGGGCCATGGCGCCGCCGTCACGCGCGGTCTTGCGGCCGACCAGGTCGTTGGCCTGGATGGCGGTCGTGCCTTCGTAGATGGGCAGAATGCGCGAGTCGCGGTAGTACTGGGCGGCACCGGTTTCTTCGATGAAGCCCATGCCACCGTGCACCTGCACGCCCAGCGAGGTCACTTCCACCGAGTTCTCGGTCGAGAAGCCCTTGATCAGCGGCACCAGGAACTCGTAGAAGGCCTGCGCCTGCTTGGCGGTGTCGGCATCCGGGTGGTGGTGGGCCGTGTCGTAGGCTGCCGCACCGACCAGGGCCATGGCGCGCTCGCCCTCGATCAGCGCACGCATGGTCATCAGCATGCGCTTCACATCCGGGTGATGAATGATCGCCACCGACTCCTTGGCCGAGCCGTCGACCGGGCGCGACTGCACGCGGTCACGGGCATAGGCCACGGCGTGCTGGTAGGCGCGCTCGGACACAGCCAGGCCCTGCAGGCCCACGTCGTAGCGGGCGGCATTCATCATGATGAACATGTACTCGAGGCCACGGTTCTCTTCGCCCACGAGGTAGCCGATGGCGCCCGGGCCCACTTCGCCCTTGTCGTCACCGTAGACGAGCACGGCCGTCGGCGACGCCTTGATGCCCAGCTTTTCTTCGATGGAGGCGCAGTACACGTCGTTGCGCTTGCCCAGCGAGCCGTCTTCGTGGACCATGAACTTGGGCACGACGAACAGCGAGATGCCCTTCACGCCTTCCGGCGCATCCGGCGTGCGCGCCAGCACCAGGTGCACGATGTTCTCGGACATGTCGTGCTCACCGTAGGTGATGAAGATCTTCTGGCCGCTGATGCGGTAGGTGCCGTCAGCCTGCTTCACGGCCTTGGAGCGCACCAGGGCCAGATCCGAACCCGCCTGGGGTTCGGTCAGGTTCATGGTACCCGTCCAGCTGCCTTCGATCATCTTGGGGATGTAGCGCTGCTTCAGCTCATCGCTGGCGGCGGTCAGCAGGGCTTCGGTGGCGCCGGTCGTGAGGATCGAGCACAGCGAGAAGCTCAGGTTGGCGGCCATCGTCATTTCGATGCAGGCCGCGCCGATGGTCTTGGGCAGGCCCTGGCCACCGTACTCGGTCGGCATCTGCAGACCTTGCCAGCCGCCTTCGGTCAGCGCCTTGTAGGCTTCCTTGAAGCCCGGCGAGGCCTTCACGACGCCGTTGTCCCACGAGCCGTGGTCCTGGTCGCCGCTCCAGTTCAGCGGGGCCACCACTTCTTCGTTGAACTTCGCGGCTTCTTCGAGCACGGCCTGGGCCGTCTCGTAGCCGGCGTCTTCGAAGCCGGGGATTTGCGCGATCTGGTCGATGCCAGCCAGTTCCTTCATGCAGAACAGCTGGTCTTTCACGGGGGCCTTGAATGCCATGGTGTGTCACTCCACGTTCAACGTCCGATGCGAGGAATTCTCGGACGAAAAAAGGGGCGCCTCGAAGGACGCCCCGGTGCGGTGCTCAGTCAGACATGGTGATCTGCCTGCATCACCACGGGTTCATCACAGCGCCTTCACGAGCTCGGGCACGGCGGTGAACAGATCGGCTTCCAGACCGAAGTCGGCCACCTGGAAGATCGGGGCTTCCGGATCCTTGTTGATGGCCACGATGACCTTCGAATCCTTCATGCCGGCCAGGTGCTGGATG
>NZ_CAJYGK010000077.1 GCF_913773725.1 uncultured Aquabacterium sp. | reverse complement strand
CTCAGGGCACGGCTGTACCCGAGGTGGCGCGTTCGTCCTCCGTGCAGGACAGCGTGGCGGCCGGCGAAGCCGCCGAAGCACCGCCCTGGGCCTGATCGGCGGCCGGCGCGAGCCATCGCGCCACTTGCTGCGCGACCCAGGGGCCATCGTCCAGGGGCAGATCGTGACCTGCCGTGGGGTGTGTGGTCAGCGGCGCACCCCATGCTGTCGCCAGGTGTTCGGAGCAACGGGGGTTGACCAGCTCGTCGCCTGCGCTGTTGAGCAGGAGCAAGGGCATGGAGGGCGGGGCGTCTGCACGGTAGCGTGCCGCGGCCCACAGTTGCCGCAGGCCGTTGAGCCTGCTGACCGGGTGGCTCGATCGCAGGCTGAGCCAGGCCGCCATCAGTGCCTGGCGCGGTCCCGGGTGCTGTGTGGTCATCCGCATGATGCCGTCTTCCCATTCCAGGGAGGTCCCGCTGACGATCAGGCGCGCAATGCGCCGGTACTGGCGCGGGCGAAGCCGCTGCCAGAAGGGGCTGTAGGGCCGCAGACTGGTGTTGATCAGCACGCAGCGCACCAGCTCCTGAGGATGCTGACGGGCCCATTCCACGGCGACCATGGCGCCCAGCGACATCGCCAGCACGTGACAGGGACGATCCAGCCCTCTGGCCGCGAGGTCCGCGCGCACCGCCTGGACCATCTCGGCAACATGGGCTGGGCTGCGCTCATGCCAGCGGGCGCCGTTGCCCGGTAGGTCGGGCGTCAGGATCAGGCTGCCAGGGGGCAAGGTCTCCTGCAGGGTGCGCACAAAGGCTCCCCAGTGACCGCTTTCTCGCAACAGTCCGCGCAGCAGAACCCAGACGGGCGGAGGGGAGTCAGGCATCAAGGCGTCTCCATGGTGGCAGCCCCTCTTTGTCGGCCCCGGTCAACGCAGTTCGGGGCGGTGGGCGTACCACCGCCGGAGGGCGTCGAGGCGGAGCGCTTCGCGGGCTTCGGGGGCGGGAAGCCAGCGGCGATGGCCGATCGCAGCGCGGGCCAGAAAGTCCATCAGGCCCAGGTGCCGGCGCAGCACCCGCTGCTGGCGATGGTCGATCAGCGGATTGAAAATCCCGTGACGGTTGAACAGCTGGCGGGGGTTTTTCTTGACCCACAGCCAGGACCCCATCTCCAGCGTCAAAGGCAGGAAGAGGTGACCCGGGTGACCGGTCAGCGCCCGCAGGTAGAGGTGGTCCCAGAGGTCACCATGGGTGAGGTACTGCTGGCTCTGCGGCTCGAACACATACGGGTGGTGGGCGTATCCCTCATCCAGAATGCACCGCAGCGCATGCAGTTCGGCCAGATGGGGCAGGGGGCGGGTCGTGTGGGCGTAGGGGAACCACAGGCGATCCTGCACGCCGAAGCCGGAGTGGCAGTCGAGAGCGATGCTGAACGGGCGTGACAGCAGCTCCCGTTCGATGGTGTCGCACAGCGCCTGGCTTTCCGGCTGCATGGGGGCCCCGGCCGGGCCGCGGTACCAGGGCAGCAGGGCGCTGAGGCGCTGGCCCCCGATCAGAAAGGGCACCGGCTCTTCTGCTTCGACCGGTGCATTGCGCATGAGGTCCACCCCCTGTGGGTTGGCGCGGGTGCCCAGCCACAGGCCGCCGGGATTGACGAGGGGCATGAAGACCATGCGCAGGGTGTCCAGCTGGCGATGCAGCAGGGCATCCCACTTCAGCCGCTCCAGAAGGGTGCGCAGCAAGGTCATCACCACCTGTGAGCCGATGCGCTCCAGTCCGTGCACGCCGCCCACGAAGGCGACAGCGGGGTGGGTCAGGTCATGGCTGCCGAGGCTCACCACCGGGACGTCGAAGCGCGCCGAGCCGCAATCGACCGTGCACGCCACACGCGCCTGAACATGGGCGCCGCCTGCATCGATGAGGCGCATCAGGTCGTCGAGGTCGGAGAGGTGCGTGTGCAAGCGAAGGACCGGACGCCTCTGGGGGCGTTGCAAGGGCTGACCCGCGATCGTGCGCAGGCGATGTGTCAGCTTGACGACGGCCGAGAGTGGCTGTGGGTGGAGCGGCTGTCACGGTTCTGTCATGCCCGGCCGATACCGTGCCGTCCGAAGGAGATCCACCATGCTGCACCACCTGTTGCACTCTCGCCGCCTGGCTCGCTCGATGGCCCTCGCCGTGGCGGTGGTGGCGGGCATGTGGGAATGCGCCGCACTCATGCGGTCACGCGTCAGCGGCGGGACGGCTCACCGCTGAGGCGAACGCTCCACCCCGGAAGCCCCTCGATGGAGCGTTCGACCGCGTCCGTGTAGCTGCCCGGCTTGCCCAGCGTGGCGTTGATGTCCCCGTGCGACAGCGGCACCGGCAGGATGTGCATCTCTGGCGCGTCTGACGGGATGGCCGCCGCAAAGCTGCGCGCCTGAGGGCAGGCGTCTGCGCGACGCGAGCTGCACACGGCCAACATCGGTGCCGCCATGCGCGTGAGTTGGTGCAAGGGCGACGCCGCAACCCAGTCCGAGCGTGCCGTCCCGAACGCGCGGTCGTACAACGCGAGATGGCGTCCGCTCATCACGGCCACCACGTCGAAGGCGGCACTGTCCAGGCTCACCGTGCCGAGCCAGGGCAGGGCTCCTTCGGCCTGGGTGAATGCGGGATGGGCCGTGAGCAGGGCCACCAGGTGGGCGCCAGCGGAGTGGCCCATCAGCACCACCTGCCGGGGATCACCCCCCCAGGAAGGTGCATCGCGCTGCACGCTTGCCAGCGCGCGGGCCACGTGGCGGGCCTGCTCCAACGGCGGCGTCTCGGGCAGCATCGGGTAGTTCACCGACACCAGTGCCACATTGCGCGGTATCCAGCGACGGACCTTGTTGTCCACGACCGGCGCGTGGGCCTTGTCGCCATGGGCCCATCCCCCACCGTGCACCATCACGATGATGGGCATGGTCTGCATGGGCCGTCTGGATGGCAGGTAGACGTCGTAGCGCTGGGCGCTGTGGGGCCCGTAAGCCCGATCGGCCAGTCGGACCACGCCCGTCGGAAGGCGGCCGCTTGCGCGGAAGGCTTCCATGCCCTCGTCCAGATCCGGCTCGGTGGTCTGCGCGGGCGATGGCTGGCCCTCCAGCCTCGCGCGCAAGCGGTCCCCGAGCGGGCCGGCGATCGCCGTGGCGTGAGCCACGAGCAGGCTGAGGCAGCATGCGCCCGCGGCAAGCCCGGGCAAGCGAGGAGTGTTCATGATGTGCCTGTGGCGAGTCCGAGCCTGTTCAATGCGGCACGCCCTCAGGCCGTTGACACGCCATGCGCCACAATGGGCGGATGAGCACTGCCCGCAATGATCTCGCCCTGTTCAGCCCCTCCGGCATCGTCGCCAAGGCCACCCCGGTTCGCAAGGCGGCCCGCCGCCTCAAGGCCCTGGGATTCGATGTCCGCGTCGATGAGTCTGCGTTGCTCAAACAGCAGCGGTTTGCGGGGGATGACGACAGCCGCCTGGCCGCCCTGCATCGCATCGCTGCAGAAGGGCCCGCCGTGGCGCTCGCCACGCGAGGAGGCTACGGACTGAGTCGCATCCTCGACCGGATCGACTGGAAGGCGTTGCAGCGCAGCGTCGAGCAGGGAACGGCCTGGGTGGGTTACAGCGACGTGACCGCATTGCAATTGGGGGCCATGGCCCATGGCGCGGCCGGGCCCGCTCAGCCGGGTGAAGGCGTGCGTGCCGGGTTCTGGGCCGGCCCGATGGCGTGCGAGGACTTCGGCAGCGCCGACAGCGACCTTGGCGGCGATGACGTCACCCAGGAGACCTTTGTGGAGGCCATGTCGGGCGAACTCGAGGCCGTAGGCTTTCGCACCGAAGCCGGCTTCGACGGGCTGGAGTTGAGCGGCCGCTTGTGGGGCGGCAACCTCGCAGTGGTCCAGGCCATGCTGGGCACCCCCCACTTCCCCAAGGTCCGCGGCGGCATCCTGTTTCTTGAAGACGTCAACGAACATCCCTACCGCCTGGAGCGCGCCCTGCTGCAACTGCTTCAGGCCGGGGTGCTGGCACAACAGAAGGCCGTGGTGCTCGGCTCGTTCACGGCCTACCGCAAGTCGCCGCTGGATCGCGGCTACAACCTCAAGACGATGGTGGCCTACCTGCGCAGCGTGTGCCCGGTGCCGGTGCTGACGGGGTTGCCATTCGGGCACGTGCCAGTGAAGGTGTGCCTGCCTGTGGGGCGCAAGGCGAGTCTGATGGTGCAAGGGCGGGACGCGTTCGTCTTCTGGTGACAAGCCCGGGCTTCCCCTGCGACAGCCATGTTCTCGGTGGTCCGGAAAGCACGGTGCAATGGCCCCACAATAAGCGCCATGCACATGACTAGGGTGTTGAAAGAGCGGAGCCCCCTGATCGGCCTGTGGCTGGCCGGTCTGGTCGCCATGCTGCTCGGGCTGGGCGGGTGCCACAACAACCCCTACCCGGTTGGCGCCGAGCGCGAGAACACGTTGTACACGGCGTTCAACGAGCGCTCGCCGCGCTACCTGGACCCCACCTCGTCGTACAGCAGCAACGAGACGCCCTACACCTATCAGATCTACGAGCCGCTGTACGGTTACCACTATCTGAAGCGACCGTACGAACTGGTGCCCAAGGCGGCTGCCGCGGTGGTGCAGCCGCGCTACATCGACAAGAACGGCCAGCCGCTGGCTGCCGATGCGCCGGCCGATCAGATCGCTGAAAGCATCTATGACATCCCGATCAAACGGGGCATCCTGTATGCGCCGCACCCGGCGTTCGCGAAGGACGCGCAGGGGCAGTACCTGTATCACCGGCTCACGGCGGCCGATGTCGGAGACAAACGCAGTCCCTGGGCGTTTGCCCAGCGCGGCACGCGCGAGCTCACGGCCGAGGACTATGTGTACGCCATCAAGCGCCACGCGACGACGCGCACCGCGGCGCCGGTGTTCGGGATCTTCTCGGAGTACGTCGTGGGCCTGGCCGACTACGGCAAGCTGATCCGAGCGGAAGACAAGAAGCTGCGCGCCGGTCTGCCCCCCACCTCCCGCGACAAACCCTTCCTCGATTTCCGACGCTGGCCACTGGCGGGGGCGCAGGCGCTGGACAGCCACACGCTGCGCATCCGCATCATCGGCAAGTATCCGCAGTGGAAGTACTGGATGGCCATGACCTTCCTGGCGCCCGTGCCTTGGGAGGCCGATGCGTTCTACGCCCAGCCGGGCATGGCTGCCAACGGCCTGTCGCTCAACACCTGGCCTGTCGGCACCGGCCCCTACATGATGGCCGAGTACATCCAGGACCGGCGCCATGTGCTCAAGCGCAATCCGAATTACCGTGGCGAGCGCTACCCCTGCGAAGGCAGCGAGCAGGACAAGGCCCAGGGCTTCCTGGCGGATTGCGGCAAGCCCACACCGTTCGTGGACACGCTGGTCTTCAGCCTCGAGAAAGAGTCGGTGCCGCAGGACGCCAAGTTCCGTCAGGGCTATCTGGACATCCCCGAGTTCGATCAGATGAGCTACGGCAACGCGTACAAGATCCAGATGGAGGACTCCGACCGGTTCAACAAGGAGTTCACCGACAAGGGCATCGTGATCCGCCGTACCGTCGACCTGTCTTCGCGCTACATGGGCTTCAACTGGCTCGATCCGGTCGTGGGCAAGGGCGACACGCCCGAGCAACAGGTGCGCAACCGCAAGCTGCGTCAGGCGCTGTCGATCGCGATCGACTGGGACGAGTACAACCGCATCTTCCCCAAAGCGGCCGGGGAGGTTGCGCAGGGCCCGCTGCCTGGCGGCGTGTTCGGGTCGCGTCATGGCACCCGTGAAGGGCTCAATCCGGTTACCCATCGCTGGGTCAATGGTCTGGCGGTGCGCCGGTCGATCGAAGATGCCCGCAAACTGCTGGCCGAAGCCGGCTACCCGGATGGACGGGACGCCCGCACCGGCAAGCCGCTGGTCCTCAACTACGACTTTGGCTCGCCGGCCACGCCGGAGGCGAAGGCAACGCTGGACTGGACCAGCAAGCAGTTCGCCAAGCTCGGCATCCAGCTCGAGGTGCGTGCCACCGACTACAACCAGTTCCAGGACAAGGTGCGCCGAGGCCGACACCAGATCTTCACTTGGGGCTGGCTGGCCGACTACCCCGATGCCGAGAACTTCCTCTTCCTGCTGTACGGCCCCGGGGCGAAGTCGGTCCACGACGGCGAGAACGCGGCCAACTACCAGAATCCCGAGTACGACCGGTTGTACAGCCGCCTGCGGCTGATGGACGATGGCCCCGCCAAGCAGGCCGTGATCGACCAGATGGTGCGCATCCTTCAGGAGGATGCGCCGTGGTCCTGGGGCTACTTCCCCTATGCCTCGGGCGCCTACCATCGCTGGGTGCACAACGGCAAGCCGAGCATCGTGGTGCGCGACCAGGCGCAGTACTACCGGCTCGACACCGCCGAGCGGGCGCGCAGCCTCCGCGAATGGAATCAGCCGGTGTATTGGCCTGTGGCAGCGCTGCTCGCCGGCGTGGCCGCCATGGCGTGGTGGGCCGTGCGTGTGTTCCGGGCGCGCGAGCGACAGACCGCCCAGCCCCTGCCTTCGGGCATGCTCACCAGGCGGGAGCGCTGATGCTGAACTACATCCTTCGCAGACTCGGCTACGGCCTGGTCATCCTGATCGGGGTGAACCTCATCACCTTCGTGCTGTTCTTCACCGTCAACACGCCCGACGACATGGCGCGCCTCAACATCGGGGGCAAGCGTGTCACGCCAGAGCAGATCGAGAAGTGGAAGGCCGAGCGGGGCTATGACAAGCCCATGCTCTACAACGCCGAGGCACAGGGGACTGCGCGCCTCACCGACACGGTGTTCTGGGACCGATCCGTTTCTCTGTTCCTTTTCGACTTCGGCCGGGCGGACAACGACAGCGCCGGCGACATCGGCTATCAGATCCGCAAGCGCATGGGCGTGAGCCTCAAGTTGACGGTGCCGATGTTCGTGCTGGGGCTGATGGCGAGTGTGATCTTCGCGCTGTGGCTGGTCATGTTCCGTGGCACGCCCGTCGACTTCTGGGGCGTGGTCGTGTGCGTGGTGATGATGTCCATCTCCAGCCTGTTCTACATCATCGTCGGGCAGTACCTGTTTTCGCGGCTGGCCCGGCTGGCACCCATCTCCGGCTATGCCGAGGGATTGGATGCGCTGCGTTTCCTGGTGCTGCCCATCGGCCTGATGCTCGTGGCCAGCCTGGCGGGCCAGGCTCGCTTCTACCGGACGCTGTTTCTCGAAGAGGCCGGCAAGGACTACGTTCGCACCGCACGGGCCAAAGGCCTGAAGGAAACCACGGTGCTGACCCGCCACGTGCTGCGCAATGCGATGCTGCCCATCATCACGAGCGCGGGGGCGGCCCTGCCGTATCTGTTCATGGGCGGCCTCGTCACCGAGAGCTTCTTCGGCATTCCGGGATTGGGGGCCTACACGATCGATGCCATCGCGAGCCAGGACTTCGCCATCGTGCGGACCATGGTGTTCCTGGGGTCGCTGCTCTACATCCTGTCGAACATCCTGATCGACGTGGCCTACACCTGGGCCGATCCGCGCGTGCGGATGCAGTGAGGCGAGGCGGACATGGGTTTCAAACTGGTCATCCTCTGGACAGACGTGGTGCTGTGGCTGATGCTGCTGGGCCTGGGCGCTTACGTGGCCCACGTGCGGCGTGACCCGTCGTTGCGCGCCACTTGGGGCAAGGTGTTCATGAGCGGCGCGGCCATGGCTTCGTCTGTGGTGCTGCTGGCCATGCTGGGGGTCACCGTGATCGACAGTGTGCACTTCCGCCGCGCACTGCCGACGCAAGGAAGCGAGGCGATTGCCTATGACACCCGCACCGAATCGTTGCTCGATCTGGCGCTGGGCAAGCTCGTGAAAAGCCGCGAGAAGAGCTATTCCGCGCCGCTGGCCACCCATGGCTTCGTGAAGGAAACCATCCCGCCCAAGGCCGGCGACAAGCCAGTGCTGGACGAGCATGGCGTGCCATTGCCGCCACCCCGCGCGCACCCGCGCCTGCAACACGGGGGCGCCGGCCTGGCGGACCCCGCATCCGAGCACCTGCCCGACGTGCTGGCCAGACTTGCAGCGGGAACCGCCGCGGGCGTGGCCCTGGCGGGGCTGCTGCGCCTTGCCCTGCGTCGGCGGCTGGAACCGGAGGTCCCGCAGGCCTGGTCTTCGGCGTGGTGGTCGGCTGCGGTGCTGCTGGTGCTGTGCGGCTGGGCCGTGGCCTTGAGCTGGGGGCAGGGCTACCACGTGCTGGGCACGGACCGCACCGGCAACGACGTGTTGTACCAGGCGCTCAAGAGTGTGCGCACCGCCTTTGTGATCGGCTCCCTGGCCACGCTGGCCACCTTGCCGTTGGCGCTGGTTCTCGGCATTGCCGCGGGTTACTTCAAAGGCTGGGTGGACGACGTCATCCAATATCTGTACACCGTGCTGTCGTCTGTCCCGAACATCCTGCTGATCGCCGCTTGCGTGTTGATGGTGCAGGTGTTTCTCGACAAGCATCCCGAGTTGTTCGAGACCGGGCTGGAGCGGGCCGACCTCAAGATCTTCCTGCTGTGTGTCATCCTGGGCGTGACGGGCTGGGCGGGGCTGTGCCGCCTGCTGCGGGCCGAGACCCTCAAGCTGCGGGAGCTCGAGTACGTGCAGGCCGCGGTGGCGTTCGGCGCGGGTCATGGACGCATCATGCGTCGCCACATCCTGCCCAACGTGATGCACCTGGTGCTGATCACCACCGTGCTCGAGTTCTCCAGCCTGATCCTGTACGAGGCGGTGCTGTCCTATGTCGGCGTGGGCGTCGACCCTGCCATGAACAGTTTCGGCGGCATGATCAACCAGGCCCGGGTCGAGATGTCCCGCGACCCGATCGTGTGGTGGTCGTTTGCCGCGGCCTTCGTGTTCATGGTGGGCATCGTCCTCGCCGCCAACCTGTTCGCCGATGCGGTGCGGGATGCGTTCGACCCGCGCGCCCGGGTGGTGCGGCCCGTCCAGCGCGCCCATGCCATCCCCCGCTGAAGGAGCGCCCGATGCTGCAACTTGACGACCTTCAGGTGGTGCTCGAGGCCGACGCCGGTCTGGTGCGTGCGCTAGACGGGCTGAGCCTGACCCTGGCGCGGGGTGAAACCTATGCCCTGGTGGGCGAGTCCGGGTGCGGCAAGAGCATGACGGCGCTGGCGCTGATGCGCCTGTTGCCCGAGAACGGACGCGTGGCCCGCGGCCGCGTGGCGCTGAGCGCTGAGGCGCCTGATGCCAAGCCCACCGAACTGCTGGCCTTGCCCGAATCCCTGATGCGTCGCGTGCGCGGGGGGCGCATCGGCATCATCTTTCAGGAACCTGCGACCAGCCTCAATCCAGTGATGCGGGTCGGCGATCAGATTGTCGAGGCCATCGAGACGCACACGGTGTTGCGCGGAGAGGCAGCACGAGCCCGCGCGATCGACTGGTTGCGCCGCGTCGGCATCCCCGAGCCCGAGCGACGCATCGACAGCTATCCCTTCGAGATGAGTGGCGGCCAGAAGCAGCGCGTGATGATCGCGATGACGCTGGCGGCAGAACCCGACTACCTGATTGCCGATGAGCCCACCACTGCGTTGGACGTCACGATCCAGAAGCAGGTACTCGACCTGCTCAAGGACCTCCAGCGCGAGCGCCAATTGGGCCTGCTGCTCATCACGCACGATCTGGCAGTGGTGGCCGACATGGCGCATCGGGTTGCCTTGATGTACGCCGGGCAGATTGTGGAGGAGGCGTCGGCCACGACGTTCTTCCGTCAGCCACGCCATCCGTATGCGAAGTTGCTGCTTCAGGCCTTGCCGGACGCAGCGCGGCGCGGGCAGCCGCTCGTGGCCATCGCCGGCACGGTTCCACCCTTGTGGCAACGCTTCGAAGGCTGCCGCTTCGCCCCCCGATGCGAGCGGGCCGAGTCGCGTTGCCACGCCGAGTCGCCCGCGCTGGTCTCCGACCCGGCGGGGCGGGTGCGTTGCTGGTATCCCCTCGCCGGAGCGTCGTCTGGCGCAGGCCTCGCGCCGGACAGCTTGACCTGGCCTGACGGCTACATGCCGCCTCCGCCGGATGCGGTGCGCCTGGGCGAGCGCCTTCCCGAACTTTCCGACTTCGCTGGTCCGTCTCCCGCCGCGGCGGGCAACCGTGAGGCGCCCCGCGAGGCGGATGCATCGCCCGGTCTTCTGACGTCGGGTGGCGTCGATGCGCCTTCTGCAGACGCTGCAACCTTGCTGGACGTCTGTGGCCTGCAGGTGGCGTTTCGCTCGGGAGGCGGGCTGTTCCGCGCCGCGCACGAGGTGACAGCGGTGTTGGACGTCGGATTTCGCCTCCATGCCGGGCAGACCCTGGCACTGGTTGGCGAGTCAGGCTGCGGCAAGACCACCACCGGGCGGGCCATCGTCCAGCTGCTGCGGCGCCAGGCCGGGGTTCGGGTG
>NZ_CAJYGK010000076.1 GCF_913773725.1 uncultured Aquabacterium sp. | reverse complement strand
ATGACGCTTGGCTCCAGCTCGCCAGCATCTACACCCAGGTCGTGCCCAACAGCCGCTCGGAAGTTGCATCGGTCGACCAGATGCCGGCCGCGCGCCGCACGATCTTGCTCGCCGAGGCGCCGCGCCGTGTGGAGGTCGGCATCACGCCTCATACACAGCGATATGTGATCGATGAAGCCAGCGCGGGCCTGACCTTCGTCTGGCAATGCAACCCGTTGCCTGAGCCCGGCACGATCTTCATCGACTTCTGGGCCTTGGGCCAGCGCTACACCCTGACCGATGACGGCAACGGCAAGCTGGTGGGGGCGGGCGGCGGCGCGGTCAACTACCTCACAGGCAGCATCAGCGCGACGCTCAAGTCCATCCCGGACATTGGCAGTGCCATCGCACTAACCCATGGCGCCCGCGTGTCGTACACCAACCGCGCCAACCAGGGCGCAGCAATCCGCCCCCCCGAGTACTGCTGGGTCGTGGGCGGCCAGGACGAGGCGACAAAGTACGACCGCATTGTGCCGGGCACCCTGGTCGTCAAGTACACAAGCGGCGGCGAGGTGCGGACAGTCACAGAAGCTGGCGCGGGCAAGCTCGCGGGCGCCGCGACGGGCGTTGTGGACTACCACAGCCGCACGGTTCTGCTGCGGCCGAGCTTCATGCCAGACCCCGGCGCTGAGCTGCAGGTCGACTGCCAGCTCGAAACGCTTGTGACGGAGTTCATCAATGCCGGGCCCGACGCCACAGGGATTGCCGCTTTCAGCCTTGCGCAGCAGCCTGCGGCCGGGACGTTGCAAATCGAGTGGTGCGTCGCGCGGGCAGTGAGCCAGACCGCCGGCGGCAACTTGACCACCACGACGTCGAGCAAGACCGCAGACGTGAACTACATCTTCAAAGCGACGCCGGAATGGCAAGAGCCGCAGTCGCCCGGTCAAAACATCGCCATTCGTGCAGCATACGTATAGGACGCCCCATGGCCTACGAGATGATCCTCCGCCCCGTGGCGGTCACAACAACAAACGGCAGCAGCGCGAGCCTCTCTGAACAGAGTGGCACCACGGCCGACAACCGCCTGGTCTCTATCAAGACGGTAACCGACGACGGCGCAGGACGCTTCGCCGCAGCCTTGGGCACCGTGGACTATGCGGGCAAGCAGGTCTCGCTCAAGATGATCGAGTTCGACCGCAAGACGGAGTCCTACCGCAGCGACTACGAGGACTCCAAACAGTTCTCGCGGGCGGTGGGCGATGGCTCGGGCGTCTGGCAGGACAACGGCCGGAAGGGCGGCGAATATGGGACCGCAAGCGTCGGCGAGGAGATGCTCGGGGGCTCCAGCATCGTCGCACGCTACCGCGTCGGTGCCGGCGTGTCGCGCAGCCACAGCGAGACATACAAGCCCGCAGAGGTCACGATGGACCTGTGCCCCTACACGTCGCAGCGCGTCGTTGCAGGCAGCGTGCAATTCCGGTGGATGGGGCAGGTCTACACGGACTTCGAGGGCGTGATCTATCGCGGTCGCACGGAGACCGACCCGGGCATTGCAAGCGGCAAGATCGACTATGCAGCCGGCACCGTGGGCATGTATGACTATGTCGTCGGTGGGTCTGGCGCGACGGACTTTCAGTTGCAGAGCCTGTGGACACAGGCCGGGCAATGGTCCACCGCAAGCGTGTTTTTCAACACCGACGCCGCCCCGCTGCGGGCCGGCGCGGGCGGCTTCGTGCTGACCGTGGTAGACACGCGCGGCAACACGTTGACCGCGAACGTCGATGCGCAGGGCAACATCACTGGATCGCATATGTGGGGCCGCGTTGATTTCAGCCGGGGCGGCGTGCAGCTGATGTTCGGCGACTTCGTGCTCGACACCAGTCTCTCGGCCGAGGACAAGGCCGAGTGGTGGTACAGCGCTGCGGATGTGGGCGCGGTGCAGCCAGGCCGGATCTGGCGGCCGTGGCCGGTCGACCCGACGACGCTGCGCTACAGCGCTGTGAGCTACATCTATCTGCCCGTCGACGTGACGTTGATGGGCATTGACCCGGCCGCGCTTCCCTCCGACGGCCGCGTCGCGTTCGCACGGCCGGGCGACACATGCGTCATCGGCATCACCCATGGCGGCGTCCAGTTCGTGCCCGAGGTGGGACAGACGTTTGCCCTTGGCCATCAGCGCCTGTCGTTCGTGCAGGTACTCGACGCAATCACAGGCGCCGAGATCCGCACGGGCTACACGGCTGATCTCGACGCCGGCACCGTCAAATTCACCGACTTGGCCGGCTACCCGGCAGCGGTGAAAGTCATCGGCCGAACCGAGGTCTACCGCCAGATCGCGGAGGTCCGCATCGACGGCAAGGTCAAGCTCACGCAGCCCGTGGGCTATGCCTTCCCCGCCGGCGCCGTGTTCTCGACCGCGCTGCGCTTCGGAGACCGCTTCGCGCGGGTCTCCCGTGTCTACGACCAGGTCAGTTGGAATGGCACCACCTGGTATGACGGCGTCGACCCCAGCAAGGGCGAAGCGACTGCGACATATCGGCACAACGATTTTCCGATTGAAGTGAGCAACCTCGGCGCGATCACAGAGCGCTGGGCGCTGCGCATCCGCCAAGACGGCAGCACGTTTGACCTGATAGGCCAGCACCTGGGACAGATCGCCAGCGGCAGCCTCAACGCGGACTTCGCACCGCTCAACGCTGCGGCCGGAGCGCCGTACATGCGTGTACGCACGGAGGGCTGGGGCGCGGGATGGGTCTCGGGCAATGTGGTGTTCATCGACACGATAGGCGCGGAGGCCGCAATCGACATGGTCCGCTGCACGCAGCCTTCGAGCCCAGCAGGCATTGATGACCGTTGCTGGATTGTCCAGCGCGGCGACGTGGGCCGCGCGCCCGAGGCCTCCTTCTAAATCAATTCAGAGAGCACATCCATGGCATCCCCTGTTGATACCTCCGTCAAACACTTCCTGAGCACCATGAGCGGCGCCCCTGCGCTGAGCGGCACCGTCGGCTCGTACATCGCCCTGCTCGACGCGCTGCTGGTGACCGGCTTTGACACCAAGACGCTCACGTCGCTGACGGTCCTGGGCGGCGTGGCCACAGCTGCGTTTCCCGGGCAGCACAGCGCCATCGTGGACTCCGTGATCCTTGTTGCCGGTGTGGCTGGTGGCCCGGCCGGCTGGGCCGGGCACAACGGCGAGCAGAAAGTGACGGCCGTGGGGGCCGGCGTGGTGCGCTTTGCGACGACGCTGCCCGATGGCACATACACGGGAACGATCACGATCAAGATGGCACCAGCTGGCTGGATCAAGGCGTACACAGGCACGAACATCGCCGTTTACCAGAGCGCGGACCCGCAGTCGAGCAAGATGCTGCTGCGCGTCGATGACACAAGCGCCCAGTGGGCGCGGGTTCGCGGGTTCGAGACCATGCAAGATGCGAACACAGGCACTGGCTTATTTCCACTCGATAGCCAGCAAAGCGGCGGCGGCTACTGGCCGAAGGCAAGCACGGCCAACAGCAATCCTGTGGGCTGGGCTTTCGCGGCAGACAGTCGATTCTTTTACATCTCAACGCTGCCAGGCACTGCCAACGCTGCAAATCGGCAGATCGGGAATATCCGCGCGTTCGGTGATCCTGTCGTAACACGGCCATCGGGCGATGCATACGCTTGCTTGCTCAACTACTCAACTTCAGGCACCAGCTACTCCCAGTACGACAACTGCTTGTCTTCCACTTCGGCCGGGATTTCTGCGTGCGCGCGCGCGTACTCGGGGCTTGGGTCGTGCGTGCTGCACAAGCTCAATGTGTGGGGAGCGGGGGGTGTCTCGCCTACCCAAATTAGCGGCATCACCAACGTTCACGGTGCATTTCCAAACCCCATCGATGGCGGCCTCTACCTGACGCGACGCGTCATCTCTACTACTGACAACTACTTGCCAAGGGCGGAGATCCCAGGGTCCTATCAAATGCTGCAGTCCGCCGGCTACGACAGCTTCCGCTATGGCGACAAGGTTCCCGGCACGGGTGCGCTCACTGGAAAAACTCTGGTAGCAGTGCACGGCGCGGGCGGCAGCAACTTCGACAACACCTCTTCGAGCGGCAACACTAGCGTCTTGTTCATTGACGTGACCGGGCCTTGGCGCTGACACCATGGCAGCACATCGCTACTGGCGCGCCTGGGGCATGGAGC
>NZ_CAJYGK010000075.1 GCF_913773725.1 uncultured Aquabacterium sp. | reverse complement strand
GGACACGCCCCAACGGAAGTCGGCGGGGAAGTCTCGGCGGGTCGGGGCGTGGTGAGCGGTCATCGGAAAAGTGGGGTCAGGGTCAGAATTTGTAGGTGCCGCCCAGCAGCAGCTGGCGCCCATAGGAGGTGTAGCGCTCGGGCAGCGTCGAGTTCGGGTCGCTCGCGCCTGAGGAGATGCCCACCCGCGTGCGGTAGGGCCGGTCGCGCAGGTTGTTGACCTGCAGCGTCAGCGACAGTCCCTTGAACGTGCCGGTCTCGAAGGCATAGCCGATCTGCGCGTCGATCAGCGTCTCGCCCGAGATCATGCTGGGCACGTTCTCGCCGAAGGTGCCGCGCACGGTGGTCACGAAAGGCGAACGGTGGCGGCTGCCGATGCGGGCCGAGACGCCGTGGCGCTCGTAGTAGAGCGTGAAGTTGGTGGCCACGCCCGACAGCCCGTCCAGCGGCTTGCTGACGTTGTTCTCCTCGTGCAGCGAGCTGCGGGTGTTGGCGTAGCTGAAGCTCACGCCGATGCCGTCCAGCGCGGGGCTCAGGAGGCCGCCATCCAGCGAGCCGCTCAGCTCGGTGCCGGCGATCATGCCGCCCTGGCCGTTGGCCTGGGTGTTGAGCGTGCCGATGTTGCCGTTGGGCGTCCACTGCGTCGGGTTGGGGAAGCCCGTGAAGTCGAACGGGATGCCCTGGCCATAGACGAAGTTGGTGATGTGCTTGTGGAAGGCCGCCGCGGCCACATAGCTGCGCTTGCTGAAGTAGTGCTCGACCGACAGGTCCACCGCGTCCGCGCGCCAGGGCTCCAGCGCGGCGTTGCCGCCGCTGGCCGACCAGCGCCGGTCCTGCTCGCCCACGGTGATGTTGGAGAAGCCCGCGCGCATGTCCTCCATGTTGGGCCGCGCCAGCACCTTGGCCGCGCCGAAGCGCAGCACGGTGCGGTCGCTCAGGTCCACGGCCAGGTTGAGGCTGGGCAACACGTCGGTGTAGCTCGTACCGCCGGTGGTGGGATCGCTCTGGTTGGTCTTGGCATTCCACAGCAGGCCGTTGCTCCACTGCTTGGCATGCACCACGCGCAGGCCCAGGCTGCCGCGCACCGGCAGGCCCCACTCGGCATCGAAGCCCAGCTTGGCATGCGCGGCCGTGACCTTCTCGTGCACGGACCAGATGCGGCCCGGCGCCTGGTCGGTGGAGGCGGCCACGGTGTCGTACAGGCCCAGCGCGCTGGGCAGGTCGAAATTGACCATGCGGATGGCGCTGCCGGCGAAGCTCAGATCGGTCGGCTCGCGCAGCAGGTTGGCCGGCACCAGCACCGGCGCACGGTTGTTCTTGAGGTTGTAGTAGACCTCGGTGCGGTTCATGCGCTTGTCGCGCTCGGAATGATCCAGCCCGGCCTCGAAGCTGTTGAAGAAGCCGTCGAAGCTGCGCCCGGCGCTCAGCTTGAGCGCCTTGATCTCGTCGCCCACCTTGGGGAACTGGCTGCGGCCGTCGCGACCCCAGCCGGGCGGGTCGGCCAGGACGACCTGGCGGCCGTCGCCGTAGTCGAAGCCCGGCTTGAAGGTGGACAGGCCGTCGCCGGTGGCGATGCTGACCGGCCCGAGGCTGACCCGCGTGGGCGCGCCGGCAGCCAGCTCGGCGTTCTGCTCGTCGCGCTTGGCCTTGGACCAGCTCAGGTCACCCACCAGCGTCCAGTCCGCCAGCTTCAGCGCGTTGTTCCAGCCGATCGCGCGGATGTCGTCCTGGCGCTGGTTGAAGGTGGTCAGCGCCACCGGGTTGACGTTGTTGACCGTGCCGCTGGTGACCAGCTTGTCGCCGTTGACCACCGTGGTCTGCGCATTGGCCCAGGTGGCGCCGGCCCAGACCGACATGTCGGCCATCACCGTGCGGCGCGCCTCGGTCTGGTCGAAGCGCGAGTAGTACAGGTCCAGCGTGGAGTGCCAGCCGTTGCCAGGCTTGTACTCCAGCACCGCCATCAGGCCGTCACGCTTCTGGCGCGAGGACGCGGCGCCCAGCTCGAAGCCCTGCAGCGCCACCGAATCGTTGGGCGTGCCCGGCAGCGGCGAGCCCCAGACGCTGGTATTGGCCCACCACCAGCTCTTGTAGTGCTTCTCCTGGTTGGGCGAGTCCAGGTGGGCGAAACCCACGGCTGCACCCCAGTGGCGGTCGGCCGATTGCGTCACGTAGGAGGCGCTGAGCCGGTTGCCGTTGCCCGAGATCTTGGGGTTCAGCGAGCCGTTGGAATTGCGCTCCACGCGCGCGCCCAGCACCGCCTGCGTGCTGGCGAAGTCCAGCGGGCGCAGCGTCTTCATATTGACGGTGCCCGACAGGCCCTGGGCCGCCAGGCCGGCGTCGGGCGTCTTGTAGACGGTGGCGGCGTTGATCAGCTCCGAGGGGAACTGGTCGTACTCCACCGAGCGGTTGTCGCCGGTGGAGACGATCTCGCGGCCGTTCAGCAGCGTCACCCCATAGCGCGGCGCCATGCCGCGGATGCTGATGACCGAGGCCCGGCCTGCCACGCGCTGGGCCGTGAGGCCGGGCAGGCGCGAGATCGCGTCGGCGATGGACACATCGGGCCGCTTGCCGATGTCCTCGGCCGAGATGGCCTCCACGATGGCATCCGCGTTGCGCTTGGTGCTGATCGACGACTCCAGGCT
>NZ_CAJYGK010000074.1 GCF_913773725.1 uncultured Aquabacterium sp. | reverse complement strand
GGCCTGGCGGTCTGAAGGAGGCTGTGCACGACACCATCGAGGAGCTCTCGCAGCGCAGTGGCATGGACATCGCCTTCGAGGAAGAGCTGGATCTGTGTCCGCTGGAGGTGAACGAGGAGTTCCACGTGATGCAGGTCATCCGTGAGGCGTTGTCCAACACCGTTCGGCACTCGGGCGCTCGCCGTGCCTGGGTCACCATCCGGCCTGGGCCGGCGCACCACATCACCGTGACGGTGGAAGACGACGGCCAGGGCTTCGGTCGTGCGGTGGAGGACGGGCAGCACCACGGGCTGTCCATCATGAAGGAGCGGGCCCGCTCGCTGGGCGGGGACGTGGCGTTCGGAGACCGGCCTGGCGGTGGCTCGCGCATCGAGCTGGTGTTCGCACCCGAGCGCCTGCCATCACCCGTGGAACAGGAAAGTGCCTGATGACGTCCAGTGTGTTGTTGATCGATGACCATCCGCTGTTTCGCAGCGGCGTGGCCCAGCTCGTGCAAGGCGATCCGGAGTTGAGTCTGGCAGGGCAGGCTGGCGACGGGCCCACGGGCATCGCGCTGGCCCTGAGCCTGCGGCCTGACCTGGTGCTGATCGACCTGAACATGAAGCAGATGAACGGCATCGAGGTCCTGAGGGCACTGAAGGCGGCCGGCTGTCCATCCCGTTGTGTGATGTTGACCGTCTCGGACGACGGCAAGGACGTGCTGGAAGCCATGCGCGCGGGCGCCGACGGTTACCTGCTCAAGGACCTCGAACCCGAGGAGCTGTGCCTCAACATCAAGCGCGCCGTGCTGGGCAGCACGGTGATCGAAAGCTGCCTGGCGGGGTTGCTGGTGGATGCCTTGAAGGCGCCGCCCCAGGTGGACGTGGCCAGCCTCACAGAGCGTGAGCGCGAGATCCTGGGCTTGTTGGTCGATGGCATGAGCAACAAGCAGATCGCCCGTGTGCTGGGCATCGCCGACACCACGGTCAAGGTCCACATCAAGCATCTGCTGCGCAAGCTCAATGTGCGCAGCAGGCTGGAGGCTGCGGTCTGGGGCTTCCAGAACCCGCAGTTCCGCACGCAGGACGCTGCCCCGCGCGCGCCGATGGCCGGTTGATCAGGCGCCGGGGGTCTGCGCCTTCAGTCCCATCACGCCGACCAGGATCAGTGCGATGAACAGGGCCTTGGGCCAGGAGAACGGCTGGCCCTGGATCATGAAGTCCAGCAAGGCCGTGCCCGCCACGCCGATGCCGGCCCACACGGCATAAGCCGTGCCGGCAGGCAGGGTGCGCATGGCCAGTCCGAGCAGGCCCACGCTGGCCACGATGGCGCCGGCCGTCCACAGCGTGGGCCACAACCGGGTGAAGCCCTGAGAGCGTTGCAGCCCGATGGGCCAGGCGGTTTCGAGCAGGCCCGCGAGGACGAGCAGGATCCAGTCGGAAGACATGGGCGGTGGGGAGGGAGTGGGTGAGGGACCGCACGTCACGCAAGTTGCGGGCCACGGCCGACGACCCGTTCACCATGCTTACCCGCGCACACGTGCCCGATGTGTCCGGGCGCTACTTCAGCCAGCCGGTCGCAACAAGCGCAAGAGTGTCCTGTGAGACACCGAGGGGGCAAAGAGGGCAGTGACACTGTGTCTCATCGCACAGCCGCGAGGCCTCGGCCCGCTCCCCATGAAAGTCATCCGATCCCGCGCTCCGCTCCGGCTGGGCCTCGCCGGTGGAGGCACCGACGTCAGCCCTTTCAGCGACCTCCATGGTGGCCAGGTCCTCAACGCCACCATCGATCTGTACGCCCATACCATTCTCGAGCCACGCTCCGATGGCAAGCTGGTGCTCGTGGCCTGTGACCGCGAAGAACATGTGTGCCTGGATGCTGCCGCTCCCATCGTGGACGATGAGCCCCTGCGGCTGCATCGTGGCATACACCGGCGCATCGTGAGGGACTTCAATGACGGGCAACCGCTGTCCTGCACGGTCACGACCTTTGCCGATGCGCCTGCCGGATCGGGACTGGGCACCTCGTCCACCATGGTGGTGTCCGTCCTGCAGGCCTATGCGGAATGGCTCAAGCTGGATCTGACCGAGTACGAACTCGCGAACCTGGCCTACCAGATCGAGCGGGAAGACCTGGCCCTGGCGGGGGGCAAGCAGGACCAGTATGCGGCGGCCTTCGGCGGGTTCAACTTCATCGAATTCGGCGAGGACGGGCGCGTGCTGGTCAACCCCTTGCGTGTCAAGCCATGGGTGAGCAACGAACTGGAGGCCAGCACGCTGCTGTACTACACCGGGCAGTCGCGGGAGTCGGCTCGGATCATCGAGCAGCAGATCGAGAACACCCGCGAGGGCAGGACCGCTTCGGTCGAGGCCATGCTGGCCTTGAAAGAGGACGCCTCCAGCATGAAGGAGGTAATCCTGCGCGGAGACCTCGACCGCTATCCCGGCATCCTGGGGCGGTCGTGGCAGGCCAAGAAGAAGATGGCTGCGGGCATCACCACGCCACTGATCGAGCAGGTGTACGACAGTGCGCTCGACGCCGGTGCCCAGGCGGGCAAGATTTCCGGTGCGGGGGGCGGCGGCTTCATGATGTTCTTTGTCTCGCCGGCCAGGCGCCTCGACGTCGTCCGCGCGCTGTCGCGCTTCCCGGGCGAGCTGATGAACTTTCACTTCACCCCCTATGGAGCGCAATCATGGGCGATCGGCTGAAGGCCCTGGCCAGTCGATGGCTGGCAGAGTCGGTCACGGTCAAGCAGCAACTGGCCGCCGATGAGGCCATGCTGGACCAGGCCCTGGAGGTGGCGCAGCGCTGCGCCGCCGCCTGCAGCGCGGGCCACAAGGTGCTGTTCATGGGCAATGGCGGCAGCGCGGCCGATGCGCAGCACCTGGCGGGCGAATTCGTCAGCCGCTTCAACTACGACCGCCCCGGGCTGGCCTCGTTTGCCTTGACGGTCGACACCTCGGTGCTGACCGCCATCGGCAACGACTACGGATATGACAAGGTGTTCGAGCGCCAGGTGCAGGCGTGTGCCAGGCCGGGCGATGTGGTGGTCGGTCTGTCCACGTCCGGCAATTCGGTCAATGTGATCAAAGGCCTCGAGATGGCGCGTACCCTGGGGGCCTGCACCGTGGCCTTGACCGGGCAGGATGGTGGCCGCATGAAGTCGCTGGCCGACATCTGCCTGCGCATGCCTTCCAGCGAGACGCCGCGCATACAGGAATGCCACATCGTCGTGGGCCACATCATCTGCGGGCTCGTCGAGCAGATCGTGTTTCCCCGAGCATGAGCATGCCGCCCGACTTCGATGCCATCGTGCTGGCGGGTGGCCTGGGAACGCGGCTGCGCTCGGTCGTCGCGGACCGACCCAAGCCCCTGGCGCCCGTGGCCGGAAGGCCGTTCCTCGACCATGTGCTCGCGCACCTGGCGGAGGTGGGCGTGCAGCGTGTGGTGTTGTCGATCGGCTACCTGGGAGCGCAGATCGAGGCCCGGTATGGCGATCGCTTTCAGGGCATGTCCATCACCTACAGCCGGGAGTCCGAGCCCCTGGGGACGGGAGGGGCCTTGAAGCAGGCGCTCTCTTGTTGCAACACGCCGTACGCCCTGGCGCTCAACGGCGACACCCTGTTGCGGTGCGATCCTCGCGGTTTTGTTGCGCGCACGGTGGCCTCGGGCAAACGGCTGGGCATCCTGACCCGGGAAGTCGAAGACGCCGGACGGTACGGGCGATGCGAGCTGCGGGATGGGACTGTGGTGGCCTTCGGCGAAAAGACGCAGCCCGGCCCGGGCCTGATCAACGCCGGCGTCTACTGTCTGCATCGCGGCGCGCTGGCCGACCATGTCGGCCCTGCCCGGTTCTCTTTCGAGCGCGACTTCGTGGGGCCACAGGTGCTGCACCTGCGGCCCTACGGGGAGAAGGTGGATGGCTACTTCATCGACATCGGGGTGCCAGAAGACCTTGCTCGGGCCCAGGTGGAGCTACCGCCGTGGCGTTGACGGCGCTGGGCCCTGGCGCCTGAAGCCGTAGCGGCGCGCAATTCAAGCGAAAATACCCGGTTCCGCACACGGATCGTGCCTCTGGAGGCCGTCCAGGGCGCACCGACGTTTCTCGCACCATGAGTCATTCCTCCTCCACCCCCACCCTTCAGCGGGGCCTGAGCAACCGCCACATCCAGCTCATCGCACTGGGTGGCGCCATCGGCACCGGTCTCTTTCTGGGCGTCGCGCAGACCATCCAGCTGGCCGGCCCGGCCATCCTGCTGGGCTATCTGGCCGCCGGCATCATCGCGTTCTTCATCATGCGCCAGCTGGGCGAGATGGTGGTCGAGGAGCCGGTGGCCGGCTCGTTCAGCCATTTCGCGCACCGCTACTGGGGGCAGCCCGCCGGCTTCGTGTCCGGCTGGAACTACTGGGTGCTCTATGTGCTCGTCAGCATGGCCGAGCTCACGGCGGTCGGCATCTATGTGCAGTACTGGTTTCCCGGTGTGCCCACCTGGGCCTCGGCACTGGCCTTCTTCGTACTGATCAACGCGATCAACTTCCTGCACGTCAAGCTGTTCGGCGAGATGGAGTTCTGGTTCGCCATCATCAAGGTGCTGGCCATTCTCGGCATGATCGGGTTCGGCGTGTACCTCATGGTGAGCGGCCAGGCCGGCCCGGAGGCCGGGCTCAGCAACCTGTGGGCACACGGTGGCTTCATGCCCCATGGCGTGAGCGGTGTGGTCATGGCCATGGCCGTCATCATGTTCTCGTTCGGCGGGCTCGAGCTGGTGGGCATCACGGCGGCCGAAGCCGAAGACCCGCAGAAGACGATCCCCAAGGCCACCAACCAGGTGATCTACCGCATCCTGATCTTCTACGTCGGCGCACTGGCCGTGCTGCTGTCGCTGTATCCGTGGAACAAGGTGCAGGAGGGCGGCAGCCCCTTCGTGATGATCTTCCAGGCGCTGGACAGCCAACTGGTCGCCACGGTGCTGAACGTGGTGGTCCTGACTGCGGCCCTGTCGGTCTACAACAGCTGCGTGTACTGCAACAGCCGCATGCTGCTCGGGCTGGCCGAACAAGGTGATGCGCCCTCCGTGCTGGCCCGCGTCAACCGCCGCGGCATCCCGGCGCCGGCCCTGCTCGTCTCGGCCACGGCCACCGGCTTGTGCGTGGTGATCAACTACCTGATGCCCGGCAAGGCCTTCGGGCTGCTGATGGCGCTCGTCGTGGCCGCCCTCATCATCAACTGGGCCATGATCACGATCACGCACCTGATCTTCCGCAAGGCCATGATCCGCCAGGGCGTGACGCTGCGTTACCCGAGTTGGGCCTACCCGGTCAGCAACTACGTCTGCCTGGCCTTCATGGCGGGCATCCTGGCCGTCATGTGGGCCACCCCGGACATGCGCCTGTCGGTGATGCTCGTGCCCGTGTGGCTGGCCCTGCTGGGCATCGGCTACGTTCTGCGGCAGCGCAAGGGCTGATGCCATGGGGCACGCTGCCATCGACGACCTGGACCGCCGGCTGCTGGCCCTGCTGCGCGAGGACGGCCGGCTCACGAACCAGGAACTGGCCGAACTCGTGGGGCTTTCGCCATCGCAGTGTTCGCGGCGGCGCATCGCCCTGGAACAGGCCGGCCTGATCCTGAGCTACCAGGCCCACCTCTCTCCGGAAGCGGATGGCTCGTCGCTGCTGGGGCTCATCGAGGTCCGCCTGGCCCGGCATGCGCCGGATGCGGCCGAAGCCCTGGTTCGATACGTGGCGCAGGAACCTGCGATCCGGGATGCATTCAAGGTCACGGGCGACCACGATTTCCTGATCAAGGTGGGGGTGGCGAGCCTGGCAGAGCTCAACGACCTGCTGGGCCGCCTGTCTGCCCTGGGCGGTGCGGTAGCTCACCTGCGGACCGCCGTGGTGCTGGAGCGGATCAAGGAAAACGGGCGCATGCTGCCTGTGGGGGGCTGAAGCCATGGCGTCGATCGACACGCCGCGTGCGCCCCACGCCTGGTATGAGGACCTGCTGGCCCTGCTGATCGGCACCCTGGTGGTGTCGTTCGGCATCAACCTGCTGCGGCAGGGCGGGGCGCTGACGGGAGGCACGGCGGGCCTGGCGTTTCTGGCCCACTACGCCACCGGGGTCCGCTTCGGTCTGGCCTTCTTTGCCATCAACGTGCCCTTTTACTGGCTGGCCTACCGCCACCTGGGCAAGGCGATGGTGGTGAAGACCTTCTGTGCCGTGGGGCTGGTGTCGTTCTTTGCCGAGGTGCACACGGTCTTCATCCACATCGACCACATCGAGCCGTTCTACGCAGCCCTGTTCGGCAACGCGGTGCTCGGCCTCGGTTTCATCGTGCTGTTCCGCCACCGCGCCAGCCTGGGCGGCACCAGCATCCTGGCGCTGTACATGCAGGAGCACCATGGCATCCGCGCCGGCAAGGTGCAGTTGGTGATCGACCTCGTCATCCTGGCCAGTTCGGCCATGCTGGTCAGCGCGCCCTTGCTGGCGGCCTCGGTGGCGGGGGCCGTGGTGCTCAACACCATCATCGCGCTGAACCATCGGCCGGACCGCTATCTGGCCTGACGACGCGCCTGGGGCCTGGCCGTGGTGCCAGCCTGGGCGGTTCGCCGGCGTTCCTTGCCCAGGATCAAGAAATCCTCCGGACAGGAGGGACGTGACGCCTTTTGTACTCAAGTTGTTACACAGGGTGACGATGGTTGGCGCATTCCGTTGAATGAGCGCGAGCCCCATGTCCCTCTTGTCCGCCCTGTCCCTTCGTATGCGGCTGCTCGCGGCCTTTGCGGTCGTTGCCCTGGCCGGTGTCGTCAGCGGTGCGGTGGCCGTGGCCGGATTGCACCGTGTCAACGAAGGCACCCATGTCCTGTACGAACGGCACCTGTTGGGGCTGTCCGCCATCAAGGAGGCGGAGATCCACCTGGTGCAGGTGGCGCGTCATCGTGCGCAGTACGCCCGTGCCGGGTCGATGGCAGCCCGTGACAAGAGCCGAGCCTCGTTCGAGCAGCATGTGACCGAAACACGCCGCTGGCTGGACCAGGCCGCGCCTTTGCTCGTGGCGGACGAGACCCGGGCTCTCCATCGCGCCACGCTGGAGGCGCTGAATGCCTATCTGCCGGTCGGGCGTGCCTTCCTGGCGACCGTCGACGCCACACCGCCCATGGCTGTCTCGCCCGAGGTCGAGCGCAGCAACCTTGCGGCGGTGCAGGCGTTCGACCTCGTCACCGACAAGATGGCGCTGCTGTCTCATCAGAAGGAGCAGGCCGGAGAGGTTGCCGCAGGCGAGTCCGAGCAGACTTACCAGCGTGTCATCTACGCCGTGGCTGGCTTCTCGGCGCTGGCCGTTGTCGTGGCGCTCGGCCTTGGCTGGTGGATGTCGTCTGCGGTGATCCGTCAGATCGGGGGCGAGCCCGACCGTGCCGTGCGGCTGGCCCGCCGCATCGCGGAGGGCGACCTGAGCACGGTGATCGATGTGCCGCGGGGCGACACCAACAGCATCATGGCCGCCATGAAGGAGATGCAGGCCAGGTTGCATGAAGTGGTTCAGACCATTCGCGGGGCTGCAGGCAACATTGCGACCGCATCCAGCCAGATCGCGGCAGGCAATGCCGATCTGTCCACCCGGACGGAGATGCAGGCGGGCAACCTCCAGACGACGGCCGCCACCATGGTGCAACTCAGCACGGCGGTCCAGCACAATGCGTCGCATGCGGATGAGGCGGCCACCATGGCGCGGGATGCCACGGTCGCAGCCGAGGTGGGTGGCCAGACTGTGGACAAGGTGGTCTCGACGATGAACGACATCTCGCGGGACAGCTCGCAGATCGGCGACATCATCGGCGTGATCGACAGCCTGGCCTTCCAGACCAACATCCTGGCGCTCAACGCTGCGGTCGAGGCCGCCCGGGCCGGTGAGCAGGGCCGAGGCTTTGCCGTGGTGGCTGCGGAGGTTCGCTCCCTGGCCCATCGGTCCAGCGATGCTGCCCGTGAGATCAAGCGCCTCATCACGACCAGCGGCGAGCGTGTGCAGGCAGGGGCGGCACAGGTTCAGGAGGCGGGCAGCACGATCGAGGACATGGTGAACCAGGTGCGCCGCATGGCCGCCCTGATCGAGGAGATCAACCATGCGACGCGCGAGCAGACCCAGGGCATTGCAGAAGTCAGCGCGTCGGTCACCCATCTGGACGATGTCACGCAGCAGAACGCCTCCCTGGTGGAGGAGAGTGCGGCGGCGACCGACGGGCTGAGCCGCCAGGCGTCGAGCCTTCTGCAAAGCGTGAGCGTGTTCAAGCTCGCCTGAGGCAGAAGCATGTTGCGGGTTCAGGAGGCTGTCGCGTCTTGTTGCATGGGCTATGCTCTGCGACAAGACTTCGGCGAACGAGGCACCAGTGCACATGGACACCGTCGCGCAATCGGATGATCGGCCGTTGATCCTGGTCGTCGATGACGCCCACGAGAACCTTCGCGTTCTCGGCGAGTTGTTGCGCCGGGATTTTCGGGTTCGGGTCGCCAACAGCGGCGCACGGGCGCTGGAAGTGGCGGCGCTGGACCCGATGCCCGCCCTGATCCTGCTGGACATCATGATGCCGGAGATGGACGGATACGCCGTCCTGCAGGCGCTCAAGCAGTCGCCGAGAACCCACGACATCCCGGTCATCTTCGTCACCGCGCTGGATGCCGATGACGAGGAGGAAAGAGGGCTGGCCATGGGGGCCGTGGACTACGTGACCAAGCCCTACAAGCCGGCCTTGCTCATGGCGCGGATCCGGTCCCAGCTGGAACTCAAGCGGGCGCGGGACCGCCTGTCCGATCAGAACGCCTTTCTGGACGGCGAAGTGCGGCGCCGCACGGCCGAAAACGAACTGGTCAAGGACGTGACGCTCATGGCGCTGGCCGCCCTGGCCGAAAAGCGCGACAACGAGACGGGCAATCACCTGCGCCGCACCCAGGCCTATGTGGCCTTGCTGGCCGAGCAGCTCAAGACCCATCCCCGGTTTGCTGCCTCCCTGCAGGACCGCGAGCAGCGCGAGCGCCTGGCCAAGTGCGCACCCTTGCACGACATCGGCAAGGTCGGCATCCCCGATCACATCCTGCTGAAGCCGGGCAAGCTCGAGCCTGACGAATGGGCCATCATGAAAACGCACGCCGCGCTGGGCGCCGAGGCGCTGCGCGAGGCGATCGGCCGGGTCCGGTTCGCGCGGTCCGAGGCAGAACTGACGCCGTCAGAGCGTCTGACAGAGCCGTTTGCCTTTCTTGAGACCGCTGCGCTGATGGCGGAAAGCCACCATGAGCGCTGGGACGGAACGGGCTACCCGAAAGGCCTGAAAGGCGAGGCGATTCCTCTGCCCGGACGCCTGATGGCCATGGCCGACGTGTTCGATGCGCTGATTTCTCGACGCCCGTACAAGGTGCCGATGCCCCTGGAGCAGGCCGTCGAGCTGATCCGCGGCGAGCGCGGGCGGCACTTCGATCCGGATGTCGTGGATGCCTTCCTCGCGCTCGTGCCCCAGCTCGCCGAGGTGGCACGCCGCTTCGATGACGCGGCGGTGGTCGGCGAGCCGTGATGGGTCGGGCGATGGCGACCTGGTTCCGGCGCTGGCAGTTGCTGGCCCTCCTCATCGGTCCGGTGTTCCTGACCCTGGGTCTGACGGCCGCGGCCAATTACTACTCCCACCGGGTCACGGTCGACGGCTACAAGGCCGCCTCGCAGCGCCACGTCGACACGATTCGCGCGGGCTTTGAGGCCAACGAGGTGTCGACCCAGACGCTGCACCTGATCCAGACGATCGCCGAGGAGATCAACGCGCGCCGGGCGGGCCTGCGGGGTCCTGACGACTGGCCCGCGTTCCGACAAGGCCAGCAGGTGGCGCTGGCTCTGCAACAAGGGCGCTTGCAGACGCTGCTCGAGACGGAGCAGGACCTGGGGCGTCAGCAGGCCTTGCGCCAGGCACTGGTCCTCATGGCGGACCTCGAGCGTTTCCTGGCGCAATCCGACCGGCTCATGTCGCAGCCGCTCGATGCCGTCAACCGGGAGCTGCTGGCCAGCCGGAACACATCGCTTCGCTACGCACTGCAGTTGCAGCAATTCAACGAAGCCATGTCGACCGAAGCCGTGGCCCACCTGAAGGAGTCGGAGTTCGTGGCGGAGTCCCACAGCTGGCGATCGACGGTGATCAGCGGCGCCGGGCTGCTGGTTGCAGCAGGGATCTGGGCGGTGGTCGCCCTGGTGCTGGCGCGCCGGCTGGAGGTACTCGACAACGCCCTGCGTCAACTCGCACAGGACAACGGACACGGGGCTCACGGGTTTGATGCCGTCCAGCACATTGCCCGGGCGCACAACCCGCTGACGTCCACGCTGGCGCGGTCGGTGCTCACGCTGCAGCAGGTCCAGACCGAGCGCGATGAAGCGCAGGTTGCGCTGCGGGAGCGCGAGCAGCTGTTTGCCACCATCGTGCAGCAGGCGCCTGCCGGCATCGTGCTCATCGAGCGCACGACCCTGCGTCTTCTTCGCTTCAACGAAGCCGCGTGCCGTTCGCTGGGTTACCACGCCGACGAGTTTGCGGCGCTCACGCTGCGCGACCTGGCCCTCGGTCCGCGCGAACACGCGGCCGAGCTCGCCGAGGAGGTGTTTGCGGGCAAGGGGGTTGAGTTCGAAACGCGCACCCCGACCAAGGAGGGGACGCCGCGGGACTTCTGGGTCTCGATGAAGCCGCTGTTTCTGCCCGGGCGCGACTGCATCAGCGTCATCTGGCTCGACATCACGGAGCGCAAGCGCACCGAGCTGGAGCTGGAGCGCCACCGGCAGCATCTGGAAACCCTGGTGGCCGAGCGCACCCGGGATCTGGAGCGCACGCAGCAGGACCTCATCGTGGCGAGGGACATGGCCGAGAGCGCCAACCGCGCGAAAAGCGCCTTCCTGGCGAACATGAGCCACGAGATCCGCACGCCGATGAACGCCATCGTCGGAATGGCCCACCTGCTGAAGAACGAATCCCTCAGCCCCCTGCAGCATCAGCGCGTCGACAAGCTCACCACGGCCGCCATGCACCTGCTGACGGTCATCAACGACATCCTCGACTTCTCCAAGATCGAGGCCGGCAAGTTCGGGATCGACCCCATCGACTTCAACCTCGAACAGGTCGTGTCGCAGGCCTTCGCGTTCGTGGCCGAGAAGGCGGAATCCAAGGGGCTGGAGCTGGTGTCCGATCTGGGCAGCGTGCCGATGGGGCTGCACGGCGATCCGGTCCGGCTCGGGCAGATCCTGCTCAACTTTCTGAGCAATGCCGTGAAGTTCACCGAACAGGGGCATGTGCGCCTGCGCGTGCGAGCCATGCCACCGCAGGACGACTCCGCAACCCTGTGGATGCGGTTCGAGATCAGCGACACGGGTATCGGCATCAGCCAGGTTCACCAGGCGCGCCTGTTCACGGCTTTCCAGCAGGCCGACGATTCCATCACCCGCGTCTACGGCGGCACGGGACTGGGGCTGGCGATCTGCCGGCGCCTGGCCGATCTGCTGGGCGGTCGGGTGGGGGTGCACAGCCAAGTGGGGGCGGGCAGCACGTTCTGGGCCGAACTGCCCTTCACCGCCGCACGCAGCGCCCCCCCGGTGCTGCATGGCTTTGCACCGCAGACCCGTGTGCTGGTGGTGGACGACATGGAGGAAGCCCGAGAGGCCGTTCAGATGGTGCTGAGCCAGCTGGGGGCGCGGGTGGACCTGTGCGCCGATGGTGAGGCGGCGCTGAAACAGGTTGCCGAGGCGGACCGGGCCGCAGACCCTTACGCCTATGTGTTCAGCGACTGGAACATGCCCGGCCTGGATGGCGCCGAAGTCCTCCGGCGCATCCATCGCATGGGCCTGCCGTCCCTACCCATCGGGGTGCTGTTCAGTGGCAGCACCGGGAGCCCCGAGCGCGCCATGCCCGAAGAGGGCATCCACGCCTTCGTGACCAAGCCCGTCCTGCCCAGCGCGGTGGTTGCCGTGCTTGCTCGCACCGCACCCGTCGGCCAGATGCCCGACGCGGCGTCACAAGCAGGCCGTGCCCTGCAGGCCTTTGGCACCCGTTTTCGCCCCGGCCTCAAGCTGCTGCTCGCCGAGGACAACCCGCTGAACCGAGAAGTGCTCGGTGAACTCCTGGAACACCTCGGGCTGGCCGTCGATTGCGTGCCGGACGGGCAGGCGGCGGTGGAGGCAGCACGGCAGCATGCCTACGATCTGGTCCTGATGGACCTGCAGATGCCTCGGCTGGATGGCTTGGCCGCGGCGCGTCTGTTGCGCCAGCTCCCCGGGTATCAGACGACACCGATCGTCGCGGTCACCGCCAATGCCTTTGACGAAGACCGCATGAATGCGCTGGCTGCGGGCATGAACGACCATGTCCCCAAGCCTGTCGACCCGAAGGCCTTGCGCGCCGTGCTGGCGCGTTGGTTGCCTGCACGCGATGTGACGACCGAACCGGGTCAAGGCGGCCATGAAGGCGCCGTGCCGGATGCTGACACCTCGAGGGCAGCGCCCGATGTCGAGCACGAGCGGGCGCTGGCGCAGGTGCCCGGCCTGAACGTGGCGCAGGCCTTGCGGCACACCGGGGGCTCGCCGCGCCAACTGGGTGAACGGCTGCGTCGTTTCTTTGCGGAGCACGGAGACGATGTGCAAAGGATGACGGCCGCATGGGCCCGGGGTGATACAGAGGCCGCCCACCGTCAGGCGCACACCTTGCGGGGTGTGGCCGGCATGTTCGGCCTCACGGACCTGTCCGAAGACGCCCACCTGATCGGCGTCTGGTTGCGCGAGGGGCGCCACCACGACGAGCCGGAGGCCCGGTCCGTTCTTCAGCGCATGCAGACCCGGCTGGATCAGGCGCGTGAGGGGCTGGCGGCTGCCAGCGCCATGCTGCAGCCGTCCGACGGGGACGATGTGCGGTCGGTCGACCGGTCGTCCGAGGCTGGCCAGGACGATGCTGCGCTCAAGGACAGCCTGGTGGCTTTGAAGACGCTGCTCGAGGCCGGCGACATGGACGCCGCGGCTGCGTGGGAGGCACAGACGGCGTCGGTCAGCGCACGCTTTCCGACGGTGGCCCTTGAAATCACCCGGGCGATGGACGTGTTCGACTACGCCCGGGCGGCCGACCGTGTCGAGCAACTGTGCCGGGCGCTGGCCCCTTGACCGTGGCCCGCGCCGCCTGATAACTTGCGTTGATGTGCATTATGTAAACAATGAGTCGAGCGGAACACCCGCCGTTCGGTTCGGCGGGCGTCGGCGTCAAGCCAGTCGATCAGCGCTTGGCACCCTCGCTCTCGCGACGCTCAAGCTGCGTGCGCAACTGCTGGGCCATTTCAAGGTGGCGCTCCAGCTTCGGCAAAGCCTGCTGTGCAAAGGCCTTCACCTGCGGATCACGGCCATTCGCTATTTCTTCGCGGAACATCTCGATCGTTTCACGGTGGGCGTCCACGCCCATGTCTTCGGTGAAGCGTTCGTCAAAGTCCTTGCCGTCTGCCATCTTCATCAGCTGCAGCTTGCTCTTGTGCATCAGCGATGGCTCGGTCGGCAGTTTCACGCCTTTGGCGCTGGCGATCTGTTCCAGCTGCGCATTGGCCTTGGTGTGGTCGTCCACCAGCATCTGCGCAAACTTCTTCACCTGTGCGTTGCTGGTCTTCGACAGCGCCAGGCGGGCGGCCTGCACCTCGGCGTGGCCGGCCTCTGCCGCCTTCTTCATGAAGTCCCGATCGGCTTCGGGCACGGCATCGCGGGCATTGGCTGTGGCGGCCTGTGAAGCCGAACGGGTGGGCGTCGACTGCGCCTGGGCGCCCGTGGACAGTCCGACGGCCAGCAGGCTGGCAACCAGCAGGGGGTGCAACTTCTTCATGTGGAGGTCCTTTCTTGTGAATGCGGTGGAAGGACCCTCCATGCAGCAAGCGGTGTTCCGCTGGCTGCCTCAGATGTGCGACAGGCGTGACAAGGTCTTACAGCGACGCCAGGCTGCGCAGTACCAGGGTGCCCGCGGCGCCACCGAGCCACGCCGCGATGCGCTTGAGCATCGCCGTGTCCAGCCTGCTGCCGGACGAGGGGGGCGCCTGCCCTACCCCGACCACCAGAAAATGGGCCGGCAGGGCGATCACGAGCAGGGTTGCCATGATCAGCTCGACGCTGCCCTCGGTCTCAGGGGAACCGAATCGCGCCCACAGATGAGGCCAGGCGAGCGCGGCCACGATGCCGGCCACGGCAGCGGTCGAAGGTGTGGGGCGGATGTTCACAGCGTGTTCGTCAGGGACAAGCGGGTTGTCATGATGCCATTGCCTCCCCGCGTGTGACCTGACCGGTCACGGTGGCGTCCATCCTCATCCCGTGATTTCCGGCTCGACCAGTTGCGCCAGCAGTTGAAGCGACTCCTGCCAGCCCAGGTAGCAGGCTTCGGCAGGAATGAGGCTCGGGATGCCCTCCTGCACGATGCTCAGGTCGACCCCGCATGACACAGCCTTGATCGACACGGTGGTCTGCATGGCGCCTGGCAGATTGGGATCGTCGAACGTGGCTGTGTAGCGCAGCTTCTGATCCGGCACCAGCTCCAGGTACTCCCCGCCGAACGAATGGCTGTGCCCGGTGGTGAAGTTCGTGAACGACATCCTGTACTTGCCGCCCACGTGCGGCTCCAGCAGATGAACCTGACCAGTGAAGCCATGGGGCGGCAGCCACTTCACCCACGCGTCGGGCTGCAGGAAAGCGCGGTAGACCCGTGCCGGTGTCGCGCGAAGCACGCGGTGGAGCTGGATGGTGTGGGAGGACATAAGGTTCCTTTGGATGAGGGCAAGGCCGCTTGGTGCACCGGTTTCAGACGGGCGAACAGATCTCGACCAGCACCCCGTCCGGGCAGCGCACGTACGACACCGTTTGCCCCCACGGCTTGGTCAGCGGTGCAGCCAGTTCGGTTGCCCCCGCGGCGACGGCCCGTGCGTGTGCCGACCCGACGTCCTCCGTCACCAGCCCCAGTTCAAAGCCGAGCGGCTGAACAGACTGATCGGCATGGACGTGGCCACCGGGAAAGTTCATGTCGCCCAATGCATGTGCCGCGAAAGACAGCGTGGTCGTCCCGGTGTCGAGCTCACCGTACGACCCACTCTCGTGAAGAAACTTGCGCTGCAGTCCGAACGCGGCTTCGAAAAAAGCCAGTGACGCCGCCACATCGGGCACGTAGACGATGGTGTAGCCGAGTTTCATGGTGTTTCCTGTGTCGGGTGTTCGATGGATGCGGGGTTGAAAGCCACCCAGCCGAGTTCGGTTGCCAGTTCGCACAGCTTGAGGGCCGTGGCCCAGTTCCGGGTGGTGACGTCCCTTCCCGCCTTCCTCAGCATGGCCTCTCCAGCCTTGCTCTTCAGGATGCCGTCCGCGCAGTACAAGTAAGCGGCCGTCCGGCCCATTTGAAACTGCTCTGACGGCGTCAGCAGCGCGCCGATGCGGGCAAGGGGTGGCAGCAGCGAGGCATCCTGCACGAAGGCGACCAACAGGCATGAGGGATCTCTGCCCGCCTCGGCCAGCGGGTTCTCTTCCACGATGGCCGCGAACTCTTCTGCGGACTTGACGATCACCGGGATGTCCAGAGCGAGTCGTGCCGAGAGTGCGCAGGATATCGCGCTCGCGTGATCGGCCGGTGTGCCTCGCTGTGCCTGGAACACGGCATTGCCGCTGTTCAGCAGCGTGCTGATTCCTTCATAGCCCAGATCCCGCAACAGCGTCCGCAGCTCAGCCATCGGCACCCGATTGGCCTTGCCCACGTTCACGCCGCGCAGCAGCGCGACGAAGGCCGTCACGCCCGCACCCCCGTCCCTGGCGCATCAGGTGTGTGGCTCATCGGACGAGCCTCAGCATGCCGCGTGCCACGGGCAGGAACTGTTTGATCGATTCCGGCCCCTGCGCCTCGACCTCCACGAGGTCGTGTCCGCAGGTGTAGAACCCGTTGCGAATGGGCTTGGTGGGGCGCTCGTCGGAACGGATGAACCAGCCACCGTCGCAGAGGGCCAGAGGCACGAGTTCGCCTACGCCTTGTGCCACCACAGCCCGATACGCCTGAAGGCGCGCCTCCACGCCGGCGGCCAGTTGTTCCTTCGGGATCGCGCGCGTGGTGTGAGCGTTGAGCACCTCGTTCTCCAGCGTGACGCCGTCGGGGGCGGTCAGCCCCCAGCTGCACCCGCCTCCCGACGTGCCCCGGTACAGCTCATGGCCCAGGAAGGGCGCCTTGACCAACGCACAGGTGGCGAAGGCCAGCTTCTGATCGGCCAGGCCAGGTGCCGACCAGAAGCCGAGCAGCATGGCCGTGGTGACGAGGGTGATGGCATGACGCATGGCGCGAGGCTGAATCAGAACGTGATCCGGACCGACTCGGCGCTCCGATCGGCGTCGCCGTGGAACACCGCTTCAATGTTGTTGCCATCGGGGTCGAGCACAAAAGCGGCGTAATAGCCCGGATGGTACGGTCGCTCGCCGGGCGGGCCGTTGTCCTTCCCACCGTTGGCCAGCGCGGCGGCGTGGAAGGCTTCGACCATGGCGCGGTCCTTGGCCTGGAACGCCAGATGATGCCGGCCGGTCAATACACCTTGTGCGGCGGCGCTTGTGGCCGTCGACACGAACAGTTCATCGGCCCAGAAATAGTCGTCGGCCGAGCCGCCCAGCGGCACGCCCAGAACGCCGAGGACCGCGGTGTAGAACCGCTGGCTCGCGGGCAGATCCCGCACCACCAGCTGGATGTGGTCGATCAGGCGACCTCGGTGCAGCTCTTGTGTTTCCATGTTGGGCGCCCTTCTCTCGGTCAGTCGTTCACCTTGGGGGTTGCGGCATCGTAAGACGCCTGTGCAATGTCGTGAAACTGCTTTGCGGTGGCGTCGCCCCCTGTCGCCATCGAACTGCGGAAATCCTGTGTTCGCTCCCAGAAGGCACGAAAGACCGGGTTTGCCATGTACCGGCCGAGCGTGGTCCTGAGTTGCCGCTCCGACAGCGTGCCCGTCGCGAAGTTGTTCTCCCAGTGCGACAACACCAGGTTGACGTAGGCATGCTGCTTGCGCGCCTTGTGAGTGCTCAGCTCGGCGTAGTGCCATACCTCCTGAAGGTCGGGGTCGTTGATGGCCATCTGCTGCAACTGGATGTGGAGTTGCCGCAGGCTGGCCCCCGAGGCCTTCGCCAGTTCCTTGCGCTGCAGGGCCAGGTCCATGCGTTGCAGGAAGATGGCGTACACGACGCCGGCAAACGCCAGACCCGAGAACAGCGCGTTCACCGCTCCGAACATGTCACCGAACTCCCCTGCCCCACCAGGAAGGTCATAGTGGACGAGCAGTCCGACCGACCCGATCAACCAGAGGACGAGCACCACGGCAAGCAGGGACTGAAGCGACAGTGGTGGTTCCTTCATGGGCCCTCCTGCGAAGCGTCGGTGCGGCATCGGGATGGCCAAGCGAATCCGTCGGCATGCAAGCACCGGCACACGGAAGGTCACGTCATCCCTTTCTTGAGAAGGATGCCACGTCAAGCCCGTTTGCCCAAGACCGATGTCATCGGCGTGCCCCGTCGGCTTCCTTCTGGTAGGTGTCGTGCGACATGCCGGCATCCTTCAGGCACCGATCCCGGGCGCCGCCATCGGCCTGTTTCATGCACTCGGCGCGCTGTGCGTTGCGGCCGGTGGCATACAACTGCTCCGTCGAGCAGGCCCCGAGCAGCAGGGCAACAAGTGTGAGCAAGGGCGAGATTCGCATGAGGTGAGGTCCTTCCGGCCAGAAACGCCGGGATGCGGATTCAGGCTGCCTCGTGGCAGACCGCTTCGATGTTGTGACCATCGGGGTCCAGAACGAACGCACCGTAGTAATTCGGATGGTAGTGCGGTCGCAGGCCGGGCGGCCCGTTGTCGGTGCCCCCTGCCTGAATGGCCGTTTGATGGAAGGCATCCACCAGTGAGCGACTGGCCACCCGGAAAGCGACATGGACGGGCGGCCTGTTCGGCGTGCCGCTGCTGATCCAGAAGTCCGGCTTGGGCGCCTCACCGAATCCCGCCACATCGGCGTGACCCGTCACCGCGGCAGAAAGCTCCATCAGCAGCGTGTAGCCGATGGGAGCCAGCGCCTTTTCATAGAACGCCTTGCTGGCCTGGAAGTCGCTTGCCACGATACCGGTGTGGTCGATCATGAAGTCCTCCTGTCTGCTTCATCAGGTGCTCAGGGGGCGGGCTTGGCCATCCGATGAAGTGCGCACAGCTTGTTGCCGTCGGGGTCCCTCACATAGGCCAGGTACAGCGCGCCCAGGGCACCGCTGTCGCGCACGCCGGGCGGCTCTTCGATCGACTGCCCGCCATTCGCCACCGCGGTGTCATGAAAGGCGCGCACCTGCTCGGGTGACTGGCACAGAAAGCCGATCGTGCCCCCGTTGGCGGGCGTGGCCGGCTCGTTGTTGATGGGCTGGACCAGTTAGGCTATGGCGCGAAGGCACAGTGAGACGATGTACTTACTGCGACTTTTGCTTGCAACGGAACTCTAGCGTGGCTGAGCCAGGCTTGCCTAGTGCCGGATGCTGGATGTCAGTGCGGACCACATCCATCTCTTTGCCCTGATTCTTGCAAAACGCTTCTGCCTCTTGGGTGATTTCCGCGTAAACAGCAGTCGGCGCGCCAAACCCTACCTGAAGGCTCGTCTTGGAGACAAGGAACCGATCTTCGCCGGCCTTCATGATTCCGGTTGAAGCGCAACCGGTCAGAAGGATAAGCAACGCATACGAGACTTTTGATTTCATTTTCGAGTTGGTGATTGATAGGTTTGAGCGGGAGTCCGAAAAAAGACAGCCTGCCAAGATGATGGCCTAACGCCCTAGTTAAGCGGCGCCGGAGCCCGCTAGGGCGGAGGGTACCGACACTGGCCATGAAAATGGCGAAGCCATGGCCAGTGTTGGCGTCGGCTTGAACGCCCAGTTAGGCGCTGAATTTTGGGTTTTGGAGTTGAACTTCATTGCTCAACCTTCGATCCGCGCATACCTTAAAACATACCCAGTTCGTTCGGCATGTCTGTTGGTTGAGGTTGACCAATGTCCCAGAGTTCAGCGATCTGCCCTGACTCGAAACGAAAGATGTGGACTACAGAAACCGTGATTGCCTTTGATGGCATTTGTACTTTTGAATGAACGACCACCATTTGCCCTTCGGATATGGTTTGCTGTACCTCGAAGATTTTGTCAGGGTTCTTTAGTGCGTTGTCTTGCATTGCGGCTTTTAGTGCCGATGCGTTGCACGCAAAGAAGGGGTTGTGGTGACGAAAATCTGGCGCAACCGATGCGTAGGCCTCTTCGACGCGCCCTGCCGAGGCTAGTTGTAAAAACTGAACCGCTGTTGCCTTGAGTGCTTCGAGGGGCATGCTCATTGTTTCCCAAAATGGCCTAACGTTGACTTAAGCGGTGCCGTCAGGCGTCCGCTTGCAGAATGGGTTGGGCCGCAATGGTGCCGCCCACTCAGGAAAGTACGCCTCCTATGCGTGCAATAACTGATGGCCAGCCATCGCCCATGCCATGAAAGGCGGCTTTGCCCATCGGAGAGTCCATGTCGAACCCCCTATGCTCAAGGGACAAGCGAGTGCCCGAACCTTCGGCTTCCATGCGCCACGTAATCGTTGTGTTCAGCGTTCCGGGAGCAAAGGAGTAAGACAGTAGCCGTTCAGGCTCAACCGCAAGAACCTCGCAGGGTTGCACGCCCCACTGACCCATATCGAGCGTGAAGCGATGTCCGACAACGGCCCGTACATCTCCCGCCGCCCACCACTTCGCATGAATAGCAGGATCGGTAAGCGCCGCCCAAACTCGCGCGGGTGGATGTGGAATGAATTCGGTCAACTGGATTAGGCCTGCTTCGATCATGATTTCTTCTCCTTCTTCGAAAGGGTTTTGTTCAGAGCGCTTAGGCGCGCTTGCCAGTACCGCTCGAACGGATGTAGCCAGTCCTCAACCTCTGACAATGCCCCGGGACTCAGCCGGTAGATACGTTGCCTGCCTTGCGCCTCTTCGCTCACAAGGCCCACCACTCTGAGCACCTGCAAGTGCTCGGAGATAGCGGGGCGATTCAAATGGAACTCACTGGCGATTTCGCCCGCTGCACGCGGGCCTTCTCGGAGCAAGTCGAGAATCTGCCGCCTTATCGGGTTGGCAATTGCGCCAAAGACGTCTGTGACCGGCATGAGTCATTATGCGTCGGAGGTTTCCGACATGTCAACAGTGATGGAATAACTTTGTCTGCAGCCTAACGCCCAAGTTCAGGGGCGCCCATAAGGCGTGGCCGGAGCGATGCGACGTGTGAGCGTCCCCTGCAACGCCCAGTTAGGCCAAGGTGCAAGTAGCAGAGCCTTTGCGCGGCCAGTGAGCCCA
>NZ_CAJYGK010000073.1 GCF_913773725.1 uncultured Aquabacterium sp. | reverse complement strand
GACCGCATGGAGCAGCAACTCGGCATCCGCCTCACCATCGCCCCCGGGCCCAATGAAGTGCGCACGCTGCGCGGCATCACCATCCTGGTCCACGAACAACGCGGCCTGTGCCGCAAAACCCGCCAGTCCATCCCCGCCGCCATCCGCCAAGCGCTGGAGCGACGGCCCGAGATCAGCTACGAATTGCTGGACGAAGGCGGGCTGTTTGGCGGACAGTAGCCGCCGGCGGCCCTGTAGCCGCACCCTAGAGCGAAGTCCCTGAAACAAAAAGGCCTTGAATGACTTCAAGGCCTTTTTGCTTGTGCATCGAAGCTCAGTCGGTGGATCTGAGCTGCGTGTCGATCATTCCCACTCGGTCATCAATGAATCACGTAAGTCCGCGTGGTTAAAGGGATTTGCGATGATCGAAATGGGGCCTTACCGTCGTCTTTACCGTCTGCATCGGACATCTTTTGCTGGCGCGGGAGATGGGGCGATTAGCGGGGTGACGACGCTGGCGGCACCATCATCAATCGCCTTCTAGCATAGCGCAGATAGCTGCTTGGCGAGCAGGTCAGCCTGCTCGCCAAACTTCCTCGCATCGACCTTCTGCAACTGCGCCAGGTTGCGCAGCTTCCAGCGGATGCCCGGCAGATGTTCGAGGTGCGCGATGCCCAGCAATGACCACTCCGGCGTACCGGCGGCCAGCGACAGCAGGAAGCGCCGCTCGTCGTCGTCCAAGCCCTGATGGATTTCGCGCACCATGCGCTCGCGGGCAGCAAGCAGTGCATCGAGCGGCACGGGCTCGGCCGTCATGCCTTGGAAGTTGTGCTCGTAGTCGTGCCGGATGTCTCGCAACGGCGTGAACAGCACTTCATGGATCGGCCGATTGCTGCTGGACAGATAGACCACGAAGGCACGCCGGATGCCAGGCGTGATGCCCTCATGCGCAAAGAGCTGCATCACGTCGAACAGGTCGCGTGGGTGTTGCCGATCCAGTGCCGCCACCAGCTTGCCGCCGTACACGTCCTCCAGCGACACCACCGGAATCTCCAGATCGGCCATCAACACGTCGCGGGCAACCGGCGTCAGCGAAGCGCGGCGCACCGGCTGAACCGTGCCGCGCATGACGAAGTTGACTTCGACCTTGACCTGAATCGAGCCGCGACGCACCAGCAGCTTCGTCTCCCCTACTGCCGCAGCAGGCGCGTGCGTCTGAAATCCCCGCTTCTTCAGCCGCTCAGCAGCCTGCCGGATGGCCTCGTTGATGCGCGCCAACGCCTCGTCGCGCGGCAGCGTGTGATCGGGAAAAACCAGATCGAGATCGACCGACAGACGCGGCATGTCGCGCACGAACAGATTGATCGCCGTGCCGCCCTTCAAGGCGAAGGTGTCATCCACGAACACCAGTGGCGCCACCTGCGTCAGCAGGCGCGCGGTATCGAGATAGGTCTGGTTCATGGCTTGAGCACCAGCAGGCCGTCGGCCGACCGAGACACCCAAGGCCGCTCGCTGCCCGTCGGCAGCGAGGCCGAGTCGAGCTTGGCCACCCAGGGCAATGACGCCTCGCGGCCGAGTTGCAGGCACAGCCGCACGGTCTTGACGTTCGTGCAGTGCTGCAACAGCTCGCGCAGCACATCGGCACGCAGGCTGTACGCGCCTTCGACGAGTTCGCGGGCTTCCTGCAAGGGCTGGCGCACGCCAACCTCGCTCAACAGTTCCAGCAAGGCGCGCTCCGGCGCCGACACCTGCGGCGCCCCGCCGCGCTTCTCAAACGGGCCGACGTGCAGCATGGCGTCCGGCTGCTCATCGAACAGGCGCTTGCGGTGGTACTCGGCCGGGAAGCGTTCGGTGAACCATTCCGGCAAGCGTGCAGCCTTCCAGCCATACAGATGCAGCACCGGCTGCTGCGGCACGTACTGGCGCACGCCGTACCAGTCCAGCGCCGACTTGCCGCCGACGTGCAGCCCCTCGAATTGGCGCTGCAACAGCAGCAGGCTGGAATGGAGCGCCGGGGAATCGTTCGGGCGGCAGAAAACCCCCCGCGCCAAGCGCGTCAGCCACCCTGCCCGGACGTAGTGAACGGCCAGGTCGGCAGAGATGCCCAACGCCGCCAAGTCCTCCGAGGTCAGCGGCGCTCCCGGTGCCAGCCGGGTGTAGAGCGCGTTTAGCTTGCTTGAATTAGTCGTAGTCATACTACGATTTTTACAACTTTCCCAAGCGGAAGTCAATTTGATATGGCGAACCCAGTCGTAGTTTGGATACGACAACGGCAACATATTCAAAATCTCATCCCTTCGGCGCAGCCGTGCGGGAAGACGATCGGGTGTCGTCTCCCCTGCCCCGCCGGAATCCTCGATCCCCAGCAATGAACGCCTCCAGCATGTGCGGGATCAACGTCGTTGCATCGACGGCCTCGCCATACGCCTGCGCGTGCAGCGCGGCGTAGGCGTCCAGGTCGGCTTTCAGGCTGGCCGGGCAGGTGAACGTCAGCTTCGTGCTACCGCTGGACGGCAACGGGCCGAGGCGGAGTTTTCGGGCGGTACTCATCGCGCACCTCCAAGCTG
>NZ_CAJYGK010000072.1 GCF_913773725.1 uncultured Aquabacterium sp. | reverse complement strand
CTGGGCGCGCAGTTGTGCAAGTTTGCTCATGGTGAGCCTTTCTTTCAGGTTGTGACCGCTCGCGCAGGTCGTTCGGACATGAAAAAGCCGCCTCGGTGGGCGGCGGTCTCAGTTGCGCGAGGCGCTTTACTGATGGGAGAGGCGAGCCAGCATGCTCAAACGCTGCTGCTGGCGGGCGCGGTGGTCTTCGGTGGCGAACTGCTGATCGTTCGCGGGTTCAGCCTTGGGCGTGGGCTCGGGCTCGTCGCAGGGGTCACGCGGCGCGTTGGCGTAGGCCGAGAGGTTCCATGCCTTGGCATTGGCCCTGGCGCTTGCGCGTGCCTTGGCGTCGCTGGCGGCGATGGAGGTGGCGAAGCCGTTCTCCAGCGCCTCGTCGGCGGTGAACCACGTTTCCTCGGCCATCCAATCAGCGATCTGCGCCAGTTCCTTGCCGGTCTTCGCCGCGTAGGTCTCGGCCAGGGTGCCGTCGATCTTGTCCAGGAGGTCGGCCTCTTTGCGCAGGTCGTTGGCGTTGCCCCACATGCCGGTCCATGCCTTGTGGATCATGAACATGGCGCCCTTGGCCATGATCACCTCCTCGCCCGCCATGGCGATGAAGGTCGCCGCACTGGCCGCGATGCCATCGATGTGCACGATCACCTTGGCGCCGTGCTCGCGCAGGGCCTGCTCCATGGCGCGGGCTGCGAAGACCGAGCCGCCTGGGCTGTTGATGCGCAGATGGATGGTGTCCACGTCCAGATCACGAATGGCCTTCACGAACGGCCCCGGGGCGATGCCGCCCCACCATTCGGCCTCCAGCTCACTGGATACGATGTGGTCGTAGAGGTAGACCTCGGCCTCGCGGTCGGCGGCCTTGGCCACCACCTCGAACTTGCGGGCACTGGCGCGGCGGTTGTCCGCGTACAGCTTACTGAGTCGGTTTTTCATTGTTTCCCTTCCCGTCATCTTTTCCGGGGTTGCCGGGGTTGCGCAGCAGGCTGGCGTTCGGCGGCAGGTTCTCGCGGCGGCGCACCTCGCTGGCGTCCATCCAAGGCATCTCGCCGGCCCGGCCCATCGCGATGCGGTAGGCCTCGTAACGGGTCTTCAGGTCGGCCCGCTCCAGGGCCTCGACCATGTGCTCCAGGAACAGCTTCTCGCGGACGGGCCAGAACTTGCGGTTCAGCTCCTGCTTGATCGGCGTCAGGTGGCGCTGCAGCGTGTAGCGCACGAAGCCTATGCCCTGCTGCTCGATGCCCGTGCCGAAGCTGGTCTGCTTGTCCGTGTGGCCAATCATGTGCGGCGGCACGCCGAGGATCCGGGAGATCTCCTCCACGTTGAACAGGCGTGTGGCCAGGATCTCGGCATCCTTGCTGTTGATGGACAGCTGCGCCGGCTCCAGGCCACCCGAGAGGATCAGCGGCCCCCGGCCACCGTTCATCGCCCGCGCCAGCAATGAGGCCTTGAGGTCGCCCAGCTGCTTGTCGGAGAGCCGACCAGGCGCCTTGAGCGCGTAGTCGATGTTCGCGCCACCGGCAAAGAACCGGCTGGTGTGCTCCTGGGCGGCAATGGCCGCGCCGATTGCCTCGCGCCCGGCGAAGGTGATCGCACTGGGGCTGCGCAGGCCGTCGAATCCCAGGCTCGGGACATGCAGCATGTCCGCGCTGTCCAGCGTGTATGCCGGACCGCCGTCCGAGGGGTTGATGCGGTACAGCACCTTGTCGCCCTTGCGGAACGGATCCACGCTCAGCGGATGGTGCGGCTTGAGCGCGATGATCTTGGAGCTGCGCACGCTGGAGCGCACCAACTCGGCGAAGCCGTCCCCCTCGAAGAGCTTGGCGCTCATCAGGTACTCCCAGAACGTGAAGGCGGACCAGACGCCGCCCGCGTTCTCGTTGAGCAAGTACCAGTAGTCGTGATCCACCTTCTCGCGCGTGTCTCGCTCATAGATCGAGATGGGCAGCGAGGCGATGGCGCCCGCGACCAACGAGACAGCGGCATAGACCACCGACACGCGCATGGCCGTTTCCTTGGTGACGCGCACACCGGCCGCCGAGCGGCTCGATGCGCCCAGCAGGTTTGCCAGCTCGCCCATGGACGTTCCGCTGCTGGTGACCTCGTTCTCGCCCAGCGCCACCAGGCCGGCGCGCTCTGCCGCACCATCGCGGCCCGCAATCCAGCCGGACAGCACTCGGCTGCCGTGCTGGTGCGCGGTCATGTTGTACGTCTGTGTCATCCCAGCTCCATTGAGTAGATCGCCGGGCCGGCCTTCGCCTCCGGGTTCAGGGCCATGAGATACACGGCATCGAAAAGGGCCATCAGCAGGTCGATCTTTCCGACGCCGCTGGCCTGCTTGGTGATGGTCACGGCGTTGCCCTGCATCACCGTCTTGGCGTTGCCCACGCACCAGGCCATGAGGGCGCTCCCGCCGTGCACCAGCTTCCTGGCGGCGACGTGGCGCTCGGCCGTCTTGATCGCGCCGTTGAGTTGGTAGCCCTGCGGAATGCCCACCACCTGGGCGGCCTCAACCGGGCCGGGCTCGTCATCGGTGCCGACCAGAGCGTCGTAAATGGCGCCCAGGCCCAGGCGGTCCACGCCCACCTTGTCGAGCAGGCCCGTGTCCACGATCTGCTCCACGATCTGGACCACCTCTTCCACGTCCTGGCCGACCCGTGCCACCAGCACCAGGTCGCCGGACTTGATGAAGTCGCGGTACTTGGACTCCTCGGACTTGCGCCGCTCCAGGGCGATCTGGTGGATCCAGCCTCGCCCCCAGGAAAGCCATTTCCCGGTGTCAGCCTCGCGGCCGACCACCGCCAAGCCGAGCAAGTCATCCAGGCCGCCGCCATCGATCCCGACCTCCACCACCTCGCTGCGCTCCAACAGCTCCTCCAGCGAAAACACGGGGATGGCCGCAGCCTCCCAGAAGTCAGCGCCAGCCCAGCGGTCGGAGCGCAGGTTGAGCCCGATCTCGACGTTGAGGTGCTTGGCCCAGAACTCCTTGAGTCCCTGCT
>NZ_CAJYGK010000071.1 GCF_913773725.1 uncultured Aquabacterium sp. | reverse complement strand
AACCGATTGGGAAGGCCTGTCCGAATTACTGAGGCAGAAACCCGTCTGGTGGGCGTGCTGGGGCGACGGAGGCGACTCTTCACGCGAGTCGCTCGCTCGTCTTCGGCATTCGATGGAACACGGACTGGCCTGGCCTGGTCATCTGGAATTGCCGATGTCTTCGACCTTGAGGGTGTTGGGCGGCGCGGAGCAGGTCGCCTCTTGCCGACTGCGAGGGGGGCCGGTGCGGGGGGCGGACGGAACGGTGACCGGCTTTCATGGCGTGCTCCAGTGGTCGGCATCTGCCGGCGCTGGCGTGCCCGCCGGTGTGCCGCAGGCCATGTCGGAGGCAGAGCAGGAGGCGTTGCGCTACGCGCTGTCGCACGACCTGCGCGCTCCTTTGCGTGTCGTCGAGGGGTTCACACGCATCGTCAAGGAAGACTATGGCCGGTTTCTGGACCGCGTCGGTCACGACCATCTCGAGCGGGTGCTGGCTGCTTCTACGCGCATGAACGGCATGATCGATGCCATTCTGGGGCAGGCCCAGCTGGCCGGAACCCAGGTGCAGCGCGAGCCCGTGAACCTCAGCACCCTGGCCCGTGAGGTGGGCAGCGAACTGGCATTGCTGGTGCCGGCGTGTTCACCGGTCAGCCTGGTGGTCGCCGATGGCATGCAGGTGCAGGCCGATCCAGCCCTGCTGCGCCGCGTGATGGAAAACCTGATCGGCAACGCCTTGAAGTACAGCGCCAAGGTGGCTGCACCTCGGGTGGAGGTGGGGGTCATGCCGGCCACCGACCCACCGGTCTACTTCGTGCGTGACAACGGTGCAGGCTTCGACATGCAGCACGCCGACAAGCTGTTCGGCCTGTTCCAGCGGCTGCACAGCGCCAAGGATTTCCCTGGCACGGGGGTGGGGCTCGCTGGGGTCCAGAACATCGTGCGCCGCCATGGTGGGCGGGTCTGGGCCGAGGCCCGGCCAGGCGCCGGCGCGTGCTTCTACTTCACGCTGACCGACACGGCGCAGAACCGCCAGGTGCCGCTGCGCGAAACGGCCTGAACCGGTTCAGAGCGAGCCCAGGCCGGCAAGCACTTCCTGCGCGTTGAGCAGGCGTTCACACACCGCCTCAAGGGGGAGACCTTCGGCTCGCGCCTGGTGGCTCAGCTTGTCGAGCGCCTGTCTGCGGCTGAGGGAGTGGCGGTGCATCACGATGCCGATGGCCAGCGCCACCGGCTGCAGGAGCGGGTCGGCCGCAGTGGCTGCGGTCGCCGGGGTGGCCTGTGCACCCGGCTGTTCTGTCGGTGCGCCCTTGTCGCGCTGGGCAAACGCTGCTTCCACGGCGGGCACGATCTGCTGGATGTCCAGCGGTTTGACCAGATAGGTCAGGGCGCCCAGTTCCTTGACCTGTTTGATCGTGCCTTCGTCGGCAAAGGCTGACAGGAACATGAAGGGAATCTGGCAGTACTCGCGCAGGTAGGCGGCCACATCGAAGCCGGTCTTGCCTTCCATGCGGATGTCGAGCAGCGCGAGTTCGGGCTTGTGCTGACGCGCCAGCAGGATGGCGTCGTCCCCGTTGTCGGCGTCAATGACCTCGTAGCCGGCCTGAGCCAGGCCATGCGTCAATGTGGCCAGCACCAGCCGGTCGTCGTCCACGACCAGGATTTTGCCTTTGTGATTCACTCGCTTCCTCTGGCGGGCTGCCCATCGCCGCGCAAAACGCTCATTGTGGCCAAAGCGTGATCTGCTGACCAGTGCCTTCCGCGCACACCGTTGGGGGGGGCGCAACGAGGTGCACCCCCGGCGGATGAAGCTCGATGCGCGTACGGACCTCGGGGCCGCACTGCTCCAGCGTGAGCCTGGCGCTGCGGCGAGGCAGGAGGGCGCGCACCAGACCCAGGCCCGAGACCCCGCCGCGCACGCGATCCAGGCTGAAATCCGGGGGCAGTTGGCCCGGGCTGAGGATGTCGATGCGCACCCCCTGTTCGCCGGAGACCAGTTCGCACATCAGGGGGGTGGAGCCGGGGCCGTGCTTGTGGGCGTTGGTCAGCAGTTCATTGAGGCTCAGTGCGATCGGGATGGACTCGGCCTCGGGAAGTTGCCAGTCGTGCGCATGGGGGCCCTGGACCTGCAACGTGATGGTCCGGCCAAAGGTACGCTGCACCGACTGGGCAATCGCCTCGACCACGCTGTGCAGCCGCAGTGGCCCACCGGTACCGACCTGCAGCCCGTAGACCTGAGCAATGGCCTGGACCTGCCCCACCACCTCGGAGATCGCCGGAGCGACCTCGGGCTTGCGCGCCGCGATCTGCTGCAGCAGGCCCGCCACGCCCTGGAGGTTGTTCTTGATGCGGTGATGCACTTCGCGCACCAGCATCTCGCGCTGGGCGATGGCGGCGTCAAGGCGGGCCTTTTCGGCTGCACGCTGTTCGGTGATGTCAGAGGCCACCACCAACAACTGGTCTGCCGCCTCGTCTTCGTGGTGCAGCGGCAGGTAATTGACGTCCCACACCTGCGAGCCGCTCTTGGACTGAAGCAGGTACTCCCGGTGGATGGCCTCGCCTCCGTCGATGGCGGCTTGCATGTCGGCACGCAGCATGCGGGCGCGTTCGGGGTCATAGACCTGCTCGGGTGTGCATCCGATGGCGCAGCCGGTCTCGAGGGCCATGTAGGCGGATGCAGCCTGGTTGGCCTGCACCAGCGTGAGGTGCTCGGCGTCGACCAGTTGGATGGCCATGGGCGCCATCTCGATGATGCGCTGCAGGGTGGCCTGGGCTTCCGCAGACTGCGCCTCTGCCTGCCTGCGCCGATCGATGTCGAGCAGGGCGTAGGTGATCTGGCGGCGGTTGTGCTGCCCATAGGTGACCACGGCGTTGCCCACCACCCAGAAAACGCGCCCGTCGCGTCCGACCACCTGGCACTCGAAGGTGTGCGACTGCCCGTCCTGCAGCTGATCCAGGTAGTCCGTGAGCCGGAAGGGGTGGTCGAGGTCCGGGGTAGCGACCGTGCTCAACGGCTGCCCGATGAAGTCGGCCAGATCGCCACCGAACATGCGCCGCGCCGAGCGGTTCATCCACGCAATGCCGTTGTGGTCGAGCGTGACGATGCCGACGAAGACCGAGTCTAGGATGGCGCGTGTCCGGTCGGCCTGCAAGGTCAGGTTCTGTTCGGCGCGGTGGCGGGCGTCGACGTTCACGAACGAGGCGATGAAACCCTCGGCGGGGCGCTCCGCGTTGACAAGTCGGACGGCCATTTCGGTCCACAGCGTGGTGCCGTTGGGGCGGCGCAGCGCGCGTTCACCTTGCCAGTGGCCCAGGCTGCGCAACAAGGACATCACCTCCGGCTCGGCGTCGATGTCTGCCTCACTGGCATACAGGCTGACCAGAGGCCGGCCGACCAGCTCGGCCGCGTGGTCCCCCACCAGGTGGGACAAGGCCGGGTTGGCACTCTGGATGAGGCCGTCGCGCACGAAGGCGATGCCCACGCCCGACAGAGAGAACATCAGGTCCCGATCCCGCCCCAGTGCTTCGAGCTGGGCCTGCTGGGTGCGCAGCCGCGTCACGTCGGACAGCACCGCGATGACCTCGAGCGGGGTGGCCGACTGCCCCAGCCGCCGCAGGGACAGCGTGTAGCTGCGGGGCAGGACGCCCGGGATGTTGATCTCGAGCTCGTGCTCGAACTGGTCGCCTTTCGTCAGCTCGGCGGTGGCCTGCGCCACGATCTGGCCGATGCGGGGGTCGTGTTCGGCCAGAGCGTCCAGACTCCGGCCCGATACGGTTCCTTGGGGGATGCCCAGCATGCGCTCGAAGCGGCGGTTGCAGCGCACCAGGGTGTGGTCGCGAAGGTAGGCGATCCCGGCGGGCGAGCTCTCCAGGATGGTGGACAGCTCGTAGAGCAGTTGGTGCACGTCGTCCGCGCCTTGGGGCGTTGCCTGGCCGAGTGGCAAGGGAGCAGGGGGGGGCTGCGGTGCCGGCGGCGCGCTGCCCGCCGGGGCCTCCCGGATCGCGCACAGGAAGCGGCGTTGCGAATCTGGCTCGCCACGTGCCCACACCTGGCTGAACAACATGACGGTGGGCCCTGTGGTGCGGGCAAGGGTGGTCTGCGTCTGCAAGGGGGCGCCCGTACCTGCCAACGACATCAGGGTGAGCGGCGCATCCCAGCCGCAGAGCCGCTGTACCGCACTGGGCTGCATGGCCAGGTGGTCTCCCGGCCGGACAGGCCTGCCCAGCGCAGCCTGCGCAGCGGGGTTGGCACGCAGCACGGTGCCCACTTCGTCGAATTCGACCAATGCCATCGGCACCAGATCGAACCAGGTGTCATCGATGGAGGGCGCGCGGTCGGGTTGCATCGGGCAGAAGTGGCTCAGGCCTTGGGCTGCACGGTCACCCCGGGCAGCTTGCTGGAATAGTCCTTGGGCAGCTTCGACATCAGGGCCGCAGCCTGGCGTGCCATGGCCTTGTACAGCCCGGCCAGCTCCCCATCGGGTTCGGCCACCAGCGTCGGCTGGCCGCTGTCGGCCTGCTGTCGGATCTTGAGGTTCAGCGGCATCGAGCCGAGCAACGGCACATTGAACTCGGCCGCCATGCGCTTGCCGCCGTCCTCGCCAAAGATGTGCTCCTGGTGGCCGCAGTTCGGGCAGCAGAACACGGCCATGTTCTCGACCACGCCGAGCACGGGCACGCTGACCTTCTCGAACATCTGCAGGCCCTTCTTCGCGTCCAGCAAGGCAATGTCCTGCGGCGTGGTCACGATGACGGCGGCCGTCAGCGGCGAGCGCTGGCAGATGCTCAGGTGGATGTCGCCGGTGCCGGGTGGCAGGTCGACCACGAGGTAGTCGAGCGGCTCGTCCGCGTGACCCCAGTTGGTGAGGCGCAGCAGCTGGTCGAAGGCCTGGCTGGCCATCGGGCCGCGCCAAATGGTGGCGGACTGGTTCTCGACCAGCAGCCCCATCGACATCATCTGCAGCCCATGGTTGGTCGGCGGGTTGATGGTCTTGCCGTCCGGGCTCTCGGGCTTGCCGCTCAGGCCCAGCATCATGGGCTGGCTGGGGCCGTAGATGTCGGCATCCAGCATGCCGACGCGGGCACCTTCGGCGGCCAGCGACAGCGCCAGGTTGACGGCGGTGGTGCTTTTGCCGACACCACCCTTGCCGGAGGCCACGGCCAGGATGTTCTTCACGCCGGGCAGCAAGGCCTGGCCGCGCGTGGCCGCGTGCGTGCGGATGTCGGTGCGCCAGGTCACGTCCACACCGGTGATGCCGGGAACGCCCTTCAGGGCCGCTTCCACAAGGGCCGTGTAGGCCGACCACTGCGAACGCGCCGGGTAGCCCAGCGAGATCGCCACGCGGGCCACACCCTGGTCGACGGTGAGCGACTGGAGGTGGCGGGTGCCCACCCAGTCCTGGCCGGTCAGCGGGTCGCTGACGGTGCGCAGGGCGTCAAGGGCGGCGGTCTCGAGGGGCGTGGGGGCGTTCATGGTGGACTGCGTGCAATTCTTTCCAGCTGGTCAGTCTAGCGCGGCCTAAAATCGCAGACTCCCTCCAGATTGAAGGCAGGGTCTTGCGCCCGTCGCATCGACGCGTCGGCCGGGGCCCGGATGCCGCCTGCCACGCACCATGCCACGCCAGCTCTTCGTCACCACCGCGCTGCCCTACGCCAACGGCCACTTCCACATCGGCCACATCATGGAGTACATCCAGGCCGACATCTGGGTGCGGTTCCAGCGCATGCAAGGCCACCAGGTGCACTTCGTGGGGGCCGACGACGCCCACGGCGCGCCCATCATGATCGCGGCACAGAAGGTCGGCAAGACCCCGCAGCAGTTCGTGGCCGACATTGCCGCCGGCCGCAAGCCGTATCTGGACGGCTTCCACATCAGCTTCGACCACTGGTCGTCGACGGACAGCCCGGAGAACCACGAGCTGGCGCAGAGCATCTACCTGGCCCTGAAGGACCAGGGCCTGATCGACGTGCGTCCTGTTCAGCAGTTCTTCGACCCCGAAAAGGGCATGTTCCTGGCCGACCGCTTCATCAAGGGCGAGTGCCCGAAGTGCGCGGCCAAGGACCAGTACGGTGATTCTTGCGAGGTGTGCGGCGCCGTGTACGCGCCCACCGACCTGAAGAACCCGTACTCGGCCCTGTCGGGCGCCACACCGGTGCTCAAGACCTCGGACCACTACTTCTTCAAGCTGTCCGACCCGCGCTGCCTGAACTTCCTGCAGGAGTGGACGCAGGACGGGAAGCTGCAGCCGGCCGTCAGCAAGAAGATCAAGGAGTGGTTCACCAAGGACGAGAACGGCGAGGGTGGCCTGGGCGACTGGGACATCAGCCGCGACGCGCCTTACTTCGGCATCGAGATCCCTGGGGCACCGGGCAAGTACTTCTATGTGTGGCTGGACGCGCCGATCGGCTACCTGGCGTCGCTCAAGAGCTACTTTGCGGCCGGTGGCCCGAAGGCCAAGTACGGTGAGGCCCGCTCGTTCGACGAGTTCATGGCCGACCCGGCCGTGGAGCAGGTGCACTTCATCGGCAAGGACATCACCTACTTCCACACCCTGTTCTGGCCCGCGATGCTGCAATTCAGCGGCCGCAAGCTGCCGAACCAGGTCAACGTGCACGGTTTCATGACCGTGAACAACGGCGAGAAGATGTCCAAGAGCCGTGGCACCGGCCTCGACCCGCTCAAGTACCTGAGCATCGGCATGAATCCCGAATGGCTGCGCTACTACATCGCCGCCAAGCTCAATGCGAACGTCGAAGACATCGACTTCAACAAGGACGACTTCATGGCCCGGGTCAACTCCGACCTGATCGGCAAGTTCGTCAACATCGCCAGCCGGGCTGCAGGCTTCATCGCCCAGCGCTTTGAAGGCGAGCTGACCGCGTCGCTGGGCGACGATGGCAAGCAGCTGCTGGCCACGCTGCAGGCCGGTCGCGCCAGCATCGTCGAGCAGTACGAAGCCCGCGAGCTGGGCAAGGTGCTGCGCGAGATCATGCTGCTGGCCGACCGCGTGAACGAGTACGTGGACGCCAACAAGCCCTGGGAGCTGGCCAAGCAGGAGGGCATG
>NZ_CAJYGK010000070.1 GCF_913773725.1 uncultured Aquabacterium sp. | reverse complement strand
GCCGGCCTGGAAGACGGCGGTGTTGCCCTCGATCGCCTGCAAGCGCCACGGGCCGACCGCATCGCCGGGCAGCAGCACGTGAACCTGGTCGGCAGTGAACTCGCCCGTCGCTGGTGCAACGGAAAGGCTGCGCTGGCCGGCTCGCAGTTCGGCACCCACGATGCGGAGCGGCAACGGGAAAGGCTCAGGTTTGGCGGCGGCCTTGCTTGGTGAGCGCGGCTGCGCAGGCACAGCGGCACGAACCGTCGCTTGGCGAGCCTTGGCCTGCTCGACCTCGGCGCGCAGGGCCTGAAGGTCGTCGTTGGAGGCATGGCCGCCCAGCGCCTGTTCAACCTGCGCGATGCGGGCTTCCAGCGCCTGCCGGATGTGCTGCAATTCCGCCGCGGTTGCGGTAGCCGGCCGCTGCTGTACGGTCTCGGTCAGCCCGACCACCTGTGCTTCGAGCTGCTGCAGGCCGGAATCCACCCGTTCCTGGTCGGCCAGGCCATTCATCGCCTGGTGGTTCAGGGCAACGAAGACGCTCAGGCCGATCAGCCAAAGCCAGAGCAGGCTCTGCACGATCACGGCGGCGGTCGAGCGCTGGGAAGGCCGTGGTGCGTTGTTCATGGCTGACCTCCCGCGAGCGGGAACGTCTGCACCGCCTCGGTGGCGAGTGGTTCGGGAACCGGATCGGCATCTGCATCGCGGCCGTGCCGCTCGAAGCAGACCTGTCGCGTCCGGTCATCGGCGTGCAGGTCCCAGGCCGGGCCGGCAAGGGTGAGTAGCGCATCGCGCAAGGTCATAGGGCCGAGGTGCAGATGTGCCGCAGGCAACGGCAGCGCGTACAGCTCGATCACGGCATGCGCGGTCTCGCAAAGGCCATAGCCGCTGCGCTTGAGCACATGCCGCAGCCCGTCGCCAACCGTGGCGCGGGCATCCTCGGGCATGGACACGTCGATGGTCTGCAACAGCAGGTCGCGCTGCGCCGCCGTGGGTGCCAACTCGACCAGGGTGTAGCGGCCGTAGCGCACGACCGGGATGTACTCGGGCGCCTCGGGTTCGGGCGCGGCCGAGACTTCCTCGATGGCATCGGGTGCGAGCGGCGCCGTGGTGGTCGCGCAGCCGCTGGCCAAGGCTGCGGCCAGGAGGCCGGCGCCGACCAGGTGCCGGGATACATGGATTGCGGGCATGGCATCGGCTCTTCTGTTGCGATGCCGATACCTTGGCCGCGCGCGGCGGCGCGGTCAGTCAGGAATGCGAACTCGGAGCTACCCGCTTTTGCAGTCCAACACATAGCGCAACCCGCAAACCCAACCGTGGTTTGCACATTGATTCAATACTTGTTGTATTATCGAATCATGCAAGAAGATCAAGCCATTTCCGCCTTAAACGCCCTGGCTCACACCCAGCGCCTGCGCGTGTTCCGCGCCTTGGTCGTTGCTGGGCCGGGCGGACTGACCCCGAGCACGCTAGCCGACCAGCTCGACGTGGCCCGCAACACCTTGTCGTTCCACTTGAAGGAGCTGGCCCATGCTGGCCTCGTCAGCATCGAGCAGCAGGGTCGCAACCTGATTTATCGCGCCGAGTACGGCCGCATGGACGGTCTGATCGGTTACCTGACCGAGCATTGCTGCCAAGGTGGCGTATGCGAGGTTTCTCCATCCAAGACCTGCTGCTGACCATGACCGATACCACTTACAACGCCTTGTTCATCTGTACGGGCAATTCGGCCCGCTCCATCCTCGCCGAAGGCATCCTCAACGACATAGGCCAGGGGCGGTTTCACGCCTGGTCGGCAGGCAGCCATCCGAAAGGCGAGGTTCACCCGCTGGCGCTCGCTACGCTAGAGCGGCTGCACCTGCCGACAACGGGCTACCGCAGCAAGAGCTGGGACGAATTCTTGAAGCCCGATGCGCCGGTGTTCGATTTCATCTTCACTGTCTGCGACAACGCCGCCGGCGAGGCCTGTCCGCTGTGGCCGGGCAAGCCGGTTTCGGCGCATTGGGGCGTGCCTGACCCGGCCGCGGTGGAAGGCACCCAGGAACGACAAAGCAAAGCATTCTTCGACACCGCCATGACGCTGCGCCGACGCATCGAGTTGTTCCTGTCGCTGCCGATCAAAAGTCTCGATGCCATGTCGTTGCAGCGCGAATTGCGCGACATCGGCCGTCAGTGAGGCCCGCGCGATGAGTGCAACCAATACCGCCGGCACCGCGCCCGCAAACTCCGCGATGAGCGGTTTTGAGCGTTACCTGACGCTATGGGTGGCGGTGTGCATCGTCGCCGGCATCGCGCTCGGCCAGTTCGCGCCCGCCGCATTCCAGGCCATCGGCCGCATGGAGATTGCCCAGGTCAACCTGCCGGTCGGCCTGCTGATCTGGGTAATGATCATCCCCATGCTGCTGAAGGTGGACTTCGCCGCGCTCGGCCAGGTGCGCCAGCATTGGCGGGGCATGGGGGTCACGCTGTTCATCAATTGGGCCGTCAAGCCGTTCTCAATGGCGCTGCTGGCGTGGATCTTCATCCGCCACGTCTTTGCCGACTGGCTGCCCGCCGATCAGCTCGACAGCTATATCGCCGGCCTGATCCTGTTGGCTGCTGCACCGTGTACCGCAATGGTTTTCGTTTGGAGTCGGCTGACTGGCGGTGATCCGGTATTTACGCTGTCGCAAGTGGCCTTGAACGACACCATCATGGTGTTCGCCTTCGCACCCATCGTCGGCCTGCTGCTGGGCCTGTCGTCGATCACGGTGCCGTGGGACACCTTGCTGGTGTCGGTGGGTTTGTACATCGTCATTCCGGTCATCCTGGCCCAGCTCTGGCGCCGGGCGCTGCTGAGCAAGGGGCAGGCCGTGTTCGATCGAACACTGGAACGCATCGGCCCGTTGTCCATCGCCGCGCTGTTGCTGACGCTGGTGCTGCTGTTCGCCTTCCAGGGCGAGGCCATCATCCGGCAGCCGCTGGTGATCGCCATGCTGGCGGTGCCGATCCTGATCCAGGTGTTCTTCAATTCCGGTCTGGCGTACTGGCTCAACCGCCAGGCGGGCGAAAAGCACTGCGTCGCGGGGCCATCCGCGTTGATTGGTGCCAGCAACTTCTTCGAGCTGGCCGTGGCCGCCGCCATCAGCCTGTTCGGCTTCCATTCCGGCGCAGCACTCGCAACAGTGGTCGGCGTGCTCATCGAGGTGCCGGTCATGCTGCTGGTGGTGCGCGTGGTCAATCGCTCACGCGGCTGGTACGAACGCCGCGCGACCACTTCGTAATCTCCAAGAGGCATCCATGAGCACCATCACGATCTACCACAACCCAGCCTGCGGCACCTCGCGCAACGTGCTGGGCCTGATCCGCAACAGCGGCGAGGAACCGACCATCATCGAGTACCTGAAAACGCCGCCCGACCGCGACACGCTCCAGGCGCTGATCGCGGCGATGGGCGTTCCGGTGCGAGACGTGCTGCGCGAGAAAGGCACGCCCTATGCCGAACTCGACCTGGGCAACCCGAAGTGGAGCGACGACGACCTGATCGGCTTCATGCTCCAGCATCCCATCCTCATCAACCGGCCTATCGTGGTCACGCCGCTAGGCACGCGCCTGTGCCGGCCTTCGGAAGCCGTGCTCGACCTGCTGCCGCAGCCGCAGCGCGGCGCGTTCAGCAAGGAAGACGGCGAACCGGTGGTCGATCAGGATGGCCGCCGTGTCTGAATCCCGTCTCGACCTGCCGAACATCGACGCGGCGCTGTTCCAGCAATCGGACACCGAACACCTGTTCGCGCCGGCACGGGTCACGCACGCGCCGCGCTTCCTGCTGCTCTACGGCTCGCTGCGAGAACGCTCGTTCAGCCGCCTCGCCGCCGAAGAAGCGGCGCGCATCCTGCGGGCGCTGGGCGGCGAGACCCGATTGTTCAATCCGTCCGGCCTGCCGCTGGTGGACGATGCGCCAGCCGATCACCCCAAGGTGAAGGAACTGCACGAACTGGTGCAATGGGCCGAAGGCATGGTGTGGAGTTCGCCGGAGCGCCACGGCGCGATGACCGGCCTGATGAAGACGCAAATCGACTGGATTCCGCTGTCGGTCGGCGCGGTGCGCCCGACCCAGGGCAAGAGATCGGAAGAGCGTCGTGTA
>NZ_CAJYGK010000069.1 GCF_913773725.1 uncultured Aquabacterium sp. | reverse complement strand
GACCGCGCAAAAGACGATGAGCTGCACCACACGGGGCTTGGTGAGCACGTGGTACTGGCGCCAGGTCGAGGGCAACGCAGGCGCGGCATGCACCGAGTTCGAGGCGATCGTGTCAGGCATGGTCGACTCCGGGGTTGAGGGACCGACAGGAGATGAAGCGACTATGGCGCGCGTTGCAGCCGGCTTGTAGCGTGAAGACCCTTGTATCCCTGCAGGGACGACGCGGTCGTGGTCGCCCAATCCGGAGTGACCAGCAGCCTCACGAGCCACCACACCAGCAGTGCCGCGCCCAGCGTGTGCGCCAGGGCAGACAGCAGAGGCCAGCTGAACACGACATTGCTCAGGCCTGTCAGCAATTGCCATGCCGCCAGCATCAGCAAACCGCGCCCTTCACGCTGCCAGGCCGTATGGCGCAGCAGTGCGACACCATAGGCCAGGAGGGCCAGCAACACGACGACAGCCATCCCCCTGTGTGCCATGTGGATGGCCGTGAGCGCGGGCAGCGCGATCCAGCCGCCCTGCCCGTCCTGACCCAACGGACGCCAGAGCGTGAAGGCGGTGCGGGCGTCCATGTCGGGCCACCACTGTCCCTGGCAGGTCGGGAAGTCCGGGCAGGCCAGCACGGCGTAGTTGCTGCTGACCCACCCACCCAGTGCCACCTGGATGGCCACCAGCGCCAGCACGATCACCCCGGCTCGGCGCCAACCCGCTCCTTGCCAGGCCTTGATGACGGCTCGCTCATACAATGAGCCAGGCTCGCTCAGAGACCTTACCTGGGCCGTCAGCAGCCCGACGCCCAGCAAGGCGCCGAGCAGGTGCAGCGTGACGATGATGGGCTGCAGTTTCATCGTGACCGTCAGGGCTCCGAAAGCGCCCTGCACACAGACCCAGACGAAGGTCGCGGTGGGCCACCAGGGAGACAGGGCGCCGGGCTGCCGCCGGGCCCGCCACGCAGCCACCATCAGGAGGGTGATCAGGGCGCCGACAGCGGTGGCCAGGTAGCGGTGCCCCATTTCGATCCAGGCCTTGTGATGGGTGACCGGACCGGTGGGGCGCGCAGCCTGCGCCTCGTTGATCTCGGCACGGGCCCCCCACGGCGTGGTCGCGCCGTAACAGCCGGGCCAGTCAGGGCACCCCAGGCCGGAGTCGGTCAGGCGCGTGAAGGCCCCGAACACCACAAGGTCCAATGTCAGGAACAGGGTGGCCACCGTCAGCACCCGCTGCCAGGCTCGCCAGCCGCGCACGCCCTGCTTGCGCGCCCGCCAGGCCACCACGCCAGTGGGAACGAGCGCAAGCGCTGCCCCCAGCATCAGCAACTCGAGCACGGGGTCCAGGTCGATCAGCGAGGCGATGTCCATGGCGTCTCCAGCGGGCTCAGCGACCCGCCTCGTCCCAGCTGTCATTGGCCTTCATCAGCCGCACCAGATCCTTCTTGATGCGCCCGGGATCGGCATCGGCAGGCCAGCGCATCATCCAGTCACCTCGCGGATCGACCAGATACAGGTGGGCGGACAAGGGCTGTCCGTCCGCGGCACGGAGCCATGCCGCCAAGGCGTCCTGTTGGGTGCGAAGCACCCACGAGCCGCCTCCGGTGAGGCCGGGCATCAGGTCGGATCGGGGGGGGGCGTCGCCAGTGACGAACCAGACGCGGTCAAGCCGGTCCTTGTCCTTGCCCAGCACCTCGCGCAACTGCCGCTGCCAGTACAGATGCCGCTCGCAGTCCGCTGAACAGTCCCCGCCCGCGACGCTCACCAGCAGCCACTGGCCTTTCAACGCGCTCGCGGGCACGGCCTGTCCATCGGGGCCGCGCAAGGCCAGGTGGGCATCGGAAGGCACGGGACGGGGGGGTGTCACCAACGTACCGTAGTTGACGCGGGCGTCCGGTCGCCAGCCATAGTACGCAAGGTAGGAGGCGATCACCGGCGCCGCACACACCAGCCACACCATCAGCATCTTGATCCGCCCTCGGCGCGTGCGCTGCGCCTGAGCCAGATCCTGGGCCGGCATGCCATGGACGCTGAACTGCAGGGCGGCGTCGGTCGCCTCAGGCTCGCGGGTGCTCATGCGGGGACTCGTGACAGCGCGCACGGGAGACGGGCTCGTCAACGTGCCGGGCAGCGGCCCGGCGGGGGCGGATGAGTTGGTGCCAGACATACAGTCCCACAATCAGTGCCGCCATGGCGAACCATTGCGCAGCGTAGCCCAGGTGCTTGCCTCGCCCATCGTCCGCCTGAGGCCACTGGCGCCACAGGCCATCGGCCGCCGGGGCATCAGGGGCCGTCACATCGGACGCGGGCGTGTCCTCAGCTTGCAACTGCAGCACGGCGCCCACCAGCGGGGATTGCCCCAACCACTGCTGCCAGAACGCGCCGTCGACGTTCTGACGCAACAAGGGCGCATTCCCTTGAGGAGGTGCCTCCTGACCGATTGCGTAGACCCTGGCGGGCTCGGCGATGAGTCGTCCCCGTACCTCGACCTCACCGGCAGGCCGGGGCACCCAAGGAAGATGGGCCTGGTCCCGGGGTGCGCCCGGGTCCCGGGGGATCCAGCCTCGCTGAACCAGCACCACAGACCCCTGACAGCCGCGCGGTAAGCCAGACACCCTCAGGGGCGTCACCACGATGAGGCCACTGCGGCCGTCCATGCTGCGGTTGTCCAGCAGCACGGTGCGCTCGTGCCACCACTGTCCCCGGAGTCGAACGGGACGCTGCAGCGGCAGATCACGGTCGGTGGTCACACCGCATGGCCAATCGGTGGCGGTCCAGGGTGGCAAGGCGGCCTGCAGGGCCACCTGTTGGGCACGCTCCGCCTTGGTGTGCGCCCGCGAGAGCTGCCAGAAGCCCAGGGCTGCCGTCGTACCGGCCGCCAAGACTGCCGCCAGCGCCACCAGCAGCGGGCGCCGCCGGGATCGCGCCCCCGACACCGACGGGGTGAGGGTCATGCCCCCTCCCGCATCGAACACGCAGCGCCATACACTGCGGCGATGAACACCATCTTCGTCATCGCCCTGCTGGGCATCGTGGGCGCGCTGGCTCTGGCCGGGCGGGCCATGCTGCGCGACGGCCGCGATGGCCAGCCCAAGACCAACCGCATGGTGCGCGCCCTGGCGTTGCGGGTGGCGCTGTCGGTCGCGTTGTTCCTCTTCATCCTGATCAGCTACAAGCTGGGCTGGATCCAGCCGACCGGCATTCCGGTCGGTTCATGACGGTCACTCGGTCAGGTCCAGTAGACCACGACATACAGACCGAGCCACACGACGTCCACGAAGTGCCAGTACCAGGCAGCCCCTTCGAAGCCGAAGTGGCGCTCGGGTGTGAAGTGCCCTTTCTGCAATCGCAGTGTGATGAACAGCAGCATCAACATGCCGACGAACACATGGAGGCCATGGAAGCCGGTAAGCATGAAGAAGGTCGAGCCGTAGATCCCGGATGACAGCTTGAGGTTCAGGTGGGTGTAGGCCTCGTAGTACTCATAGGCTTGCAGACTGATGAAGAGCACCCCCAACAGCACCGTGAGCCACATGAAAGTCAGGCAGCGGCTGCGCAGGTTCTCGCGCAGCGCATGGTGGGCGATGGTGAGCGTGACGCCGGAGGTGAGCAGCAGCGCGGTGTTGATGGTGGGGATCGGCCACGGCCCCATGGTGCGGAAGGGCTCGACCGTGCCGGCCGGCGAGGCGGTGGCACCCATGGCTTCGGAAGGCCAGATCGCCTTGAAATCAGGCCAAAGCAGCGCATTGTCGATGCTGCCCAGCGCGGGTAGCACATACAGTCGGGCCCAGAACAAGGCGCCGAAGAACGAGGCGAAGAACATCACTTCGGAGAAGATGAACCACGCCATGCTCCAGCGGTAGGAAACGTCGATGCGCTCGCCATAGAGCCCGCTTTCGCTCTCGTGGATCGCATCCAGAAACCACTGGGTGAGCACCACGCCCCACCACACCAGCCCGAAGAGCACGGAGTAAGGCGCCCAGGCCACGCCGTTGACCCACTGCCCGGCGCCGAGGATGACGAAGAACAGCCCGGCAGCGGCCATCATCGGGTGCCGGGACGGCCCTGGCACGTAGTAGTACGGGGCTTCGTGTCCTTTCGAGACGACTACCGACATGTCTGACTCCTCTGGCCCAAGCACGGGCCGATGTGGTTCATGACGACAAGCAGAACGGGGCTCATTGGGCCACCCCGCTGTGGATGATCCAGCGCACCAGCAGCACCAGACCGACCACGAATGCGAGGCCGGCCAGAATGCCTGCCACGATGACGTGAATGGGGTTGATGTGGGCCACGTCGCGGGCGTACTCCGATGACTTGCGCACACCGAAGAAGGACCATGCCACGGCCTTCACCGTCTGCAGGAACGAGCCGCGGCGCTGGGCGGCCTCGCGCAGGCCTTCCGACGATCCGGAGCCGGGTTCCAGTTCGCTCATACCGAGCCCCCGGGCACAGCAGGCACCCGCCCGCCGACTTCGAAGAAGGTGTAGGACAGGGTGATGGTGCTGACGTCCTTGGGCAATCGGGGGTCGATGATGAACGTGACCGGCCAGCGCTTCGATTCCCCGGGCTTCAGCATGTGCTCCGCGAAGCAGAAGCACTCGAGCTTCGTGAAGTGGGATGTGGCCTGTTTGGGCGCATAGCTGGGGATGGCCTGCGCGGCCATCGGTCGATCCTGGCGGTTGCGGAACTCGTAGACCACGGTGGTCAGCTCGCCAGGGTGCACGCGCACGGAGCGCACTTCAGGTTTGAAGTCCCATGGGCCCCGGGCGTTGGCATCGAACTCGATCGTCACGGTGCGGCTGAGATCCACCTGGGTGTTGCGCTGGGTCGCGCCCACCGCGCCGGGTACCTTCTGCTCGCCCAGCGACAGCACATTGATGCCCAATGCCGCACAGATGTGCCTGTACATCGGCACCATCGCATAGCCGAAGCCGAACATGAGCGCCGTGACCACCAGCAGCTTGAAGACGGTGTCGCGATTGGCCTGGTGCACACGAAAGGCGCGGCGCCAGACGCCATCGGGACGGAGGGGGGGCACGCTCATCGGGGCGACAGCAGGATGATCTTCACCACAAAGCCGATGAAGAAGGCGGCGGCCACCGACGCCAGGATCCAGCCCAGGCGGCGGTTGGCAGCGCGAGAGTCGGCAGGAATCGGCATGAGGTGCTCCTTGTGGCCGTTCTCAACCCACGACGCGGGTGGCCGTCGGATCGAGCTTGGGCGGCGTCTCGAAGGTGTGGAAGGGTGCGGGTGACGGCACTTCCCACTCCAGCCCTTCCGCGCCTTCCCACGGCTTGGCAAGTGCCGGTTCGCCCTTGCCACGCATGGCCGGGATCAGAACCCCGAAGATGAAGTAGACCTGCGCGAAGCCGAAGGCGAAGGCCCCCACCGACGCGATCGCGTTGAAATCGGCGAACTGCATCGGGTAATCGGCGTAACGGCGCGGCATGCCGGCCAGACCGAGGAAGTGCATGGGGAAGAAGGTCACGTTGAAGGCGATCAGCGACCACCAGAAATGCAGCTTGCCCTTCCATTCGGGCACCATCACGCCGGTCCACTTGGGGGCCCAGTAGTAGAAGCCCGCGAACAAGGCAAACAGCGATCCCGCTACCAGTACATAGTGGAAATGCGCCACCACGTAATAGGTGTCCTGAATCTGGGTGTCGATGGGGGCCACCGAGCAGATCAACCCCGTGAAGCCACCCATGGTGAACACGAAGATGAAGCCGACCGCCCACAGCATCGGGCTTTCGAAGGTCATGGAGCCACGCCACATGGTGGCGATCCAGTTGAAGACCTTCACGCCCGTGGGCACGGAGATCAGCATGGTGGCGTACATGAAGAAGAGCTGGCCTGTGACCGGCATGCCGGTGGCGAACATGTGGTGTGCCCACACGATGAAGCTCAGGATCGCAATCGATGCCGTGGCATACACCATCGAGGCGTAACCGAAGAGCCTCTTGCGGGCGAAAGCCGGCACGATCTGGCTGATGATGCCGAAGGCCGGCAGGATCATGATGTAGACCTCGGGGTGCCCGAAGAACCAGAAGATGTGCTGGTACATCACCGGATCACCGCCGCCGGCCGGATTGAAGAAGCTGGTGCCGAAGTGGCGGTCAGTCAGGGTCATCGTGATGGCGCCGGCCAGCACCGGCATCACGGCGATCAACAGGTAGGCCGTGATCAGCCAGGTCCACGCGAACATCGGCATCTTCATCAGCGTCATGCCGGGCGCACGCATGTTGAGGATGGTCACGATGATGTTGATCGAGCCCATGATGGACGAGGCGCCCAGGATGTGCATGGCGAAGATGCCGGCGTCCATCGAGGGGCCCATCTGCAAGGTCAGCGGCGCATACAGCGTCCAGCCGGCAGCCGGTGCCCCGCCCGGCATGAAGAAGGAACTGACCAGCAGGATGGCCGCTGGGATCATCAGCCAGAAGCTGAAGTTGTTCATGCGCGCGAACGCCATGTCGGACGCACCGATCTGCAGCGGCAGCATCCAGTTCGCGAAGCCGACGAAGGCCGGCATGATGGCCCCGAAGACCATGATGATGCCGTGCATGGTCGTGAGCTGGTTGAACAGCTCGGGGTTGACCAGTTGCAGCCCGGGCTGGAACAGCTCGGCGCGGATGCCCAACGCCAGCACGCCGCCGATCATCAGCATCGTCAGCGCGAACAGCATGTAAAGCGTGCCGATGTCCTTGTGGTTGGTGGCGTAGACCCAGCGCCGCCAGCCGTGAGGGTGATCGTGTGCGTGGTCGTCATGACCGTGAACGTGGCCGCCAGGGCCGAGTACTGCGCTCATGGGGTGATCCTTTCGTCGACTCGACGCGTCAATGCATCACTTGCGCATGGCCAGCACGTCGGCCGGCTGCACGATCTGTCCGGTCTTGTTGGACCAGCTGTTCTTGGTGTAGGTGATCACCGCCGCAATCTCGGTGTCGGACAACTGGCGCCATGCAGGCATGATGTTGTTCTGCCCGTTGAGCAACACGTGAATCTGCCTGGCCTTGTCTTCGCTGAGCACCACGGGCGAGCCATCGAGCGCTTTGATTGCCCCGCCACCCTTGCCCGTCGGCATGTGGCAGGCAGCGCAATTGGCGTTGTAGACCTTTTCACCACGGGCCACCAGGTCGGGCAGTGCCCAGACCTTGGCCGGGTCATCGGCCTTGGCCTGCAATTCCTTCTGCTTGGCGCCGACCCACTTGGCGTAGTCCTCGGCGGTCACCACCTTCACGTGGATGGGCATGTAGGCGTGCTCTTTGCCGCACAGTTCGGCGCACTGCCCGTAGAAATCACCGGTCTTTTCGGCGCGAAACCAGGTGTCGCGCACGAAGCCGGGGATCGCGTCCTGCTTGATGCCGAAGGCCGGCACCCAGAAAGAATGGATCACGTCGTTGGCCGTGGTGATGATGCGCACCTTCTTGTCGACCGGCACAACCAGCGGTTCATCGACCTTGAGCAGGTAGTTGTCGCCTTGCGGGGTGCCGGCATCGGACAGGGCGCGGTGGGTGGCGTCCAGCGTGGACACGTAGGAAATGCCCTCCCCCTCGCCCTTGATGTAGTCGTAGCCCCACTTCCATTGGTAGCCCGTGGCCTTGATGGTGAGGTCCGCATTGGTCGTGTCCTTCTGGGCGACGACCACCTTGGTAGCCGGCAAGGCCATGCCGATCACGATCAGGAAGGGGATGATGGTCCAGACGATCTCCACCGTGGTGGACTCGTGAAAATCGGCTGGCTTGGCCCCCTTGGACTTGCGGTGCTTCCAGATGGAATAGAACATCACCCCGAACACCGCGACGAAGATGACGCCGCAGATGTAGAGCATCATGTTGTGCAGCCATTGCTGCTCGGCGGCGATCCGCGTGACAGGCGGCTGCAGATCGATCTGGCGCACACCCGGCCCACCGGGAAGGTCGCTCACTGCATGAGCCATGGACGCCCAGGCCATGGCGGCTACCCCGAGCGCGACCGACATCGTCGCACGACATCCGGACAGACAGTGCGCCCACCGAGACGGGCCTGTTGCCGGTACCACCTCACTCACTCGCTGACCAGGATCCAGGATCATGTTCTCGCTCGCCATGGGTTGTCGACGGTCATGAAGGGGGCATCACGACGGCACGCCTGACCGGGCATGCCGCCACCCTTTCCTCACCGGGCGTCGAGATGACGCAAGGCCCAGCGAAACTCGTCCGCCAGTTGCCGCCGGTGCTGTCGCTGCACGAAATCGCCCACCACCACGCTGCGCCCGTGATGGGAGAGCCGCACCAGCGAGCCATCCAGCTGGTCCGGCTCCACCCTCACCCAGCGTGGGTTGAATTCGACCGTGTCGACCTGACCTGCACGATGGCGCTCGACGCGCAACAGGTCGGGACGCAGGGAGATCACGTCCCGGTCCGTCGCATGCCGCATCCAGATCACCATCGCCATGCCAAGGCCGGCCACTTCCAGGCAGACAAAGGCCATGACGGGAGAAAAGCCCGCCAGCCAGAATCCGACGCTCACAAGCAGCGACAGGGCTGCCAGCAGAAACAGTGCCCGCCCCATCTGCCAGGGGCTGAGAACGTCGGCGCGCAGCAGTTGCCACTCGGCCAACCAGACGCCGGGGCGCAAGAAAGGGAGACGGGGGGATTGCGCGGCGGCCGCTTCGGGACGCCAGATGCCGAACTGCCAGAGCGCGGGGGCCTTCACGCCAACAGACGACCAGGTGACTGCCATGCCCCACGACTCCTCTGCGATGGCCGCGGCGCACAGGCCGGGTCCGTCGGGTTGATCGGCGGGCCAAGGGGTGAGATCCCTCGACCGTGTGACCCATTCTATTCAGCCACTTGAGCCATCTCAATACGGAATCGGGCACTGCAGGCTATGGATAACCCGCTGTCGGCGTTGCAATCACGTCTCACCGGGTTGACCCGGTTCACGTTCGATCGTGGCCGTGGCGCACCATGCGCTTCATGTCGTCCAGCGACACGCGGGTCTCCGCGGCCAGCTTCGGTCGCGGCAAGGGCTTGAGGGCGTGGCCATACACCAGCTCGACCGTGAGGCCGAGGCGGCCATCGGGCCGGCGGCAGTGGGCCTCGAGCGCCTGCAGCAGGCGCTCGCGCCAGCGCGGCGTGCGCAGACCGGCGTGGCGCCCCACCGCCACGTTGCCGCCCCAGGTGCGCAACTCGGCCAGCATGGCGGTTGCGTCCGGCCAGGTCAGCGTGAGCCGCTCCATGTCCATCACCGGGTCCTGAAAGCCCGCCTGGACCAGTTCGTCGCCCAGGTCGTGCATGTCGATGAAGTCGACGGTGGGCAGGGGCCACCCCAGCGCGCGGTAGACACCGCGGAGCTCGGTGGCGGTGTCCGGTCCGAGCCCGCTGCACATCAGAAAGCCGCCCACATCCAGCAGGCTGTGCCAGTGCGCGAGCAGCGCGGGCACATCGGCGCTGGCGTGCAGCGTCATGTTGGCCCACACCATCTGCACCCCATCGGCCGGCCAGCCGTCGGGCCGGGGCGCATCGGCCTGCGACACCGGCGACGACGCCTGACGCCAGCGGCGCCACCACGGGGATGACTGCCCGGCCTGCCATGCCGCCAGGCTGCGCTCGAACAGCGCCGCATGCGGCTCCATGATCCAGCGACGGGCTTCGGGATAGCGCGCCGCGACCGCCTCCGCCCCGGCGCCCAGGAAAGCAGACCAGTCCACCCAGTGCGCAGGCTCGATGCGAATGGGCACCAGCTTGTCGGCGAGGCGGCGCCCCACCTCGCCGTGGAGCCAGGGCGCCTCGGGCAGCGCCGCAAGACGACGGATCTGCCGTGCCAGCGCAGGCGCATGGGGCGCCACATCGGGCAGGTCGGCGGAGGCAGCGGCGGAAGGCAAAGGCACGTCGGACATGGCAGGCAAGGGGCAGCAGGCCCCACCATCGGGCGATGGATCAGGCAGGGGGCGCTCAGTATATTGAGCCGATGCCCACGCTGCCTCGCCGCCCGATTCAACCGCCTGCGACAGGTGGCTTCTTGTCGCGGCTGCTTCGCCCGCTGGGGGCGCCGTGCAGGTTGTGCGGGCGCTGGCAACCCGGGGTGGTCTGCCATGCCTGTCTGCAGGTGCTGGCCCCGTTGCGACCGCGCTGTCCGCGCTGCGCCTTGAGCCTCCCCGCAGGTCACCCGGCGGACGAGCCCTGCACGCTGTGCGAAGACTACCCACCCGAGTTCGATCGGGCCGTGGCCGCCCTGGATTACGTCGCGCCCTGGACCACGCTGATCGGCCGGCTCAAGTTCGACGAGGAACCGGCCCTGGCACGGATGCTGGGCGGGCTGCTGGCCCAGCGTGTGGCTCCGGGCCTGCAGCGCTTGCGGCCGGCCGAACGCCCGCTGGTGATTCCGGCGCCCTTGTCTGCACAGCGCCTTCAGGAGCGGGGCTACAACCAGGCCGAGCTGCTGGCCCGCACCGCCACACAGGCGCTGCGCGTGCCGATGCTGCCCGACGCCCTGGTGCGGGTGCGGCACACCGAACGCCTGATGGGTCTGTCGGCCGACGAGCGACGTCAGGCCATCCGCGGGGCCTATGCCGTGCGGGACCGCGCCCTGCCCCGCCTGCGAGGCCGGCACGTGGCCCTGGTCGACGATGTGATGACCACCGGGGCCACGCTGGAGGAAATGACCCGCACCTTGCAGGATGCCGGGGTGCGCAGCGTGTCCGTGTGGGTCGTGGCCCGGACACCGGCACCGGAGCGGCCTCAGGAACGGGAGGGCCTCAGCAGGTCGAGCAGGCCGCTGGCACGGTAGGTGGGTTGCTGCGTGGCCTGTGTCAGCAGACCCGGCTGCGGCGCCATCAGCGTGAACGCCTCCCGCGCCCGCGTGATCCCGGTGTAGACCAGCTCCCGGTTGAGCAAGGCGCCCCCGTGAGGCGGCAGCACCAGCACGGTGTGTTCGAACTCCGAGCCCTGGCTCTTGTGCACGGTCATGGCAAAGGCCGTCTCGACATGAGCCAGACGGCTCACGCCCACCGAGCGCAGTTGATCGCCGTCGAGGAACCACACCCGCAGGGCGCCACCGGGCGTGGCCGGTGGCAGGGTCAGCCCGATGTCGCCATTGAACACGCCCAGCGCCGGATCGTTGCGCGTGACCATGACGGGCCGGCCGACATACCACTCGCCGCGCGGGGACAGCAGGCCGGCCTGGGCCAGGGCCCGCTCGACCAGCCGGTTCAGCCCCAATGCGCCCCAGTCGCCCTCGCGCACCGCGCACAGCAACCGGAAGCGTTCGAAGGCGCGCAGCGCCGCCTTCACCCAGTCCTCATGGTCGCTGCCTGCCGGGCGCCGTGCCATCACGTCCAGGTACGCCCGGTAGCAGGCTTCCCCTCCGGGGCGGCCGTGTACGGCCAGGTGCAGCACGTCGGCCGGTGTGGCGCGCTCCTGGGCGGCCACGGCACCGGCGCCCGGGGCACCCAGCACCTCCCGCACGCGCGCCACGTCGCCCGCATTCACGGCCCGCGCCAGTTGCCCGATGGGGCCCCCGAACCGACGGCTCTGCCGCAACATCACGGTCTGCTGCGCCAAGGGCGGCGGCGCCCGGTGCACCGCATGAAAGCGTTCAGGCAGCACCTGCCCGGCAGCCGCCTCGGCATAGCGGACCGTTTCGGGACTGTAGCCCCCCGCTTCGGCGTCCCGGCACAGGTCACCCAGCACGGCACCCGCCTCGACCGAGGCCAGCTGGTCCTTGTCCCCCAACAGGATCAACCGGGCCGAGGGCGGCAAAGCCTGCAGCAAGGATGACATCATTTCCAGGTGGATCATCGACGCCTCGTCGACGATGAGCACGTCGACATCCAGGGGACGGGTCGCATCGTGCTGCATGCGCCGCGTGTCAGGGCGGGCCCCGAGCAGCGCGTGCAGCGTGCGCGCGGCGCCGATGCGCTGCGTGAGCGCGGGCAGATCGAGGTGGCCGTCCAGCGCCTGTGCGAGCCCCTGCAGCGAGGTGTCGATGGACTGCTTCAGCCGTGCGGCGGCCTTGCCGGTCGGGGCGGCCAAGGCCACGCGCAGCCGGTCGGGTTCCTCCGCCAGCGCAAACAGCAGCGCCAGCAAGCGTGCCGCCGTGTAGGTCTTGCCGGTGCCCGGCCCCCCGGTGATCACCGATACGCCCGAACGCACCGCCACCGCGCACGCGAGCCGTTGCCAGTCGGGCTCCGCCACATCGGCCTGGGGCGCGCTTCCGAACAGGCGATCCAGCCAGCCGCGCACGGTGGTCGGGTCGACGGGCCAGGATCGCGCCGCGCGCTCGCGCAGCTGCTGGGCGACCAGACGCTCGTGGTCCCAGTAGCGTCGGAGGTAAAGACGGGGCGCTGCGTCCGGCCCGGCAAGGACGAAGGGCTGCCCGCCATCGGGCGCACGCCCGGCATCGCGCACGGCCGGGCTGGCACGCAGGGCCGCCACCCAGTCAGGCAGATGGGGTGGCAGGGTGGCGCGCAAGGCCTCGCAGGCCTGCCGCGCAGGCTCGGGCCAGCCCAGCAGGGCGGCCGCATCCGACACCAGCGAGGCCAGCGACAGGCAGGTGTGGCCGCGCCCTTCCATGTGCGCAAGCGCAGCCACCGCAAACAGCACGGCCGGCGCGGCCTGCGGGTCGGTGTCGCGCACGAAGGCCGCCAGCGCGCTGTCCAGACGCCGCAGCCAGCCGGCCTCGCTCCACGCGGTCAGCTGCTGGCAGAGGTCAGCGGCAGAGGGCGACACGGTCGCTGCCGGTTGGGCCAGCGCCGGCGGCGCGTCAAAGTCGAAGCCGGTCTGCTCGGGCGGCACGGTGGTGCGGGTGCGGGGCGGGGTCATGGCGCGCTCCCCTCTTTGGCTGGCTCCGGTTCGAGCAACGTGTCCAGGTTGCGCATCAGCGCGGGCGTGGCGGGAATCAGGCACACCCCGCGTGCCGGGCCTTCGGTGCCGCGGAGGAACAGGTACACCGCGCCACCCAGGTGCTTGGCGGGGTCGCAATCGCCACCCAGGCGCTCGCGCAACAGGCGGTGCAGCGCCAGCAGGTAGATGGCGGCCTGCACGTCGTAGCGGTGCTCGGTCATCGCCGCTTCCAGCGCGTCCGCATGGTAGGCCGCATCGGTGGCCCCCAGGTGGTTGGACTTGTAGTCAAGCACCCAGTAGCGGCCACCGTGTTCGAACACGAGGTCGGCAAAGCCCATCAACATGCCGTGCAACTCGCGCTCGGGCAACTCGGGTCGGTCTCGGCCGGGCAGGATGTGCGCGCGGCACACGGCATCCAGCGCCGCAGCGGGAAGCCGCTGTGCGGGCAGCCAGAACTCCATCTCGGGCAGCAGGTGCTGCAGCTCCGCCAGCGCGGCGCCGGGGCCGGGCAAGGGGGTGCTCAGCACCGCCTGCAACCACACCACCAGGTCATCGGCGTGGTCCCCGTGGCCGGCACGCGCACAGCGCTGGCGCAGCCGATCGGCCAGTTGCGGCCGGGTGGCCAGGGCGAAGTCCTCGGTGGCCAGCCATTCCAGCTGGTCGTGCAGGAAGTTGCCGGCCAGCGCGCCCTTGGTGAAGCGATGGCGGATGGGGCTGTCGTCGGGCGGGCTGGCTGCCGGCGGGGGCGCCGGCAACGATGGCGCCTCATCGGACGGCACGGCGGGAGCGGCCTCGTCATCGGCCGGGCGTGGGGCACGGTCGCTCCATGCCTGCGGAGCCGGTCCGGACAGCGCACGCACCAGGGCCGAGAAGCTGCCCACGCTCCAGCGCCGGTCGAACCACGCGGCATAGGGTGCGCGGTCGGCCAGCGGCGGCGGCGCCTCGCGCGCCTGCAGCCGCGTGACCGGGCCGGCATCCCCCAAGGCGGCCGGCTGCAGCACCATGTCGGGCTGGCCCCGGACCAGCGCTTCCAGCAAAGCCTGCCACCCGGCAGGCTCGATGGCCTCCTGCCCGCCCAGCAGGTAGCCTGCAGCGCTCAGGTGGGTGATGCACTTCGCGCTCTTGCCCTTGGCCTTCAGCGCGGCGAAACCGAACCACAGCGCATGCCGAGGACGGGTCAGCGCCACGTACAGCAGACGCAGGTCTTCGCGCAGGCGTTCGCGGTCGGCCAGTTGCTGCACCGTGTCGTCGACCTCGAGGTGCAGCGTGCGCTGGCCGTCGGCACCCGGCAGGCGCACCACGCCCTGACGGGCCTTCTCGACCGCGCGGTGGGCGCAGCCAAAGGGCACGCACACCACCGGGTACTCAAGCCCCTTGCTCTTGTGCATGGTGACGATCTTGACGAGGTCGGCATCGCTTTCGAGGCGAATGACCTGCTCGTCGCCGGTGCTGCCGTCTTCGTCGATCTGTTCGGCCAACCAGTGGATGAGGGCCTGCTCCCCCTCCAGCCGGGTGCTGGCCTGCTGCAGCAGTTCGGCCAGGTGCAGCACATTGGTGAGCCGGCGCTCGCCATCGACCTCGGCCAGGCTGCGCGCCGGCAGATCGAGCACGTGCAGGCTCTGGCGCAGCATGGTAAGCACGCCCTGGGTCTGCCACACGGTCTGCAGGCGGCGCAGTTGCTCGCTGCGGGCGTCGAAGGCCTCGTCAGAGGTGGCGAGCCAGCCGAGTTCATCGAGACTCAACCCCACCGTGCGGGTGGCCAGCGCCGCCCGGACCAGACGGGCATCCAGCGGCTGCGCCACGGCGCGCAGCCAGAACAACAGGTCACGTGCCTCCTGGCTGCGAAAGACCGAGTCCTTCTCCGAAAGGTAGACCGACGCCACGTCGCGCAGCCGCAGCTCGCGCCGCACTGCCGCGGCCTCACGGCCCGTGCGCACCAGCACGGCGATGTCGGCCGGGCGCAGGCGCCGGAACGGCATGCCGATCTGCTCGAACCCGGCCTGCGGGTCGTTGAGCCACTGCACGATCTGCTCGGCGCAGCGCGCAGCAAAGCCCCGCAAGACGGTGCGCGCGATGTGGGCCGACTCGGTGGCATGCACGATCTGCACGGCCGGCACGGCCCCTGCCCCGCTGACGAACCGTTCGGGACGGCCCCGTGCTGCCACCGGCACGAAGGGAACCGGGTTGTCTTCGCCCTCACGGAACAGAAAGGCGCCGGGCCCGGGACGGCTTTCGGCCTGCACGAACCAGTGGTTGACAGCGCCGACCAGCTCGACGGTGGAGCGGTGGTTGGTGCCCAGCATGTAGTGCCGCCCCTCGGTGGCCCGCCGCGCCTGCAGGTAGGCATGGATGTCCGCCCCGCGGAAGCCATAGATCGACTGTTTGGGGTCGCCGATGAGCAGGAGCGCGGTGTGGGGGTCGTTGTCGGCGGTGCGGTAAAGCTGATCGAAGAGGCGGAACTGGCGGGGCGAGGTGTCCTGGAATTCGTCGATCAGGGCCACCGGATACTGGGTGAGGATGCGTTGCCTGAGCCGCTCACCATGTGAGCCAGACAGGGCGTGATCCAGCCGATCGACCATGTCGGCAAAGCCGAACTGCGCCGTCTGGCGCTTGAGGCGCCTGAGGCGTGCGTGCACGGTGGCCGCCGCATGCAGGCGTGCGGCGCTGCCCGGTGCCGGCAGTCGCTGCAACTCGCCCAGCAGTTGCTCGGCATCGGAAAAGACCGGCGGCACGTCGATGGGCCCGGCCTTGCTGCCTCGGGCGTCCAGGAGGCCTTCGGGCGTCAGTCGCCGGGCGCCCGTCGCGAGCTCTTTGAAGTCGAACGCGATCGGTTCCGGTGCATCGGCCCAGTCCTGCAACAGCGTCATCCACTTGTCGACCGAGTCGGCGCGCAGCTTGTTGCCGTTCCAGTCCTTCTTGTGCTCGCTCAGCTGGGTGGCAAACCACCCGCGCAGCCACCGGACACGCTCGGACCAGCCGGCCCGCAGGCGGTTGACCGTGTCGGCCCATTGCTTGTGCTCGGTTGCCATCACCTGCTGCAAGGACAGGGCGGCAACAGACACCTGCGGAGGATCGGCCAACAGCGCCTTCATGTCCTCAGCCAACGCATCGACACCTGACCAGATCGCCAGCACGCGGTCCAGCCCTTCACCTTGCAGAGGGTAGACCTGCTGGCGCCAGTAGTCCTGCACGGCCTCGGTCAGCAGCCGCGCCTCATCGGCCACGAGGGTCTCGTCGAACAGATTGCCACTGTCGAAGGCGTGTTCGCGCAGCATGCGCTGACACCAGGCGTCGATGGTGTGCACGGCAGCCTCGTCCATGCCCTCGGCAGCCATCGCCAGCCGCCACGCCGCGGCCTGGCGCTCAGTGCCATCCGGGTAGGCCGCCATCAGCTCGCGCAGCAGGCCGTCGTGGGCAGCCGGCTCCAGTTCGCCGCGGAAGCAGCGTGCGGCCTCGATCAGGCGCGCGCGGATGCGATCGGACAGCTCGCGGGTGGCAGCCCGCGTGAAGGTCATGACCAGGATCTCGCCGGGGCGCAGCGGACGCGGGTGGGCATCGGCCCCACCGTGGCCCAGCACCAGACGCAGATAGAGCGCGGCGATCGTCCAGGTCTTGCCGGTGCCCGCGCTGGCTTCGATCAGGCGACTGCCCCAAAGGGGAAAGCGCAGCGCGTCCAGGTTCTGGCTGGTGCTCATGCCGGGGCGTCCTCGGAAGACGGGTTTGATGCGGACATGGATGGGTGCATCGGCGTGGAATGAGGGCACCAGGCCACATGGTCGGTGACCCAGTCGGCCAGGCGGCGATACAGGGCCTCGCACACGGTTTCGTAGCGGGGGTCGCTGGACAAGGTGTCGTAGTCGGGGAACAGGCGGGCCAGACACGGATCCTGCTCTACCTCGCCCCGACGGAACTTCGCACCTTCGTACGCTTCCTGCGCCTTGCCCTTGTCGCCCACCTCGGCCAGCCCGGTCTCGAGGGCCGCAGGCAGGGGCGCGCTCAGGCCCTCGCGCCACAGGTCGATCAGGGCGGCCAGATCGGCCCGGGCCTGGTCGGTGCGCATGGGGTGGATGAACACAGTGGCATCACTGCCCACGAGGCGGCCGCCCAGGTGCACGCCACACGCGGCAGCCGCCAGGCTGCGCACCCAGCCACCGAGCAGTTTCTTCGCGCGGGGCGGCCCCTTCTCGATGTCGTCCATCAGGCGACCCGGATCGAGCGCGAGCCAGGCCGCATGCACCGGCTCATCGGGTGCGGCCGCGCCATGAACGGCCGAGGCCTCCGGGTGTGCCCCCAGGTGGTGGAGTTGATCCAGCCAGTCGGCCAGCACCACGCCGTGGTGCTCGACCTGCACCCGCTGCCGTGGCGCAGGCTCGGACCAGGCCTCACGCAGCGCGTACCAGGCTGCCAACGCAGGCAGCACCTGACCGCGCAGGGCCGCCGCCTGGCGCTCGCCCAGCCCGCCCATGGGCAAGCGGCCTGCACGGCGAATGCGGGCGATCTGGGCGTCGACGCGGGCGGCCAGCATGACGGCCGCTGCTTCGCCCCGAGCCGCCCCCACTTCGACCACCACGTCCTTGAGCAGCCCATCGGCCAGCTGGTGGTTCTCCAGGCCGTCGAGGGCGAAGGTCTCTTCGTCTTCGCCCAGGTCGGCCAGCTCGTCGAACACCACATTGAGGCGCTGGCGGAAGTAGGTGCCGACCGGGCGGCGGATGAAGCTCGTGAGCTGAGCCAGGGTCAGCGGCACATGGGGATCGGGCTCGAACGGAGGCAGCGGCGGAATCGGCGCGGCCGGCGCTGCGGCCATGGCCGATGCATCGACCGTCTGATCGGATGGTCCGTCTTCGGCCACACCCGGCCCCGGCAGCTCGTCCATCGCCAGGGGCGCGTCGTGCGCGGCCCGCCATTCGCGCGCGTGGGTGAACAACGGGGAGTCCACTTCGAAGTAGCGGCGGCTGAATGGCTGCAGCGGATGCTCGGTCGTGCGGTCGCGCAGCAGCTGACGGCGCGCCACGAGGTCGGTTTCTTCCTCTGCCAGCCACCCGGCACCGAGGTAATCGCGCAGCTGGGACACCAGCACCGAGGGCGGCTGCTCGGTGTTGTCGCGCACGCTGCGGCCCGTCCAGCTGACGTACAGCATGCGGCGGGCAGACAGCACGGCCTCCAGCATCAGCTGGCGGTCGTCGTCCCGGCGCGAACGGTCACCCGGCCGAACCTGCCCCGGCAAGCCCATCAGGTCGAAATCGCTGCGGGATGCGCGCCGTGGATAGTCGCCATCGTTCATGCCCAGCAAACACACGACCTGGAAGGGGATGGCCCGCATCGGCATCAGCGTGCAGAAGGTGACGCCACCGGCGCGGAAGCGTTTGTTCAGCGCGGGGGCATCGAGCGCACCCAGCCAGGCTTCCCGCATCACGTCCAGCGACACGGGCTCGGCAAAGCCGGCCTCGTCGCAGGCGGTCTGCCAGGTCGACAGGGCCTCCTCGAGCGCGGTCAGGGTATGGCGGTCGGCTTCGTCGGCGGCCGCGAACACCGAGGTCAGCAAGGCGCGGGCGCGCTCGGCCCAGATGGCCGGGGGTGCATCCTCCCGGGCCGCGGCCCACCACGCCAGCAGTGCGTCCAGCAAGGCCGCCAGCGCCCCCGCCAGTTCGGCCTCCAGGCCGCCCACTTCGTCGTAGGGCTCGATGCCGGCAAACACCGGCGCATCGTCCAGTCCGGCCGCCCCATCCAGCCGCCCTGCCCCGCTGGCATACCCCAGCAGCATGCGGCGCAGCCCGAACCAGGCGGTGTTCTGCTCGCCGCACGCCGCCAGATCCAGCGCCTCGCGCTGGGCGGCATGCAAGCCCCAGCGGATGCCGGCGCCGCTCATCCACTGCGCCAGGCGGGGTTGGGCCTCCGAGTCGATGCCGAAGCGCCGGGCCACCGCCGGCACATCGATCAGGTCACGCAACTCGGAAAGCCGGCTGCGCTGCTGGGGCAGCCGCAGCAGCCATTCGAGCGCGGCCACCAGAGGCGAGCTGGCGCGGGTACTGAGGTCGGCGATGTCGAACGGGATGTGGCGTGGGTCGTGCCGGCTGTGCTGGCCGAACACGGCGCGGATGGCCGGTGCCATGACCTCCACATCGGGCACCATGACGACCACGTCACGGGGCTGCACGGGGCGCCCCTCGGCCGCACTGTCGGCAAACAGCTGGAGCAGTTGGTCGTGCAGCACCTCGACCTCGCGCTGGGCGCTGTGGGCCACATGGAAGACGATGGAACGGTCGCTCGCAGGGATGCGGGCGTCGGGGTGTTCGGCCAGAGGCACGAGGTCGCGCACACGTTGTTGAACTTGCTCCAGCAAGGTGGGCTGCTCGGGATCGGCCTCGTCGAACAGGTCGATGCGGGGCAGGCTCATCTGACGAGCCTGTCGGTCCTCCTCGAAGGCGTCCAGCTGGCGGACGAAATCCCGCCCCTGCCGGCCCCACGCCGCCAGCAGCGGATGCGCGTGCGCGTGCATCGATTCGAGCGGCACGGCGGACAGGTCACGCTCGCCCCGCAAAGGCAGCCGTCGCCAGGTGCTGCGCAGCAACTCACGGCCGTCCATGATGTCCGCCCAGTGGTAGCGACAGGGATTGGGCACGGCCAGCATGACCTGGCTGTGGCCAGACAGGGCGGCCAGCAGTTCCATCGTGGCCAAGGGCACGTGCGTCATGCCGAACAGCACCACGCGCCGCGCCACGGGACGGCTCAGGGGCTCGCCCTGCTCCAGCGCGGCCACGACGCGGCCGTGCAGGCGCGGGCGGATGCAGGCGCGCTCGGCCTCATCCAGCTCCTGAATCAGCGCGCGCCACAATGCCGGCTGCCAGCGTTGATCCGCCGGCAGGACAAGGTCCGGACGACCGGGCACACGCAGGTGGTCACGGCCCGCCTCCCAGTCGTCGAGCCAGTCGGCGCGGTAGACCTGATACTGGTCGAACAGATCGGCCAGGCGGGCGGCCAGCTGGTACAGCCGGTCAGGCTCGTGCGGGCGCAGAAAGCCCGCCACCGGCTCGAAGCCGGGCTCGGCCAGCAGCGTGGGCAGCAGGCGCATCAGGCGCCACGTGAGGCCGGTCTTGTCCAGCGGGATATGGGACGAGACCGCATCGGCCCCCAGGACCTGGCGGTAGGTGCGCCACATGAAGCGGCCAGGGAGCTCCACCCGCGTGGCGGCACACACCCCGGCGCGCTGGGCCAGCGTCATCTTGAGCCATTCGGCCATGCCGTTGCTCTGAACGAGGATGACCTCTTCCTCCAGCGGGGCCAGCGGGTTGGCCGCCAGCCACGCCAGCACGGTCTCGGCCAAGCGCTCGGCGCGGTGGCTGTGCAGGGTCAACAGGCCGGGCTGGATCAGGGTCGTCATGGGCGGCTTCAGGATGGCAGCAACCAGGTGAGGCGATCAGCAGGCACTGGCGGCCAGCCGCGCTCGGCCGATGCGGCGTTCGGGCACGCCCAGATCCTGCCAGAGTTCCGGATGGCATGAGAACAGCAGGATCTGGTGGCGCTCGGCCGCATCCAGCAGCACGCGCTTCATGGCATCGAGCCGTGCCGGGTCGGTGTGCACCAGGGCGTCGTCCAGGATGATGAGCGTGGGCCGCCCGGCCTCGCGCAGCAGGTCGGCGTACGCCAGCCGGCTGATGATGCCCAGTTGCTCGCGCGCACCGAAGCTCAGGTCCAGCACGTCTGCGTGCTCCTCGGCACCCGCCGGGCCCCGCGCCAGCAAGCGCGGTTGCAGGTGCTCGTCCAGATCAAGCCGAGCCTGGGGAAAGACGAGCCGCAGATAGCGCTGCAGGTGGGCCTGCAAGGGCGCCTGCAGCCGCGCCGTCAGGGCATGACGCTGGGTCTGCAGCCGCTGCTGCAGCAGGGTCAGGGCCTCGGCGCGCAGCTGGTACTCGGCCAGCCGGCGCTGCACCTGGGTCAACCGGGCCTGCAGGTCAGCACGCTGCTCGGCCAGGCCTTGCGTGCCCTCGGCCTGCAGGGTGCTTTCCAGGCGGATCAGCTGTTCGTGGCGCTCACGGTGCCGCGCCAGCGCCAGATCGGCCGACTGCCGGAACCGGGCCACATCGCGCTGCAAGGCCTCGGGCTGCGCGGCATCGATGCGGGCGCGTTGCGCGGCCACCCGGCGGGCCAGGTCGTCCAGTTGGGCAATCACCTCGGTCAGCTGACGGCCAGTCTGTTCCCGTGCAGCCTGGCGTTGCGGGTTGGTGAGCTCGGCAGCCAGACGCTGGCATTCAGCCTCGTCGTGATGCAGGGCTGCCTCGGCAGTGGCCAGGGTCTCGCGAGCGTTCTGCAATGCTGCCTGGGCCTGTTGCTGCTGGCGAGCGGCCTGGGCTTCGGCGGCCTCGGCCTGGCGGCGGTGCTCGGCCAGTTCGAGGGCATCGGCTTCGTCTGTTGACACGGGCGGCGCACCATCGGTCGCCGACGTCAACAAGCCCAGCTCGGTGGCCAAGGCGTGCGCCTTCTGCTGACTGGTGACCAGGCGCGCTTCCAACGCCTCGACACCCTGGGGTGCCAGCAAGCGCAAGGCCTGCTCGGCCTGTGCCAGCTCGGCCGCATGATGGGCCGCAGCCTGGCTGCGCGCCTGGGCCTCGTCCACAGCGCCCGGGCCGGGCTGCAGATGCCAGCGCTCGCACAGGGCCGCCAGGCGGGCCTCGCCGTCGCGTCGGGTTGCCGCCAGCGTGGCCAGATCCCGCCCGCCCGGCCGCAGCCGCAGCGCCCCCACACCGGGCACCTCGATCTCGGTGTCGTCCAGCAGTGACCGGACCGCCTCGCCTTCCAGCACCTCGCCATTGAGACGCACGTGCTGCCCCGGCTTGAGGCGCACCTCCAGGCGCGTGGCCACGAGGCTTTCCTGAACGGCCAGATCGCGCAGGACGTCGAGGGCCGCGCTCAAGGCCTTGATGTCGGCCGGCGGCACGGCGGCTGGTGCCGGCTGCGCGCGCAGGGCATGCAACCGTGCGGCGTGCTCCCGCGCCTGGCTCAGCAGGGCTGCCTGTTCGGCCGCCTGTCGCAGCGCATCGGCGTGCTGCCCACGCAGTTCATGCCGTCGGGCGGCCAGTTGCGCGGCCTGGTGGGCCACGCGGGCGGCGTCCAGGGCCGCGTCCGCCCGTTGGGACTGCAGGCGGAGTGCCTCGGCCTGCTCACGCACATCGGCCACACTGCTGCGCCGCGCGCCCAGCTGGGTCAGACGCCGCTGCTGCTCCTCTTCCATGCGGCGGACGGCTTCCAGCTGATCCTGCAGCAGCATGCGGCGCTGGCTCAGCTCATGAGCCTGCCCTTCGATGCGCGCGAGTTCGGCCTGCCAACCGGCCACGTCTTTCAGCGCGGTCTCCGCCTCTTCCTGACGGCGACGCAGCGCCAGCCAGGGCTGCTCGGCCTCATCGCGCTGGTGCTCGGCGCGCAGCGCGGCCAGCTCGTCCACCTGCGCCTGGTAGGTCGTCAGCCGGTCATCGAGGCGGTTCAGCGCCGCGCGCCATTCGGCCTCATCGGCCTGAGCCTGGCGGTACGCGCCGGCCGGCTTCCCTGTGCTCGGCGTGAGCAGCTCGGCGCGCCGGGCCATGACCCGCTCCAGGACGGCATCGCCCAGACTGGCAGCCAGTTCATCGGCCTGGCCGCCCAGTGCGCCACGCAGGTGATCAGCTGCATGGGCCACCGAGGCGTGCAACTCCTGCGCACGGCCCTGCTCGATCCACAGCAGGCCCGGAATACCCCAGTGATCGGGCTTGCTGGCGCCCTTGAGCGCGAAGTCGAAGCCGAGCAAGCGCGCCAGGTGGTCTTCGGCATCGGTGCCATCCAGCTGCTGCCCGCCCACGGTCAGATCACAGCGCTTGCGGTGCACAAACCGCTTGCTGAGCACATACGGCACGCCGGCGTGCTCGAAGCGCAGGTCGATGGCCGGCGCGGCACCGCTGTCACCCCACGGCTGCAGGTCCTGCATGGTGGTGGAGCGGTGGCGCTCGAAGAACGCGGCCCGGATCGCCCGCACCAGGGTGCTCTTGCCGGCTTCATTGGGGCCGGTCAGCAGGTTCAGCCCAGGCAACAGATCGGCCAGCACATAGGGCTCGCGGAACTGCCGGAGCTGTTCGACGCGGAGTTCACGCAGCAGCATGGGCGCCTCCAGCCTGGGTGTCGGGCGCCAGCTCGGCCAGCAGCGCCGTCAGCTGCACCAGGGCCTCGCGGGCGACATCGCTGCCCGCCAGAGCCTCGTCGCGCAAGCCCGCCACCACCTCGCCCACGTAGCCGTCGGCCCGCAGGGCAGCCAGATCGGCCTCGGTGGGGCGCAAGCGCAGGCCATGTCGGTCGACGCGCACGCTGCGAAGGCGGGCTTCGGCAGCAGCCAGCGCGGCATCCAGCCGCTGATGGGCAGCCAGGTCGAGCTCGCCGTGCAGGGTCACGTCCAGCACATCGCTGCCGCCCACGGCCTGCAGGCGCTCGACCAGGGCCTCGACATCGCCCGGCTGATGCAGGCTGGCTTCCCACTGCTGCCAGCGCAGCTTGCCCACAGCCAGCGTCGTGACCCCCGGGCTCGCCCCGGGGGCGTCGATGTGCACCCGCAAGGCCAGACCGGCCTCGTTGTTGCGGAAGCGATCGGGCTCGGGCGTGCCGCTGTACCAGGTGCGGGCGTCGATCTGACGGGCGCCGTGCCAGTCACCCAGCGCAAGGTAGTCCAGCCGGGCGCGGACGGCCCGGTCCGGCGCAATCGGGTTGGCAGAGTCGATGTCCTCGGCCAGGATGCCGGTCACGCTGCCGTGGGCCAGCCCGACGCGCAGCAGCCCGGCGGGCGTCTCGGCGGCATCGAACCATGCCGTCAGATCGTGGTGCGTGTGGCGCTGAGTCAGGGGCGCCGGCAACACAGCCAGGCCCGCTTCAGGCAGCAAGAGCACCTCGGGCCTCAACATCAGGTGCACATGGGGGGGCACCACGCCCAGCCGCTGCGCGCGGGACCAGACGCTTTCGGCCAGGGCGGCATCGTGGTTGCCCGGCAGCAGCACCCAGGGGCCCGGCCAGCCCTCCAGTGCCTGGAACAGCTGGCGCACGGTCTTGTCGGACACGGTTTGCGCGTCGAACACATCCCCGGCCACCAGCACAGCCTGCGCGCCCTCGCTGGCAGCCAGCCGGGCCAGGTGGTGGACGGCCTCCATGCGGGCGGCCGCCATCGGCACGGCATTGTCGGGTTCGAAGGCGGGGTACTGACGACCGATCTGCCAATCGGCCGTGTGCAGAAAGATGGGCATGGGCAGAGTCTGCCAAGCGCCAGGCTCAGAACATGACCCTGCCAGAGCGCCTCGGCAAGAAAACGACAATCATGCCATGCGGTTCACAGCGCCGGGCGCCGCTGGGCCCACGGACGAGCCTGCTCCAGTTGGGCGGCCAGTTGGAGCAGCAGCCCTTCCGAATCCAGCGCCCCGGTGAACTGCACGCCCAGAGGCAACCCCTCGGGCGTCCAGTACAGGGGCACCGACATGGCAGGCCGCCCTGTCACGTTCGCCAGCTGGGTGTAGGGTGTCCACGCCAGGTTCTTCAACACGGTGTCGTTGAAGAAGCGCGTGCGGCGAATCAGACCGAACAGACCCAGCGCCGACAGCAGCCGGTTGACCAGGTGCAACGCGGGCGGGGTCGTCATGGCGCCGATCGGAACGGGCGGGCCATTCAACGTGGGGGACAGCCACAGATCGAACCGGCCATGGAAGGCGGCCAAGGCCCTCGTGTGCTCGTGCCAACGCCCCAGGCAAGCCAGGAACTCGGGGGCTGAGACGGTCCGCCCCACATCGGCCATCACCCGGCTGTCGGGCTCCACATCCCGGTCGCGAAGGCCTTCCACTCGGCCCAACTCCCTCAGCAACATGGCCTGCACGCAGAACCAGCCCTGCATGAAATCGGCCATCAATGCGGGGCCGTCGAATGGCAAGGGAACGGCTTCGACATGGTGTCCGAGATCCGTCAGCAGGCGTGCGGCATCCTCCACGGCGGCCACGGCCTGCGGGTCGACCGGCGTGCCGGTGGGTGCGTCGGTCGTGAAGCCGATGCGCAAGGGGCGAGGCGGGCGCGACAGCCCGGCCAGATAGGACGTGGCCGGGGGTGGCATCCAGTACGGCGCATGGGGTTCGGGCCCCTGCAGCAGGTCCAGCATCGCCGCCGTGTCCCGCACCGAGCGCGAGACGACGCCTTGCACCGCCGCACCGAACAGGCCCTCGCTGGCGGCCGGCCCCATCGAGATGCGCCCCCGTCCCGCCTTCAGGCCGAACAACCCCGTGCAGGCCGCCGGGATGCGGATCGAGCCGCCACCATCGTTGGCGCCCGCCACCGGGACGATGCCCGCTGCAACCGCCGCGGCTGAACCGCCGGACGATCCCCCGGGCGTGTGGCCCAGGTTCCAGGGATTGCGTGTGGGACCGGCGGCCAGCGGCTCGGTCACGTTGCGGGCACCGAACTCGGGCACGTTTGTGGCACCGAAGATCACCAGACCGGCCTCGAGCCACCGCCTCACCACATCGCTGGTTTCGGCCGCCGGATGGCGGTGGTGACAGCGGTTGCCCCAGCCAGCCGGCACGTCCTCCCACTCCTGAAACAGGTCCTTGATGAGAAAAGGGACACCCGCAAACGGCTGCGCCGGGTCGAAAGGCTGCTGCACGCGCGAGCGCGCCCGGTCGTCAAACCGCCGCACGATGGCATTGAGCGCCCCATGGGTGGCATCGGCGCGCGCCATGGCGGCGTCGAGCAACTCGGTAGGCTTGACCTCGCCCCGGCGGACCAGATCCGCAAGGCCGAGGGCGTCGTATCGGGCGTAGTCAGCGAAGTGCATGCGCAAGAATCCCGGCGGAGCGGCGGTGTGGCAACCGCCACATGGTAGGTCTGTCGCCAAAGACCCGCTGGCGCCCCTCGTCAAACTGTCACAGCCGCTTCGCAAAATGAGCCTTCTGACGAAGTCTGTCAGGAGGCAACACTTGGAACTCGGCATCCCCTACGCCAAGACGGAAGCCGCGCGGGCCCTCCTCCGCACCCGCGATGCGGCGCTCGCGCCAGCCCTGCGGGCTCTGCTCATCATGGTCGACGGCAAGAAGCCGGTGACGGCGCTGCTGCCGGCCATCAAGGCCCTGTCGTTGAAGGTCGAGGACGTGCAGGGACTGCTGTCGCGGGGCTTGATCGCACCCTGCTCGCCAGCACAGGACACCCGCCCCGCAGCGCCCGCGCCTGCTGCGCCGGCACGCAGCCTCGCTGCGGCAAAGTTCTACGCCCTGGGGCAGTTGACCCTCATCCTGGGACACGGAGACGCCTCGCTGCGCCAGGCGGCCCGCGAAGTGATCGACCAGGCCAGCCTGCTGGCCTGGCTGACCGCGTGCGAACAGGAAGTGACCACCCTGGCCGGCGAAGCCCGCGCGACCCGGTTCAGGACGCTGGTGCAGGAACTGTTGCCGGAGGCCACGGCGGAAGCCGTCGAGCCGCGCTGACGGCTCAGCCCGACACGGCGGTGACGGTGCGGGCGCGGCGGCTCAGCCAGCGCTTGCCCCACGCGATGCCGGGCTGCTCGACATACCGGTGCAGCAGCATGCACAGGCCCAATGACACGCCCCCGGCCAACACCGCGCAGATCAGGAAGCGCTCCCAGGCCGGCAGGGCCAGGTAGGCGGAGGACGCCGCCAACGTGCCGGCCACCGGCAACAGCACGAGCAGGTGCACGAGGTAGAAGCTGTAGGCGTAGTCCCCTGCACGCTGACCGGGCGCGGAAGCCAGCCATCGGCGAAGGGCGCTGAGCCCCGGCCATGCCCCCGGTCCGGCGACCAGCACCCCAAAGCCCCCGGCCATCAGCGCGAACGCCAGCCCGTGCACATCGGGATGCCGCGCACATTCCAGACCACACACCACGGCCACCACCCACCAGGGACCCAGTCCACGGACGGACAGTCGCGCGCGCGCCAGCGCCACGCCGAGCAGGAACACATGCAGCTTCATCGGCAGAAACGCTGGCATGGGAAAGCGTGCCGCATACCCCCACAGCAGCGCCCACACGCCGAGCCCCGCCGCCAGCACCAGCAGATGGCGCCACAGGCTGAAGGTGCGACCCAGGGCCAGCATCAGGAAGGGAAAGACTGCGTAGAACTGCATCTCCAGCCCGATCGACCAGTCGGGCAAAGGGGTGCGGAACGCGTACTCCGGCCGCAGGCCGAACACGAAGGTGACGTGGTTGAAGATGTTGACGATCGAGGCATCCGCGTACCGATCTCGGGCTGTCATGGTGTCCGGAAAGGGAACGGCAATTGCCTCGCGGAAATGCCCGAGCAGCGGACCACAGGCCAGGGCCACCGCGAGCAGCAGGTAGTAGGCGGGTGCAATCCGGAACAGGCGACGGCCCCAGAACGTACGCCAGGTGCCCCAGTCCTCCCAAGGCTCGCGGCTCTGGCGCGTCAGCGCGTTGTGGGCCTGACCTGCCCCCCACCAGCCGTACCAGTCTTAAGTTAGTGAAGTCCGTCAACCACCAGGAGAATGACGGACATGAAGAAGAGCAGATTCAGCGAGGAACAGATCATTGGGTTCCTGCGGCAGGCCGA
>NZ_CAJYGK010000068.1 GCF_913773725.1 uncultured Aquabacterium sp. | reverse complement strand
TGGCCTGACCGCCGAACTTCTTCGACAGAACGGTGGTGATGGCAGCCGTCAGCGTGGTCTTGCCGTGGTCAACGTGACCGATGGTGCCCACGTTCACGTGCGGCTTGGTCCGTTCGAACTTTTCCTTGGCCATGTTTCTCGCTCCTAGCGATCCTGAAGTGAGGCGAATGAAGAAGGGAAGGAGGTGTGGTGCCCATGGGCAGGATCGAACTGCCGACCTCTCCCTTACCAAGGGAGTGCTCTACCACTGAGCCACATGGGCATCGACACGGGTCTGGACTCGGGTCAAACCCAAACCAGTGCCGACTGAGACACGCACAACCTCCGCCATCAGCGAAGACCGTGACTTTACCACGCCTGTTTGACAGAACCGAGACCTTGGAGCGGGAGACGGGAATCGAACCCGCGTCATTAGCTTGGAAGGCTAAGGTTCTACCATTGAACTACTCCCGCTCGGGAGCCGCTCTGGAGCGTTCACAAATTAGTTTGCCTGGTGGAGGAGGCTGGATTCGAACCAGCGTAGGCGTAAGCCAACAGATTTACAGTCTGCCCCCTTTAGCCACTCGGGCACCCCTCCGAGGCAAGACCGCAACTATAACACCATCTTTGCGCAGCACTCAAGCGTCGCCCTTGCGTTGCGGCAAAAACACAACCATGCGGATCACACGGGGGACAGGCTAGCCGGGCTGGCACGGCGCCCGAGGGCCGGGGCCTCGATGTGGCGCCACAGGAGCAGGGCCAGCGCAACGGTGATCGCCGTCGCCAGCCCGGCACCGAGCAGGGGCGCAGCGCCGAAGACACCGAGCTGCACCAGGGTTTGGATCACGGGGAAATGGACGATGTAGATGCCGTACGAGAGATCGCCATGGCGAGCCGCGTCGCCCAGCGGACGGAGGATGTGCGCGGCCCAGAACACGCACAAGGTCAGCGCCAGGGGATAGAGAAAGACGCCGGGCGTGGGTCGGGTCTGGTCCCACTGGTAGGCCAGCAGAAGCAGCAGCGCGCCGGCGACGCCGACGCGGTGCCCCCACCGGGCCAGCCGCTCCCGCTCGTACCAGGCCCAGGCGCCAGGCAGGAAAAACATGAGCTGACCGGGCATCTGCTTGGCGACCTCGGCAAAGCCGCCCCGGCCCGTGTGCCACGCCAGCGCCATGAAGCCCCCCCACCAGAGGCACCCCATCACGAAGCCGAGCCCCAGGACCCGATGGTGGCCGTAACGACGGCACAAGGCCACCAGCGCGGGCACGACGAGGTAGAACATGAGCTCGACCTTGATCGTCCACAGGGCGCCATTGACCGGTGCCCCAGGATAGGGGTTGTCGGTGAACACGCCGGGCAACGCTGGCTGGATGAAGTTCAGGAAGGTGAGGTTGGCAACCAGATAGCGCAGCCAGGTGGTGCCGAAGTAATCGCCCGGCGGCAGCGTGCTGAGCAACACCCCGAGCAGGGCACACGCCACCACCACCACCACGTAAGCAGGCACGATGCGGCGAGCCCGACGCACGGCGTAGTCTGCCAGCGAGTGGCTGCGCTCGCAGCTCATGAAGATCAGGTGGCCACTGATGACGAAAAAGACGGACAGCGCGATCTTGGTGTCGAAGCCGTGCAGAAAGGCCAGCGCGGGCTGCGCGCTGAGGTCTGCAATGTGAAGGGCCATGACCCCGATGGCGGCCAGCAAGCGCAGCAGATCCAGGTTGTTCGGGTACTTCATGGTCGAGACAGCAAGGAGGTGAGCGCCGGCGCCGGGCGTCAGGGGGCAGCAGGCCGCCAGGGGCGCAGCCATGCCGCAAGCAGGGTGAGGCAGGCTACACCAGCCAAGCTGGAGGCGACCAGCCGCCAGATGGGGGGATCAGGCCACCAGGGCATGATCAGTGCCGCCGCAGCCAGGGGCAGCCCGGCAGCCAGCACCAACCGGGCCAAGCTGATTTCACGCCACAGTCGGTTGAGGTGCAGCAGCAGGACGCCGTTGACGGCCACACCCAGCAACAGGGCTGCGGCGATGCCTTGTGCGCCCATCAGCCAGGCGAGCAGCGGCAGGCTCAGGGCCTGCGCCACATTGCCCCCGGTTTCGCACACAAAGGGCAGACGGGTGTCGCCCGCCGCGTGGTTGTAGCGGGCCAGCAGCGTGTTCCAGCCTGCGCCGACCAGCGCAACGGCATACCAGCCCAGAAGCGGACCCAGCATGGCCGTGCCGACCACCCGAGGGAACAGCAAGAGGACCAGGGCTTGTGCCGACAACATGAGCCCGATCGCCGCTGGTGTGGTGATGAGGGTGTTGAGTGCCAGGCCCTGGCGCAACAGGGTCAGCCGCTCGGCCCCGCCCTGCCGACTCATGAGGCCGAGCAGAACCTGATTGACGGACAGCAGGGCCACGAGTGGAAGGTTGGCGAGCTTGCGCGCAAGGTTGAGCAGGGTCAGCACCCCTTCGCCCAGCCAGGAGGCGACCATGCGCTCGAGCAGCATGAGGGCCTGGCCACCCAGCGCGCTGCCCAACAGGGGGGCGACCCGGCGACCGAGTTCCCGCAGCACCGCGCCATCCCAGCGCAGGTGAGCAGGCGCGAGGCCGGCCCGCGTGGCCGATGGCAGCAACAGCGCGGCACTCAGGATCGCACCGAGGACGAAGGCCCACGACAGCGCAGCTTCGGTGGTCTGGCCACGATGCCAGGCCATCCACAGCACCGCCGGGAGGTTGTACGCCAGGGAACCCAGACCCGCGAGCAGGAAGTGCCCCTGAGCCTGCAGCGGCACGGCCCACAGGGCCTGCAACAGCAGCGCCGGCAGGCCGCAGGCCAGGGTGGCCAGGGCATGGGTCGCCGCCTGGTGATCGGCTGGAGACAGACCCGGACCGATGAGGCGAGTGAGGAGCCCCGCCGCCAGCGCACAGGTGACGGTCAGCAGGACGCCCAGGCCGCCCAGGCCCAGGGTGGTGGCGCCGAGCCAACCTGGCCGAGCGGACGCATCCCGGCCCTGCCAGAGCGCCAAGGCCGCCGAGGACAGCACACCACCGGCCAGCATGGTGCGCACGGCTTCGGTCAGGAACAGGGCCACCAGAAAGGCGTCGGTGCGCGCACCGGCCCCCCAGGCGTCGACCAGCAGCCACTCCCGGGCCAGGCCGGCCACCAGACCGAAGAGGGTGACCAGGGTGAGCAGGCCTGCGGCGCCCAGCATGGGTCCGGCCGATCAGTGCAGCAGGGTGAAGAGGCTCTTGCCTCCCACCTTGTAGTTCAGGCCTCGCACGCGCTGGCCCACGGTCTTGCCGCCCTGCCCGGCCACGATGGCATAGGGCTCGACCTTCTTGCCGACGGTGGTATTGGCCGACACGACGGCCCCTTCGCCGATGTGGGCGCCAGGGAGAATGATGGCGCGCGAGGTGATCCAGGCCCAGTCGTCGATGCGGACCGGGGCGGAGACAGACCAGAACTCGGGCGCCTCCAGGTCGTGCCCGCCGGCGACGATGAGCACGTGGGAGGCGATCGTCACGTGGTTGCCGATGACCAGGCCGGACCGCGCGTCGATCTGGCAATGCCAGCCGATGCAGCTGTCGTCACCGATGGTGAGACTTTCGATGCCGATGACTTCCGTGTTGCGCCAGATGGTGGAGCCCTTGCCGATCTTCGCGCCCCCGAGGCGAAGCCAGACCAGGCGGATGTTGTGACTGGGAATCTTGTTGATCAGGATGTTGTAGACCTGCTCCCAGATGCGGCGCATGCGATCGACCAGCGTCGGCCAGTTCTTGCCGTAATCGGGCAGCTTGCGGCCAGGGATCTCGTCGTACAGGGTGACGAAGAGCTGGCGCACCAGCGGGTCGTCGATGCGCTTGCGGATGTCCAGGCAGCTGACGTGCGTCACGATGTCATCCGGCCCCTTGCCTTGTGATTCGAAGAACACGTCGTGCTGCAACCCCCGGTCATAGGCCGCTGTCAGCTCAGGGACGTCCACGCCCAGACGGGCAGCGTAGTCGGGCAGGCGAGCGCGCAGGTTGTGGCTGTGAAGGATGCGGTGTTTCATGGACGGGCGGGGGCGTCGAGTCGGGCGGCGGGTGGCATGCGGGCTTCCAGCAGGCCCAAGGCCAGGATCAGCCAGAAGAGCGCGATCAGCACCTGGGTGAAGCTGAAATAGTGGTCGATGAAGCCCGTGGCGAGCGCAGCCAGCACGGTGCCGGTGGTGGCGATGCGCATGGCGTTGTGCGGGCCGACATGGCTGAAGGATGTGCGCAAGCGCACCTCGCGCCACCAGGCCACGGTGATGGCGATGAACAGCAGCATGCCGGGCAGGCCGAGCTTGAACCAGTAGTTCAGCCAGAGGTTGGAGATGCCGTAGATGCCCTTTTCGGGCGAGCTGGCCGGGGTCTCGGCCTTGAACCCGAGGCCCAGCGGATGGCGCCACGCGTTCTGCGGGAAGTGTGCGTACTCGTCGAAGCGCACGCCGGTGCTGACATCCTTGCCCGAGAACAGCGAGGCGAAACGCTGCTGTGCAGGCGGGTACACGGCCAGGAAGGTGGCCGCGAGCAAGACGGCCGCGATCAGCCCGCGCAAGGCATAGGGCGTGCGCCGGGCGGCCAGCCACACGACAAACAGGCCCAGGCACAGCAAAGCCCCGCGCGAGCCGCAGAACACGATGCCGGCGGCGCTGCCGAGGAAGATGAAGAAGCCAAGCACCCGCCGCCAGCCATGGTGCATGACCCCGTAGAACAGCCCCAGAGGCGCGGCCAGCAGCAGCGCGCCGCCGGTGGAGTTGGGGTGGACCCAAGGCGAAGCCATGCGGGTGTAGTCGGCGGAGAAGATGTCCTGGATGGCCTCCGGGTAGGGGTAGTGCAACGCGGCCAGGAACGGGATCATCAGCCGGGCATCACGGCCCCGGACGAAGAAGCCGAGTGAGATCAGCAACAGCAGGGCGAAGCCCACGAGCAGGCTCAGCATCAGGCGGTCGCGGTCACGGGCATTGCGCACCAGCAAGGGAACCAGGAAGACCGGCGACAGGTTGAGCAGCCAGCGCACCCAGTTGATGGGGCCGTTGCCGTCCCCCTCCGGCACGAACTGCCCGGCCACGAGCGGCACGATGCTCCAGAGCATGAAGCGACGCATGGCGCGCTCGGTGGGGCCATCGGGCCAGGGCGGCAGCCGACCGCTCAGCCACTGCAGGAACACCCCGACCCACGTCAGCGCAAGCAAGGCCTCGGGCACCGGCAAGGGGGCGCCCACCTTCATCCACGGCAGCGCAGGCGCCAGCACACAGAAGAGCATCAGGCCGCGCAGCGGGCGGGACACCACGAAGACCGCCGCGCCCATTGCCACAGCCAGGGCCGGGCCGAGCAGCGGGTGAACAAAGGCCATGCCGGCCGCGGCCAGCAGCGCCAGCACCGCGCCGGCCAGCACGCCGACGTGGCCTCCCCCCTGTGGCAGGGAACCGGATGGCGCCAGGTCGTTCATGCCGGGCATGCCTGCCCTTCCGCTTCCGGGCACCCCGCACGGCCGACGCCCGCGTACACCGTCTCGAGGCGGGCGGCGGCCTGGGACCAGTCGAAATGCGCCTGAACATGCGCGCGCGCAGTTTCTGCCATGGCGCGGGCGCCCGTCGGGTCGCTCAGGGTGTGAACCAGGGCCTCTGCCAGGGCCTCGGGGGTGTCCGCCACGCGGGCGTGCACGCCATCGACCGCACCGAGCCCGGAAAGGCCTTCACGGGTGCTGACGAGCGGCAGGCCGGCCGCCATGGCTTCCAGCACCTTGAGCTTGGAGCCCCCGCCGAAGCGCAAGGGCGCCAGGAAAGCGGCCGATGCGGCCTGGACCCGGGTGAGGTCGGGCACATAACCATGGAAATGGACCCGGGGATCCGGGAAGCGCCCTCGCCAGCCGGACGGCAGACCGTGGCCACAGACGGTGAAGTTCGCCTCGGGCATCCGCTCCCACACCAGGGGCCAGACGCGGTTGAGCGCCCACTCGACGGCATCGATGTTCGGCGCGTACTCGTAGTTGCCCAGGAACAGGGCGTGACGACTGTGCACGTCGGGGCGCACCGTGGCGAAAGCAGCCGTGTCCACGCCGTTGGGCACCACGTGGGCAGGGCGCCCGCCGACGGCCGACAGCTTGCGGGCATCGGACTCCGTGACCGCCACGATGGCGGCCGCGCGCGACAGCACGAGGCGTTCCCAGCGGCGGGCCCGGGCCTGGTCATAGCGGGCCAGCGGCCGCAGCGGAGCAGGCCACTTGCCATAGGTGGCCGCGCCCAGTTCGGACTCGACGTTGTGTTCGGTCAGCACGAAGGGCTGGTGCCGCTGGGCCAGGGTGGCGGCAAAGGGCTCGAACCCGTAGCTGTGCTCGATCTGCACGATGTCCCAGCCTCCTTCGTCGAGCAAGGCCGCGAAGCGCTCGGCCAGCGCCGGTGCATGGCCGTTGACGGTGGTCAGCAGGGGCAAGGGCGACACGGCCGCATGCCAGAGGGTGCGCGGATGCCGCAGCGGCCGACGCGGCAGGACGATGAGGCGTTCGACCAGGGGAGCAAGGGCGGCGTGCACGGCGGCGTCGGCGTCGGTCTTGGACTGCACGAGCAGGGTCAACCGGTGGCCGCGCGCCGCCAGTTCACGGATGAGGTGAAACTGCCGGGCCTTGCCGCCACTGGTGATGGGCCACGGCAGGTAGGGCAAGGTCAGCAGGATGCGCAGCGGCCGGGTCACGGCAGCCGAGCGGTCGGCAGAGGGCGCGCTCATCCGGCCACCACGATCTGCAGGGCTGTCGTGACGGGCACACGCACGCCATCCGCGGCTTCCTTGAGCGCCCGCTCGCCCCCGCTGAGCGGCTGGTGGAGCGTGGCCTGGCGCACGCCCTTGAGGCGCACCTCGCCAGGTTCGCGCGCCCACAGCATCCACAGCGGGCGGCCATCGGCACGCCGCCAGCCGATCGTGATGAGGCCTTCGGGCTGGTCGCCCATGATGTCCGGGGGCGCCGCCGGCGTGAGGCTGGGGCCGCACAGCTGTAGAAAACGCTGCAGCGCGTGGTACACCGGCTTGGGCTCGCCGTTGCGGCGCAGCAGTCCGTAGTGCTGATCCCGCTTGGTCGCGCGCTCATCGAGATCGGACAGCGTGAACAGGAAGACCCGGTCGTAGTCGAGGGCCGCCATCAGGGCCAGACGCCGCAAGGTCAGGTCGGCCTGGCCGTCCTCGCCGACGATGGGCTGCTCTTCCTTCGGGCCGGGGTAGCTGGACCAGCCCCATTCGGTGGCCCAGACCTGCTTGACGCCCGCGGCGCGCAGCCACTGGTGCGCGGGTACCACGCGCTTGATGAAGTCGCGCGCATCGTGGTCGGAGCCCTCGGCGGTGGCGGTGTACGGGTGATAGGCCACCACCGGGTTCAGTGTGAACGCGCCCAGCCGCCCCAGCTCGTGGATCATCAACCCACCGCGCTTGTCGATCTCGCTGAAGTAGGCCATGCCGGCCAGGGCGACGGGCTTGTCGGGCACGGTGGCGCGCAGGGCCTGGTAGGCCGGCAGGAACAGCTTGCCGTAGGCCTCCGTGTCTGGCTGGGGCGCCCAGAATCCGATCAGATTGGGCTCATTCCAGACTTGCCACACGTCGACCTGGGGGTAGTGCTTGGCGAGCATGGCCATGCGCTGCGCGAACACCGCGGGGTTGCGAGGCGGAAACTTGTCGAAGAAGCGCTCGTACGGGTCGCCCTTGGCGACACTGGAGGCGTAACGCGGCGTGCCGACCACATAGGTGACGTTGCGCAGTCCGGCCTCGCGCACCAGCGCCATCATGCGGTCGATGGGTTCGAGCTGGAACTTGCCCTCTTCGGGCTCCATCAGCATCCAGTGCAGGCCCAGGCGCACCCATTGCAGGCCGAGTGCCTTGAGGCGCTCGACCTGCCGGCGTGCCACGGGCTCGGGGAACCACTGGAACTGCGCATTGACGCCGAGAAAGTCCTTCCAGACCACCGGACGAGCGGGCTGGAGGGCAACGGGCTCGATGCGGCTGCTGAACCAGGCACGACAGGCCACCGGTGTGGCGGCCAGCGCGGCGGCGCCGAGAAGGGCTCGGCGGCGGGCCATGCGGGCGACAAGTCGGCTCATGGGGTCGATCCTGTGGTGGAGGGGGCAGACGGGGGCGCGCCGGACATCACGGCCTGCACGTCGACCCCACGCTGAAGGGACGAAAAATAGGCAGCGAACGCCGTCCCGGTGCGCGGCCAGACGCGCTGATCCGCCAGCGCGCGCGCTGCCGCCGACCAGTGCTGGATGCACTGCGGCTCGCGCAGCACCTGAGCAAGCGCGGCGGTCAGTGCGGTAATGTCACCCTGAGGGTAGGCCTGCCCGTTGCCGTGGCTGATCTCTTCGGCGAACGCCCGGGCGTCCGAGGTGATCACCCCGCGTCCTGCAGCCACCGCCCAGGCGAGCGCACCGGAGGTGCCGCGCATCTGCCCCATCAGGGCCAGCTTGCGGCTGTCGCGGTAGGGCAGAACCATGACGTGGTGCTGGCCGATCAGGTCAGGGATGTCGCGCTCGTCAAGGTCGAGGTGCCAGCTCACCTGAGACTGCAGCCCCAGTGCCGCGACCCGCTCACGCAGGCCGTCGAGGTAGCTGCGCCGCCCACCAAAGGCGATGTCGGGCGCGGTGCCGCCCGCGATCGTGAGCTGCACGCGGTCGGCGAGTTCGGGCTCTTGCTGGCGCAGCCGACCCAGCGCGTCGACCAGGTCCTCGATGCCCTTGCCGGCGTAGATGAAGCCGAAGTAAAGCAGACGGACAGGCTCGGTCGGTGGCAAGGGCCGCACGGACAGCGGCAGGGTCCCGTGCGGGATCACGCGCACGCGGCCGGGGGGCAGCTTCATGCGGCGGCTCAGGCGCTGGGCCCCGGTCTGTGTCAAGGTGACGATGCCATCGAGGCGGTGGGCCAGGCGGCGCTCGGCCCACAGGGTGTGCGGGTCGACGAGCACGGCCAGCGCCTTGCTCACCAGGCCCGGCAGCCAGCGCACGCCGTCCACGCGGCGCCATGTGGCGCTCACCGGTCGCCACACCAGACGCTCCGGGTCATGGACGGTGGCGGACAGCCGCGGCCGGACCGGCATGGCGGCCAGTGCGGCCAACACAAAGAACTCGGTGTGGCGTCCGCCGCCGAGTTCGGCATGGACGACATCGACCTTGCTCCAATCCCGCTCGGCCACCCAGCGGCGGGCGGCCGCAAAGCTGTGCAACGGCTTCTGGCCCTGCAGCGGGGTCAGCACCTCGACGCCGGCCGCCTTGACGGCCCGGCACCAGTGCGCGGCGTAATCGGCAATGCCGGTCTGCTCGGGCGGCAAGGGCGAGAGCAGGACGAGTCTCACAACCGGCTCCTCAACCTTGCAGCCAGCGCAGCACGCGCGGTGGCACCTCGAAGCGACGCCGGTTCAGCACGATGCCATCGACCTTGCGGAAGGCCGTGCGGAGCACGCCCAGGGCGTTGTCCACCACGGGCACCAGGCTGGCACGCGCCTCGACCACCAGCACGATGAGGTCGGCCCGGCTCAGGCGCACAAAGGCCTCGCGGTTGCGCAGCAGGTCCGAGGCCTCGAGCAGCACCACCTCGCCCGGGCGGGCCTGGCTGTCGGCGGCCGGCGGGTTCAGGCGCACCTGCAGACCTTGCGCCGTCAGCACCTGGCGCAAGTGGCCCGCCAGGAAGGACACGCCTTCGCCTGCGCGCGAGGAAGCCAGGCCGAGCACCAGCCCGCGCTCGGCGACCTGCGCCAGCGGCAGCGTGCCGTAGATGCGGTGCACGCTGGCGTGAAAGTCGTTGTCTTCCCCGCTGCCCCCGATGTCCTTGACCGCCGACCACAGCGGCACACCGAACCGGGATTCGATTCGCCCGCCGTCGTGGATGCGCTGGTCCATCACGGAGCTGAGGTACAGCGTGGCCAGACCGACCAGCACGCCCGCGGGCAGGGCCAGCGCCAGCAGCAGCAGGCTCTTGGGCGCCACGCGGGCCGGATTCAGCGTGGCCGCCTCGATGACCGCGATGTTGTTGATGCGGCTGTCGTCCAGCGCCTGGTCGATGCGGGCCTTCTCGAGGCTGTCGAGGTAGAGCAGGCGGCTCTTCTCGGCCACCGCCAGCGCCTGCTCGATGCGGCCGAGTGCCGGTTCGCTGGCGAGCACCTTGCGGCGTGCATCGGTCAGTTGCGCCAGTTCGCGGTCGACGCTGGCCGACATCGAGATGAGCTCCTTGAGCCGCAGGGACTTCTCGAGCGTGTTGCGAGCCAGCAGTGTGCCCAGTTCATTGGGCGTGCGCTTCTCGCTGCGCTGGGTGTTGCGCTCCTCGCTCTTCAACTGCGCCTCGACGTTGGCGATGCTCTCGTTGAGCGACACGACGTTGGGCGCCGTTTCCTTGTAGACGCGCAGCGCCTCGGTGCGCTGGCGCTTCAGCTCCGCCAGCTGGTTGCTGAGCACCAGGAAGTTGGGCCCCAGGCCGACGTCACGCTCGGAGACCACCTCGCCGGACAGCGCTTTGGCCCGGCCCTGTGCATAGGCGACTCCCTGCTCGAGGGCCGTGCGCTCGGCAAGCAGCTCGGCCTGACGATCGCGCAGTTCGTTGACGCGCTTGGTGATCGCCGTGAGGCGTTCGCTGGCACTCAGTCCGTCGATGCGTTCGAGCCCGCTGCGCAGTTGTCCCTTGAGGGACTCGATCTGCTGGTCGGCGTCACGCACCTTGCCGTCATAGAACGCCACCAGGCTCTTGCGGCCCAGCACCGCCGTGCGCTCATCGGTATAGACGCGCACCCAGGTCTGCAGCACCCTCTGCGCCACGAGCGGGTCGTCCCACACGAAACGCAGCTCCATCACGTTGGAGCCCACGCCGTGGGTGACCGTGAACTTGTCCTCGAACTTGGCCGCTAGGCGCTCTTCCGGGCTCTGAGGTTCAGCCAGGCCGACCATCACGAGCACGCTGCGCACCGCGTCGAGCACCGCCTGCAGGCCCTGCTTGACCTGGAACTTGATGCGCTTCCACAAGCCCTGAGGGGCCTGCTGGGCCTGCGCCATCTCGTTGAGGTAGAGGCGTGCGACCTGCAGCAACACGGGTCGCCCGGTCAGCATCTTTTCTTCATCGGCAATGGGATCACGCTGCGTGGACATCGGCGCGAAGGCCTGACGCTCACCCACGTCGATGGGCACGGTGAGGTTTTCGCGGCCGGGCTTGACCAGCAGGCGGGCCTCGGACGCGTACTTGGTGGGCAGCAGAAAGGCGCCGGCCACGACGAGCACCACCGTGAGCCAGACGGCCGTCACGAAGGCACGGCGATAGATGAAGAACAGCCGGACGAGGTCGCGGAAAGAACGAATGTCGATCATGGTGTGGGGATGTCCGCGTGCGTCGTCACTTGACCTTGGTCTCGCCCCAGCTGTAGCTCACGCCCAGGGAGCGCGTGAACGGCAACAGCTGGTTGATGTAGACGTCGACCCCATCGCCCATGTTGCCGGCCATGGACTTGGGCACGAACAGGATGTCGCCCCGCTGGAACGACAGGGTGGGCCGCCCGGAGGCACCGTCGAGCAGGCCGCTGAAATCGATGAAGTAAAGCTGGTAGCGCTGTTGCTCGTCGAGGCGCAGCAGCGCGACCCGGCTGGGGTCCGCGGCCGGCAGCAGGCCGCCGGTGGCAAACAGGCCCTGCTCCAGCGTGGCAACCGCCGTCATGTCGAACGCGGCAGGGGTGCGCACGGCCCCGCCGATGACGACCTTGCTGCTGGGCGAATTGACGATGTTGATGGTGACCCCCGGTTCGCGGTAGACCGCTGCCAGGCGTTCACGCAAGGTCTGAGCCAGTTCGTCCGGGGTGCGCCCGGCGGCGTCCACGCGACCGGCATAACGGTAGGAAAAGCTGCCGTCAGAGCGCACGGTGTAGAGCTGGGTCTGGCTGTCTTCGACCAGGTTGCGCAGGTCCATGGCGCCATCGTGGGCGTCGCGCACGATGCGCAACGTGTCGCCGGCATGGATGCGCGTGGGCTGGGCGGCCATGCGGGCGACGTCGGCCGGCGTCAGGACGCGGAGGCTTGCCGCATCCCGAGGCGGCGTCAGGTTGCCCATGGGCGTGCAGGCGGTCAGCACCAGCAGGCTGAGCAGAATCGAGGGAAACTTCATGGACGGCAACAGGGCCCCTGGGGGGCGCAGCGGGATCGGGAAGCCATCGCAATGGCCAGGGGCGGCCGAGCGAGAGGCCGACCGGGAGCGATGATAAAAGCGCATGGCTGCTCTGGGCGGCCGATGACACACGCATTCATGTGGCTGCGTCTCCCTGGCGCGGCCGGGCAGCCTCGTCGAACTGCCGGCGCCAACGGAGGTAGGCACGCTGCATCTGGTCGCGCCGGGGGCGCCACAGCCATGGCACGCCGAACTTGGTGAAGAAGCGCACCATGCTGCGCAGGTGGGTCTGGCCCGAGCTGGACCAGATGCCTGCGGCGCTGTGGCGCTGGTGCTCGTGCACCAGTTCGACCTCGGGCAGGGCCATGACCCGCCAGCCCTTGACCCACATGCGCGCGCACAGGTCGACTTCCTCGAAGTAGAGGAAATAGCCCTCGTCCATGCGGCCCACGTCCTCGAACGCAGCGCGCCGCACGATGAAGCCGGTACCCATCACCCAATCGGCCTCGAACGGGCCTTCGCGCCAGTTCGGCTTGAGCAGGTGGGAGTTCACCAGCCGGCGCAAGGGCTTCATGCGGCCCAGTGCGGTGCGCCGCGCCAGGATGTCAGGCAGGGAATAGAAGCGCCGCGCCGAGTACTGGAGGGTGCCGTCCGGGTTGATCAGCTTGAGGCCCACCACCCCCAGGCGCTCGTGCTGCGCGAACAGGTCCTGCACCACCGGCACCTGATTGCGCCGGAAGTAGGTATCGGGGTTGAGCACCAGCACCAGATCGGTGTGCAGGGCCGCCATGCCGATGTTCACGCCAGCGCCGAACCCGCCGTTATGGCGCGACAGCACGGCCACCACGCCGTGGGGCAGGTCCCGACGCAACCGCTCCCCCGACCCGTCGGGCGAGTCGTTGTCGACGACCACGATGTCCCCCGCCGCGGCGATGCCGTGGGCCAGCAGCGAGGCGACGCACTGCATCGTCAGGTCATAGGTGCGGTAGTTGACGATGACCACCCCGAGGGAAGGGGGCGTCGTCAAGCCCGTCTTTGGCGTTGCTTCCATGAAATCCGAACTTGTGTTGGCGATTCACACGCCTGCCGCGCGCGACCCCACCGATCTGAAAACAGCCGCGCCTTCCATGAACGCAACTTTTTGTAACAGAGCGATTCTGAGGGACGCCTTGTCCGGATTCCGACCCCTTGATCAGGTGGAGCTGATGGCCCCTTCGTGTCATGTGCCACACCCCTCGGTACCGCGCCTACCCAGGGCACAGGCGGTAACCATGCCATCATCGACATCTGTTACCGACAACAATCCAGGGAACGCCATGCGTCACATCGTTGTGGCCGCGCTGCTGTGCGGCTTTGCCTATTCTGCTCAGGCCGAGGGGGCTGCGCTCCGCCCATTCGTGGGACTTGGTTACACCAGTGGGGGTGAAACCCTGCTGCCGGTGACCGTCTCCCCCCAGGGCAGCAGCACCCAGTACAAGGAAGACATCAGCGCGGGGGCCGGTGTGGAAGGCCGGGTGGGCCTGTCCTTCAGGCTGTCGGAGGCCCCGGTCTCCATCCGCGCGAGCTACGGCATTCACAACGACCAGGCCAACGGCATCACCAACGAGCGGATCTTCTTTCGGCGCTATCCGGTCGAGTTGATCGGCTACTACCACTTCACCGACCGCGCCTCGGTGGGGATCGGCGTGCGACGGGCCACCCGCCCCGCCCTGCGTCTGAAGAACGCGCAATTGACGACCACCGGCGGCACCAAGGTCAGCGGCGTGAACGCGGTGGTGGACTTCGAGAGTTCCACCGGCGTCGTGCTGGAAGGCGAGTGGCTGCTGACGCCCAACTGGGGCATCGGGGTGCGCTATGTGCGCGAGCACTTCACGTACGACGGCGTGGAGCGCGTGCGGGTGAACGCGGACCACATCGGGGTCAACACCCAGTGGTACTTCCGCTGAGCGGCGCTCACTGAGGCGGGCGCTGCGCCGCTCAGGCCAGTGCCCAATCGAGCGTGTGTCCGCGTGCAGCCCAGAAGTCGCGGGCGGCACCGAAATGGCCGTTGCCCACGAAGGGCACCGGCCCACGCGTGGCCGACAGTGGCGACGGGTGGTTGCTCTGCAGCACCAGGGTGTCACCCGCACGCGATGCGCCGGCCGCTTCGATCAGCGGGAGCTTGCGCTGGGCATGCGCCCCCCAGAGCATGAAGACACGCGGCCCCGGGTCGGCCGCCACGGCGGCGATCAGCGCATCCGTCAGCACCTCCCAGCCCCAGCCCGCATGGCTGGCCGCCTGCCCCTGCTCCACGGTCAGCACCGTGTTGAGCAGCAGCACACCGCGGTCGGCCCAGGCCATCAGGCTGCCATGGGCGGGCGCAGGCAGGCCCAGGTCGCGCTGGACCTCCTTGCGGATGTTGCGCAGGCTGGGCGGGATGGGCACGCCCGGTTGCACAGAGAACGCGAGGCCGTGGGCCTGCCCGGGGCCGTGGTACGGGTCCTGTCCGAGGATGACGACCCGCACGTCGGCGCGACGCGTGTGGTGCAGCGCGGCAAACACGTCTGCCGGGAAAATGGTGGCGCCCGACGCGCGGGCGGCGTCGACCCGCGCGATCAGCGCCTGCCCGACCGGCGAGGCACGAAAGGCGTCGGTGAGGGGCCGCCAGTCGGCGGGCACGGCGTCGAACAGGTCGCCCAGTGGGGCCGCGAGGGCTGCGAGCCGAGGGGCCGCCGCCCCCGATGCAGGCTGCGGCGCTCCGGCCTGCCCGAACAGATCGGCCTGGCTCACGGGCCGAACCTCAGGCAAACAACGTGGCCAGCGCCACACCCGGATCCGGCTGGCGCATGAAGGCCTCGCCGACCAGGAAGGCGTGGACGTTGGCGTCGCGCATCCGCTGCACGTCGGCCGCGCCCAGGATGCCGGACTCGGTGACCAGCAGGCGGTCGGCCGGCACGCGGGGCAACAGGCCCAGCGTGGTGTCCAGCGTGACTTCGAAGGTGCGCAGGTTGCGGTTGTTGATGCCGACCAGCGGCGTCTTGAGCTTCAACGCGCGGTCGAGTTCCTCGCCGTCGTGCACCTCGACCAGCACGGCCAGGCCCAGCGCGTGGGCCACGGCCTCGAAATCGGCCATCTGCGCGTCCGACAGGCTGGCGGCGATCAGGAGGATGGCGTCCGCACCCCACGCAGCCGCCTCGAAGACCTGGTACTCGTCGACCAGGAAGTCCTTGCGCAGCGCGGGCAGCGAGCACGCCGCACGGGCCTGCTTCAGGTAATCGGCGTGGCCCTGGAAGAAGCGCTCGTCGGTCAGCACGCTGAGGCAGGCGGCGCCGTGTTCGGCGTAGCTGCGGGCGATGTCAGCCGGCACGAAGGGGTCGCGCAGCACGCCCTTGCTGGGGCTGGCCTTCTTGACTTCGGCAATCACGCCGGAGCGGCCCGCCGCGATCTTCGCGCGCAGCGCGCCGACGAAATCGCGGTGGTCGTCGCCAGCGCGGTGGCGGGCTTCGGCCTCTTCACGCACAGCGTGCAGCGGCTTGCGCTGGCGGGCGGCGGCCACTTCTTCGTGCTTGACGGCGTTGATCTTGTCGAGGATGTCGGAGGACATGGTGCGCAGGCAGGATGGCAGGCGCCTCAGGCGCGGGGCGCGAAGGCCTGGGTGGCCTGCACGAATCGATTCAGGGTGTCGCGGGCGCGGCCACTGGCCAGGGCCTCGCGGGCGCGTTCGATGCCGTTGGCCAGCGTGTCGGCCACGTCGGCGGCATAGAGCGCGGCGCCGGCATTGAGCAACACGATGTCGCGCGCGGGCCCGGCTTCATTGGCCAGCACACGCTGCACGATGGCCACCGAGGCCTCGCGGCTCAGGGCCCGCAGCGCCGAGCCGTCGTGCTCGGCCATGCCGAACTGCTCGGGCGTGATGGTGTATTCGTTGACCTGGCCGTCCTTGAGCTCGGCCACCATGGTCGGGCCGGCCAGCGTGATCTCGTCCAGGCCGTCACTGCCATGCACCACCATGACGTGGCGCGAGCCCAGGCGCTGCAGCACACGCGCCTGGATGCCGACCAGATCGGGGTGGAACACGCCCATCAACTGGTTGGGGGCGCCGGCCGGGTTGGTCAAGGGCCCGAGGATGTTGAACATGGTGCGCACGCCCAGCTCCTTGCGGACGGGGGCGGCGTGCTTCATGGCGCCATGGTGGTTGGGGGCGAACATGAAGCCCACGCCGGTGTCGGCCAGGCAGCTGGCCACCTGTTCGGGGTTCAGGTTGATGTAGGCACCCAGGGCCTCCAGCACATCGGCGCTGCCGGTGCTGGACGACACGCTGCGGCCGCCGTGCTTGGCCACGCGGGCGCCGGCCGCCGCGGCCACGAACATCGCCGTCGTCGAGATGTTGAAGGTGTGGGCGCCGTCCCCACCGGTGCCGCACAGGTCGATGAGATTCGCGGTGTCGTCAACCTGCACCGGGGTGGCGAACTCGCGCATCACCTGCGCGGCCGCCGACAGTTCGCCCACGGTTTCCTTCTTGACGCGCAGCCCCGTCACCAGCGCGGCCATGACGACGGGCGACATCTCGCCTTGCATGATGCGGCGCATCAGCCCCAGCATCTCGTCGTGGAAGATCTCGCGGTGCTCGATGACGCGTTGCAGCGCCTGCTGGTCGGTCAGTTGCGTCATGACGCCGTCCTCACATCGTCAGGAAGTTCTTGAGCATGGCGTGGCCGTGCTCGGTCAGGATCGATTCGGGGTGGAACTGCACGCCTTCCAAAGGCGCGAAGTTCGGGTCGGTCTGCGGGCCCTTGTGGCGCACCCCCATGATCTCGCCGTCGTCGGTCCACGAGGTGATTTCCAGGCACTCGGGCAGCGTGGCGCGCTCGATGGCCAGCGAGTGGTAGCGGATCACGGTGAACTCGGCGGGCAGGCCGGCGTAGACGCCCTTCCGGTCGGTGTGGATGACGCTGGTCTTGCCGTGCATCTGCACCTGGGCGCGGATCACGTGGCCGCCGAGCGCCGCACCGATGCTCTGGTGGCCCAGGCACACGCCCAGGATGGGCAGCTGGCCGGTGAAGCGCTGCAGCGCAGGCACGCACACCCCCGCTTCAGCGGGCGAACACGGGCCAGGCGAGAGCACCAGACGGTCCGGCTTCAGCGCGGCAATGTCGTCGAGGGTGATTTCGTCGTTGCGAACGACCTTGACCTCTTCGCCCAGTTCGCAGAAGTACTGCACCAGGTTGAAGGTGAAACTGTCGTAGTTGTCGATCATGAGCAGCATGGGCACGTCCTGTGTGGAGGTGGTTCATGGGGCGGGCAGGCCGCCTTCGGTGCACGGTTCAGACGCCGTGACGTCCCCCCTCGGGGCCTCTGATCAGGTGGCGCACCGGTGGGGACCGGCCGCAGAGGCAAGCGTGTCTGTCTGGCGTCACCGCCACCAGCGGTGCATCAGGCGAAGGAAGTCCGAGGGTTGCTGCATGCAGATCATTCTACATGCCGCCGCCGTGCCAAGATCGGGGCGTTGACAGCCTGACCCTCCTCCAGACTCGTGTCGATCCCTTCTGCCCGCGCCGCCCTGCCCGCGCGCCCCGCGACCGCCCCTTCCCGCACCGCCGTCGAGCCCACGCTGCTGGGCCTGGAGGTGCTGCGTTTTGCCTGTGCGGTGTCGGTGCTCCTGTGGCACTACAACCACTTCTACATGACGGGCCACACCCACCAGGGGTTCAGTGTGACGGGACAACCGCTGTACGCCTGGCTCACGCCCTTTTACGAGGCGGGCTGGCTGGGCGTGCAGGTGTTCTGGGCCTTGTCGGGCTTCATCTTCTTCTGGAAGTACGCCCGGCCCGTGGCCGACGGCCAGGTGCCGGCATGGCGTTTCGCGGTCCTGCGGTTTTCGCGGCTGTATCCGCTGCACCTGCTGACGCTGCTGGCCGTCGCCGGGATGGCCTGGCTGTACCGCAGCCGGCACGGGGTGGACTACGTCTACCAGTACAACGACCTGCCGCACTTCGTGCTGCACCTGTTCCTGGCGAGCGACTGGCCCGGCCGCAGCGAATGGTCTTTCAACGGGCCGATCTGGAGCGTCTCGATCGAGGTGCTGGTCTACGGGCTGTTCTTCGTGCTGTGCCGGCTGGGCCTGACGCGGTGGTGGCACGTCGTCGGGCTGATCGCGCTGTCCGGGGCACTGTATGCCAGCCAGGCCACCGCCCACCCGGTGGTGCTGTGCGTGTTCTTCTTCTACCTGGGCGCCCTCACCCACCTGGTGCACGAGGCGCTGGGCCGGCTGCCCCCGGGCACCCGACGCCTCTGCTTGGTTGCCGGCAGCGCGCTGCTGGCGGGCGGCACCGCCGCGACGGCGCTCGGCGTGTTGCGCCCCATGTTCTATGTGGCGCTGCTGGCACCCCTGGCCATGCTGGGCCTGCTGCGGGTGGTTCGCCCCGGCCCTGGCCCGCTCGCGGACCTGATCGGCACGTTGGGGCACACGACGTATGCCAGCTACCTGCTGCACTTTCCCCTGCAGCTGGCCGTTGCCCTGCTCAGCGGTGGGCAACCCGATCGGCTGCCGCTGGCGTCGCCGCTGTGGCTGCTGGCTTACCTGGGGCTGACGTTCGCGCTGGCGGTGCCGGTGTACCGCCTGATCGAAATGCCAGCGCAGGCCGCGCTGCGGCGGCGCCTGCTGCCCCGCTGACGTGCCCTGGCGGGCGGGGTCACAGCCCCTGCTCGGCCATCTCCGCTGCGCGGATCACCGCACGCGCCTTGACCTCGGTTTCCTTCCATTCGAGTTCGGGCACCGAGTCGGCCACCACGCCGGCACCGGCCTGCACGTACAGCGTCTGGTCCTTGATGACGCCGGTGCGGATGGCGATGGCCACATCCATGTCCCCCGCGAAGCTCAGATAGCCGACGGCGCCCCCGTAGACACCGCGCTGCACCGGCTCGAGCTCGTCGATGATCTCCATCGCGCGGATCTTGGGCGCGCCGCTCAACGTGCCGGCCGGGAAGCTCGCGCGCAGCACATCCAGCCCGGTCATGCCGTCCTTCAGCGCGCCTTCGACGTTGCTGACGATGTGCATGACGTGCGAATAGCGCTCGATGCCGAAGGCCTCGGTGACCTTGACGGTGCCCGTCTTGGCGATGCGGCCGATGTCATTGCGCGCCAGGTCGATCAGCATGACGTGCTCGGCACGCTCCTTGGGATCGGCCAGCAGCTCCCGCTCGTTGGCGACATCGACCTCGGGCGTGGCCCCGCGCGGCCGCGTGCCGGCGATCGGGCGGATGGTGACGGTTTCGCCGCCTTCGGCGTTGCGCTCCTGGCGCACCAGGATCTCGGGGCTGGAGCCGACGACATGGTGGTCGCCCATGTCGTAGTAGTACATGTAGGGGCTCGGGTTGAGCGAGCGCAGCGCGCGGTACAGCGTCAGCGGGGACGCCGTGAAGCGCTTCTGCAGGCGCTGCCCGATCACCACCTGCATGCAGTCGCCCGCGGCGATGTACTCCTTGCACTTGAGCACCGCGGCCTCGAAATCGGCCTTGGCGAAGTGGCGCTCGACCGGGTAGGACTCGGTGGGCGTGATGGGCGGCACCGGCACCACGGCGTTGAGTTGCGCCTGCAACTCGGCGATGCGATCGGCCGCGCGGTCGTAGGCGCCCGGCAGGGCCGGATCGGCATAGACGATGAGGTAGAGGCGGTCCGCCAGGTTGTCGATGACGGCCAGTTCTTCGCACTGCAGCAGCAGGATGTCGGGCGTGCCGATGCCACCGGGCTTGTGCGTGTTCGCCAGGCGGTGCTCGATGTGACGCACGGTGTCATAGCCGAAGTAGCCAGCCAGCCCCCCGCAGAAACGGGGCAAGCCCTGGGGCACGGCGGCCTTGAAGCGCTGCTGGTACTGGGCGATGAAATCGAGCGGGTTGGTGTCGTGGCGCTCGACCACCTCACCGTCGGTCACGACCTCGACCGCGCGGCCGGTGGCCCGGACCAGCGTGCGGGCAGGCAGGCCCACGAAGGAGTAGCGACCGAAGCGCTCACCGCCCACCACCGACTCGAGCAGAAAGCTCAAGGGACGGCCTTGCGTGAGCTTGAGGTAGAGCGACAGGGGCGTGTCGAGGTCGGCCAGGGCCTGGGCCACCAGCGGAATGCGGTTGTGGCCTTGAGCGGCCAGCGCGTGGAATTCGGTTTCGGTGATCATGGTGCAGGGCCTCCAAGCCCAGGGGCGCCAACGCACGGCGGCACCCGGTGTCATCTGATGGGTCTCGCCCGCCTTCCTGTCGGTCGCATCGCCCATCGGGCTGCGGCGACGCAGAAGAAGCGGTTCAGGGCGGTCCGTCCGAAGGCCTGGTCAGGCGGCGGACGGACGCTCACACACTGGCGCAGTGACGCCAGGGCCATGCCCCCCGGTCGTGCGACCCCTTGGTGTGTTTGCGAGAGATGAACATCGGACCAGTGTAGCAGCCGCCCCTGGCAGATGTTGCACCGTCATTGCCCGGCCCCATCGCGGCGCCAAGGGCAAACCCAGCTTGCGGACCCGGACCACGTCGAAACAATGGAGCAGCCTGATCAGCCGGCCGCAGAGGTGCCGGCACCGGGCACGACGGACACCACCATGCGTTTGACACCTGAAGGCCCGGTCCCAGGGAGACCGGCGTCGGCCCGCCGAGCCTTGCTGGGGCGGCTGGCCCTGCTGCTGGGCGGCGGTCTCGCGGCCGCTTGTCCGGCTCGGGCCGTGCCCACCGAACTGTTCGGGGTGAGCTACCCCGCCACGCTGAAGGTCGAAGGCCGCACGCTGCAGCTCAACGGTGCCGGCGTCACCTACCGCGCCGTCGCCAAGCTCTACACCGTGGGGCTCTACACCCCGGACAAGCACGTGCAGGCCGATGCCGTGATCGACATGACGCGCAATGCGCCGCTGCAACTGCGCTTCGTGATGCTGCAAGGCATGCGGATCGACGAAGTCGGCAAGACCATCACGCGGGGCATCGAACTCAACAGCACCCGAGAGGCCTTCTTCAGCCTCATCCCGTCGATCCGGAAGATGGGCGAACAGTTCTCGCACATCAAGCGGCTGAACACGGGAGACGTGTTCGCCATCGACTTTGTGCCGAAGCGCGGCACGGTGTTCTATGTAAACGGGCAGCCTGCCGGTCTGCCGATCGCGGATGCAGCCTTCTTTCCTGCCGTGCTGCGGGTGTGGCTGGGCGCACGGCCGGTGTCGCAGGACCTGAAGGACGCCCTGCTGTCCTACAGGGCGCCTGCGGTACTGGAAGCGCTGGAGTGAGTGCGGCCCATGCGGGGCCGATCGCTCAAGCTCAAGCGAGCAATGCGGGCCAGTCGGCCTGATCCAGGCGGGGAATGTGAGCGCGGGCCGGCACGGCTTCGATGGGGTGGCCGTGGTTGTAGCCATAGGTGACGAGCACCACGGGGCAGCCCGCCGCGTTGGCCGCCTGGGCATCGTTGCTGGAATCGCCCACCATCAGGGTGCGCGCGGGCTCGGTGCCGAGGGCCTCGCAGGTCTTGCGCAAGGGCAGCGGATCGGGCTTCTTGCGCTCGAATGCGTCACCCCCGAACACATGCCGGAAGAAGGGGCGCAGGCCTTTGCGCTCAAGCAGCTGCTGCGCGAACGCCGTGGGCTTGTTGGTGAGGCAGGCCAGCGGCACGCCCAGCGCCTGGAGTTGGGCCAGCCCTTCCGCCACACCGGGAAAGACGTCGGCATGCTGCCCGTTGTGCTCGGGGTAGTGGCGGTGGTAGATGGCCAGTGCCTCGGGCAAGGCCTGGGCCACGTCCGCCGAATCGGGCAGGACGCCCCAGGCGTGCGCCAGGCTGCGGCGCAGCAGGTCCTCTGTTCCCTTGCCTACGGTCATGGAAATGAAATCACGGTCGACGCGGGCCAGCTCGATGGGGTGGCAACCGAGGTCGGTCAGGGTGTGGCGCAGGACGACGACGAAGTCACCGAGGGTGTCGACCATGGTGCCGTCGAGGTCGATGATGGCGGCGAGGAGGGGCTGAGGGTTCGACGGAATAGAGCCAGTAGCCATGGAATAGCGTCCGTAAAGGTTGGCCGACCTCAATTGCGTCCACAGGAATGGAGTCCGTAGCAGTCAGCGGATTGGCACCGATGTTCGCAGAAACTGGCTGACCTTGCTGCCCTTGGACACATGGGGTTTAGGCGGGGTCCTGGCTTTCAGCTCCGATAGCGTGTTTTGCAACCCCTGCGGAACACAACACATGGTGGAGCACCTCAAACATCATCAAAAACATCGCGCTCGCTGGGGGCGTGAGTTCTGTGAGCTCCCACGATGACACTGAGAGGCAGCACAGCCATGCGCGGCAGCACACACAGATCTTCGGGCAGAGTTCAGTTCCTGCTTGAACCGCATTTCTTCAGCTTGCGTCTGGCCTCGGCAATCGTCTCGACCCGATTCGGGTTACCTAGTCCGCCCTGAACAATTGCCTCACGCGGCAGTCGGCGCAACCTGACCGCGGTATTGACAGGCCGAGCGCCCCAGCCCAGCCAAGCCAAGACGACGGCCTGTAGATGGGCAACAAAAAGCCTCAGC